>JAQBXN010000224.1 GCA_027625095.1 Planctomycetota bacterium | reverse complement strand
CATGCAACGCCGTTTATCGCTCCACTCCATCCGCTGAAAGCTCTTTTCCCACGGTTTTCCCTTCCTGAGGGAAAATCGTAGCTAGAAGGCTGGCGGACCCCTTGAGCGTCAATAATCGGAGGGCGGCTAAGTCCGACAGACTCCTAGAACATCAGTGGGTGTTTATCCACCCTGGTCACCACGGCAGAAGGGCGCAGGGCTTTCGCAAGTCCTTCTGCGAGGCCAGGAATAAAGCCGGGCTGCCCTTGATGACGAGCCACACGTTGCGGCACTACTTCATTTCACAGTGCATCATGAGCGACATCGCTCTCCTCACGATCGCGTTGCGGGTGCCATATCTGATTCACGACCGGGACACAAAGTTCACGGCGTCTTTCGACGAGATCCTCAGGGCTGTGGGCACAGAGCCGATCAAGCCCCCGCTCTTCCCCGCCAGTTTACATGGGCGGAGTCTGTCCTGGATCGGTGAAACACCTGCAGCGCCCGGCCTCTCGCTGGTCCCACGGACGAGTTTCGGATCTAAAAGCACGTCCCCGTCACCTCGACAACAGTTCGCCTTCAGGTGATTCCGACTCGTTTATGCGCGGATGAGTTCTTTGACCCTACGGGGTGGAAACTTCTCCGACATCGGCTCTGGCTGGCGAGCCTTGCCGATCAGCGGTTTTCGGCGGCAGCGTGATGCGGCGCCACCTCCAAACCTGGACCACTACTCTTGGGCGGAACTGAGGTCGGTAGTCACTGTAATCGTGGCCCCGGGTGTCATTCTGCTCCTTGCGGCGCGTGGGCAAGTGGGTTTCGGGAAGTGTGTCGCAAGCTTAGGCTTCACAAAGCATGATAGCCGGGCTATCATGCTTTGATGATTCAGTCCTTCCGAGATGCCGGAACTGAGGACGTATTCAACGGACGTTCAACGAAGGCTGCGCGGAAGGTGTGCCCCAGCGGGATTTGGGGCACTGCGACGCGTAAACTCGATTTACTTGATTCTGCGGAAGTGCTGGAAGACCTGCGAGTCCCACCAGGTAATCGACTGGAGGCCCTGTCGGGATCTCGAAAGGGACACCACAGCGTCCGAGTCAATCAGCAATACAGAGTCTGCTTCGTGTGGACCAACAAGGGACCGGAGCAAGTTGAGATAACAGACTATCACTGAGGAGGACAGACATGGTTCGTATTCCAACACATAGAGAGCCCACCCACGCGGGTGAGATGCTCCTGAAAGAATTCCTTACCCCCATGGGGCTCACTCAGCGGCATCTTGCCGATGGCATCGGTGTTCCCTATCAGCGAATCAACGAATTGGTCAATCGGCGTCGCGGCATGACTCCCAGCACCGCTCTCCGCCTTGCGAAATACTTGGGCACCAGTGCTGGGTTCTGGCTGGGCCTCCAGCAGCGCTGGGATCTCTATCACGCCGCTTTGGGCGAGAAGAAGGTCCTAGAGAAGATTAAGCCTGTGTTCAACTCGGAAGCGGCCTGAGGTCGATCGCGACGTGGTTTCGCTTCACGTGAGGCCTGGCAAGTCATTCGGAGTCTACATGCGTGGCGGCTCCGTCGTCGGTCAGCAGGCTCTTCTCCACCAAACCTGACAGACCGCTCTCACTTGCGTGGAATCGCACCATATCGCTCAGCACTCGCCACATATCTGACGAAGCAGAATGACAACTGGGCCCTGCCTTCTCCCCGTTCAGCAGTTCGAAAAGTTCGATGAGTTGTGGCAGGAGGAACACAAAGCCATTGCGAAGATTTTCCGCTCCATAACCGAGCCACCAGCATGCGTCTTGCTCATACCGGGAATAAAGTTTCTTATTTCGAGAGTAGCGCCCGGTGGGGCTCTGCCTGGTCCGCGCGTTGATGGTGTTTCTGCCAGGCACGAGGCGAGAGGCCGAATTCCGGTGAGTTCCATCGGCTCCATATATGGGCAACTAGCGCAGGAACCACCATCTGTGCCGATATTAAGCATTGCATAACGTATAGAATAATATACGTTACAAGTCAATACGACTATTATTGTATACGTAAGATTTGACAAGAAGCCTCTGGAGATGGGATGAAAAAGGCCAAAAACAAATACAAGCTGCCGATCCCTGTGCGGCGAGCCCTAAGGAAGATTGGCGATGATATTCATGATGCCCGTCGGCGCAGGCGTATTCCTACGGCGGTAATGGCGGAACGGGCATCAATCTGCCGAGCTACATTGGTCAAAGCCGAGAAAGGAGACCCGGGTGTATCACTCGGGACATACGCTACCATTCTCTTCTCGCTTGGTATGTTGGACCGTCTTTCTGATCTGGCGGATATCAGGCATGATGACTTGGGGTTGATGCTGACAGAGGAATCTTTGCCAAAGCGTATCGCCACCACTTCGAAGTCTAATTCGTCGAAGGATAAGCGATGAGCGATGCTGTGCATGTCTATGTAGATCTGCTTAACGTCACCCATTATGTTGGGCGTCTGTGGAGTCATAGTCGTGGTGGGCGTCAGGCTGCAACCTTCGAGTATGATGATGAGTGGCTTGGGAATTCTGATAGATTTCCTTTGGAGCCAGCTCTTCTACTTGGAGAGGGCGCATATCATACCGATGGTGGTAAGGCGCTGTTTGGTTCGCTGGGCGATTCTGCGCCAGACAGGTGGGGACGCATGCTTATGCGGCGTGCAGCCAGACGAGAAGCGGAAATTGCAGGCACAACGCCTGGCACATTGCTGGAAATCGATTATCTTCTGCGTGTCCATGACGAGACGCGCCAAGGGGCTCTGCGTTTCGCTACAGAGAGGGGCGGCCCGTTTTTAGCCGAAGATGGCGGAGCACCGATTCCTCCGCTTGTGGAATTGCCGAGACTACTGGCGGCAGTTGAGCATGTTGGTGCTGATGATGCCACTGACGAGGATCTTCGTCTGCTTCTTGCGCCTGGTTCATCACTGGGCGGAGCCAGACCAAAAGCGTCGGTCCGCGATGTTGATGGCAGCCTTGCGATTGCGAAGTTTCCTCAAAAGGACGATGATTATGACACGGTTGCATGGGAGGCGGTCGCTCTCAACCTCGCAGAAAAAGCTGGTATTTCTGTTACTGAAAGAAGACTGGAGAAAATCGCTGGAAAATCTGTCTTGATTCTGAAGCGTTTCGATCGCGAAGGGGATATGCGCATTCCGTTTCTCTCGGCAATGAGTGCGATAGGTGGCAAGGATCAGGAGGTGCGAAGCTATCTTGAGATTGCCGATGCGATAAGCATGCAGGGAGCCAGGCCCTCGGCGGATCTTGCCGAATTGTGGAGGCGAATGGTATTCACTGTTCTGATATCAAACACAGATGACCATATGAGGAATCAGGGGTTTCTGTATGAAGGCACATCAGGTTGGGTTCTTTCCCCAGCTTACGATATCAATCCGACACCGGCAGATATAAGGCCACGTGTTTTGTCGAGCTGTATAAATGAGGCAGATCAGAGAGCATCCCTTGATCTTGTTTTCGAGGTGGCGGAATACTTTCGTCTTAAGTCGGACTTGGCCGTGTCGATTGTAATCGAAGTTGGGAAGGTAGTTGCCCGCTGGAAGGAGGAGGCAAGCAGTCTCGGATTGTCAAAGTCCGAAATCAACCGAATGGCCTCTGCCTTTGAGCATGAAGATCTCGAAAAGGCTAAGCATTGCGGCTGAAGACCCGTTTTGGGAACACTGGGAGGTCTGTCGGGCGATGTTTGATGATAGTCCTGAGTTGGAGGCGAAAGCGGTTTTTGAGTGGATGTGTCGCGAATACCCGGGGAGCTATCAGGAGGGACAGCTCCGAACGTTTCAGCGTCGTGTTCGCCAGTGGCGGGCGCTTATGGGTCTTCCAGCTATAAAGAAATCCTCGCATCAGCTACGCTTCCCCGCATTCAAAAAACGTTCCAATCGATTGGAGAATCGCTGATGCCTTGGAAGCGAATGCTTGCCGACCACCTCGAAGCCGATTGATCGAACTGCTCCCGATACTGGTCCAACCATCAACTTTCAATGCGACACGAAGAAAGAATTGATCCAATCAATTTTCGCCGGTTTCGCCCCTCCCGTTCCCGCTCGACTCTCTGAGAGCCACGGGGATTTCTGTCGGGAGAGAAATGAGCGATTTTATTAGGAAAAATGGCGTGCCAGGCGTAGCCACGAACGGAGTGAGGGCGAAGACTGGTGGCGAGAGACAGAATCGAACTGTCGACACGCGGATTTTCAGTCCGGCAACGCGGTCCTGCAGCATCGTGCATAAACACGGAAAGCCCTGCAAAAACAGGTACTTTCCCCTACCCCGCACAAGGCAATCCTGCAGCAAAATGCAACATCCGTGCGCCGCAGTCTACCGGAAGTCTACCGGACGGCATTGCTGTGGACACGCGGATGTGCACTTTCTATACGGCCTTCCCGGTATCTGAGGTGCGCCCATGAAAAATCGGCGCGCAAGCATGACTCGACGGCAAGGCTTGATGCCGCCGGGCTTCCCGAATACACTATGTGTATGAATCAGCTCATCGAGATCAATCCCAGGGTCTGCAACGGCAAGCCGATCATCGCGGGGACCCGCGTCCCTGTCAGCGTCATCGTGGATCATCTCGCCGACGGTTGTGCCGTGGACGACATCCGTGCAAAGTTCCCCGAGCTCAGCCGCGAACAGGTGGTGGCGGCCATCCAACATTGCCATGATCTCATCGAACGCACCGAGCTGGAGCTGGCGTGAAGCCATTACGGCTTCTGCTGGACCAGATGCTCGATGCCGAAGTCGCTCACCGATTATCATCCGACGGCCACGATGTGGTCAGACTTTCCGAGGTCGGCATGTCTCGCTCCGATGACGACGAGGTCCTCGCCGAGAGCATTTGACAGGACCGCATTCTCCTGACTCTCGATGAGCACTTCGGGGACTGGGCCGTCTTGCCGCTCTCGGAACACCCCGGTGTCGTAAGGCTCAAAGTCAATCCGGCAACCACGGCAAATGTGCTGGAGCTTCTGGGCCCCTTCCTGGCCACATGCAGCGAACGAGACTTCACCAATCGGTTGGTCATTGTCCGTGATGGCGGTATCCGGTGGATTCTCACCTCGGAGTAGGCCGAACTCACCGAGATGACAGCGGGCTCTGAAGTGTCCACTCATTGACGGGTCTGACTGTCCGCAGAACGACGCTGACCATGAGTAATCAGGCCGTCATCGAGCATGCAGGACGTTTCCTACCGGCGATGGATTTTCGCCGATTCTGCGCCGGAGTCTACCGGAAAGTCTACCGGAGCGATTTCGAGGGAAATTCCCGATCGTCGTAAGTGGACGATCGGGAATGGGTTAAGGTGGTGGCGAGAGACAGAATCGAACTGTCGACACGCGGATTTTCAGTCCGCTGCTCTACCAACTGAGCTACCTCGCCGTTGAAGGGTTCAGGTGTCGGGTGTCAGGTTTCAGGGGCAGTTGGTAGCACCCCTGTGCTGAACATGAACAGTCGGGAAAAATAGCGGGAGGAGCTACGGACGTCAAGCGTCTTGCGCGGCGTCGGCGGCCTTGTCCTGAGCTTGTCGAAGGGGTTCATCCTCGTCGGTGGCGAAGCCGCCCTTTCTCATGAGCTTGCCGAGCGCCTTGCTGGCGGTTTTCGGTTCTTCCGGATCGGCGCGCGGCTCGGGCTCCGGTTCCGGCTCCGGCTCGGGCAGCGCCAGCATCTGCATGACGCGCTCGCGGACCTGGTCAAGCTCGTCGAGCTTGAGCTCCGGGTCGCGCACGATGAAACTTTCGCCGGTCTTGCGGTGCTCGTAAACCCGGATCGTGACACCGTCGTCGCGCGTCTGTACGTCGCGCTCGACCAGGATGCGCTTGCGCTCGAGCATCACGGAAAGCAGGTACAAGACATCGAGCGGCGGGTCGCCATCACCCTCGGCCAGGTCTCGCATGAGCTGTTCAATATCTTCGATCGTAAAGGTCTTCCTGCCCGGCGCAGGAGGCAAAACATACTCGCCCTGCCATGCGCTGACCGTGTCCTGCGGTGCCCCCTTTTCGGCCCAACATCCCTCGCAATAATCAATCCGCTGGTAGCCTTCGTCGCCCCACGTCAACGCAGTGCGGCAACTCTGCGCAGCAGTGAAACTGCTTTCACAGCCGCAGCAAATCTCGTGTCGGCGCTTGATATCCCAGTCTTGGCTCATGGGGAAGGGGCTAGGGGCTAGGGGTTAGTGAGAAGCTTGCCCCGCCGCAGGCGGGGTGAGTGGTGATGATGTTTCCAAGTGATATTGTGTATCAGATTGAGATGTTTTCGTAAAACTTGAATGCCACCCCGCCTGCGGCGGGG
>JAQBXN010000091.1 GCA_027625095.1 Planctomycetota bacterium | reverse complement strand
AGTCGATGTCCAGAGTTCTGCTCCGGGACAGTTAAAAGGGATATCATTCGGCCGAAGTTGGAAACTTAATTTCGATCAAAGTCCTTAGGTCTCTGAAAGTCGATGGGGTAACCAGCGACATGGGGCTGGAAACTCCGGCCGGCCGGAAACACGGCGAACGACCACACGGCCCGTATTTGAGATCGGTGAGGAACTGCAGGCCGCAGCCGTGGACGGTCTTGCAATATTTCGTGCGAGCTCCGCTCTGAGTGTCGTAGCGGGTGCCCCAGCCGAAATGCTTGCCGAACGATTTGCTCTTGGATGCATTGCCAAACTCCGACCACTTGATCTGGCGAAGCGCGTCGATCAGTTTCTGCTGCTCATTTTCGGTGAGCGATTCTCGGCCCTGCCCGCGCAGGATTAGTCTCTCAGCGTATTTCCATCATTCCTGCCTCTGAAGTATTTCTGATTCAGCGGCATTCCTTACTCTTCCCCCACCCAACCAGAGTGTTTCATCAGCCCCAGTATCTTTTCCGCCACGAACAGGTGCCCCTGGGGCGTCCAGTGTTTTCCAAATTCTGGATATCGGTCTTCGTTTGAAAGATCAACGTGAGTGAAGCCTTCCTCTGTACACCCCTGGCGTAAAGAGTCGTTCATAGCTTCAAACCCAATGGCAAACTTCCCACCTTTCCTGTGCACGTAATCACGTATTGCTACAAATAGTTTCAGCGTCGGATCAGGAATTGAAATCTCGGCTGGGCTCGACCACCAGAACTCCAATTTCAGGATAGCTCTCAAGAGAAAAACCTTGGCTTCCAGGCTGTCCGGGCCGAGGATGTAGTAATTGGGTGAATCTGGAACTGGTCTGCCTTTTACCTGTAGCTCACCTGATTCTTCCACAAAGTAGGGTTTGAAATATCCGCCGTAACGGGAATTGGAGCGATTATCTCCCGTGTCATTGTCCAGGCTTAGATTAAAGATCAGAAAAACTATATCTGGACTCAATTGATCATGGAATTTCTGCAAGAGCAGGAATTCCTGGTCGGTCCCATATCCGCTTACACCCAGATTCAGCACCTGCCATTCAGGTATTTTACTTTGAATGATTTCCGTGAACCTTTCTTCTTTATTAACATCAAAACCCCAGACGAAAGAGTCCCCGATAAATGCAATACGGGGCTTTCGTTTCGGGCCAAACTCACCATCTCTGAATCCGAGGCTGTTGTGCCGAATATGGAATGTTCGGCTTGCGGTAAACTCCAATTCACCATCTTCAATTGGAAACCAGCCGAGATCCGGGTCGTGCCGATAAGCAAGATTTCTTTCATCTACCCGAATAATCTGATTGAGCTGATCAGCGAAAAACAGACGCAGAAACAGTTCTGTGAAAAGCGAAAGGGCTATGAATCCGAAGACACCAATGATGATGACACGAAACCGTACCCTGAGCGCGGAGGCTGGGCCTTTGTCTTGATTATTTTCGGCCATTACAACTTCCTCGGCTCTCTGATTCTGAACGTTATCAACCAGCCAAGGGCGATACAAAGGTCACAAAAGATAAATACCGGCTCAAATCCAAAATGCCCTATGGCCATACCTGCAAGGGGGGACAGTATCATCGGCAGGATGACAATGAGTTGCAGCGTCGCCAGGTATTGAGGCTGCGATTCGTTGGGTGACATTTCGAGAGCATAATTCACTAACACACGCTGCATGACCGGGCAGGCGCCAATCAGGGCAAACACGCAGGGGAACATGAGGCGGCCGGTCTCCCCCTGGTAGCCAAGAATAACAGCGACACAAGGCGCGGATACTGGCCCAAGCGCAGCCAGACGAAATGCCAGACGATTCCCTTTCTTGTCTGCGATCAGGCCAATGACCACCGCGATGGCTGCCATACTCAAATTCTGAATGATGACCAGGTTTGCATATCCTGTTTTCTGGAATCCCAATCGTTCTTTGCCATAAATGACGAAATGGGGAAACAACATAAAGATGAATGACATCAGGACAGCCGCAGCGAGAAGCTTCCTGAATTCTGCATCCTTGAGAAAGATACTTATCGTATCTTTGAAGTGTACCGGTTTACCCTCCTCGCTATCCTCCTGCTCTTCCTTCAGCCCGAACAGGGATAATGCGGAGAGCCCGAAAAAACCGAAAACAGTCCAGAAAATCAGGTCGAATCTCCCTCTGCCCATCCAATCCGCCATGAGCCAGGCGGCCAGGCAGACTGAACTGACGCCGCCGATAAAAGAAGCCGCACTCATCAGGCGGCCACGCAGGTCCGGCCGAATCAGTTTTCCCTGGCAAGAGCCTTCGAAAATCCTCGCAGTCCCAAGAAGAAGCCAGTGGCTGACATAACAAACAAAGAAGACGAGAAGAAATGATTTTGTCTGTGACTGCTTTGCCGGAAACAGAATCGCAAGGGATGCCCAGGGAAGGAGCTGCGACAGACTGATGAAGATGAACCAGGGCTTAAGCCTGCTGAGTCCTGCGATTTTATGGGCAAACAGAAATTGCGGAACGCTCTGTCCGAGCCTGTTGAATACCATAAGCCAACCGCGCGTCGCCGCACTGCCGCCCAGGGCATCAATGATCACCGGCATCACCACAGACTCCGTCTTGAAAATCCAACCGCACCGCATCAGGATGATGCTCGCCGCGATTGAAATAAAGTTTCGCCTGGTATTCGGTTTCTCTTCAGATGCCATAAGAGGGATGCAGGGCAGGTAGTATGAGCCGACCGGAGGCCCGGTGTTCTATCCTCATTCCTCCTTTTTCCACCAATCGCCCATCAGCCGCGTAAAAATGTTGCCCGATTTATCTCCATTATCGCCAGCTTTGAGTTCACGCCGGTATTCGTTCACCGCTATCGACAGTTCTTCTCCGGTTTGAAAACGATCTTCTGCCCGCTTGCGCAGAAGTTTCTCGATCATGGTGATGACTGCACTGGGTACCTGATCGTTCTGCTTCTGGATATCGGGTACACGGCTGCTGATATGCTGCTGCATAATCTCCGGGCCGGTCTTGCCTTTGAATGGCGCACTACCGGTCAACATCTGGTACCAGGTAGCGCCGAGTGAATACAGATCGCTGCGGCCATCGATCTTGTGGCCCATGGCCTGCTCGGGGGACATGTAACTGGGCGTGCCCCAGACGATTTTCTTGCCGTCAACGAGGTCAACCATATCGTCATCTGGATTGCGAGCGAGGCCAAGGTCTGCAAGCTTCACCTGCCCTTCGCTGTTGATCATGATGTTGTCCGGTTTGATATCGCGATGGACAAGCGAATTCTTGTGCGCGAAGTGCAGTGCTTCCGCGGTCGAAGCCGCAATCTCCAGGCTTTCGTCGACCTGGAGCTTGCCTTTGTCCTTCAAAATCCGGCCGACAGTCGGGCCGTCCACATATTCCATTGAGAAGAAATAAGTGCCGTCACTCATATCAATATCGATGACCTGAATGATGTTCGGATGATTCAGGCGGCCGGCGGATTTTGCTTCCTGCAGAAAGCGTTCAATGAAATCTTTATCGTTAACCAGTTTCTCGTTGAGGATTTTCAGCGCAACGAATCGCTCCATGGATATCTGGCGGCCTTTGTAGACAGCACCCATGCCACCTTTGCCGAGGAAATTTACGATCTCGTATCCACCCAGCTTCTTCCCGACCCAGCGGCTTTTAACCTCATCCAGGTAATAGGCCAGAACAGTGCCGCCAATTGTGATTCGGTCGCCGGCTTCGAGCCGCTCCTCATCCACCGGATTGCCGTTCAACAGAGTGCCATTTTTACTCTTGTTATCCCTGACTACATACTCCTTCCCCCTTTTGATGATCTCTGCGTGAATCCTTGATGCCCCGAGATCACGGATGGGGATGTCATTTTCCGAACGCCGCCCAATGGCCATCTTTATGCCGGTGAGTTCGAACTCGTTTCCTTCGTCAGCACCTTTTTCGACGACCAGACGTGGCATGCGGGCAACCTTTCGCCAAGCACAACCGCTAAGCTACTGCGGCATGCATTTCTGATTGGTGGTTAAACGACCCCCTGAAGGAGGGCGATTATAATCCGGTCAATAGCCCGATCAAACACGCCCCAACCAGGTTGTAGAGGGTAAATTGCAACGGTTTTCCAGATTGAGGTCATTGAATGAGACTTTAGTTAGAGTTCGCCACTACCCGAATTTCGGAGTGCGGCGATTGGGCGCGCTTTCTCATTTGCAGCCTCCATGGTTGAGGAAACGTCCTCGAAAGTGAAAGCGCATATTCGTCGGCACTCTTAAAGAGATCACTCGCAGATACAAATCTGATGCAAAAGGTAGATCCTTGAATGTGAAAAATGGAATCCAAACCTCTGAATATGATCGTAAACGTTCCCCTAAAATGAGGGCGTTGCGGCTGATCTTTGCGGTGCTAAAATTCTGCTTCCCTACCTAAATCATTGAGTTTCAATATTTCCCTCCCCCCTTGGCGTGGTTCGGAATGCTTCCCGAGCCTTTGCCCGCCCGAATCCATCACCATTCATGGCCACCCGGTACGATGTCAGATTCCTTGCTGCAGCAATCAAGGCAAATTATCTGAAGGAAATTAAGGCCAAAGAACTCTTTGACGCATTTTCGGCATCAGGATTGGCGGAAAAGGGGAAAACTCTAGCCGTATTCGCCAGGGAGCAGAACTACCTCTCTGAATCACAGGTAGACATTCTGGAGCGGGTTGTAGGTAGCGACCCCGCTACAGAAAAGAAGCCGGCCAACCGAATCGGTCCTTTTGAACCTATCTCGAAACTTGGCGCGGGTGGTATGGGAGTGGTGGTCAAGGCCAGACATTCAGAGACCGGCGAGATCGTGGCGCTCAAGATCCTTCCGCGCCGGCTCTATGAAGACCCCGAATACATCCAGCGATTTGTCAGGGAGGCAAATAATGCTTCCAAGCTCAACCACCCCAACATTATGCGCGGCCTCAGCGCAAACAAATCGGACGACGGTCTCTATTATTACGCGATGGAATTTATCGATGGCGAATCGGTTCAGGCCATCATCAACCGCATGGGCAGCATTCCTGAATCCCAGGCAATAGCGATCTCGATTCGGGTTACCCGGGCCCTTCAACACGCGTCTGAAAACAGCATCGTTCATCGGGATATCAAGCCCGAGAACATCATGATTAATCGTGAGGGCAAGGTGAAACTTACCGACCTTGGTCTGGCCAAAGAGATGCTCGACAGCCGGGTCACCCAGACCGGAATCGCGCTCGGCACTCCTCACTATATGTCCCCCGAGCAGGCGCGGGGCGATAAAGAAATCGACATCCGAAGCGATATCTATTCTCTGGGCGCAGCCCTGTATCACATGCTAACCGGCCAGCCACCATTTGTTGGAAAATCAGCGGCGGTGGTCATCACCAAACATCTGATGGAACAGGTCCCGTCTCCACAGGAAATCAGGCCAGAGGTTTCCACAGGCATCTGCAAAGTCATTGCCAGAATGATGGCCAAAGAGCCGGAAGATCGGTATCCAACTCCCGGGGCTCTCACCCAGGATCTCGAACAGGTGGCTCGTGGCGAAGATCCCAAGCTCGGGAACATCGACAACAAGAAGACAACCGTCAAAGTACCCGTCCCTCCCAGCCCACCTCAGGCCACCGAACCTGCTCAGTTCCCTCCTCAGCAGAGGTCGGGTATTCGCACCAGAAAATCACGCCGCGACAGGAAGAAATCGATCGTCGCTCCGGTGTCCGCCATTATCGGCCTGCTGATTTTTGCACTGGCAGCTCTCATCGTCATGCAGAAATCAAAGGCACCCATACCTCCCCAACAGACGCCTAAAAATGACTCTCCGCCGAAGAGGAGCGTCCAGCAGGGGGAAGATCTGCAGGACAAGCTCCGTGAGCAAGTTCGACTCATCAGGGAATTCGAAACCCAGCATAAAGGCAGCCTTGAAATGCAGGAGGAGATCATCTCACGCTGGCAGAAACTCCTCCCAAACAGCCGTGGCACTGACCTGGAAAAGTCTATTTCAGATTCCCTGGCCGCGGCCAAGGCCCATGCAGCAACGCTTGCCGGACCTGAAAATACTCAGCAGGCGCAGGAAGCGAAGCTGGCCCAAGCTGTGGAGCAGGCCACGCTGTGGATTTCCCAAGGCAAACTCAAGGATGCCCTCAAAGCATTTGACGACCTCCTCCAAATGGGGCTTAGCGCTTCCGTATCCCAACGGGCAAACCAGGCTCAGAAAGAGAGCCGTCAAAAGGTGATCAGGTTGGCCATGTCCCGCGCGCAGGGCTTCCCTGATGCTGTAAATGAAGACCAGATCAAGGACGCCCGACTGTTCTTCAATGAGCTGACATCGCTTGGCCTGGAAGAGCTCACAGAAGCCAGCCGAAGGCTCGAGAGCAACATCAACAAGTTCGATGCAGAACAGCAGAAACTCGCCGCGTTCAAGACAAAGATGATGCGCACCCAGACACTGGAAAAGGTCCTCAAACTCGTTGGACTGCAGGAATTCGATCCAGCCGAAGCCACTGTCGCCTCCGAGCTATCGCGCACAGGCGATCCGGGGCTGGAGCGAGACCTTCGCAATGCCCAGCAGCACATCAGAGATCTCGCCCGAATGTGGAAAAGCATACACAAGAATGCCCCTTCACTCGTCGGCACAAAACTAAAGCATCACGGGCCCGAACTTACCGTGACCGGTTACCAGGACACGCAATTCGTTCTTGATAATGATCGATTTCGAAAACCCTTGCATGAACTCGAGCCTGCTGTTCTCTGGCAGTTGGCCACAAAGGACGCCGACAAGAGCTTGCCTGATTATCACCGTGATGCTTCTATCTTCTGGCTCTACAAATCCAGGTTGGAAGAGGCGGAAAAAGCAATGGATGCCGCCGGCCAGGTGGGAATCAACCTCAGCGAGTTCCGTTCGGTTTACAAGACCTTGAAAGAGCTGCAGGACGAAAAAACGGCCGAACAGCTCCTTCTGGATGCGCAGAAAGAAAGCGACCGCGAGCAATGGAATAAAGCCCTCACCGCACTCGATCTGCTCCAGCAGAAGTGGTCCGAAACCGCTTTGGTGCAACTGCAGTCGGAACGGATCAATGCCATCCGAGAATTTGCACAGCGAGAGGGCCGGGAGCCCTTGCTGCATGGCGCGATCTCAAATCTCCCCGATGGCGTCGTTCAGGTCGTCTATGATTTTCAAGCTCCTGAGCAGTTTAAGGACTGGAGTTTTTCGAACGGCAGCGCGATTGCCCGGGAAGGTATCCGGCTGCCGCGCACCAACTGGGTTCTTCATCGGGCCGAGTTCGATTCGATCTTGGAATTGTCCTTTGAGGCTTTCGCCGAACGCCACTACGGGGAAGGACATGCCAACCTCGGCTGGGGCATCGAACTCACTGACTTTCCCCAGGCTGCGGACGACCCGAAGACATTGAAGAACGGCGTCATCGGTCGGCTCTATTCTCGCGGAGCCAAATTCAGCAACATGATCGCGCCGGGCAAGAGCCTCCAGAGGAGCCTTGAGCTTCAATTTCGCCCGCAGCAGCCGCTCTCGAGCGTCGTCCGCATCGAAGACCGCACGCTTCGCTGGCACGTCGACGAACAGGAGTTCATGCGTTATTCCGATTTTCCATCGGGCAACGGCAAACGCATTGCGCTGTTCAGCGAGGAATCGGATACCGTCTTTCGGAAAATTACCATCAAGGGCAAGCTCGCGGCCGGGTTGGAAGACGCAGCCGTCGTCATTCAGAAGCAACATACAAAGGCTGAAAAGACTATCGCCAGCGAACTGCGCCGTTCAAAGAAGGCATCTCTCTTTCCAAAGAACTCCCTGTCAGCCTGGTGGCCGCCCAGTACTTTCTGGCAGGCCAGTGACAGCGCAGTCAATTTCTCCGGCGGCCCGGACGAAATCCCACTCACCTGCCCCGTTGCCTTCAGTGATTTCACACTCTCCGGCCGATTCCAACAGCCGGATAACGTGAACACCGGCTGGAAACTCGGCCTGCGCACAAAAGGCCCGTTCGGATATTTCATTCATTTCGATCCCGCCCAGGAAGCCATCAGCTTGACCAAAGTCATCGAAACTCAGGAGGCCGAGGCGGATATCATTCAGGAAGTACAATTGAGCAAAAAAGAAAAAGTCTATCTCGTGCCCGGTAGCTGGCAGAGCTTCAAGGCCGTGGCAAATGGCGGAGAGATCAGCCTCTCGCTGGATAACCAGTCTCTCCTGTTCGCTACTGACAACACTTTCAGCAGCGGCAAACTGAACATCAGCGGCGCCCAGGGCCTCGGAAAATCATCGCCTGCAAGCTTCAAGGACTTTGAATTAATACTCAACAAATAGTTTCTGTGATGTTCGTTGTTCGTTCTACGGCAACAGTGAGCGAGATCGTCAGATAACCAAGGATAATTCATGCTCCATTTTCTTAGCTTCTTAATCCTCGGCCTCCACGCCGAAACTGCCGCCTGGCTTTGGTCGACGGCCCACCAGATCCCGAAGCACACTACCAGTGATGAAAGCGGTTACTTCTCGATCATCGAAGGCCACAATAAACGTCTCTATATCGGCACCGCCAAATACGGCGAAAACGCGTTCCTTGTCGAGTTTGATACCGCAACGAAACAGATGCAAGTGGTGGTCGATGCGCACAAAGAAATCGGAACAAAGGTCACCGGCTTTGCGGCACAGGCGAAGATTCATACCCGGAACAATGTCGGAAAAAGCGGCCGGATTTATTTCGGCACTAAACAGGGATACCCCCAGAAAGGCGAGGGCCGTGAGGACTACCTGGGCGGCTACCCGATGGTCTTCGATCCGCAGACCGGCAAGACCCGCGTCTATCCCGTCCCAATAAAACACGAAGGGATCATCAGTGTCACTCCCGATGAATCGCGCGGAGTCGCCTACATCTCGACTTCGTCCGACGCACGGCCGATGGATGACTCTCACTTTATGATGCTTGACCTTGATAAAGGCACGTATCGTGATTTCGGGAATTTGAAGCACATGTATGCCTTCATTGTGCTCGATTACCAGGACAGAGCCTATCATCCGGATCTCGGCGGCGGCATCGTTCGCTACGATCCCGAAACAGAGAAGATCGAAAAGCTGAAGCAGACCATCGACGGCAACCCTCCCGCACCGGAATCGCTGCTCGCCGATCCCAATAGTCACCCGATCAACTGGGACACTTCCAGAGACCGAAAGACCCTCTACGCAGTCGCAATGAGCGGCAACCAGTTATTCAGTTACGACCTGACTGCAGAGGGGGACTCCCTGCCAGGACGCAGTCTCGGAAAGCTGATCCCGGACGCAGAACAGACAGACTGCCGCGCCATGTGTGTCGGCCCGGACGATACGGTTTGGATGGGTGTTGCGTCTAAGCAAGTGCTGCATGTGGTGAGTTACAGGAAAGGCGAGGAGTCCCCAAAGGATCACGGAGTCATCGCCATCAGAAATCCGACTTACACAACATTCACTTCCGAAGACGGCAAGCCGCTGAAGTGGCATCACGGCGTCATGAACTCTGAAGATGGCACAATGATTCCGCGCTACACCATCATGGGAATCTGCGCAGGCACGAATGGGAAGGTATATGTCACGACCCTTTATCCGTTCACTCTGCATGAGATCGAGATTGCAGGCCGTTCATTCTCCGGCCAATAAGCGCAGGCCGGTGGATGCAATGGCCACCATCTCTTCACCAGTGCCGGCCGCGGCCCAGGCGGAACGGGCCAGCCAGGTCTCATAACCGCCCAGTTCGTAGTCGACCCTCGTGGGAACGTAACCTCCGTAACCATTGGCCAATTCGATAAGAGCCGTAACTGAGAATGGCGAGGCGTATTTCAGGTCGAGACCAAAGCGGCAGAAAATCTCTCCAGTCATGGTGGCCGCGCCGAAGTCTCCGATGCGGAGGGTCTGGATAACCATCGGGATTGTGTCAGGCCAATTTAAGAGCTCGATCCGCTCTCGACCGTAGAGGCGATCGACTATCGGAAGACTTTCGTTTCCCCACTGCGCTTGTGCCTCATCAGTCTCATCGCCAACAGTCTTGCGGACGCGCTGGTTGTAGACCGCCTGGTTCGTAGCGATGGGGACGCTCCCCACGAAATCTGCATTCTCCCATTCCGTGCACACCTGCTCGGTTATCCAGCGGGCCACACGCTGCAACTGCTCGCCGGGCTTGCGCGGCGGAGGACGCCGGCTGACGTCGATATTGTTGATGTCCCCCGAAGCGCCGTGAGTAAGGAGCGCGACGAAATCATCTCCCTTGATTTCTTTCATCTGATTGGCGAATGCTCCAAAGTAATCGGCGGAAATGAGGCCGCCCGGGAAACCACCGATGTAATGCAAGGAAAAATTGACGACCACTGCGATCGGCTCTCCGCCTACCGATGTAATCATCAGCATCGGAATCTGAGGATCAGTAGGGCCGGCGACCCGAATGATGTCCGGATTCGCACACCCGGGATTCATCTTGACCGAGCCGTCCTTCATGTGAAAACGTCGATTAAAAGCTGCCCGAGGCTCCCAGCCATTCGCCCACGCGACTTTCGCCGGATGCATGCGTTCAACTGCCCTGGCCGCGACTTCGCCGATGCGCGGAATCAGCGTCGCTTCGATGTATGCACTCTCGCGAGGCGATTCGAACATCTCCAGCGTAGATGGCCCTGAGTGCGTGTGCGTGCAAGAGAGACACACATGCTCCGGAGGCATACCGGCTGCTTCGCCGAACAGCTTTCTGGCGGTCGCAGCGTCTTCGTTGCTCAGCATGATGATGTCGAGCAACACGAACGCGACCCGAGTGCCGCCGCTTTCAAGTATCACCGCACGCGCATGGAGAGGGTCGAGTATCCCAGTGGATTCACGCCGGGTAAGCGAGCCCGCGAGTGCCACGCCGACCTGTGGCGTGATATCAATTTCAGCGGCGCCTGCACGGAGTTGATTATTCATGCCCGTTCCTGAGAAGGTGAATCCGTGTCTAACTCAACAGCACCATATTGTTGCGGTGGATGACCTCGCTGAAAGCGTTTTCGCCGAGTTTCTTTTTCACCTGGTTGGTGTGGAGGCCCTTGATTACGTTCAGGATATCCGACGAATAATTCGTAAGACCGCGGGCGAAGCTCGCTCCGCCTTGCAGATCGATGGTCACCACGTCCCCCTTCCTGAAATCTCCCTGCACAGAGGTGATGCCTGATGCAAGAAGACTCTTTCCATTCTGCCTGAGTGCGTTGAGGGCTCCTTCGTCCACGTGAATGTGGCCACGGGGGCGAGCGGCAAAGCTGATCCATCGTTTCCAACTCTGCATCTTCGGGGCAGAGGGAACGAAGAGGGTGCCGATGTCTTGACCCTCAATGATTCTGGGAAGCACGTTTCGCTTTCTGCCATTGGCGATAATGGCCGGTTCACCCGCGTCGAGGGCCTTCTTGACGGCCTCGAGCTTTCGTCCCATGCCGCCGGAACCAAGACGCGAATGTTTGTGCTGAACCAGGTCGAAAATGCTTTCATCCATACCTTCGACCAGACCCAAGACCTCCGCAGGTTTGTTGCGGCCCGAGGGCTGCAACAGGCCGTCAACGTTTGAGAGGATAATCAGCAGATCTGCGTGCAGCAGGTGCGCAACAAGCACTGAGAGGATGTCGTTATCGCCGAATCGGAGCTCCTCGGTTGCCAGGGTGTCGTTCTCGTTAATGACGGGCACTGTGCCCAGGTCAAGCAGCGCCCAGAGCGTATTCCGGGCATTTACGTAACGGGCCCGATCTTCGAAGTCATCACGAGTCATCAGCATCTGCGCCGCGTGGTAACCATGGGTTTCGAAGCTGTCATCATAAAGAGAGATCAACTTGGCCTGCCCGACAGCGGCGGCTGCCTGGAGCTTAGGCACAGCAGTTGGCCGCTCTTTGAGATTGAGAAGGCTGAGGCCGGCTCCCACCGCGCCCGAACTGACAAGGACTACCGTATAGCCGCGGCAGCGCAGCTCGTGAATTTGTTCGCAAAGTGAGTGGATCAGCCGCTTATCAATCCCGCCCCGTGCATCGGTTAATACCGCGGTACCGACTTTGACGACAACTCTCTTAACATCGGCCAGAAGTGTCTTTCTCAGGTCTTCGTTCATGGGCGGGAAGCTAATACGCGTTCGCGTTTTCGAGCAACTCGCCCGAATCCACATCGATAAATTTGAAACTCGTCACCGAATCAGGACTGTCTACGATGACCACATCAAACGGACTGCACTGCCCCTTCTTCCCGGTGATCGTCAGGAGTTTTACCTTAATTTCCATTACGTCCCCTTTAACCTCAGCACCCTTGATTCGGATCTGACTGGAACATTCCAAGAATGCGAAGATTCACAAAGTGGTAAATTGAGTGAAGTTTCTGGTTCTGATCGAGACGCCTGGGGCGCCGAATCCATGATGACACCGGCTTCCCCGGTGGAGGCTCACGTTCCTGCGAAGAGCGTGAATCTCCGCTGGGCGTGCCAGTGGCATCATCGGAAAAGATCACAGAATCCAACCACAAAATATCTAGGCGTCTACAACTGCTCAAAACTTAACGGTTGTGTCAAGTTTTCAGGGCGACGACCTATCGTAGCTCTGGCCTCCAGGCCGGAGTGGTTTCTCCTGCGAGCCTTCGGCTCGAATAAACCGCCGCCCTGGAGGGCAGCGCTACGAGGGGCCGCTCGACGGTTTGAGGCGAAGCTTCGCTAGATCTACTTACATCCAGGCCGGCACGCCTTACTTATGTCTGATCCAAGCCTCAGCACGAACGTCAACCTTCCTCTACCGTGCCGCCGCCAGCTAGTGCCGGCAACGGTTCGAGTTCCGGATAATTTCCACGTGCAGTCTTCAGAGTCAACAGGCCTTCTACAACTATCCAGACCTGCAGTGACATAATCACGAGGCCGAATGCGAGGAGGAGGAAATTCGGCTTCGGGCTCATCCAGGATTTCATGTTATAGAGCATGGCCCAGGCGGGCATGATGAGCATGATGAACATGGGTATTGCGGCAAACCATACCGGCAGGTTGCGGCGGATGAGGTAAAAACAGATGACCAGGAACGCCAGCCCGGCAAGAAGCTGATTCGTCGCTCCGAACAGCGGCCACAAGATAAGCCCTCCGCTGCCGGGGCCGAGCGCACCGGGCGTCAAGGCCACCGCGCCACCCAGAAGAATGGCTAGCCCCGTCGCGGCATACTTATTCTCCAGAGGTTTGAAATTGAATTGAATCGCCAGTTCCTGGATGACATATCGTTGCAGCCGGGTAGCGGTGTCCAGCGTCGTCGCTGCGAAACTTGCCACCAGTACGGCAACAATTCCGATGCTGAGCTTCAAAGGGATTCCAAGCACCGAAATGAAGTTGGCGCCGCCCTCAATAAAGCCGCCGATCTGGTCAGTCAGTTTGAAGCTGTTCCACCCGCCAACGGTGACCTCCTTGCCATCCTTCATCACCGTCATCGGATTGGCATAAAGTGACAACCAGGCCGCTCTGCCGGTGAGCTGTTTTCCATCCACCGTCTTGGGCTGGTAGGCATACCCTCCTCCATCCAGTTTGTCACGGCTGAACTTGCCCATCCCAACTCCGGCACAGCAGGCGATGATAACGATCACGGCCAACGCTCCTTCCAGGAGCATTGCGCCGTAGGCCACATATTGAGCGTCGACCTCGGACGCGACCTGTTTGCTGCTGGTGCCGGAGCTGACCAGGCAGTGAAACCCGCTGCAAGCTCCGCAGGCGATCGTAATAAACAGGAACGGCCATATGGGCGGTGCATCCGCCGGCGCTTCCTGATTGATGGCCGGAGCAGAGGTTGCCAAATCGGCTTTGCCCGTCACGCCGGCAACCACCAGGCCAAGAACAAGCAGGCCAAGCGCCAGGATGAGCTCATGACTGTTGATGTAATCGCGAGGTTGCAGCAGCGTCCACACCGGCAGGACGGAGGCTATAAAACAATAGACAAAAAGAACCATCGACCAGACGACAACTGCATTAAGTAACGTTTTGCCTACCAGCGGTATTCCAAACCACACGCTGATATCGATCTGAAAATGGTAGGCGCCGATATAGATGCAGCCGTACATAATGGCCAGAGCAGCCAAAGAGGGGAAGAGCAATCCGCCGCCCTTCTTGTAAACCCAAAAACCGATAGCCACCGCCAGTGGAATCTCAATCCAGACTGACAGCACCGTCTCAGGATAGTTCGCAAAGATGATGGCAATGACAAGCCCGAAGATGGCGAGCACAATCGTGAGTGCAAAGAACAGAATCAACAGGAACAAAATCTTCGCCCGTTTATTAATCATTCGGCCCGCTACTTCGCCCAACGTCTGGCCGCGGTTGCGGAGCGAGACCACAAGAGCGCCGAAGTCATGAACCGCACCAATGAAGATCGAGCCGAAGACCACCCATAGCAGGGCGGGCAGCCATCCCCAGAAGACGGCAATAGCCGGCCCGACAATCGGCCCAGTCCCGGCAATACTTGTAAAGTGATGCCCGAAGATCACTTGCTTCTTGGTCGGAATGTAGTCCACATCGTCCCGGAGCTCCCGGCTGGGGACCAAAGCATTTTTGTCGAGTCCGAAAACTCGGCGGGCCAGCCACTTCCCATAGGTGTGGTAAGCGGCAATGAATCCAAAGAAACTGAGTAGTGCGACCACGAGGGTACTCAATTTTCGTCTCCCTTTTGAAAGTCAGTTTTTGTCAGGCTGCGAGTTGGATGCGTAGAAAGTCAGGGCCGACAGTTAAGCAATTTTGGCCAGCACCGCACTTCAGCGCCGCTTCCAGTTTTCCTTCCAGAAAGTGAAGATCCGCATCAATTCGGCCGGTGCTTCCTTGTGTTCATCTACACGTAAATCAAGATAGCGATCATTCAATCTGCCAGGCCCGCCACGTTCTCTGACAACAAGGATCGCAGCCGATTGCCGACCGCGTTTGTCTCCGCCCGCCCCGTCCCCGGCAATGAGTGCTGCCATCAGTTGGTCGGACAGATCCCCTTTGGCTGCCTTGAATGCCTTCACCATGTCTGCAAGCACCATCGCGCCTGCGAGTAGATTGCCCTGGCAGGCGATGTTTTCTTCATTGATGTGGCCTTTCCAGTCGTGAGCCTCCTTACCGGTGAATGAGAACGATTCGCCGCGGGCATCCACCATCCCGACCTGCCGTGTCTCACGATTCTCATCCTTCCCCGTAAGCTCCTTTACAGCCATCTCAGGACAGTTGCCTTTGCCCATCAGGCGTAGTCCATCCGGCCCATAGCTGACATTTACCGAACTCTGTGTCGCCACCACCCCCACTCCAGCCTGGGCAAAAGGAACGACCGCGCCAACCGCAAGATACTTGGAAGCGACCACCACTCCGAGGTCACCGTTTTCGGGATTTCGTGCGCAAAGGGAGAATGTGTTTACGAGGGGGGTAGGCATAGATTTAGTCAATTGGGGATTCAGGATTCAGGATTCATAGGTTTGCAATCGTAGTCTCCACGCTCCGTGGGGAGTCATCAACCTTCCTTCTAAGGTCTAAGGTCCGAGGTCTTCCTTCAGAGTTCAGGATTCAAGACTCAAGACTCATAGGTTTTTTGCGACCAAAACCTTGTCACTTCTCATCCTGCTTTACCAAATCTTTCAGTACCTCCTGCAGGAGTTTCTTTGCTTCTTCCACGATTTCGCGGTTCCCGGTCGGAAAATCACGTGCTGCCCGTTCGATGTAGAACTTGGCCTTATCGAGATCCTTCACATATATACTGCTCTTGCCGGCGGTAAGGCACGATAGTTCGGTTGGATAAATCCCGACGCTCTTGATGAGATATTCCTGGGCTTTCTTGTAGTCCTTGGGCTCTGTGTTCATGTAACGGAGCGCGAGATGGTAGGCCGCCTCAGCCTTGACATCTTCGTAGGTCTCGCTCGCGAAAATTCCCTCCAGAAGCTGCACTCCCTTTTCCGTCTGGCCCAGATTCAAGATGGCGGCAGCAGCGTATAGTTCCATGTGCGCCCGGCTCAAGGACTCGGGATGTTTAACCATGAACTTCTTATGGAGCGGTGGTATCGCTTGCCATTCGCCGGTCAGCCTGTAGCCGCGGGCCAAGGTGATGTAGACCTCTTCGATGGCGTCGAAATCCTGGTGATCGTCAAGAAGTTTCTTGAGCACGGCAATTCCGTTTTTGTAGTCGTAAAGTCGAAAATAGCTCTGACCTGCCATGTAAAGCGCCTGGGCACGGGATTCGTTTTCATACAGGTTTGGATCATCAGCGAAGGGCTTGAGCGTAAGCGCACAACGAGCGAAGTCTTCCTGCTTCCAATAGAGGAAACCGAGAGAGTATCGCACCCGGCCAAGATCCAGCCCTTTGGTCGGTTCGATCCGGATGCCGTCCCAGCGGCTGCCCTGGAGGAGGCGTTCGTGCTTGGGAACAGGGATCGGCTTGCCCGTCTTTTCGTCCTTTTCGTTGTAGCCGTATTCGTCGAGCAAAGTGGCGTAGGCGTCGATGGCCGGCTCATATGCTCTGTCCTTCATCGCGTTGAAGCCCATGAGTTGGAGCCCGGATGCGCGGAATCGGTCGTCGCGCAAGCCGTCAACGTAAACCTTGTAGGTATCGATGAGGCGGCCGATATTGTCGAGCTTGATGTACTCCCGGCCGGCCGCGTAGCGGGCGATAGGATAGAGCTCATCAGGCTTGGGAGGTGGCTGATTTCTGCCGCTATTCCGGGTGGGCGGGAAAAGAACCATGTACTGACTGAAGATGGCTGCGGCCTTGCCGTGCTCGCCGACTTCGCTGAAGAGTTCGCCCGATTTCATTATTGCCGGCCTTACAAATTTCTGGGCATCTTCGTCTTTGACCCAGAAGTGATATCCATTTCGAAATTGCCGATCTGTGAAATCAAAGGACGGATGCACGACCGTTGTCCAGAACGCTTCGGCAGCCTTGAGCTTCATTCCCTTCGTCTGGCCTGATTCGCCCTTGAGGTATTCCATCGCCAACCAGTAATAGGCCTCTGCCAGGTGTTTGTTCTGATACGGCAGGTTCTGAATGATCCATTTGTAGGCATCGACCATATTCTTTGTGTGACCGTTCATGTACCACGCGTGGGCAATGCGGACTGCGGCTTCATACACCTGCTCGACCTGTTCGTCCATGGCAGGTTTCCAGGGCTGTTTTACGCTGCCCGTTTTCTCGTCAAGCTGCGGCCCGTAAGTGGAAATGAATTCCCGGAAAGTTTTCGCCGCGGCAGACCACTGCTGTTTCAAATAGTAGAGCTCGCCGAGATAAAACTTGGCCTCGCGAGCGGCTTTGCTGAACGGCCCGCCCTTCTGCGCCAGGCCATGTGCGACCCCGACCGCGGTATCGACGGCATCCTTGTCCTCCGCACGGGTGATCATGCTGCGGAGATATTCTGACAGATGCGTCTGCGCTTCCACATCATCGGGCCTGGCCTCCACCCGGGCCTCGGAGAGCTTGAAAAGTTCTTTGTAGGTAGCGAATGATTTTTTCATATCGCCTGCCTCTTCAGCAACGCGAGCGAGGTTTTCAAGAGTCTGCACTTTGTATGGCGTGGCTTTATCACAATCAGATGCTTTCTCGTAGGACTGAATCGATTTCTTCAGATCCTCCGGCGTTTCGCCTTGCCCGTAACAAACCCCAAGCTGGAAATGGATATAGGACTCAAGGTGGAGTTGGGAGAGGATTTCCATTTTGTATTTCTTGAGTATCCCTTCATAGACCTCTGCGATGCCCGTGACACCTCCTTTGCGGTCGCGATTGTGTTGCAGGGCTTGCTGGAGTTTGCGGTCAGCCAGAAAGACCTCGGCTTCGGCAGCCTCGATCGTGCCCGGGTTCTCATCGATTTTTTTCTGGATGAGTGCAATGTCCGCATCGTTGAGGCTGCCGGGCTCGGGGTTGCGCTCAAGCTTGGCCTGGCAGGTGATGATCCGCGGCAGGACGTTTATGGCGGTTTCAAGGGCCTTTAGCTTCAGGTAATACTCCAGCGCGTTGGCCCATTTCTCCTGCTTGTAGTGATACTCGGCAAGGCGGAAATAACACTGCTCAAGAATCTTCGATTTTCGATCGCTGTTTGAATCGCTGGCCAGCTTGGCCGCATCCTCATACTGAAGCATGGCGTCATCCTGCTTATTCAGGATGTCTTCGAACAGCATCGCAGCCTGAAGAAGCGATTCCGCGGCCATGCCATCCTTCAAATTGCCCTTCAACCTCGCCGCGTCCTGGAAAGCCTCGATGGCCTTGTCATATTTCTTGCTGTCCTTGTAGCAGAGCCCAAGAATGTAGGAGATGCCGTCGGCCTCTTTGGATCCCTCGAATTTGGATTTCAACTGCTCGCAGACAGCGACGGCCTTATCGAAATCCCGCTGTTCGCGAAAGAGATTCGCGAGCTGGAGCATGAGCCCGCGGGCCTGCTTGTTCCGCGGGTAATCCAGAATGAGTTCGTTAATGGCCGAGACTGCCATGGCAGGCTTCGCCGCCCGCAACCAGAGCATGGCCAGTTTATAGGAAGCCTGCTCCGCAAGTTTCGAGTCACGCTTTCTTTTCAGAATATTGAATTTGGCGGCGGCTTCATCAACTTTTTCCAGGATGGCGTAATAGCCGCCGCAAAGGCTGAGCACTTCGTCCGTATAGAGGCCCGCTCCCTCGTTGAGCATGCTCTCGTAGACCTCCGCCGCCTTCGCGTACTCTTTCAACGCGGCCTGGGTCTTGCCCAGCAGATAGTAGGCATCGACGCGATGTTCGTATTTTTTTTTGTCCGACTGAACGACTGCTTCCAAATGCGGGACAACTTCATCCACAAAGCCGAGGTTGTCGAGATTCTTGGCGAGCCTGTAACGCGCATCCAGATACTGCGAATGATCAGAATAGCTCTCGATAAAGAGCTTGTACTGGTCGACTGCCTTGGAGACCTTGCCATCCTGTTCAAGCTTTTGCGCGTTCTTGAGAAGGCTCTCCGGTGTCTCGGCAATGATGCTGCTAAAAAGACAATGAATGAAAAGCAAATTGGCTAGTCTCATGTTCTTACCTATCACCAAGCAATCGGATATATCCTTCTTGCTCGAAATGATGATCGGTCGTCAATGCATCAGGGATATCAAATTGCTGCATCAAGACAAAGCTCACTGCATCGCAAAGGGAATAAGATTTGTCTTTCCTCTTATTTAACAGACTCAGGCCTTCTGCAATCAGGGCTCCTCCAGACCAGACAGTTCTGATGTCAGGATTTTCTAGAAGGTCAGAAATGAACAACAAGACTCGCTCGCGCTGCAACCCCCTCACTTGCGCTACGGCGACGAATTCGGCGAGCACGTAGCCATGAGTTAACTTCCTTGGCGCCGCGAAATATTTATCAATCGCTTCCTGATGGAATGGCTCAGATCTGTGCAAGAGGCACAAGAATCCAGAGGTATCAATGAACATCAGCTCGGTCCAGAATACTCACTGGCCAGATCCTTATCGATGCTCTCATTGTCCGCCCCAGAGGGATGCCCCAAGTCAATCTTTCCAAAGTGAGCCTCAAACCTCTTCTGTGCATTCATTGAAGTTGTGCCCCCTTCTTCCTTTCCGAACCTTTCCTCAATTGCAGAAGCTGCAATCACAGCAGGAGCGTCGCCTCTGACCTTGGCTTCTAACTCCAAGCGAGAGAATGTTCCTTCTTCAATATGAATAGTAAGTGTTCTGCTCATTGGGAAGCGTCCTACTGTTTGGGACCGGTGTACTCAGGCCATCAACTCGTCAACAACCTTGCCCTCTTCCGAGCCCGTGCCTGTCAGGCGGAAATCTAATCCTTTGAACTTGTAGGTCAATTGCTTGTCGTTGAGACCAAAGAGATGGAGGAGCGTGGCCTGGAAATCGTGGATGTGAACCGGGCCTTCTTCGATGCCCCAGCCGATGTCGTCTGTCTTGCCGTGGGTATAGCCTGAACGGAAGCCTCCGCCTGCGGCCCAGATGGTGTAGCCGAAAGGATGGTGGTCTCGGCCGTCTTTGCCCTGGGCGAGCGGGGTGCGACCGAACTCCGTGCCCCAGACAACCATCGTGGATTCGAGAAGGCCGCGCTGTTTGAGATCGGTAAGCAGAGCGGAGACCGGCTGGTCGACGACTTCGGCGTTGGACTTGAGATCATTCTCGAGGTTACCGTGCTGATCCCAACCACCGTGGTAGACGTTGATGAAACGGACTCCGCGTTCGACGAGCCGCCGGGCGAGCAGGCAGTTATTGGCAAATGAGCCAGGAACCCCGGCTCTGCCGACGCCGTAGGAATCGATCGTGGCTTTACTTTCGTCCTTGGTGTCGATCAGTTCGGGCGCGGCGGATTGCATCCTGAAGGCGAGTTCGTAGGCGGCAATGCGGCTCTGGATTTCGGGATCGTTCAGGGCTTTATGTCTTTCCTGATTGAGGGCGCCAAGCGCATCGAGGGATTTCCGCTGGGCATCAAGGGTGATACCTGCCGGGTTGTTCAGGTTGAGGACAGGCTCCCCCTGGTTTCTGAAGAGGACGCCCTGGTAAGTGGACGGCAGAAATCCGCTCGACCAGTTCGTCGCTCCGCCCCGAGCTGCGGGGCCGGCGGTAAGGACAACGTAGCCGGGCAGGTTATGCGATTCGCTGCCGAGCCCATAGTTGATCCAACTGCCCATGCTCGGATGCCCGAAGCGCTGATGGCCGCAGTTCATAATGAGCTGGCCGGGGTGATGGTTGAACGCCTCTGTATGCATGGTCGTGATTCGACAGATGTCGTCGCTGTGCCGAGCAAGATGCGGCAGGCGATCGGACCACCACATGCCGCAATCGCCGTACTGTTTGAATTCGCGAGTCGACGGCTTCACGCCCGCATTCTTGTTAATGAATGCAAACCGCACATTCTTCAGGAGAGAGTCAGGGAGTGCCTGGCCGGCAAGTTCTTCGAGCTTCGGTTTCGGCGTGAACAAGTCCAGTTGGCTCGGTGCACCAGCCAGGTAAATGAAAATGCATGCCTTGGCCTTGGCCGGGAAGTGCGAGGACTTCGGAGCAAGCGGGTCTGTTCTTTTAGACACATCCGATTGCCGGGCTGCATTGAGATCCTGTTGCAGCAGAGACGTGAGCGCGACTCCACCAATGCCGCTGGCACTGGTTGCGAGGAATTCACGGCGGCGCATTTCGAAGCTGTTCATTGGCTTAATGAGTTAATGAGAAACTAGCAAGGGCCTATATTGAATGGGTTCTTTATGGATGTGCCAATTTGAACCTCAGACACACTCTGGAAATTCTCTCCCACGCATGAGAGGGAAGCCGTTCTTACCGACCGGCTTCTCCAGGGCTCCGATTTTCCAGAGGTGTTCATCGTCCTCCGGTTTACCAATGTAGCGCGTTTCCGCTGCGACATAATGCAGGGCCCATCCCCAGCGTCTGCTTGATGTGCAATTGGGGCCGCTGCAGTGGAAGGTGAGACTGTTATGAAAAATAACGTCGCCAGCCTTTACTTCGGCAAAGACCTCTTGCGCTAACAGGTCTTCCGTCAGCAGGAATGGAATGTGCTCCCAATCGATTAGTCCAAAATCGTGGCTGCCCGGCAGGTAACGGACACACCCGTTTTCTCGCGTGGCATCATCGAGTGCGATCCATGCGGTGACTAGATTTTTTGATGCAAAGAAATTCCAGAACACGGAATCCTGGTGATAGCGATTAGCGCCTGCATAGGGGGCTTTTGCGAAAACCTGATCGTAATAAAGTTTGATGTTCGGGCTCATGAGTTCCGATGCGATATCCAGAATTCCCGGGTGCCGGACATAGTCTTTGAGGACTTCGTCGTTTCGAAGCACGATCATCCGCACGACCGCATCCATCGGATCCTCCACCGGTTTCCATGCATCCTCAAAAAACTCCAGACCTCCCTTGGGGGAAATCTGCGTACCATTCCTCACATGAAGGGAAGTGTGTGGCCCCGGCTCTGCCGGTGGCTGCTCTGGCTTTGTCTGTTTGTTCCCAAAACCTGAGCATCCAGATACCCCCCTTGAACTGATCCGATCTTCATAATGGGACTCCACCTTACCCTCAACAATGGTTCTAAACCTGTCTTGAACTATCTTGAGCTCATCCGAATGAAGAACGGATCGGACGATCAGATAGCCGTCTCGATGGTAGTCTAATTTCTGGTTGTCAGTAAGAGGCATATGAGAGGTTGTAAGGGCTTGCGCAACTTCCCATCAGACCGATGGGCAAAGAAATAATTAGTCTTGCCGAACATTGAATTACGGACATTGAACCATCCGGCCGGAGCTGTCCACCAATCTACGCTTGTTTCACTCCCATTACCTGGACTTTGTCACTGACATTCTTGAATGTCATCTGCTCTTTCTCAGTGAAGTAGACTCTGATATGCCTTTTGGCGGTCCTCTCTCACTTGCCGGGCCGTCTCAATCCACTCCGAGTCGTTTCAATCTCTCTGACCGTCGGTGCTCAATTCGCTGATGGTAGAGGCTGACATCGACGCCAATATTTTTCAAACGCTCGACCTCTTTTACGGCAACGACCGGCGAATCCATCTCAACCGTGAGCAGGACGGCGGCAAGACGCATCTTGTAGTTGGATGGGCTGACCGCATCCATGGCGAGCTGCCAAACCCCGGCGACGTGGAGACGATCCCATGCCAGGGTGGACACCTTTACTCCGCTCTGAATGGTAAGGTTGCGATCCGTTGCCCTGAATATGTTGCCAGTCCTGGAAGCCTCGGTCAGGCTGTCAAGCTCTGGTTTCTCTTTTGAGTGATTGATGAATTCAACAATGGTCTGCTTCAATTGCGGTAACAATTCAGCAGTCTTTTGGAAACTCAGGAGTTCGGGCGAGGTCTTATATCTGTTTGTATCGAGATACTCGTTGCATTGAGTAAGAGCATCGGCGAATCGCCATTGGGCAACAAGGTTGTCGAGAATGATGAAATCGGGGTTATCCAGGACGGGCTCAGTTGGCTGTTCCTCTATCGGCTTTGGACTCAGCACTTTGAACACGGGTTGGACTGTTTCTATTCCTTCCTCAAGCAAGGCTGCGTAACTGTTTCGGGCCTGAGCTACAGTAGGGTTCCAGATCATAGCTCAAGAAGACGATTCGATAGAGCTTGCGGGCCTCATCCCGGTCACCATTCTTGATG
The DNA here is from genome assembly GCA_027625095.1 of Planctomycetota bacterium. Classification (GTDB taxonomy): domain Bacteria; phylum Planctomycetota; class PUPC01; order JACPCR01; family JACPCR01; genus JAQBXN01. Next base: position 13,327 of record JAQBXN010000091.1, on the reverse strand, counting down.
GCTTCCTCTGCTCTTCCCATCATCTCGTTATACTCAGCCTGTGCCCTGGATTGGACGCTCCGCGCCATCTCAACTGCCCAGCTTTCCAACGAGCGGTCGGTCTGAGTTCGGGCAAAATTTTCCAGTGAACGTATGGCTTCGCCCCATTTATGCACCGCGATGTTCTGGTTAATGCGGTTCGTCACTGAACGCTTGATAGCTACGGTGCGATCGACAGGTTCTGTTCGCTTCGGGGGCTCGGGAGTAGTGGGTCTGGCTTTGGGCACCGGTCTCCGAACTGATGCCTGTACTGCTTCCTTTGATGGCTCGGACGTGCGCATGCTCCAGAAAATAGCTGCACCAAGGACGAGTATGGCGGAGGTGACCAGTGCAGTGATCACGGCGACTGTTTCCTTTTCGCCGACCATCCGTTTACGTTCGAAGACACCTGATCTCTGGCGCGAACTGAAGGTATTTGTCCGGCGGACAGTCTGAACCGGCGGTCGGCCCTGGAACGTGGTCATCGGGGCGGCAGGCGTTAGCTGTTGTGACGGAGCATCGAGATCCAGCTTGGACTGCGGTGAAGGAAATTCTGCCGGCGGGGTTTCATAGCTTCCACCAAACGGGAATTGAAGTTCCGGCTTCTGCCTGAAGGTTAACGGTTCGAGGGCTTCCTGAGTGGGATGAGAGCCCAAAGGCCGCGGCGGTGGTGGTGCCGGCACACCCAAATCATCGGCATCGGAGACATAGGTAACCGTTCGATCTATTTCTTCGACTGTGGCGGGCGCTTCTGGTCCTTTCTTAAGGTTTACGAGCTGCCGGGTCAGTTCCTCGTCAAAGCTCGTATCCATTTCCAGTCGGCCTTCCCCTGCCCACTCGGGATCTGCTGACTCCGTTGCGCAGTAATCAACCGTATCGGGGGTATCTGTATCTGAGATGGATTGCTCCATTTTGGCAAGAAGCTCAATAGCCTCATTGGTTTTGGCCTTCTCCTCATCGAGGAGAGTTGGGATATTCTCATGGCTTCTTGCTGTCGTCACAGTAGCGGGATTATAGAACGGCGACCGGGTGGGCGGCAGTGTCTCATTATCAGGAGACTGGTTGGGCGGCGACGTCTGACGCTGAGTTAATTCCTGCTGGAGACTGTCTTCGATAAAGCCCGGGGCCTTTCCCAGCCGAAGCTCTGGAATCGGGGATGCATCGCTTTCATCCTCCGTCAACTGCTCAACGGGTGTCGCATTCGGCAGCATGCTCAGAATCTGCTGAACGGCTTCGTGCCTTTCGGTATCGGTTGTGTCGGCGTTCAGATCCGGGGTCACCTGTGGCGCGGTCTCAACTGATATCTGAGTGGGAAGTTCCGAGAGCGTTCCGTTGAAGAGAGAGTCAAGGTGGGCGATGACTTCATTCCAGGTGGGGTAGCGGTCTTCAGGCTTGTATTCCATCATCCTGCAAATGACCTTACTCACGGCTTCGGACACTTTGGCGTTTCGTTCATTCGGTGGGATCAGCAGAGCTCTCCGGCTGCCACCCTCCAACCCACCAAATGGCGCATAGCCTGTAAGCATTCGGTAAAGAATGGCGCCGAGCGAATAAATGTCAGAACGGTAATCGATGGAATCGTTGGCGGCCTGTTCGGGCGAAAGGTAATCGGGATTCATAATCGCCGTGCCGAACACCGAACCTTTTAACTCGGCAGACGAGCCGGGCCCCAAGCCAAAGTCGGAGACCAGGACTTTGGAATCACGCCCAAGCAGGATGTTGCCCGGCTTCATGTTGCGGTGCAGGACGCCGTGATCAGACATGGCTCTCAGCCCAAATGCGGCCGAACGCGCCACCCGAACAGCACTCTCAGGTTTGACCGTTTTTCTGTTACCGATGCATTCGGCCAGGCTCTTGCCAACAACGAATTTCATGGTAGTAAAAGTAAAACCGCGATGCTCCCCGACCTGGTACACCGGCACTACATTGGGATGATTGAGATCGGCAACGCGGCGGGATTGCGCCATATATCGGGTAATGAAATTCGGAAACCGTTTCGCAAGAAACGGCGGCAGGATCTTGATGGCAATGTCGGTGCCTTCTGCCTTATGTTCCGCCCGGTAAACCGACCCCAGACCGCCGTGCCCAAGCAGTTCTACAATCTTGCACCCACCAAACTCCTCGCCGACCAGGGGGTCTTCAGAACTGCGCAGCCCAAATGGTTTCTTTTTAGGCTTTGTGTCCTTGCCTTCATGAGGCCAAGTGAAGGGCGTACCACACTTGGGGCATTCGGCCCTTACCGGCCGTGAAAAATTGGGAAGCGTGAATGCTTTCTCACATCCCGGACATTTTGCCAGACGGGCTGACATCCGATTTCTCCCGCAATAAAGTGATACTCCAATCCATGGAGTGAGGTCCTTTAAATGCCAGTCAAAAGGCCTCAGACCGGCGTAACCTATGCCGCTTTAAGCAAATACCATGAAAGAATGTCCCACTTAATGGTGTCGTATCCCCTGATCATGAGTTTGAATAAGTTCAACATAATACAGCAAAAGGGGTTACTGATGAAGACAAAATTACAAAATCTTGACTGCCCTATACAGACGCCATCTGTTCACATGCCAATGAATGCCGGAGAAGTAACATATCTGGAAATTGTGTTCGTGTTTTGATCGGATCAAGTATCAGACCTGAACCCAGTATAGGGACGACCATTTTCCTTCTAAGCAAGATTACGGGACAGAGGTGCACCGCATTTATTTGTCAAGTGCTCATTATTAGGCGCCATCAAGTTCTGTGCATGTCTTTTTTGCATTAACTTATCCTAATGAGTAGATTCAAAGCAAAAGTAAACTTTGGCGCGCAAATTTTAGGAACTTTTGGCACTAATAACTCTTTTCGACATATCTGTTACTGCACAATGATAGGCATACTTTCGGAACGGCGGTATTCGCTACTTCTTGTCCTGGATTAAAGAGATGAACAGAGAAGAACTTGAACTCAATGTATTGACTTCGATCAGCCGAATATTAGGTACAACCTTCGAGTTGGAAGAGATTTACGATGGGGTAATGGATGTTCTGGCAGAGCAGATGGAGCTCAATTTCGGGACGATTCTCAGCCTGCGGGAAGGCTCCGATACGCTCAAAGTAGTGGCAGCTTATCAGTTGGCCAACCCTGAGTTGGAGCTCAATGGACTTAAAATTGGGGAAGGGGTGGCCGGACGTGTGGTCCAGACGGGTGAGCCGCGCGTCATAGCCGATCTGGGCAAGGAGGCGGGATACGTGGAGACGATAGGCACCAGGAGCCGTCGGTCACTCTCGGGTCGAGCCCTGATCTGTGTGCCAATTATTTCGAGTGCTAAAGTTGTGGGTGCACTCAGCGTTGAGCGTGAGGAACCCAATTCAACTGCAATCGCAAATGACATCCGCCTCTTACAGATCATCTCTTCAATGCTAGCCCAGGCCCAGCGCATCAGCCGAATGGTGCTGCTCGATAAAGAGGAATTGATCGTCGAAAACTTCTATCTGAGGGAGGAGCTGAAATCGAATTACAAATTCGACAACATCATAGGAGTCAGCAAGGGCATGCAGGAGGTTTTTGAGACTGCCGCTCTGGTCGCGAAGACGCGCTCTTCGGTTCTGGTGAGAGGCGAGACGGGGACAGGAAAGGAGCTCGTCGCGCGAGCGATTCACTACAACAGCGCCCGGGCGAACCAGCCATTCATCTCGGTCAACTGTGCGGCTCTGTCGGAGCACCTGCTGGAAAGCGAGTTGTTTGGCCATATGAAGGGAGCATTCACCGGGGCTTATGCCGATAAGAAAGGCCGTTTTGAAGTGGCCAACAACGGAAGCCTTTTTCTGGATGAAGTAGGGGACATGAGCCCGCGGCTGCAGGTGAAACTGCTCCGTGCCCTGCAGGAACAGGAATTCGAAAGAGTCGGCGACACCAAGACCATAAAGGTGGACGTTCGGGTGATTGCTGCCACGAACAAAAATCTGGAGGAGGCGATGGAGGATGGAAGCTTTCGAGAAGATTTATATTTCCGGCTAAATGTTGTCCCCATTCATTTGCCGCCGATCCGAGAAAGAAATCAGGACATCCCTCTGCTCATCGAGTTCTTTCTTGAAAAATACAATCGAGAGAACATCAAGAATGTGAACCAGATCTCAAAAGAGGTCCTGGAAATCCTGATGGATTACCCCTGGCCGGGCAACGTCCGAGAATTAGAGAATTGTGTCGAGCGAGCAGTGGTTATGGCCAGGGGAAATCAATTCCCCTATTCTGCGCTCCCCATTAACCTGCGTGGCACCAAGCCAAAGATCGGAACAGAGGGAGTCGAGCTATCCATTGATGCGGCCGTCAAACAGGCATTTCTCGAAGAACGCCGGGCAGCGGAAGGCGACCCCACGGGTCTTTACAATCAACTGATTGGTAAGGCTGAAAAGGCACTCATTCAGGAAGTTTTGCGGGACAGCGATTACGTGCAGACACTGGCAGCCAAGAGGCTTGGAATCAGTCGAAATACCCTTCATAAGAAACTGCTCGATCACCAGATTCCACTTCGCTTTGTGTCGAGCGAGTAGGTCGCTCGAATAGAAACAAGCCCCCTTGCTATCTCCATCGCTTCAGCAGCCGACACTTCAAGTGGTCGCAGATAATGAAGAGATATCGAAGAGCCAACTCTATAGTTTGATAGCACTCACAAATCCAGGAACTCCGCCTTCTCTCTCACCAGGCGTTCCTCGAAACCGGTAAATCGAGACCTTCCTGATTCCTGCTGCACCGCAATCCGAAGAGCTTTGTAGGTTCCGACCATTACTACCAGTTCGCGAGCGCGTGTAATTGCTGTGTAGATCAGGTTTCGCTGCAACATGACGTAATGCTGGGTAACCACGGGAATAACCACGGCTGGATACTCGCTGCCTTGGGATTTGTGGATGCTGATGGCATAGGCAGGGATGACTTCGTTCAGACTGGAAAAACTGTATTCGACCTCCCGCCCGTCAATAACGACAATTGCTTTGCGGTCTACAGGATCAATGTGGGACACAAATCCAATGTCGCCATTAAACACTTCTTTTTCGTAGTTGTTGCGAATCTGCATGACTTTATCGCCTTCAAACAAGCCGCCCGGGGTCTTGCGCGCGGCGGACCGGACGGGATTGAGTGCGGCCTGTAATACTGAATTGAGGTTTCCAACGCCAAGGATGCCCTTGTGCATTGGGGTGAGGAGCTGGATGTCCTTCACCGGATGAAATTTGAAGCGTTCCGGAATGCGTTCAGTGAAGAGCCTGCGAATGACATCGAGAGAGTCTTCAGGATCATTCTTTTCAATGAAATAGAGATCAGACAGCGAATCTGATGCTGAAGGTTTTTCAGGCAGAAATCCCTGGTTGATATCGTGAGCCCAGTCGATGATTGTGCTGCGGCTGGCCTGCCGGAATATGACATCAAGATGGGTTACCGGCACAAGACCGGATGCGATAATATCACCGAGCACATTCCCCGGTCCGACAGATGGCAGTTGATCGGCATCGCCGACAAGCAGTAGATGCCCTCGAAGCGGTATGGCGTTGAGAAGATGGTTCACAAGTGAGATATCGATCATGGAACATTCGTCCACGATGAACACGTCTCCTTCGAGGGGGCTGTCTTCGTTCGCGTCGAACCGGTGAAGGGCAGGATTGAATTTCAGCAGCCTGTGCAAGGTCTGGGCCTGGCTGCCGGTTGATTCGTTAAGACGTTTCGCGGCCCTGCCGGTGGGGGCCGCCAGATGAACTTGCTGTCCCTTTGTTTCCAGTATCTGGAGGATGGCATTTATGACCGTCGTCTTACCAACACCAGGGCCACCAGTGATGACGGACACCTTTTCCGTGAGCGCCGCGGCAATAGCAGTTTTCTGCTTCTCAGCCAGTTCAATTTTGCTCTGTTTCTGGGCCCACTCGATTGCCTTCTCAACGTGGATGTCAGGCAAACTCTTGGGGCCGCTCATGAGCGCGAGCAGTCTCCGGGCCGCGTTCACTTCGGCCCGGTGATGGCGTGCAAGATAGATCATCAGGCCTGGCTCGTATTCTTCCTGCACGAGCTCTTTCTGGCCGAGTTGTCTGTCCATCGCAGATTCTATTTGTTCGATGGTCACCTCAAGAATCCGTTGCGCTTCGGCCAGGAGCTGTTCCCGCGGGTAGCAGACGTGGCCATCGTCACCCAGCCGCATCAGGACGTACAGAATGCCCGCGTCAATCCTCGCGTTAGACTCCCGGGGAATACCAAGATTCCTGGCCACCTGGTCGGCTATCTTGAAACCGATGCCATGGATGTCGCGGGAAAGCTGATAGGGATTGGAGCGGATGACCTCGATGGCGTTATTCCCGTATTCCTCATAGATCCGATGGGCTTGCCCGGTGGTAATTCCGTACGACTGAAGGAATACCATGACATCCTGAACAGCCCGCTGCTCTTGAAGGGCGTCAACAATTTTGGCAATTTTCTTCTTGCCAAGCCCGGTGATCTCCGTCAGCCGCTCAGGCGCTTTCTCCATCACCACGAGCGTTTCCAGACCGAAGTGCTTCACCAGCCGCTGTGCCATTTTTTTGCCGATTCCGGGGATAATACCGGAAGCCAGATAGCGCTCGATTCCGGTCAAAGAAGAAGGGGGGACAACTCGATAACTTTCAAATTGGAACTGACGGCCAAAGCGCGGATGCTCTTTCCAGAGGCCATGGATCTGGATGTTTTCGCCCTCGCTGATACCGGTCAGTACGCCGGTCACGGTGGTGGTTCCAACTTTTCCGTGTTCCTGAAGGGCCGCCACAGAGTAGCCGTTTTCTTCATTAAAAAAGATGAATCGTTCAAGGGTGCCTTCAATGGTTGCCGCTTTATCTGCCATACTGATCAGCCTCTATCCAGGCGCTCTCGCAACCGGCGCGAGAGGTAAGAGGAAAGCTGTTTCTGAGACGTATCGTCCATCTGAATGAACTGCAGGCCCACCCGATACTCACCTCCCGGCAGCGCCTCACACCTCGCCACACCCCCGGTTATTTGGGGCCGTATGGGTTCATCCTGCAGTTGAATCTCCACTTCCAACATAGTGCCCGGTTCAGGTGGGCGTTTGGATATGAACGCGATGCCGCTTCCACTCACGTCAAGAGCCGTAGATGGCGTCCATGATGTCAGCCAACCAGCCGGAGATTTGGCGAATCGGATCGGACAGTTTTCATGGATACGGACTGCTCCTCGCCGCTCCTCTGGTTGCTTCTGAATTATCTGGGGTGCCGGTATCGGGACTTCGCTGGTGTTACTGAGCTTTTCGAACAGTTGCTGGATTGCAAAGGATTCGCTTTCCTGAAATCTGACTCCCCAGTCCCAACTGGTGTTTTCAGGACCAGATCTCACCCACATCACCTGGGCATGAAGGGTCTGGTCAAGTCCATGTTCAGGCCTCTTGAAATCCAACAGCATTCGAGATCCATTCTCCACTGGGAAGTCGCTGTGCAGGCGCGCTCCACCTTCACCGATGTCTATGAGATCAACCCTCGCAGGGAGCACATCCACCCCGACCCTTCGGCATTGGATGCCGAATCGGTGAGCGACCCGGTGGAACTCTCGGTATTCAGCTTTCTCATTGCTTGAATCCATTGGGTCTCTACTCATGAGTAAATTGGCGACGTTGATCAACTATACAGAACAGCAGCACAAGCTCACAAATATAAAATCCTGCTCGTAAAGCCTCACAATTTGAAGCCTTGCGGCCAAAAGTCATCAATTTTTCCGTATGGAGCATTTCTCGGTTGAATTTTGCAAATATCGGGCTTTTCCCGTGTGGCGAAATGAGAATTCAGGCTAGACATTTCAAGGGTGGGCGATATAGCTTGGGCCGCTTGCGTTAACACTAAATGACAATCTTCTAGAGTTAGTGTCAACTTCTAGCAATCCAGGGGCATCCCTCTTTTCGGGGCATTGAGAGGGAAGAGAAATCCAGGAAACGGATTATGGGTGCAGGAAGTTTCAGACACAGAGTATGTGTTTTGTGTCTCTTATCGCATTGAAGTTGATCGCTTCAAGTGGGCCTTTGTGTCTCAATTTTACCGGGCTTTCTCGTCCTAACCCTGATAGCTGGAGGTTTCTCAGAATGAAAAGAATTGCTTCAAAGGGATTCACCCTTATAGAACTCCTTGTTGTGGTTGTGATTATCGCCATCCTGGCTGGGCTGCTTCTGCCAATCCTGGCCAAAGCACAGCAGCAGGCGAATGCACGTGCCTGCCTTGGAAAGCTCAGAGTGATGTCCACCCAGCTCCGCACCTACAGCTCTCAGTGGGAAGGTTACACACCACCCGATCCTGAAACATTCCTCACAAGGGACAAAGGTTACCGTTCGTATAGCGAAGAAGGTTATGAGGGGGAACCCGCCGGTACATGGTACAACTTCGGAAGTGCATCCGGTGCGAATCTTAGCGAATCGCAGAAGACCAACTCAAAGGTCAAAGATTTTCTCTGCCCAATGGATCAGAATGCCTTGTTAACAAGAACGGTATTCCAAAGAGCTACCAGATCGCTTCTTTCTACTCAGGCTATAATCTCACCAGCCTGAGTTCGGAAGACAGTAAGGTTGTTGCAGTTGGGGAATTGGGCCGTCGGCACGTTGATGAATCAGGCCTGAAGAACGAGGCCTACTACTGCTACGGTGACCTCCATGTAGAGCTTGGCTCTCAGTTGAAGTCAGAGGATGGTCTTTCGATCATTGGTGGACTGAAAATGAGAGCCTGGTATGCCAACGATTTCACCAATGTCGCCATGGGCGTCGCCGAAGGCAGACTACCGAAACTCCCAAGCGATTTATCCACTCCGTTACGATACCAGACCATCTGGAGCAGCGACCTGGTTTCTGCCGGACCACTCTGGCTCAGCGTTCTGGACGGTTATTCTTACAACAGTGACTGGGAACTCCTGACTCGCGTCAATGCGGGTAGTTTCTGGGGCGGTGTTGGTAACACCATGGTCAAATTTCCAAACAAATATACAGTGCGATGGGACGGCCTGGTCAAGTTTCCTAAGCCAGGAAACTGGGAGGTCTACCTTGAATTCGCCGCTGTCGCTCAGGGTGGTGCATCAGTTCAGTTCGCTATTGGTAACAAGGATGATGTCCTCGATGCTACAGCTATGGGTACTGCTCATACAACGGCCAATGACCCCAATGATCTGTATTTAAAGTCAGGGGTTGATACCGATGGTTACTACCCAATCAAGATCCTCTACAAAGGCGATCAGTGGAACGGCAACTTCAAGATCACCTGGACAAGGAAAGATGGGACGAAAACTGATCCTGAATGGAGGAACGAGGTCATCAGCACTCGCTTCCTCTATCACATTCCTGAGTAATTCATGACCCTCGTTTGAAACAGAAAAGGCTTCCCAAATGGGAAGCCTTTTTTTGTACTGAATACTAATCCGAATTACTCAGGCAACTTGGCAACCCGAACTTTCTTGCCCGACTTTATCGCTTTCTGCAATGCCTCAAGAACCGCAATCGGCTCCAGCATTTCAGCGGCGGTAAAGGGCTCTTTACCTGTGCGGAACATCTTGAGGAAGGTCTTGATGCCATTGATGTAGGGATCGGAATCGCCCTTGTGGACAAAGTGGACCTGTGCTTTGGTGCCGGATGCCCCGAAGCTAAAGCTTGTCTTACCCTCACTCACACACTCCATGCTCACTATCGGGCCCCCATCTTTGTATTGCATTACAGCTACCCCGTTTGGATTCCCCTTGCCGGCCATTATGACCTGCACCGTCTCGATGCCGGGGCCAAACCCCTTGAGAATGGCATCCACCTGGTGGATGCCATAAAAGAAAATACCACCCCATTTGGAGCGGGTATCACAAGGCCCGGAAGTATGAACTGCCCGGATTTTACCGGCCGAGCGAACCTGTTTTTTGAATTCCGTCCTGAACGCATCCTGCAGCGGAATCGAGGAGAAAGAAGTAATGGGCACACCCTTCTTACGAGCCAGTTGGATAAGCGCCCAACCCTCCTTCACCGTGTAGCTGAATGGCTTGTCAACAAATGCCGGTATCCCAGCCTCAATAAACGGGATTGTCGCCGGAACGTGAAATTTAGCGTGGCGGTGGTCAAGCATAACCCCATCAATTTTGCCGATCATATCTTCCGGTCGTTTTACAATTTCAGGGATCTCGCCCTTCGCAGCCGCGGCTTCGGCATAGGCCCGGGTCTCTCCCCACACAGCCACAACCCGCGCTTTTCCACACGCCTTCTTAACATTCATCGTATGTGCTACCGCACCGCAATGAGAATTCTCCGCACCGACAATACCAATTCGCATATTGAAACCTCTGGGTAAGTAGATAAATCGTCGGCATCTTAGGCCAGCACGTTTCAGAGGCAAACACTCTTTACGATCACTCGTCTCGGATCCTGGCGTCTCTTAAAAACTCTTTCCCAGGGTGATGCGATGGCACAGCAGTTCAGCCGCCTTTCCATGAGAAGGAACAGGAGCGGAAGGCACAGGAATCCTATGCGGATTCAGAGCTGTCAAAACCCCAGACCCTCGAAGGACGAGAGTTTCTCAAAGACAAGAGAAACGTCATTGAAGGAGTGAAAACAGAATTTGCTGACAGCCTGCTACCCGAATTGATTGCGGTTCGTCAGAAGGTTTTTGAAACAGAAGCGAAATTGGCCGAAAAGATGGCGGTGATGCCGATGCAAGACGTGGAACAGAAATACATGGTCCTGGAGCTTGATTAAGCCGGGCAGATCTCAGTCGGAATCCTCGAATAACAGCGAAGCTTCCACGGTTCGGCCATCCTCGAATTCCACTTCCACATCCATCTCCGGGGGGCATTCCTCGGGCAATTCATAGTAGTGCGTTGAGAGACGCTTATTCTCCTGGCCCCACGGATCAAGCGCGGACAAACGGCCAACCCCTTCTACATGCACCACGGCCGCAGAGCCGCCATCAATCACATTCACGAACCGCCTCCCCTCACGGGTGGCCGGCGCAATTTCAATATCCTGATGCGGTTGAAATGCATGATAGCGATTCGTGATCTCACCTGATCGGGAATCCACATCAATCACCCGATAGCCCTGCGGCTCTCCGAATTGATTCGGGCTGTCCAGGCCGTTTCGCCACCAGTTACCGGCCACCGCGCCCGTCGTAAGAATCTGAATGTGACGCCAGCGGTGTCGTGAATTTTCATGATCATGCCCATGGAGCGTGGCCACGTTCCTGAATCGGCTCAGCATCTCCAGCACTTCCTTCGCATTCGTCGCTTCATTGACCGGAAATTCCATTCCTGGCACTTGCCCCATCCGTTGTGGAAAAGAGGTAGAAAGAGGCACATGCGAGGTAAGGATAATCGGCACATCAGCGTCCAGGCCGGCGAGATCTTCTTCCAGCCATTTCAGGTTCTTCTCATCCGCGGTGAAATACCAGTTCCAGGGATGCTCTTCCGTCGGCTCAAAAGCCCGAACCAGGTCCAGCATGACGAAATGAACACCCGCATGATCGAAGCTGTTGGAAAACTCACCCGCCCGCTCAGGATCGAGCGACCCGTTACAAATCTCGTGATTTCCGTTCACCATGTGAACCGGGAGCCCAATCCTGGCGATCATCTCTTTGTAGGTCTGCGTTGCACCTTCCGGCACCCCAAGGTCACCGCCATTGATCAATACCTCTGGCTCATGGGAAAGCATGGATTCGATACACAACTCGAAACCTTTCACAGAGTCTTCCCGTTCGAGAAGATGAACGTCAGTAAAGAAAACAAATCTCATCAAACCTCCTCTGGTGGGTTTACCTCTCTGGCTTATCTAAGCGAACCCGTATTCTCGATATCCGAATATTCACCGTACAAATGGGGCCGTCTCTGCAGCCAGTTAACTGACTTGAAACAGCCACCATTCCAGGTCCGGTAACCGTCGTCGATGGGCACATCTGCAAAAATGAAATCATCCTCCCCTTCATTCCAAGCAAGGATTTCACCTTTGCGGTCAATGATGCAACTCCCGGTACAACTGTTCCTCGCCACGACCATGGTGAGCTGATTATCCATTGCCCGGGTCCGCATGATAGCCTTCCACCTGTCTTCGCTGAAATTCGGTGAGCCTGCCGTCCATCTACTGGCCCGGTGGTCGCCCATGATCGGAAGCAGCAGAAATTCTGCCCCGTTCAAGCCCACCATTCTAGACGACTCCGCTGCCGAACTGTCCATACAAATGTTGCAGCCAACGCGGCCGATTTCCGTATCAAAAACAGGAAAACCATTCCCAGGCAATATGCCCGACTCCGCCTCGCCACCAACTGCAAGATGCACCTTGTGGTATCGCCCATCAATCTGTCCATTCGGCCCGATGAGCAGCGCCGAATTGAATACAGCATCCTCGTCGCGTTCGAACAGCCCCAGACAGATTCGAGTCTTGTGCTTCCTGGCAATACGTGCAAAAACGTCTGTCTCCGGCCCCGGCGCCGGTACGGCGACATCAAAGGGATGAGCGGCAATCTCCCACTGCAACGCTACTTCCGGCAGCAGGAGCAAGTCCGGTTTTTCCTCGCACGCTTTCTCGCAAAGGGGCAGATAGAAATCGATATTGTCCTGGATGGTCTTCACAGGCCGCGGCCTGGAGTCATTCCCACCCGTCACTACCGCAATCTTCATAACCTTCTTGGAAGCAAGCTTCCTGGAAGACCGCGTAACCGACGGCTCGGACCAACTCACCTTCCCTTTATCCGCCCAGCGAAAATTGCATCGAACCGTAAGCGGCCCCCCTTCCGCAGGTGTCTGCACAAGTCTCGAAAAGGTCACCTTGCTCCCATTGAATTCAGGCAGCAGGTAATCCCAACCCGATTGTGCGTCTGGCCGTGCGGTGTCCGGAGAGATCCGACTCCAGTTCAGGACACAGAAAATTGAATCCCTCGGTTGCTTCAGATCACTGAATCTGCCTTCGACAATAATCTCGTAAAACGTTCCAGGAACGAGGGAGGTGAATTCAAACTGCCACCCGCCACTGCAAGACCGCGTGCCATTGGAAGCAACGTAATAACGACCACCCCGCCGTCCGGTAATGGGCGCAGCTTGAGGGTGAGGTGACCAGGGAGTGCTGTTTACAAGTTTTATTCCAGGCATGAGGTTTTGTCTTTGGATTCAGATTGGCGGGATGATACTGGTTTTACACCGGGTAGGGAAGGCCTCAACGCTTGCTCTTTCCATTCGGAAGTTCGTTCTTGAGCCAGCCATCCAAGGATCGCAGCTTCAAGCTAGTGTCGCGGCCCAGAAGTTCTTGCCCATTTCTCGGCAGTTTGAGTTCCTCGATCTTGCCTGTCCGTGCCTATGTGGTTTCTCCAGTCCCGGAGGG
>JAQBXN010000090.1 GCA_027625095.1 Planctomycetota bacterium | reverse complement strand
TAATCCCTTCGGGATAAAAACAAGTGCAAGTCTTCTTCAGATGGAATACTTCGCAGCAATCTACCATGAGGTCCGGGGCAACAGCTCCTTCGACAAATCTGGCGCCAAGGAAGAGACTGCCGATGCCACGACTTAACATTGTCAAGGTAAAAGCAAGATCAGAAGTAAGAAAGATTCGGCCCTGAACAGTTACGTGAAATCCAGAGCGAGGATATTCAAGACCCGGTTACTCCGGTGCAGGTGAATCTTGCCGCATCAGGCCCTCCTCTTTCAGATCCGCCCAAAGTGCCGGCGGAATTTCGTACTGAAACAGCGCTACATTCGACTCAACGTGCCCAGGCTCGATCGCGCCTGGGATGATGCTGGCCACCAGAGGGTGTGCGAGTGGAAACTGCATCGCTGCGGCGCCCAGAGGCGTGTTGTGACGCTTGCAGACTTCTTCAATTCGCCGGGTCTTTTCCAATGTCTCTTCGGATGCCGGACCATACGCGTAGCGGGCCCCTTCCTTCGATCCCGTGGCAAGGATGCCTGACGCGAAGACAGCGCCAATGACGATACCGACATCTCTTTCTGCACAGCGAGGGAATTCTGCTTCGAGGACGCCCTGATCGAGCAATGTGTAGGGCATGGCCACCAGGAACATATCCAGATCAACCACATCGAGAAGCCGGGGGATCATCCCAAGTATGTTGATGCCGGCGCCAACCGCTTTGATGGCACCGCTGGAGCGCAATTCATTGAGTGCGCGCCATCCGCTGGTTGCCAGTTCGTAGAGGTGAGCATTGAGCAAGGATTCCGTTCGGAAATTTCCGAAGTCGAGGTCGTGGATGAGCAACAGGTCAATGCTACTCAGGCTGAGACGCTGCAGGCTGTCCTCGTACGATCTCATGATGCCGTCGTAGCTGTAGTCCCAGACAAAATCGAATGGCAGACCACCACGCCAGAAGCCGCCGTCAAAGGATTCGGGATTTCGTGTTGGCTTGAGCACTCGTCCGACCTTGGTAGAGACGACAAAGTCATTTCGCGGCTGCTGGCGAAGGAAGTGTCCGAGACGGTGTTCACTTTTCCCGTACCCGTAAAAAGGCGCAGTGTCGTAGTACCGTATGCCGGCATCCCATGCGGCCTGCAGGGTCTGCTGGGCCTGCTCTTCGCTCAGAAGGTCGAAGAGATCGCCTAAACCAGCACAGCCGAACCCCAGTTCGGTTACCACGGTTTCAGTTTTGCCGATGTTTCGTTTGGTGATGTCCATTATCGTTTACGAAAGCGAAGGAGTGGGTGTAATCCGTCAAGCAAACTTCTTGTGCCGCGCTTCCAGGCGGTCGGCGGCCTCTGCTCTTCCTGACCCGCGCAACAGCTTGAGGTATTTCTCCAGCCAGTCCAGGGTATGGAACGGCCCTCCTTCTTCGATGACGTGCCACATGGGGTCAGTGGCGTTGGAAGCTTTGGAAAGGTTTTCATCTATCCACTCGTCCAGCAGGCGGAGACCTCGTCCGACCACATCGTGGCGAGCTTCAGCAAGATTGTTGACCTCGTGCGGGTCGGCCGCGATATCAAAAAGCATGACATCCGGGAAGTCTTTGAGGCCGTCATGATAGGTGCGAATGAGCATCCACTGGTCAAAACGGACGGCTCGTTGGCAGGCCCACGCCCCCTGGCTGACTACCAGGTACGGCCGCCCGGCATCTGTCCCTTTGGTGAGGGCTGGCAGGAAACTTTCACCGTCCCATTTTGGGGCTGGAATACCGCCCACCATCTTGGTCACGGTCGGTGCAAGGTCTACGTTATAGTGCAGTCCATCATCGACGTGTGCCTCCTTGATTCCGGGGCCTGCGACGATGAGCGGCACACGGCAGGTGATGTAATCCGCGGTCTGGTGATCGCCGTAGACGTTCAGTTCGCCCTGATTTTCGCCATGGTCGGCAGAGACGATCACGACGGTGTCCTCCAGGATGCCCTGTTGATCAAGCTCTTCCAACAAAAGACCTGCGTGATGGTCTGCGTAATGGATGCCGGCATCGTACCCGTCGATCCATTTCTTGAAGTCTGCTCGATTCGTGATTTCGTCGGGTGTTCGGGGCCATTTACCGTCTCCAGGCCCCCACCCGTGTAGTTCTCTGGCGCTATGCGGGCCAAAGCTCTCACGGTGTTCCCGTATCATCTGTACGGTCAGCCAGTCCGGCGCGGGATCATCTTCGAACGGATTGCCGTATTCCTCGGGCGTCCTGTAGGGCGTATGCGGGTCCCAGAAATTGACGTGTAGAAACCAGTTCTCTTCCGAAGCATGTTCTTTCAACCATTTGATCGCCGTCGGAGATACTTCCTCGGCGAGTTCGTTGCCATTCTTGCCTGAATCGTAGGTTTCGCGAAAACCGTCAAGCACCTGCCAGGCAGCGTGGCGAGCAGGAAACGGGCTGATCATCGCGGTGTAATGGCCCGCGTTGCTCATCGAGGTCATCCACGTGCGATAAGGGCCTTTATTGCTGAATTTGCGCTCCCTGCCCTGCGGCCGGATATCCGCTTCAAGCCCCCCGTGATTGATGACCCCCGTATGAATCCCGAACCGCCCGGTGAAAAGCGCGGTGCGAGAAGGCAGGCAGGGCGCGTCGGAGCAGTAGTAGTTCGTACACCGGGTTCCCCGCTCGGCAAGCTGGTCTATATTCGGGGAGGTTTCCCTGCTGTAGCCGTAACAGCCGAGATGATCTGGGCGAAGAGAGTCGATATCGATGTAGAGAATACGCATGGAAACAAGAGACGGTTAATGGTTGAGGTTTATGGCTGATGCCTGAAGATGTGAGAAAGCAGCATATGTAAACGCCCAATCCGCAAAGTCAACGGGCTACTTTTAATCCGGCATCCCGGTCTTCCATGAACCATCAACCATTCAACCATGTCTACCCCTTGGCGACGTTATGAAGAATTGAGGCCGGACGAACTGCAGGCAATCGTCTCGGACTCACCCGTGGCTATCTGGCCGCTCGGACTGCTCGAGCATCACGGCTGGCATTTGCCGATTGGATTCGACGGCATCAAAGCCGAACGGCTCTGTATCCGGCTGGCGGAAAAGACGGGTGGTGTCCTGCTCCCTGTAATGTGGTGGGGGGGCCGTGGAGGTCATGGCGACTTTCATTGGACCTTTTATCAGTCCGAAGAGGCGTACTCGGCCATAGTCACCGACACGGTCAAAAAGTTGATTCATTTCGGTTTCAGAGCCATCGTGTTGATGGCGGGGCATTACCCCTGGCAAGGGACACTGGATCGGATAATGCCGCCCATTAAGGAGTCCAACCCTGATGTGTTGTTTCTCTGGGGGACGGAGCTGAGGATTGGTGGGGAAGCAGTCAAGCTCGCCGGAGATCACGCGGCGCTTGAGGAGACCTCATACGGCCTGAATCTATTCCCGGAATTCGTGGATATGGAAGCGATGCATGCGGGGCGCGGCGACGAAGCCTGGCCACGAGGGGTCCCGGCCAACCTCGATGGGCGGTATCCCGAACTCCAATTGGACCCTAACCACCCACTCTTTTCGCAACTGGGCAAAGACGCCCGAGACGCGACTGGCGAGCGAGTGGAGGCCGGGTTGGAAGCGCTCGTGACGCATCTGTCGAAACAGATTTCGATTCACCTGGGAGAATAGGAGCGGACGCCATTCTTGTTCATGCCCCAGGGAGCCCCATATGACACCTTCCGTGTTTAAAAGGCGGAATCCATCCGACTCCGCATAATGTTCGGCCCTTATGAAGCATCTTTTCCTCATAGCCATCTTCTCCGCTCTAAACGCGGAAGAAGCGCCTCTCTCTCTAGCTACTGGTCCGACAGACGATCTGTCCACCGACCGCGGCTGGGTTTCTTCATCCAGTGAGCCGCAAACGGAGGAGGAACCCGAGATTGTCGATTCCCGCACGCCTGAAATTCTGGCTGCCAGCCTTAGAACAGCCTCCGCGGCCGAGCAAATCAAGCGACAGCCTCCGGGGCTCTACTTCTCCTCCAGACAGCAGGCTCTGCGAGTCGATAATGCCGGCAACCAGAGACGGTTCGTTGGCACTGAAAAACTGAGACCGTTTAAAGGCGATTTCATTCTGGAGTTCGAAGTTACCACCGTACTGGCAGGCAGATCACCAGCAAACTTTGGCGTTTCAGATACACCGAACAAGCTCGAAGATGCCGCAAACGCTCTCTACATCGAGTATCGAGCCTTTGATGCCCGTTCGCCCTACCTGCGGCTCATGGTCAAGACTCCCCAAAAATTGCAGGAGCTTGGCCGTATAGAGAGCATTGGCCGCCTCAACGACAAGCTGATTCGCATCAGTCGGACGGGCAATAAGATCGTGCTGGAAACACAGCAGGATTATGTGCCTGAAGGCAGGCTGGAAGCCGATGCTTCAAGCGAAACGCTCAGTTGGATCGGGTCCGCATACCGGGATGAAGTGCCGACCATGAAAGGCGAACGAACCATCCTGAACATCGACAACATAAGAGGGCTTGATCCCGAACAACCTGCTCCGCCACTCAATCGTCTTGCACATCAGCTTCCGGAACGGGCCCTGAAATGGCCACCCAGTGTCAAGGTCAACGGCATCGACGTTACTTCGCCAGCGTATGCCCGCTCCTCCGGTTTGGCAGTTCCTCTGAAAATCATCAAGGCAGACCTCTCCTCAGCAGCTTGGCAAGAGACGTCGGTAGTTCCGGGAAATGTGGCTGTCGACCCCCAAACCCATCGGCTTTGTTTCTCGAAGGGAAACGGGGTAATAACCAAGCTCGGCGCCATCGAGATCCTCCGTGGAAAACCGGAGCATCTCGTCATCAGGGACGGCATCGGATAT
Organism: Planctomycetota bacterium; assembly: GCA_027625095.1. Lineage (GTDB taxonomy): Bacteria > Planctomycetota > PUPC01 > JACPCR01 > JACPCR01 > JAQBXN01. Next base: position 31,744 of record JAQBXN010000090.1, on the reverse strand, counting down.
ATGGCCCACGGTGACGGCAGCCCGGATTCCCATCTGGTCATTCTTGACCTGAAGGCTGAGACCCCAAGAGTAATTTCAAGTATTGGGCTGCAATGGTGGCCGAAGCATCTGGACGTACAGGGCGGCATCGCCTTCATCCCGAATGGCGTCCATCTGCAACTGGTCGACGTTTCAAATCCGGCCTCACCCAGGATCATTTCCACTTTCAAAGACAACCTCGGCCTCGGAAAGGGAGAAGCCACGGTCGTCGCAGTGAATGGCCGAAATGCCTATCTTGCTGCTGCCAAATTAGGTCTGCTGGTGATTGATGTCGCAGAGCCCAAAGAGCCGCGACTCCTTGGGAGCGTTCGAATGCCCTTGTTCGGGCCAACCGATATTCTCGTCCGCGAGAACCTGGTCTGGCTGACAAGTTCGGATGGGATCACGCTGTTCGATGTCACCAATCCGCAACGTCCACTCCGGATGGAAACCGGCAAGGTCACCGCCGCATCCGATGCCCGTGAAGGTCTCGGTCTTGGCCTGGGACTTGACCTCGAGACCAAGCCAAAGAAGGCGGCGAAGGCTGTGGATCTCAAAGCTCTCGAAATGGCCAGGTATCCGCTTGGCCTGGCGCTCACCGATGAATACCTGTTTGTGGTGGACAAGAAGAAAGGACTGCTTGTTTTTGACAACGCAAACCCACTGCAGCCGGAATCTCTCGGTGAATACGTACCCTCTGCGGGCAGGACGGTCCGCGGGATCGAGGTACATGCTACGTCCATTACGGTTACGGAACAGACGGCTTTTCTGACCGTCAATTACGGGACGGTACCTCAGATAGATCCGGACACCGGAGAGACCATACAGCGGGACGCGGGGGGCGGTCTTCATATCCTCAGCGTTGCTGACCCGCTGCAGCCCCTCCTGATGGGCCGGTTTCGTCTACCGGAAACACCCATTGAATTTGTGAAGGTGCAGACCATGGGCACCAAAGCGATGGTGCTAGACGCCCGCTACGGCGTCTGGTCTGTGGAATGTGAAGATGAACTGGCACCCCGTCTGCTTGGCGGCGTTCCGACTCAGGGCGAAATCCGTGACATGGTCATCGAACACGGCCGCGCATACCTGGCTTCCGCTCAGGGACAGGGCATCCTGGTCGTCGATGTCGCCGATCCGGCATCACCCAAGCTGATCGGCCAATATCACACCGGGTTCGATACCCCTTCTCTGGCAGTCAGCGAAGGCGTGGTCTACACCGGTTCGCCCGAGTGGATGCTCCCGCACGGCCTGCATGTGCTGAATCTCCGTGAACCTTCGTCACCCCAATTCGTACGAAGCCTTCAGGCCAAGGCAGCGCCTCAGTGGAGCACAATTTCCGAACTGCTCTTTTCCTCTGGAGGCGAAGTTTATAATTTGCAGGATCCCTTTTTCCCGGAGCCGTTCGGCCAACTCCCATCCGGCGCCGTTCTCAGAGAAGACGGTCTTTTCTACATCGCCAGGCCCAATGCACTCAAAGGTCTGCTCATTCTCGATCCGCGGCATAAAGAGAATCCAGTCCGTTCCCAGCTAAATCTTTCCCTCGATTCCGCCGGGCGGGGCGATATCGAGAAAAGGGGAAACATGCTGTTCATGGCCGCGGGCTCATACGGTGTAGCGATCGCTGACGTCGGGGACACCAACGCTCCACGTTTAGTGAAGATGCTCAAGAGCAACATCGGATCGGCCGTCGATGTCGCGATTCATCAGTCCGCTATTATAGTAAATGACATCTACGCAGGATTGAAGATCTACGACGCGGCTGACCCCGCCCGACCGCGATTGAGGACATACATCCCATACGAAAAATGGACGACGGGTTACAGCATTTCAGTGACGGGAAACCTGCTTTATCATGCACGGCTGAACGGGCTCGACATTTACAAGCTACCCAACCCGAGCCAGGCCCCTTCAGGGAATGTAACGCTGGAATAACAGGGTGACTGAAATACATTTCATCCCATCGTGACAAGCACCCAGAAGACCATCCTCACTATCGACGATGAGCCGCTCATTCGAGAGCTCATTCGGAGCATGTTTTCCTGTAACGGTTTTCATGTTCTCGAAGCGGGTTCAGGAATGCAGGGGATCGAGATTGTCCAGCACCAACACGTGGACGTGATTATTCTTGACCTTGCCATGCCGGAGATGGACGGCTGGGAAGTGGTGCGCCGCCTCAAATCAAATCCAAAGACAAGACCCATACCGGTCTTAATTCTGACGGCTTCAGTGACCGATTCTACAGTTGTGCGCGGGCTGGATGCGGGTGCGGATGACTACTGCCAGAAAGGCGTCTCTACCGCCGAACTCGTTGCCAGAGCCCGTGCGCTCATCAGAACCCGTGAACTGCAGGATGAACTTGTTCGTATGGTTCGGCAGCGGCACGAGGAACAACTCGCCTTCGCGAGAGACATCCAGGCACGATTGCTCCCGCGGGATCACCCCGAACAGGAAGGCATCGAGTACTACATTCATTATGAGCCGTGCGAGGCCATCGGGGGCGATTTTTACGATCACTTTCCCATGGGAGATGGCCGGACATGCATGATCATGGGGGATGCTGAAGGTCACGGCTTGAGCGCGGCCCTGCTGATGGCAACCGTACGTGCTTACATCCGGGCCAGCCTGACCGAGGAGTTCACCCCCGCTCAATTACTCGCCGACATCAATAACCTGGTATCACGAGACCCGGGCTATTCGGGATTTCTGCCGATGGTCTGTTTTATCTTCGACAGCGCAAACCAGAGACTCACCTTTGCCAATGCCGGGCACGAACGCCCCATGCTTATTCACAACGATGGGACAGTGATAAGTCTCGACGTTACCGGCCCGATTATCGGCATCCAGGAGGGCATGGCCTTCGAAGAAGAAGAGGTCGCACTCACCAACGACGACACACTGCTCTACTTTACGGACGCTCTGATTGAGGGAATCAACCACGACGGGGAGCCATTCGGCCGGGAGAGAATTGAGGCTATCGTCGCGATCTCTGACGGTGCCAGTTTAAATTCCATCGCCGCGCGGCTCATTACGGATTGGAAGACCCACATCGAGTCCGTGCCGGAAGACGACGTCACCCTCATCCTCGCAAGATTGGTGTAACCGTCAGGTCCCCGATCGACATCCAATGATCACCATCTTCCACTCCCTTTCATTTGTGAACGCAGCCCTTCTTGTCATGCAGATCTATTCCGGCATGACCGGATGGGGTAACCACCAGCTCATGGGACTCGGCGTGTCGCTTTACGGATGCCTCCTTCACTCGTTGGTGATCACCTATTTCATCGGCACAGGCCGCAGCATTAAAGATGCGGTCGAAAATGATGGCCTGCATCAGGATTTCTATAATCGATCGAGAGACTGGTATCGCAGCAAGACATATCCGCTTACAGGTCTCTGCATCTGCTGTTTCATTTCCACCGCCATCATCGGCGCCTGGTCCGATTCCTACCGTGAATACCCGGATTCGCTGGGCAGGGTTCTACATCCGGTGGTCGGATGGATCACTGTGATGATTAATACCTTAATCTACTTCGGCCAGCGGGATCGCATCCTCGCCAACTCAGCGCTTATTCTTGAGGCGAATGAAGTGCTTCATGATGCAGACCGAAAAAACGATGCCCCCAAGCTGGTCGCACCATCGCAGCTCAAAGAGAAGATTCCTCTCGGTTTCTGGATCGGCCGCTGGCTGATTTATGGTGGCGTCGCTGTCTGGTTGCCTTTTATCACCCTCAGGTACATCGTGGAGAAACAGTATTCACACTTGGGGATCGAGGGTTTTCTGGTCGCCTACATAGTTCTCACGGCAGTGGGACTGTTTCTAACAAGAGTCGTCTTTCATCCCCAGAAATGGGTCGTGTTAGAAGAGTCTGGATCGTAGCCGGTTCAACCTTATAGGAATCGCTTGATTCAGAAGAGGGCTACTGACTCACACTTGCGAACCTGATGCATAAACACATTATTGGCATCAAGCAGGTGGCTGGCATTCATATCCCACCGGCAGGTTCGTATCACAAGCTATTGCAGTGCCGTTTGTCCCATGTCGCCTATCACTTTGATTCTTATTTATTGTGTGTTCACGCTATTGGCCTCACTGTTGGGCGGATGGCTTCCGACGCTGATACATCTAACCCACACACGTAAACAGATAATGATGAGCCTGGTGTCGGGCGTGATGCTGGGCGTGGCGTTACTGCACATGCTGCCACAGTCATTAGAGCATCTCCCATCGATCTCTTATGTCGGCGGCTCGATGCTGTGCGGGGTACTTGTGATGTTTTTCCTGCTGCGTGTTTTTCACGTCCATTCGCACGACACCCCACATCTTCATGAAAACAGCCACGAAGCAGAGCTTCACGACCACGACCACGACCACGACCACGAAGCGGGAGTTCATGACCATGCTAAGAAGCATGGGTTCAGTTGGGTAGTTCTCTTCGTAGGCCTCACGATTCACTCGTTGCTTGACGGTGTGGCGATGGCAGCAAGTGTCGCCGCGGAGGCAGGTCACGACGAACCGATAATGTCAATGACTGGCTTGGGCACATTCCTGGCAGTATTCCTTCACAAGCCGCTTGACGCTCTGGCGATCACCTCACTGATGCGTGCAGTTCACTGTTCAGGTGGCATTCGCACCTTGGTCAATGCACTCTTCGCCCTGTCCTGTCCGCTTGGAGCCTGGCTTTTCTGGCTGTGCTCGTCGCAGCTTGTCGATGGGCAGTTTGCCGTTGTGGGTTGTGCTCTGGCTTTTTCTGCGGGCTTCTTCCTCTGTATAGCGCTCAGCGATTTGCTACCCGAGGTAGCGTTCCATTCTCATGATCGGGTGAAGCTGTCAATGGCGTTGCTAATTGGCGTAGCCTTGGCAATCTGCATTGAGATGTCCCACTCCCACGAACATAAGCGAATCATCGGGGGCCATTTACATCGGAGCCAGGATCACTCAGAAGAACCACACTGAAGCCGGCCATGCAGTTGGTAATGCAGCATGCTCAGAGCGAGCTTCATCCATTGGCTTCAACCAGATTTTTCAAAGTAGCTTGCCAGGACATTCTGACTCGAACTCTCAGATCTTCTTCTTTCCACTTTTCTTTTGTAAACGGCGCGCATACAATTAGCGTCTTGCCAACGGTTTGAGCGATTCCGGCGCTGTGAGAGCGTGATGTGAAGAGCGCTCCGGAATAAAACGACCTACATAAAGTGTTTATAAGCAGATATATAAGAAGATCGTTCAGACCAACTTTGCCTGACTTGCCTGTGCGGCATAACCCTTGCGCTAACCAAAACTTACATTATCGTCCTGTGTCTCGTTTTTTATCAGGAGAGAGTCTCCTGAACGTTTATTCCAAGAGGTAGGCCACCATGAAGCTGATTGTTGCCATCATCCAGCCATCCAAGCTCGAAGCAGTGAAAGATGCTCTGAGCGAAGTCGAAGTTTTCCGTCTGACCGTAAGCGATGTTCAGGGTTTCGGTAGACAGAAAGGTCACACTGAAGTATACCGCGGCCACGAATACACCGTGAATCTCCTGCGGAAGGTCAAGCTCGAAATCGCTGTCAACGATGACTTCGTCGAACCAACCATTGAAGCCATAGCCAAAGCGGGAAAAACCGGCGAAGAAGGCCGAATCGGAGATGGGAAGATTTTCGTGCTTCCGCTTGATGAAGTTGTGCGTATTCGGACCGGTGAGCGCGGGGCAGAAGCCATCTGAGGCCCTTTTGTGCTCGACCGACGCTCACGCGTCAGGGACGCTTTCATTCATTTTGTTCTGTGATGAAGCCCTATCCAAGCGGGGTCAATGCTTCGTCATGGGAAATTTTTGTTTTATCTTCAGGAGCTTAGTATGACGCCTGCAGAAGTCGTTCAATTGATTAAGGACAAGGGAGTTGAGTTCGTCGACTTTCGTTTTACAGACTTTCTCGGTCTCTGGCAGCATTTCACCCAGCCGGCCAGTGAAATCGGTGAAGCTACCTTCAGCGAAGGTCTCGGTTTTGACGGTTCAAGTATCAGAGGTTGGCAAACCATAAATTCCAGCGACATGCTTGTCATCCCGGATGCCTCAACCGCATTCATCGATCCGTTCAACAAACGCAAGACTCTTAACATCATTTGCGATGTCGAAGATCCGCTCACTCGCGAAAGATACAGCCGGGACCCGCGCAATATCGCGTTCAAGTCCGTAGCCTATCTGCAGTCGACAGGGATCGCCGATACCGCCTTCATAGGTCCGGAAGCTGAATTCTTCATCTTCGACAGTGCCCGTTTCCAAACCGGCCCGAATATCAGTTACTACGAGGTCGATTCCATCGAAGGCCGCTGGAATTCCGCTGCCGACGAGGAAGGCGGAAACCTCGCCTACAAGCCTCGCTACAAGGAAGGCTACTTCCCGGTCCCGCCAACCGACAAGTTCTATGACCTGCGTCACGAAATGGTCGCAGAACTCATCAATGTTGGCGTGCCCATCGAAACCCATCACCACGAAGTGGGGACGGCCGGCCAGTCTGAAATCGACATGCGTTTCGCACCGCTTGTCGAGATGGCTGACCAGGTCATGAAGTACAAATACGTGATCAAGAACGTGGCCTACCGTGCCGGTAAGACGGTTACCTTCATGCCAAAACCCCTTTTCCAGGATAACGGATCGGGTATGCACACCCACTTCAGTCTCTGGAAAGACGGCGAGCCACTCTTTGCTGGTGACGGCTATGCCGGCCTCAGCGAAATGGCCGTACATGCCATCGGTGGCATCCTCAAGCACGCCGCGTCGATCCTGGCAATTGCCGCACCGACCACGAACTCCTACAAGCGCCTCGTCCCGGGCTACGAAGCCCCTGTCAATCTGGCCTACTCTTCGAGAAACCGTTCCGCTTCTGTGCGTATTCCGGTTTACTCGCCGAGCCCGAAAGCCAAACGCATCGAGTTCCGTTGCCCAGATCCTTCATGCAATCCATACCTCACCTTCCCAGCCATCATGATGGCAGCGTTGGACGGTATCCAAAACAAGATCGATCCAGGCAAGCCGATGGACAAGGATCTTTACGATCTGCCACCAGAGCAAAAAGCCACCATCCCAACCACCCCGGGCTCCCTGGCCGAGTCGTTGAACGCCCTCGAAGCCGACAACGAATACCTCCTCAAGGGCGACGTTTTCACCGAAGACGCCATCCGCATGTGGATCGATTACAAGCGCAAGCATGACGTCGATGCGGTCAACCTCCGACCGCATCCGCACGAATTCGAACTCTACTACGATGTCTAATCGTAAGAACCAGAAGTAGAAATCAGAAAAGCCCGGCGTTCTACGCCGGGCTTTTTTTTGATCTGGCAACCACTCCGATTCTGAAAGTGATACCTTGAAACAACACGCCCTCTTTCTCATTCTCGTGTGCCTGCTCCTCTCCCACGCTGCGGCATAATCGAACATTGGGATCGATGATTTCGATGCGACCAAACACGACTGGGGATTCTCATTGGGACAGGAATTTCCCGGCGCGCAGGGCTCCGCGAATCTTGATACCGAACAGCGAAGGAGTGGCACAGGTTCATTGCGGCTCGCCGGTAACTTTACCAAAGGGGGCGCTTACGTCGGAGTTAATAAGAAGCTGGCGGATCTGGACCTCGGCGCCCTTTCCATCTGGGTGCGCAGTGAAGGGGTGCGACGACTGACACTTCGGTTGATCGACAGCTCCGGCCAATGCCATCAGATCAATCGAGTGCCACTGGCGGACACCTCGGCCTGGCAGGAAGTCGCTCTCGATATCGGGCCCCGGATCGGTGAGGAACATTGGGGCGGAGCCAATGATGGCAAGTGGCACGCGCCAGCCACGCTTATCTCAATCAATATCGACAAAGCCGGACTGGCCCCGGCGCTCTGCCCCCAGCTTTCACTTCGCAGACGGTAAAACTCAAGCTGGAACTGGAAAAGGCCGCTGCCGTGGTTTACCGGGGTGCGATTGCCAACAATCCCTGTCAAAAGAAAACAATCGTCGTGGACGGCAATCTGGACGACTGGAAAACCATTCCTGCCATCGACCTTGTAAAGAATGGCGCAGTAGAAATGAAGGGGCACAAAGGCTCGGACGATCTGAGCGGCTGGATTCGGATTGCATACGACGACAATCATTTCTATCTGTTCGCTGCGATCAGGGATGATGTCCACTTTCAGCCGAACGTTGAAGACAACACCTGGGAGGGCGACGGCATCCAAATTGCCATCAGCGAAGCCCTCCCCTGGAACAGCACCAGCTTCTATGAGGTGAACTTGGCCCTGACATCAAAGGGCCCCGACGTTTTCCTTTCGCATTCCGCAAGGGGTGAAAAAGTGGGAAAGGTCACCTCAGCACTATGCCGCATCCTCCGTGAAGGCGCGACAACGAATTACGAGTTGGCAATCCCCCTGAAGGAATTGGCCCTTATCGATCCGGCTGCCATTAAAGCGTTCGGCTTTTCCCTCCTCGTCAACGACAACAACGGTGAAGGAAGAAAAGGTTGGATAGAGTGGGGTTCCGGCATCGGCAAAGGCAAGCACCCCGACCAGTTTGAGGTCTGCCGGTTGGAGAAGTGAATGTGGGTGCTCACAAGGGGTCGTATCCCATTCTCTTGAGCGCTTTTAGCTTAGAGATCTCATTCCCCTGTGAGCAAGCTCACAGGGGTCTCGGTCCTCATGATCGATCTGGGTAACGACACGGCTTGGTATCCAATGACTACGCCACTTTCATCCTCCCCCACAAATCTCCGCCGCTCGTCACTCCATTTCTGAAATCCGATCAAACACCGGTGAGGTCAGCCTGCCCCTTGCGAATTTCGCCCACTTCGATTCCGGATAATCCCAGATACAGCGTTTGAACATTTGGTAGGCGAACAGGGCGTTATTGGCTTTAAGGTAGGAATCGCCGGACCAGTAGAGGGCGGCGGGGGTGAGTTCGCCGGAGGGGAATTTGTCGATGAAGGCTTTGAAATGGGCGCCGCCCTGGATGAAGTCTTCGTTCAGGATGTAGGCGAGGCCCATTTTGAAATAGACCTTTTCTACATTGTCGTTGTCCGGATACTTTTCAATGAATCGGTCGAAGACGGAGATCGAGGTCTCGTAGATCTTCTTCTCAAAGTAATAGACGCCGATGCGTACCATCGCTTCGGGGAGGAGGTGCGAGTCGGGAAATTTGTAGGCAAGCTTGACGTATTCTTCGCACGCCTTGTCGAACTCGCCTTTGAACTCGTATGCCTGGCCCATTGAGTATTGGGCGTCCGGGGCGACCGGGCTGTCCTGGTAGTCGCGGATGAGGCGGCGGTATGAGATGATTGCCTCATCATAGCGCTTCTCTTCGAGGTCCATGTTGCCCAGCATGAAGGCGGCCTGATCGAGCAGGCTGGAATCAGGGTAGTAGGTCAGGAGCTCACCCAGCACATCGCGGCCTTCCTTGAGTTCGCGTTTGGCCATGTCTTCCTTTTTGAGCTTCATGTGCTCCTTGCCGAGGAAGTAGAGGCACTCCCCGATCTTGAATTCGGTTTCGATGGCCTCTGCTTCGTCTGAGTATCTCTTGCTGAATCCGGAGATGACGCCATCGGTGCCTGCGACGACCGAGGCGGTCGTGACTCGTTCGACAGGTTTGGGTTGTTCAGTATTCCGGACGTCCACGTAACGGACGGTAATCTCGTCACCGTAATCCGCTTCGAGGCCAATATTACCGGGGTTCGGTTTGATAGCGTGGTTGAGGGTGATGCCGGCGCTGAAGATGCCGCTGTGAGAGAGCGTTTCCTTCAGTTTGGTGATCAGACGTTCGCCAGAAGTGGTCGAAATCTCGACGGTGATGAAATCGTTTTCGTTCGATTCGTCCGCGTCGAAGTCGGTGACCATCAGGTAGATCTTTTCGCCTATGTGGGCGAATTCGATTTCTGTTTCGTAGGTGTCATCGAAGAATCCGACCGCACCGTTACTGAGGATGCGGGCGTGCGCGGCCTCTTCCATGGCAAGGGGGCTGTCGGGACTCTGTTCGTCCACGTAGACGATATTGATGACGTCCTGGCCGGAAACGTTGAGAACGGGTATCTGGCTGACGTCGTCTTTGTCCTTTTTCGATTTCACACTTCTGGCGGCTTCCTCATCAAACATGCCCGCGGCCTGCACCATGAAGTCCGGTGATTTATCGTCGCCGAGCAGCGTCTTGATGTGGCCACGGAACAGGCCCTGGCCAAGCGCTTCGAGGAGCTTTTCTTTATCACCCGCGCCGCCGAGCGGGCCCCCTGCGGCAGCTCCGGCGACACGGCATTCGACAAGCGCTGTATCATTGCCGTAGGTTCCGGTGAGGTTGACGCGGATGACGCTGCCTTCGTGCAGACAGCGGTCTGGATCAAGCACTTCAATAGTGAGGCCGTCTTCGAGTGAGATAAGCCGGAGTTTGTCCTCCCACTTTTCCGGGCCCTTGATCTCTTCACCCCAGGGGATGGCACGCACTACGCCTTTGGTCGGCTGGTTATCGAGCACTTTCCACATACGCTCGACCGCATGGCCCGGCTCGGTATTTTCACGATCTATGTAAGCCAGCTCCATCGCATCGCCCGCGGACAAGAGGACTGCCCCGGGGGTATCTTCGATGGAGGTCTGGATGACCGCTTCAAAGATACCGGTAAAGGGGCCGGTCTCACGGGCATCGAACTTATAGGACTTACTTTGGGCCAGGGTGCGGATGGTGAATGACAGTGTGTCGATGCCGTCCGATGTGTCCTCGTCGTAATCGGTGATACGCACCACGAATGGATCACCAGCGTTAATGCGTTTGGTGAGGAGGAAATTTTCCTGCGAACGAGCGTCACTGTCTTCAACAACGACTTTTGTGAGGCCTTCGATTTCGCCGTTGAAGTAAGTGACGCTCAACATGCTGCGCAGAATGAGCGGCGAGCCGGGCTCGACGTTTACTTCGTCGGTATAGGCCGCGGTGACTTCGTCACCGGGGGTGAGTTCGAGCACCTGGTTGGTGGCAATGGTATGAATGTCGACACCTTTAGTCGGCACGATCTGATCCGATTGTGCCCACACCTCGAAGCTCGCGATAGCGGGAGCGTCCGAATGAAATTCCTCGATCATCATGCGCACGTAACGAACCTTGCGCGGGTCGAAGGTAATCGAAGCGCCATAACCGTCTTTGGCCTCGGCCACTTTGAACTTGCGCTCGGCAAGCTTCTCCAGCTTCTTCAGCCCGGGGTATTTGACGGGATCGAAGAACTCCTTGGGGATAACCTCGAATTCGGTATGTGATGGCAGTTTCCACGCGGCCCGGATTACCTGAATGATTTCCCATTCCTGGAAGTAATAGGTGATCTTGTGGACTCCCTTCTCCAGAAAAATTTTGCCCTTGTGATCCCAGTTCTTGGCTTGAGCGTGGTTACCGGGGAATTCAGCCACAAGCTCGCCATCGATGAGCAGGAACGCCGCGTCATCGGAATCGACCGCGAACTCATACGTGCCGGTTTCGGGGCAATAAAAGTTCCCCCAGTAGACTGCAATGTAGTATTCGTCCGGGCCCCACGGGTTGCCGGCCTCATCGTTGATCCATTCAACACGTCCTTCGCCATACTGGCGTGGGGCGAGTTCGCACATGTCCATAATCTGCCGCAGGTCTTTTGGGTCGCCGATGTAATTGGGCATGGTGCGCACCTGGAGCGGGCCATACATGAGGCGATCGTGGTAATTCCAGTCCTCGGGGAAGGTGGCCGCGGTCTTCCAGATCTGGCTGTCATCGGAAACCTGAATCTGGTAACGAATAGGCTCCCGGTCGCGAGCGCCTTCGCCTCGATGCCACACAACCTTGTCGACGGGATACAGCTCCTTGAGGTCGATTTGCAGCCACTTGGGCGACTGGCCATCCATGAGACCCATCCATGTTTTCTGCGGATCATTGTTGCCGTCTATGGCAAAGACGGGGGTGTGGCCTTCGCTGTAATCGCTGGCGATGGCATCGGGTGGGCGGATGCCTGTCTTGACGTGCCCAAAAAACTTGCCGGTGTGGACACCGGTCTCCTCCAACTCGAAGTCCACCTTGTCGCCACTTGTGGTCGTCAGGGTGACCATGGCCTTGTCGACCTGCGAAGTTTTGTCGAGATCAAAATCGACGACCTTCAAGTAGATATTGTTTCCGGGCTTGAGTTCGGATTCTTTACGGAATTCTTTACGATCTGGTTTATTGGGATTGAGTTCCTCGACGGTTAACTCTGCGTCATCTTCATCCTTTATCTCGGTCGAGCTCGCAGCAAACTCGGCATTGGAAGCGACCTTGAGCGTGAATTCCTTCTCAGGCTGATCGATGATGAAATCCTTCGCAAAATCGGGATCGTAGCTGTAGGAAATGACGTCTGAACCGGTGACTTGCAGCGTGCGATCATCGGGAATGGGTTCGCCCAGCTTGGTCCGGATCCCCCCGACGTAAAGTCCAGCGCCCGCCTCTGATTTGTTAAGGAGAACGCGCTCGCGATCCTTCCTCACGCCGTCCGGGCCGATGACCTGCACAATGACAGGTACATCGGCAGAGCCGCGGGTGACGGTGAGATCCTGGTCAGAAATACGGATACGCATCTCGCCGCCGATGTCGACCACCCGGCGGGTCTCGCCACTCCACGCGCCGATCAATTTGAGGGTATCGATGGATTCTTTGTAGCGGCCCTGTTCGTGATAAACCGAGCCGAGCCGATAGATGATCTCATCTGCGGTCTCCGCGCCCGGGCTCATCATCAACACCTTGCGGAATTCGTCGACGGCAGCCTTCTTCTCGTCTGCGCCGGTGTAGAGAATGCCCATCATGATGTGTGCACGGATGACGGTCTGGGTGTCTTTGCTATCGAGGAGATCTTTGAGAAGGTCTGCACCGCGGTCGAAAAGTTTTTGCGCAATGAACACCGACACTATTTTGAAACGGGCCTCGATGCCTTCCGCTGAATTAGGGTATTGGTTGGCTGCAGTGGTGTAGTGCTCACGGGCGATTTCGAACCGCTGGTCACGGTAATAACAATCTCCCAGGAGCAACAGCATCTTGGCTTTGTCCGCATCAGGGACAGTCGCATCGCCGCCGCGCTGATTAACAAAACTCATACAGATCTCAACGCCCTGCTTGATCTGCTTTTGGCTGAGATGGCGATTCACGATAACCGTGAGGAACTCGATGCTCAGCTTGTGCTGGTGCTCCTCGAAGGTCTCAATATTTTCCAGGTAGCGCTGCCAGGCAAGTTCCTCCTCGCCGGCGAGGGCAAACGCATTCCCCCACAAAAGGCCGGCTTCGGGCGCATTAGGATCGATGACAAGCGAGCCGGATCCGCTGGCTTTGAGCGCTTCGCCGAGCTCCGTTTCAACAGACGCAACTTTGGCTTTGTCACCATAGGTGGGATTGAGCTTGAGCAACGTGCGGTAAATGGACGCGGCCTCGCCGTGGCGTCCTTGAGCAGTGCGGGTACGGGCCAATGCGACGAGTTGATCCCAGTGCCATGCATCCCCTTTTGGCGAGCCAAATAGCAGGCGCTGCATCTGGATGTTGGATTCGATGTATTCGTTACGGAGGAGATGGAAGTTGACCAGGTGTTCCCTGGCGTGGAAAGCCTCCCGGCGGCCCGTGAACTGCCGAATCATGTCACGAACAAAGGACTTGTAGCGTGCCACGGCTTCATCTGGTTGCAGTGCGAAGACGCGCACCTCGGCGACGGTCATCTGGTTGGCCTTTGCGGTGGAGCCGCCACTGCTCGCCTGCACGATGCGCAACTTTGTGGTCGTCACCGGCTTCTTGAATTTCAATTCCTCGGCAGGGCCTTCCGCAGCGCGCCAGTTGTCGTAGCCATGAACTGGTTTGTAAGCATTGCCATCCCAGTACTGCAGCTTGTACTGCTTGGGAAGCTCGTTCGAGTTGCCCCAGAAAATATGCGCGTGGTTTACCTGCGCGGGTTCATAAAGCGCGGCATCGACCCAGTGTTCGCGGGGGGAAATCTCGGAAAGCCACGCATAGCTTGGATTACCGCCGCGGCCGTCGGGGTCGCCGTCGATGATACGGCCGGGAGTGGTACCCGCAGAAAAGGTGGTATCGACCTCGGCCTTGAAAGCGACTCGAGGCCCATAGTGATCGAGCAGGCGATACCAGGCACGGATGGCTTCGCCCTGAGTCTGGTTTTCTGCAAGTGCAAGAATCTCTCGGCTGACTTTCGCTCCTTCTTCGAGCTTACCAGTCACAAAGAGCAGGTGACTAAGCCGGTCGGCCGCGCGGAAATTTTCAGGCGACTTGGCACGGAAGTTATTCCATACGACCTTGTAAGACTCGATGGCGCGTTCGAGTCCGCCGGCCTCGGGCTCGTAACGCTGGCCGAGGCGGAGGTAGAGGTCGGCGGCACGTTCGTCGCCCGGGTTCTTCTCGAACCACTTGTTGACGATGCCGTCACGCAGATCCGAAGTAAACGAATCGATGGCCGACTGGGCGCACAGGAGTGCGGCGTTGGAATCAGAATACTTCTCGATGAGTTCATTGTAGACACCTGCCGCGTCCGCAATGCGATTTCGGCTGCGGTGTGTCTGTCCGATGAGGTAAATCATCTCCAGCGAGCGCTGGTGCGCTGGATACTGTTTGCGCCACTCTTCGGCCCACTTGATGGCCTCCTCGTATTTCTGCTCACGATTGAGCACGTCCCAGATGCTTGCACCGCCATGCCAGATATCGACATCCTCCTTGCCCGCGTAGCCGAGGTAGTTGCGGTAATGTTCCGTGGCCATGGCGTAATCGCGCGGGTCCCGATCTTTATAGAGGTCAGCCAGTGTGCGTTCCCAATAAGAACTCGGTGTCTTCTTATTGAATTTCTGGGCGAGGGAGCGGGCCTTCTTGACGTTGTTCAAACGGTGCGCGGCAAGGTAAACGATGTGGCGTTTCAGCGATTCGACATCGGCCTCGCTCAGGGCGGTGAGGAGCGAGGTGTATTCAGCAATCGCCTCCTCGAACATGTTGCGGCGTTCATAAGCCTGCGCCAGTCGGCGGATAGTGTGCGGGCTGCGTTGGGAAGCTTCACGGGCCCGCTGCAAGTACTGGAACGCTTTGTCGTCATCCTTCTTGGCCCCAAAACTATCGGCCAGTCGCAAGAGCAGGAACGGGCTGGACGATTCGGTGATCGATTGCTCGACTGCTTCGAGTTCGCCACGGAGGAGAAGGATGTCATTCTTCATACTGGCGACAAGCGGCCGGGGATCGCCGAGACCGGCTGGGATGCCGTCTTTCTCGATGTACTTCAGGTAAGCATCGTATTGGCGGACGGCTTCATCAGCCCGGCCGAGCGCATGGTTGGAAAGCGCAGACTTGAGCAAGTCGGCATCGGCGAGGGGCTTCGGTCGGCTCAGCATGACCTTGCCCGTGAGCCCTCCTTCGCCGCCCTTGTCTTGAATGCGAATCACAAGACTGAGTTGCTTGATCTCATCCTCGCCGGTGAGTGGGAAGCTGACTTCATTTGCCCCTTCTTTGAGATTACCTACCAGCGTGCCGTTGGCATAAACCCAGGCTTCGCCGCCGATAGACTCAAACCGCAGTCGATAGGATTCGGGCGAACCGGTGTGAGCAATCGTAGTGGCAAACCAGCCGTAGCCATCGAAGTCGCCCCAGTCCTTGCCCGCGGTGGCTTCCTGCCATTGTGTGTGATCGGCCTTGGATACCCAATCTTCAGCCTCGCCCGCGTTGTTTGGATCTTGCTTGAACCGCCAGGTCTTGAGATCGAGATCGTCGTGGGTAAGAGCATACAGGGCAGGCTCCGCAATCTTCTTACGAATGTCGAGAAAGATGCCATGCAGCCCACGGAAATTCTGGTCTGCCTGGTATCTCGGAAGGCGCGCAAGCCAGGTGAGACCTTCGAGCTCTTCACCTGAAACCATGTATGCCTCGATGACATATGCAGTCGCGAGCGCTGCGGCGGTGTCGGAATCGTCAGCCCGCAAAATACTTTGGGCGATATCGATGGCCTTCTTGAGGTATTTCTTTACCTGTTGCTCCGAGGGAGCGGGCAAGGGAGCCGGCCTGGGCTTCCTGGTAGTTGAAGCTTCCTCCGCAGCCACTGGTAATGGGAGGGCTGCGCGGACGTAGACGTTCACCAGCTCTGCGAGGGTCTCACGAAGGCGTGGGTGACTCGGATGACGGGCGAGGGCGGAGTAAAGCAGCTTGGAAGCCTGGTCGAGTTGATCGGCTTCGCGGTAGTATTTGAGGAGCAACAGCCCCCCGTGTTCTCGGGATGCGTGGTGTTGATAAGAAGGATGATTCTGAAAGATGGGAGCAAGGGCCGCGGCAGCTTCGGCGAATTTCTTCTGCGGCTCGTAAACACCGGTAGCAAGTTGCCAGGCGACTGTGACTGTGATGTCCTGATGATCAGGGTACTTTTCAAGCGCCTCCTTAAGTACCGTTTCAGCCTTGGCATAGGCCGCGGTAATTTCAGGGGTCATGGGAAGCTCTTCAGCTTCCGGGATTTCCTCCCGCTGCTTCTCACGAATTTTCGCGACCAGGGCGAGCGGCCCGGTGCTCATCCGAACAAACAAATCCCCGCTCGGCTGACTTGCCGCAATTTCCGCGAAGGTTGTTAGCGCCTGATCATATTGTCCGGCCTCGTTCTGCATGCGAGCAAGCTCGAGACGATCGTCGATACTGGCAGACTCCGCGGTAGCGACCTTCTTCATTTCGGCGATAGCCTCGTCCTGTTTATCGAGATCCCACAGGAGTTGCGACAGGTTGCGTCCGGCGGTACGGGCCTCCCGGGTGTTCGGGTTTTTCTCAATGAACTCACGATAGGCCGGCAGGATTCGAGCGGGATCCTGCGTCTTTTCGAGGGCGCGCAACCGGGCAAGCCGCACCTGCGGGGTGTCATTGAAGGTGAGCACGGCAGTGTAAGCGTCGGCCGCATTCTGATACTGCTTGAGATGGTTGAGGTAGAGATGTGCAAGCCTCTCTGCAATCGCTTGCTGGCGGTTCGACTTCGGATACTTAGTCAGAAAGTCCCGATAATGCAGTGCAGCCACTGCGAACTGCCGCGAGCCGCCTTCATCAGCAATAATCGCCAGCCGGTAGAGAGCCTCCTCCGCCAGCTCATTCGCTGCAAAATTTTCAGTAATTCGGACGTAGGCGTCACGAGCCGCCAACAGGTCGCCGGTGCTCTTCTCGTGAGTGCGACCGATCTCCATCAAAATTTCGGGGGCTTTGGGCCCTTTGGGATCACGCTTCAACAGCGCCTCATACTCCGCCACCGCCCTGGTCGGATTACTCAGGACATCCTCGTAGATCCGGCAAAGGTGCATCCGGAGCTCGTGCCCGTTCGGCAACTCCTTGAAACGTTCAAGAAGCTCCTTATAAGAGGCAACCGCCTTCAGAAAATCTCCGTTCGCTTCATGCAATTGCGCTACCTGCAGCCTCACCTCGCTTTCACGCTTATCGCCCGGCCACTGCTGCACGAAATCGCCCAGGACACGCCCCGCCTGGATCGCTTCACCAATCTCCAGCAGGGAAGAGGCCAGATTCAACTGCGCTTCTTTGTAGTTGCTGTCCCTCTTAGCCCCCCGCAGGAACTGCCGGTAAGCCTTGACGGCCTCGCCGAAATCACCAGCCCGCCGGTGCTGTTCAGCCTGTTTGTAAAGCTCGGCAGCCGGCTGAGCAAAAAGGGAAGACGACGCAAAGAAAATTACCGCGCACAACGCGGCGGCGACAGGGAATCGCATGCGATGAACTCCAGAGGCGTGCTTTAAGGATCTTTGAAGATGGGCCGGATATTAGCTGAGGCGAGATAGTGTGGCAATGTCCCCGAAAGGACTAAATGGCGGGAACTTGGAATGGTGAACTCCAGGTTCCGTTTAGCTTTGCCCAGGAGACTGCATTTCAGGTCACAATGCGGGTCTGTGCTGGTGAGTGGATTGGCCCGGGACTCTGCCCGTTTGAGTGGTCTTTTTTCTTTGATGGATTACCTGACAGCCGGGGGTAGACTCCGGCCCCTTTTCGTCAGGAAGGTGGACGCGGGCATGCAGATCGCCAAAGAGTCACAGCGGCTGGGCGTGCTGACGTGTCCGTCGTTTGTTCCCATTTATTTTCCAGGCCCGAGACTGAACCGAAGTCGGGGTCCATCATCAACAGTGCTTCGATCCTGGATCTCGGCAACAGGAGGTTGTAAGTGCGAATCGGATTCATCGTCAACAACATCGACACAGAAGAGCCAGACTTCACCACTACGCGCCTCGGCTGCGAGGCAGTGAACAGCGGCCACGAAGTCTGGGTGATCGGCGTTGGAGACCTCGAATACGATCCAACCGGCGATATCTGCGCCCACGCGACAACCGTGGCCAAGGGAAAATACAAAAACCCGGCGAGCTTCCTCAAAGCGCTGCAGAGTAAAAAAGCCATCAAGGAACGCATCAACGTGGATCTCCTGGACGTGTTAATGATGCGTAACGTGCCTTCCGACGACCTTTTAAGCCGGCCCTGGGCCGCGGGCGTTGCAGTGGAGTTTGCTCGTGTGGCCATGCGCAGAGGAGTGATCGTGGTGAACGACCCGAACGGCCTTTCCAAAGCGGCAAGCAAGATGTATTTCCAACTCTTTCCGGAAGAGGTCCGGCCGGAAACTTTGATTACCCGCAACCGTGGTGAACTCAAGTCCTTCGCAAAAGAACACGGCACGATTGTGCTCAAGCCACTCCAAGGGTCGGGAGGCGCAAACGTATTCATAGTCAGACCGGATGACATCTCCAACTTGAATCAAATGATCGACGCAGTCAGCCGGGACGGTTTCGTTATCGCACAGCGATACCTGCCCGCGTCCGAGGCAGGGGACATGCGCCTCTTCGTCATGAACGGCCGCCCCCTCCGAGTAAAAGGCAAATACGCGGCCTTTCGCCGCATACGCACAGAAGGCGACATGCGCTCCGGCGTCCACACAGGCGTTACTCTCGCCGAAGCCAAAGTGGACGACCAGGCTCTCCGCATTGCTGAAATTGTTCGCCCCAAACTTGTGCAGGATGGCATGTTCCTTGTAGGGCTGGATATCGTCGGCGACAAACTCATGGAGATAGTCGTATTCAGCCCAGGCGGTCTTGGCAGCGCCCAGAAGTTCACCAAAGTTAACTTCCCCCGATACGTAATTGAAGCTCTCGACCGCAAAGTACTTTACATGAAGTTTTACGGTCGGAATTTCGACAACGTTGAGATGGCAACTTTGTAGGCGCCACAACTCCACCTCCGAACTTCGCCGACGGCAAACAGGAGGTTACGATCTGAACTACTCATCTGGATGGATTTCCGCTGCTGCGGGCGAGAGGCTTTTCGCTGCTTGCGCTGCAATATGAAGCGGAACGGGGATCAGAGTGATGGCTATTCAATCGGCATAAGCAGCTTCTTCATTGCGTCACTCGCAACAGCCATCAATCCCTTGCAGAGGATGTATTCCTCCGTCCCGTCGGGCATGAGGGTCTTTAGCTGCACTTTGTCTATTTCGAGACGGGAGTAACAATTCTGAGGCAGGTCTCTTGGCGTATCCGTGAGATTGTCCACGCCGCAGTGCCAGATGCGATGGTCGTAGAGAATCAGGCTGCCTTTGGGGAAGAAATTCGTAAATGAGCTTTCCGGTTTCAGGTCTTCGTTGGTAAAGGTCTGCCTCGAATTGTGCGTTCCTACCATGAAGCCCGTGGGCCCGATTTCGGGCGTAATGTCCTGGCACGCCCATTGTGCGGTAAACCCGTATATTCGATTGTAGATATCGTCTGCCAGCTCCGGTTGCTTCGGAAAAAAGGGCCTATCCTGATGCAGTTTTTTAGTGCCAGGAAGGTAGTGGTTGTCCTTCTGATTGCGGGTAACCTCCGCGCAGATGAGATGGTAGCCATCACCGAAAAACGTCTCACAGAGCCCAATGACCAGCGGATGCTCGATCAGCTCCACAAAGATGGGATGCTCCTCGAACCATTCATGGGTCTGCTGCCGATGAAATTGATAACGACCGGTTTTGTTTTTCATGCCCCACTCGATGCCGGCAAGAGCACGGTCGCATTGGTCGTCTGTAATTTGATTCTCGATCATGACGACCCCATCGAGCAGCAAGGCTTGTACTATTTGGTTTATTGTCATTTCATGGTAGGGCGTAGTCAGCGTCCAAGCTTTCCTGAGTATTGAACCATGATCACTGTTGTATCCGGTTTACCCCGTTCAGGCACTTCCCTCTGCATGCAGATGCTCGATGCCGGCGGCCTGCCGATACTGAGTGACGGTTTGCGAGCGCCTGACGAAGACAATCCCCGGGGCTATTACGAATACGATAGAGTAAAGCAACTCGAAAATGACAGTTCATGGCTGGAACTGGCCGAAGGGAAAGGACTCAAAGTCGTATCGGCACTATTACAGCATCTACCAAAGGATCACGAATACCGCATCCTGTTCATGCGACGTCCCCTTGAAGAAGTCCTCGCCTCACAGGCAACGATGCTCAGTCGAAGAAAGGTAGAACCAGGGCCGGACGATCAGACGATGGCCAGGCACTACCGATCACATCTGTCCAGCGTTGAAAAGTGGCTTGCCACCATGGCGAACATCAGGACTCTTGATGTCGCGTTTCATGACGCGCTCAACGATCCTGCACAGGCGGCGGAGCGTATCGCTCGATTCCTGGGACTGTCCCTGCAAATTGACGCAATGGCGAAAATCGTTGATCCCGTGCTCCATCGTTACAGTTAAAGCACTGTAGCACCCAACCGTCCGGGCGGTTTTATAGACGTCTGAAACATGTTGGCGCGCTCGCACCGCAAGGACTCTGAAGACTCCCTACCGAGGCTGGAGAGAATGATCATGGTGCCCTCGCGGGTACATGTTTACCGCCCAATAAATGTACAGACGTGTTCCGCCACGGACGAGGCGTAGATACAGTGGTGCCGTCTTTCTTTCGGTTGTTGAATGGGCTGTCTGCTGGATGGACTGGAGGGGGCTGTAGAGGGCTTGTCGTTACACAGATCGCGTGCAACGCCCCTTGCCAACTCGTCTGGCAGCTGAAGAGCCGGACGGGTTTTGTAACACTTTTGATCAGGTCGACGTCCGGAGTTCTGCTCTGGGACAAAATATGTGGGTAAAGATCGGGTTTCCAGACAACGTTTCAAATAGTTCGGTGACAGCCAATGTTGTTCTGAAGGTGAGCTCAGCTCACTCTTTCCAAGGTTGTCTCATCAGTGAGCACTTGCCGATTCAAGGTGCAGTTACCTGGATTGTCTTCGGCGAAGAACCCGCTGGCCAGGGCGAGACGGTAACGGCCCGAAACATCTTTGAATTCGTAGACACATTCTTCAGTTGGTCGTGGAGTTATGAATTCAAACGGGCCGCCTGAAAACGCGAAAGCGCAGAATTCCTGTCCACAGTCGTATTCGAGGACTTGTACCCCCTCCGTCCATTCACCCGGCCCCAGGGCGTTTAGTGTTGGTGTCTGGATCGTGGAATAAAGCACAGCTTTACGGCCTTTGAAGGTGACCTGTCCATCTCCGATATTGGGCTCTGCTGGTTCAAGGCGGTTAAGGGTCCAGAGAGTCTTTCGAGGTCCTTGTTTGCCGAATTCCAGGATCAGGGTGGAGGCATCAGTGAAGACAAGGATTCTCCAAAGGTGGTCATACCTTGAGACCATCAGGGAGGGCTTGCCCTGCTCCAATCCCAACTTAAATTTGGCGTCAACTACGAAAGCGCCGGCCCCGAATAGTCCCCAATTATTGCTGACGCCCTGTCGAGCCGTGTCGAGCCCCCATGCCTGGGTGGTTGAAGGCGCTAGTTTGGTTGGATGGATAATGGGTGGCTCGTCCCCCCAGGACCAAGTCTGAATCCCTGAAAACGGAAGAAAGTCTCGGATGTTGAAAGTAGTCTGATACTCCCGTTTCACCAGAAGGTATGCCAGGGGAGATTTTCCAAACAGGTCGATGTATTCGTAATATTCTTCAAAAGGCTTCTCCCACTCGGTCCGATGGCTGGGTTTCGCTTCCTGGATACCAGGACAGGCCAGGATAGCCCACATCATGGTGGAGCCGCCGTGCCCGATCCCTCCGGCGCCGGCGTCTCCTATTTTTCCCCATATAGAGTCGATGAATTTCTGGAAGTATGGCTTGCGTACAGACAGCTCCTCAAGGGCCGGAATAATATCGACTATTTTGGGCTTGATGCTTTCGTAGTATCCACGGGAAGAAGGGCCCGGCATTGGGTAAAGGCTCTCTGTGTGACGATACCGGAACCAGTCAAGACACTTTTCAATCCGGTCTTCCTGTCCATCCCCGTTACGGAGGAAGGCGTTTATCCATGCATAGATAAAACAGGTGTACGAATAATGCATGCAGGGACCGTATTGTTCGATGACCTGGCCTGTATTGTCGAGGGTCATCGGTGCCAATTCTTTCCACCTTTGATTAGATGCTTCGATGGCCTCGGGCATGTCCAGTAACTCTCCGTAAAGGAAAAGCCCCAGGGCCTGGACGCAGCCCTGGTTGCCGTGAGTTCCCGATGACCCCATAGCAAAGAATCTCTCGCCGGATTTGCGGAGGCGGGCAATGGCAGCGTCCCGCACCTCGGTGTTCATCTCGTCCCAGAGAAATACCAGCCCGTAGATCAGCCCCTCAAGATCCCATCCGTGCGCCCAGACCAATCCGTTCAGCCCATGCATCGCTAGGACTCCATCCTCTCCAATTGTGCCCGTAAAGAACTTCAGGCCATTCTCGAAAAATCGAACGATATCGGGGTCGTGATGGTGGCGTGAGAGATGGCTGTGCCAGGCGAATGCCGCGGCGCAGAGAGGGGCTGTTCCTCCGCGACCAGCAGCACGCCGATAGGCTCTGTGTGCTTCTTCGCTGGTAATGCCTGCCCGGTCTTCTTCCGATAAGTCCCAGTAATTCGGGTCCGCTTCATGGGGAAGCTCGAGTCCCACGGTACCGATCATGCCGCGTTCAAGATCCCAGTTCTTCTTGAATTCATCGATAGTCTTATCGATGACCTCCTGGTACCGGCGGGTTCGTTCGTTGTCCAGTATTGGCTTCAGAAGAATCTTGCGTAACTGTTCCATGGATCTGTTCCTGTAACGGAGTTGGAGCGGAATAACTATAGTAAACGGGAAGCATTCGTCTGACCGCTAATCTTATCTAGCCCAGATGTCCCGTGAAGCCCGGAAATCAACATTCAGAACCAGGCATTCCTATGTTTCATAAATCGCCGTACTTTTCATAGACCTCTTCGATGGGCATCCCATCTGCGATCAGGCGACGCTCTTCATTCTCGTGTTCCACAATGGCCTCGCAGCGGAGCATCACTTCATCGATGAACTCCTTCGGGATCACCTGAACGCCGTCCGTATCTCCGAAAACAAAATCGCCGGGGCAGACTTTCACATAATGGGACAGGTGACCGGGCAGGTAGATGGGCTGTTGAATGTGAGTGATGCGCCACCCGCCAAAAGCATTGGGTCTTGTGCCCAAAGTAAAGACAGGAAAGTCCTCCATCTTCATGACGTACCGTGTATCTCGAATATTTCCCGCGATGAGAATACCCACGCAACCGTGGGACTGGGCGAGCACGCAGCTCATCTCTCCGTAATGCGCCGGTTGAGTATCTCCTCCGGTGTCATAGACAAGCACGCAGCCGGGATATACCTGCTGCATCATCCTCTTCTGGGGCGTGCCGATCCGCTTCCACTCAGCCTTCTGGGCCTCTTGTTCCTCTTCGGTGAGAATTTCGCCTGCAAGAGAATGCAGCTTCACCGTCAGAGCTTCTCCCGCCAGAATGAGGTCCGGCTGGAGCGGATAAAAGTCTGGGGAGAGCACTGTGTCCCTCACTCCCAACCCGCTCAGGGCATCAGACACGCAACCGCCATAAAATTCCTTGTATCGCCGAACGCGCTCGGTGGTCGAAATATCAAGATGACGAATCTCTTTCTCCTCAGACATTTCCCTGACTCCAGTAGATGGCTGCAGAATCGTAAGGAAGGAGGATGGAACCCCCTCCCGGGAAAGTCAATAATTCTTCCTGAGTTCCTTCTGGCACATTCACTCTTCGCCGATCCTCCGAATACTTTCCCGGTACCAGAGGCCGGGAACATTTGCATACAGGCGGGAGAGGAAGTCGGCCGCATTATTTGCCCGATTGTCTACGGCTAGTTGGCCGCCTACTGCCCAGCGGTCGAAACACTCCATCTATTTCTCCACCAACTGGACATCGGTCGAAGATGTCCCACCTGGATCTCAACTTAACTGAGGGTAGTTCTGCGCTATCAAGTCTTCGACGAGCTGACGAAATCTATCGGCTTCATTTAGCAGTTCAGTTGCTTCGGTTTCAGTCACAACGTGTGCGGAGTCGTAATCAACCATGTTTCGCTTTCTTCGGCAGATTTCGAAATAGCCCGCCAGGTTGATAACCGGATTGCCTATCGCGAGTTTGAGAGCCACGAAAGTGGTCTGGTGATGGCCGCTCCTGGCGGAAACTCGATAGCCTGCACAAGCAATGGCCATCTTTGCCAATTGGAGGACAGCGTTATAGGCAGTGGCGAATCTACGGTCGGCTGAGAGGGCAGGAATCGCAGCATCGCTCAAGTCACGCTCAATGACCTCACGCAGATCGTCAAGTTCCTGCTTGCTTGTCTCGTGCGCTTGGGCTCGGCCGTTTGCCAGAAGCTGCTGCCAGGTCATCTTTGTTCCCGATGATGAATAGTTTCTTTCCTTTGAGCACGGCGGAAAGAAAGTGATGCCGCGCCTTTATCTTATCAGCAAATTCTTCTCGGAGATATACCGTTGGGTTTACTGGCCGGTTCAGACGTTCCTCGGCATTACGAAGCACCGGAGAAAGCATGGCAAGACCTATTTGGCCGATGATCATGAGATCAACATCGCTGGCCGAGTGTTCTTCTGATCTGGCGACTGAACCGAAAATAAAGGCGCACTCGATGGACTCGGTGAGCGGTTCGAGCGCTTCCTTAAGTATCTCTGCCAACCCCGCTGTCTTGGCCATCAACCCCTGGAGTTCAGCAAGAAAAGGGCACTCCGGGTTGGGCCGGAAGTAAACCTGTTTGCCCTCCTGGCGGCGGGACAGAATCTGAGCATTGACGAGGGACTTGAGTTCTCGCTGCAAGCTTGAAGGTGTGACGCCAAGATACCTTGCCAGGTCGCTCAAGAACCACCACCGGTCAGGTTGCATGACCGTAGCGGCGAGGATGCCTTGACGAATTTTCGGGAACAGTGCGTCCAGAGCCGATGTTTCACGCATAATGCGTAACATTGTACGCAAATCGCGTCAATGTCAAATTGTGAGGGTCATTCAAGGAATCGGATCGGCACGCCCCAGAAGAGGATGATGTAGCAGGAATATCCCGGCTGCGTGCTTGTCGATGACACCGGAGGAGATCTCCCCAGACTTTTACCCGCTCCAGCCGGACCTCACTCTGGCGGGAGAGACTCTATCTCACCGATGAGGATCAAGAGGCCACACAACCGCCATAGAATTCCTTGTATCGCCGAACGCGCTTGATGGTCGAAATATAAAGATGACGTATCTCTTTCCCTTCAGACATTTTCCTGACTCCAGTAGATGGCTGCAGAATCGTAAGGAAGGAGGATGGAACCCCCTTCCGGGAAAGTCAATGATTCTTCCTTGAGTTCCTTCAAGCTGAGCGGTGCTGACGCTCCGCGGCAGCTTTCTTCCGTGGTGCTGACGCTCCGCGGCAGTTCTGTTCTGCAATCCCTTTGTGACTGTAGAGCAAATCTTGTCGCGGAGTGCCAAGACTACGTGGAGTATCGCGGGCTATTTGTAAAGTTGAATCCACGAAAGAGCATCACCCGATGTCTGCCCGCCGTTAATCCCCGATACGTAATCTATCCCGCTGGTCTTCAATCGAACATACTGAATGGGCGTGTTGGGAAGTGCATGGACATGTTCCCCGTCTTCCCCGCAGACGCCTTTCTTCTCGCCGACCATTACCCATTGTTTTCCATCGGCCGAGACTTCGACGATGTAGTCAAGCCGCCGAAAATCAGTCACTCCATAATGGACCTTTGGCCCGAAGTATTCCCAGTAAAACTGGCCAGCCAATGCTAACTTTTTGCATACCAGTGGGGACGCCAGCTTAATCGTGGTGCCGCTGGTCAGGCCCGGAGAATCCAATCGCTTGAAGACGTGCCGTATCGAATACTCGGGAGAGTGCTCGGTCACTTTGCAGACTTCGTTTCCATTCTCATCAAGAAAGGTCAGAGGTTTTTCGTCCTCTTCTTCCAACCAGGTGCCTTCTGACGGAATCACAGGCAGGTCATTGGCCTCCAGCTCTATTGTATTTGCGGCCACCAGAGGCATTTTCTTGCGATCTTTCCACAGGGCGATGTCGTAGGGGGTGGTCACTATACCGGTAACGGCGAAGAGGACTTCGATCCGGCCCGAAGTCCTGCCCGGCGGGCACCTGAAGGAGACAGACTTAATCGTCAACTCCGGATACGGATTCACCCATTCATGCATGGTAATCTTCACCGGGTCTCCACAGCCCGTCACTCCAAGCCAGGCGGGCCTGAAGAACAGTGAAAATAGCTCCGACATGCGATGCTTTGCGGATTTGTAAAATGCCTTTGGATCGTCCGGAGCCCCGGATGTCTGTCCTGGAGGATACAAACCATAACACGAATACCCGCTCGACAGATTGTCGCTCTGACCCCGGAATTGCTGCCCCAGGGAGCGGTTTGATGTACGTCTCGAATGCTTCCTTGATGGAAGCTTCGGTTGCTTCGCCAAACGGGACCACTGTTTCCGACGTTTCTCCAAAGAAAACCAAGCTGGCTTGCCTTCGATCTTTCTGTTCGCTGATGCCAGCCAGCACCTGCTGTTGAGCGGCGATGCGCAGCTCGGGCGTAACACTGTCTGATACATCGACGAGATAAGCAACGTAAAGGTCGCCCGCCCTCCTTTCCCACCAGAAGGTCGTACCTGTGATCTCCAGGATAATGAAGATACAGATAAGAGATCGGGCCGTAGCGATCCCGAGTTTGGCCGAGCCTTTCCGGTCAGCGAACGATCGTACCGCCTGTAGAAAAATGAACGGCACTGCAAGCAGCAGCCAAAGCGCCCAAGGACGGGCAATCAGATCAAACATCAGGTGAATCCAGGGTGAATCCTGTCTCTAGGTGCGAGGGCATGTTACGCACACCGTTCAGTTCGCACAAGAGTTTAGACCTCAGACCTCAGACGCCAGCACACACACACCCACACTCCCATACTCCAATGGACAGGGTGATCCTGATTGAATGATTCCCATCCCGGCCTTCGCCGGTATAATCCTCGCCTTTCAAATTCAGGAGAAAGGGAATGATAAATCTAGGTTCGCAGCGTGAACTGTTTGTCGACCATTATCTGATCGAGAGCCTGAACGGTGCTTCGCTGAGGATGCATCCCCCGATCCGGCGGGAAGTCGTATTCCAGGCCGAGCAGCCCGGGGAGAATCCCTGCACCGGTTGCTACAACCTGTGCAGGGATGAGGACCGGATTTTGATGTATTACCGGGGCTACTATCCATTGAATGAAAAGCACGGCGATGGTGCCGAGAGCCAGACCACGAACCTGGTCACAAGCCTTGATGGAATTCATTTCGAAAGGCCAAATTTCGGGCTCTTCGAATTTAGAGGTTCGAAAGACAACAACATTATTTATCAGGGACAGCCGTCGCATAACTTCTGCGTCTTCCGGGACGACAATCCGGATGCCGATCCGGGCCAACGCTTCAAGGCCGTTGGTGGATCGGGGACAGACAATCTCCACGGCTTCTGTTCCCCGGACGGCATTCACTGGGATCGAATTCAGTCAGGCCCTCTGAAGGTCACCGGAGCATTCGATTCAATCAATGTGCCGTTGTGGGACCCGCACGCGGGCTGCTACCGGCTGTTCAGTCGCTACTTCAGCCAGGGCGGATTCAAAGGCGTTCGCGCCATCCAGAGCTGCACTTCAAATGATTTCATTCACTGGACTGAGCCAAAGCCACACGTCTACGATCAGGATGTGCCGAGGGAACATTTCTACACGAATGCCACTGTGCCCTGTCCCGGTGCTGAGCAAATTCTGCTTTCATTTCCCATGCGATTTATACCGGAACGCACCCGGAACACCGAAGGCATGGACTATCCGGGAGAGGGACTATCCGATGCCATCTTCATGAGTAGCCGCGACGGCGTGCATTGGGATCGAACATTCATGGAAGGCTGGGTACGCCCGGGCCTCGACCAAAAGAATTGGACTCATCGCAGCCTCACCACCGCTGTCGGCATCTTCGAAACGGCAGATGACGAATGGTCGATTTATATCTCTGAAAATTACGGCTGGCCGACGAACCGCGTTCGGCGAGTCACCATTCGCCCGTTTGGATTCGCTTCGCTGTTTGCCGGCTACCATGGCGGAGAAGCGATCACAAAGCCTTTGACTTACACAGGGCGAACACTCCGATTGAATTACGCTACCTCCGCTGCGGGCTCGGTTGCGGTTGAAGTTCAGCAGGAGGACGGAACACCCATCCAGGGATTTGCACTTAATGAAATGCCACCGATGTTCGGAGATGAGTTGGATGCGGCCGTATCGTGGAATGGCGGGAGCGATCTTTCCCATCTCGCAGGCAGATCGCTCAGATTCCGCTTCAAGCTCAAAGACGCAGACATCTACGCGCTTCGGTTCAGTGATTAGTCCGGCAGCAAACTCGAAGCGGTGGTCTCCCGGGTGAAAAGGAAGCGCCATTAACCACTACGTTTTCAGGCCAAGCAGATCTCGGCAAACCACTCGAACCCCTTGCGCTGCATCGAGACAGCGTTCGGCATCCTCTGGCGTCGCCTGAACTCCTGGGTAGCGAATCTCAACCGCAAAAACGGTCAGGAACAGCAGTTGATCCGTGTGTTGGCCAAGGTCCGGACAGAGCGGCAAAAGCAGCTTTGCCAAGGTCTCCAAGTCATGGGTCTTCGGGAATTACTGGTCACGCTCGACGAGAAGTGCCTCGAGGTACTTTTCTGAACATTGTTGAGCATGAAAACAGACAGCGTCATAAACGGGCGCTTCATCTACCATCTGCCCTCTGCCCTTTGGCCACCCGAAAATCGCCTTCTGCTTTGTTAACCCACTCTGTTGTCAGAGGCTTCATACAGCGTCTGCCCTTTCTCAAGGATCTCCTGAAGAAAGCAGTCCCCCTGGGCGATCCGCTCCTTTACTTCCGAAGGTTTCCTTACCAGCAGATCGGTGGGGAACGGAAATTCAATGGCCCGGCGTATTTCGAATGCCTGATCCACGTTTCTCGCTGTGGTGTCCATGATTACCAGCAGGTCCACGTCGCTATCTTCGGAAGGGCTGCCATATGCGTGTGAGCCAAATAGAATGATCCGCTGCGGAGAAAATCGCAGGGCAATCTCATCAGCAACATGCTTAATTGAGGAAAGGTCGGTCGTTGTGGTGCTGAGAGACGGCACTTGGGTATTCGATCACGGTTGTGGTGTCAGGAAAGCTACTGAACCGGGATAAATCCGGGCCATGACCCATGATGGTAGCAGAGCCAGAGAGTCTCAACAATGCCCATGGCATGCTGTGTATGATCCAGAGGACATCCATTCCGTTCCAGGCAGATGCGCTGAGTGAAGGCACTTGAGTTTTCCACTCGTTGTGGCGTCGGGATATGCTCCGGACCTTGGCTGAATCCTGGCTGGGGACGCTCATTCCTTCCAGCCCAGAATCCGGCTGACGAGGTCTTTGAGCAGTCCATCCTTCGTCGGCATTTTCTCAACGAGCAGCTTCCACTTGCCGGACGAGTCCTTTTCGAACCGGACATGGGTCTGAAGCGCGATCATGGCCGCGGTGACGATGGCGACGGTCGTGCCGAGCCCGAATCGCATCGGAGGTTGAGGGTTCTCGATCAAGTGCTCGATAGCGGCAGAGGTCTCCGGGTCTTCGGCCAGCAGCAGCAGTGCCTGGCGGGCCAGCTCGCCGGTGTCTGCAGACTGGTCTCCGGCTGAGGCCGGCAATTGGTCACGGAGTGCCTGACGCAGTTCCGGCGTCAGGTCGGTCTGGACATCCGCACCCCGCATCCGCGCCCGGGCGACCGTTTCAAGAATTCGTACGGCAGTTTCGTCGTCAAGGTTTTGGATTCTGTCAGTCATGATAATCAAGTGGAGAGTGAATGGAGCGAAGCATTCTGCTTGTAGCATAGGCATCCTGCCTGTGCCTTTCGTAGCATAGGCATCCTGCCTGTGCCTTTCGTAGCATAGGCATCCTGCCTGTGCCGTCGCAAAGCGACGTATGATTCTGAATATCATCGATCGTTTTCGTAGTTCACCCTGGAAGGCTGAACTACGAAAGAACCGGCAGTTCTGCTCGTAGCATAGGCATCCTGCCTGTGCAGTCGCAAAGTGACGAATATTCTGGATATCGTCAGTCAGTGTTGACTGTTCACCCTGGAAGGCTGAACTACGAATCCGGAACTGGCAGTTCTGCTCGTAGCATAGGCATCCTGCCTGTGCCGTCGCGAAGCGACGAATATTCTGAATATCATCGATCGTTTTTGACGGTTCACCCTGGAAGGCTGAACTACGAATTCGGAACTGGCAGTTCTGCTCGTAGCATAGGCATCCTGCCTGTGCCGTCGCAAAGCGACGTATGATTCTGAATATCACCGATTGGCATTTGACGGTTCACCCTGGAAGGCTGAACTACGAATCCGTCCAGCTACGGCATGACCAGCGGGGCGCCGGGCTTCAACCCCAGCTTTTTCCTGTCCACAGCCGAAGAAAACGGCCAGTCTTCCGGGCGCGGGACCAAACCAGCAACAACAGGATTGTTCTCGATATAATCCAGAATTCGCATCGCCTCGGCACCATCCCTGGGGCAATGGTCATAAGATTCGTCCTCCCAGAACTGCCCTGTCCGACCCAGGAGCTTATTGCACTGGTTAGCCGTATAGCTGGCGATGCTGTGCATGATGCTTTCCCGTGCAGACCGGTCATCTTGACGGGCGACAAGTTCCATTTCATAGCTCGCTTTGGGCCGGAAGAGCCAGTGGTAATGGCTTTCCATCACGACGAATGCGATCAAATCGTACCGTTCCCCCGCGAAGTGATAGAGACTTCTCCTGACCTGGTCGGCCAATCGAGGGTCCCTCAGATGCCGGGCGGCAGGCTCGTTATCGAGGAACTGATCCAATCGGGCAAAGACGAGCTTGTGAATGCGATCCAGCCAATCGTCTTCGGTCAGGTCATCCGGGCTTTTTTGGCCGGCGAGCCGTTCCCGATACTTTTTCAGGTTCAGCATCCCACTGGCCGGAATGCTCCCGGCCAGGCAGGCGGTGACGAAATAACTGGCCCCAGGAACGTCCCAGTGCGGCAGTTTTCGCTGGCGTATGAGGAAGGACATGGCCGACAAGCCCGAGTGATGTGATCCAAAAAGAGTTTGCAGCCCCAGCAGAAATCATGGTGCAGGATCGGAATCTGAATGCAAGATTTTTATGAATGAATGTCATTCCGACCGGCAGTGTAACTTCGTAGCATAGGCATCCTGCCTGTGCAGTCGCAAAGCGACGTATAATTCTAAATATCGTCACTCGAGTTTGACGGTTCACCCTGGTAGGCTGAACGACATCCGGAGCTGGCGGTTCTGCTCGTAGCATAGGCATCCTGCCTGTGCAGTCGCAAAGCGACGTAGGATTCTGACTATCGTCACTCGCATTTGACGGTTCACCCTGGAAGGCTGAACTACGAAAGCACTGGCAGGCTGAAC
>JAQBXN010000089.1 GCA_027625095.1 Planctomycetota bacterium | reverse complement strand
TCCAATCCGTCTTCACCCAGCGCGGCCCGGGGTGGGTGGAGAAGCGGTTGGATGAGGCTTGCGAGATCATCATGGGCCAAAGCCCCAAGGGTGAAACCTACAACACCACGGGCGCAGGTGTGCCCCTCATCAATGGACCAGTGGAGTTCAGCCCCGATTCGTTTGGAAAGACAATACGTTCGAAATTCACAACCAAACCGACGAAGCTATGCAAAAAGGACGACCTGATTCTATGCGTCCGCGGCTCAACAACTGGCAGAATGAATATCTCTGGATTCGATGCCTGTGTTGGTCGTGGTGTCGCCGCAATTCGTGCGAGGGAATACCAGCCTTGGATCAACCACTTCATCAACGCGAAGCGTGAAGAAATCTACCGATTGGGGACAGGCGCGACGTTTCCAAATGTGTCTGGTTCGATTCTTGGTGGACTTAAATTATATGTTCCAGCAATCACCACTCAAATGGAGATAATCAGCAAACTCGATGAGCTCCGTAAAGAAACCCAACGCCTCGCCCGCCTCTACGAGCGGAAACTCGCCGCGCTGGAGGCGTTGAAGAAGTCGCTGCTGCACCAGGCCTTTAGCGGAGAACTCTAAGTTTATGAGCAAAGACGACCACAAAATCGACGCCGACGACCGCAACGTCTTCGATGTGCTGAATGAGCGGAAATACACCGTTGACTATTTCCAACGCGAATATAGCTGGGAGCAGAAGCACATCGAGCAGCTCGTCACCGACCTGACTTCGACCTTCCTCGACGTTTATGAGGAAGGTGATCCGCGCGCCGCCGTGGAGCACTACAACAATTACTACCTCGGCCCATTCGTCGTCTGCAGCAAGGACGGAACGAAGAGCATCATCGACGGCCAGCAACGCCTGACCTCGCTGACCTTATTCCTTATTTTTCTAAACAACCTGCAAAAGGAACTTGGCGGAAAGGAATCTATCGAGCCGCTGGTGTTCTCGGAGAAATACGGTCAAAAGTCGTTCAACATCCAGGTGGAGGAACGCAAGAAATGTCTGGAGAAGCTCTTCCTCGAAGGCGCCTACGAAGTGCAGCCCGACGATGACGAATCGACGGTGAACATGACCAAGCGTTACGCCGACATCGGCGAAGCGTTCCCGGAAGAAATCAAAGGCACGGCCTTTCCCTACTTCCTCGATTGGCTGAAATACAACGTGATCCTGGTCGAAATCACGGCCTACTCCGACGACAACGCCTACACCATTTTCGAGTCGATGAATGATCGGGGTTTGAACCTGACCTCCACGGAAATGCTCAAGGGCTACATTCTGTCGCGGTTCAAGGAGGCGAAGGATCGGGAGAAGGCGAACCGGTTTTGGAAGGAATCCATTCAGGGCCTGCACCGCCACAGCAAGGAGGAAGACCAGAAGTTCTTCCAAGCGTGGCTGCGCAGCCAATACGCCGACACGATCCGCCAAGGCAAGGCAGGCTCATCCAACGAGGACTTTGAGAAGATCGGCACGCGCTTCCACAGCTGGGTGCGTGATAACTTGGCCAAGATGGGGCTGAAGGCGGATTCTCCGGCCGAGTTCCGCACGCTGGTGCATGACGAGATGAAGTTCTACCTGCGGGCCTACCTCGACATCCTCGAGGCGCAGAAGGAAGAAAAGCCGGGGTGGGAACAGGTCTTCTACCACAGCAAATGGGGAATGGCGGATTCGCTTGGGTTTCCACTGATGCTTGCGCCCTTGAAATCGACAGACACGCCAGAGGTGACTCGTGAGAAAATCAACGAGGTGGCCCGCTTCATGGAAACCTTCGCCGTGCGCCGCTCGGTCAACTTCCGGAAATTCGGCGCAAGTTCTATCCGCTACACGATGTATTCGCTGGTCAAGGAACTGCGAGGAAAAGACCTCGAATCCTTGCAGGTACTGTTGAAGGACAAACTCGCGGAGATGCCGGAAAAATGGGAGGGTATCGCAGAGTTCAGGCTACACGGGATGAACAAGCAATTTGTAAAGTTCCTGCTGTCCCGCATCACCGGCTTCATCGAGCAGCAATCGGGCGCATCAAGCAACTTCTCTACCTACTTCGTCAGTCCCGGGACGAAACCCTATGAGGTCGAACACATCTGGGCGGACAAGTTTGAAGAACACCGCGATGAGTTCGAGCAGCAGCATGAGTTCGACAATTACCGCAATCGTATCGGCGATTTGGTTTTGCTGCCGCAGGGCACCAACCAATCCTACGGCGCCATGACCTACGGGCAGAAAGTTGAGCACTACCTCAAGGAGAACCTGCTGGTGAAGTCGCTCCATCCGAAAGCCTACGAGAACAACCCGAACTTTGTCGGAATGTCCAAGCGCCTTGGACTAAAATTCAGAGCGCACCCAAACTTCGCCAAATCAGACATCGATGAACGGCAGAAGCTGGTGCAAAGCATCTGCGAAATGATTTGGGGGGAATGAGAGCGCCATGAACGAAGCCGAAACCAGAGCGGAGCTGATTGATCCCGCGTTGAAAGCGGCGGGCTGGGGCGTCGTCGAGGGCAGCCGAATCCTTCGCGAATACCGCATCACCGAAGGCCGCATCGAAGGGCGCGGGCGACGCGGCAAGGCGGACATCGCGGATTATGTGCTGGTCTATCGCAACACCAAGCTCGCCGTCGTCGAGGCCAAGGCGGAAGACGAGGCGCTGACCGAGGGCGTGGGGCAGGCCAAGCAATACGCGGGCAAACTGGCGATCCGCCACACCTACGCCAGCAACGGACAGGGCATCTACGCCATCGACATGCAGACCGGCAAGGAGGGCGAAATCGCCGCCTACCCGACGCCGGAGGAACTGTGGGCGTTGACCTTCGCCGAGGCGAACGCCTGGCGCGACCGCTTCGCCGCCGTGCCTTACGAGGACAAGGGCGGATCGCATCCGGGGCGCTACTACCAAGACATCGCCATCGAGCGCGTGATGCAGGCCATCGCCGACGACAAGCAGCGCATCCTGCTCACGCTGGCCACCGGCACGGGTAAGACGTTCATCGCCTTTCAGATCGCGTGGAAACTGTTTTACGCCCGCTGGAACCTGGGCCGCGAAGCCACGCGCCGCCCGCGCATCCTGTTCCTCGCCGACCGGAACATCCTGGCGAATCAGGCATACAACGCCTTCTCCGCGTTCCCGGAAGACGCGCTCGTCCGCATTGCCCCGGATGAAATCCGCAAGAAAGGGAAGGTGCCGAAGAATGGAAGCCTGTTTTTCACCATCTTCCAGACGTTCATGACCGCTGGAGCCGATGAAGACGATTCGCTCAATGAGGTCAAGCCCGCCGCGTCATCACCGCTGGTCTACCCGTTGGAGCAGGACGATTTGGCCTCATTGCCGATGGTGGCGGAAGCGCGCGGAGTTTACGGCGCCTATCCGCCGGACTTCTTCGATTTCATCGTCATTGATGAGTGCCATCGGGGCGGCGCGAACGACGAAAGCAACTGGCGGGACATTCTTGATTACTTTGCACCTGCTGTGCAGCTCGGCCTTACCGCCACGCCCAAGCGCAAAGACAATGTGGACACCTACGCCTATTTCGGCGAGCCGGTGTTCATCTACTCCCTGAAGGAAGGAATCAACGACGGGTTCCTCACGCCGTTCCGGGTGAAGCAGATCCAGACGACGATCGATTACTACGTCTGGACCTCGGACGACGCCGTGGTGGAAGGCGAAATCGAGGCGGGCAAGCGCTATGAGGAAAAGGATTTCAACCGAAGCATCGAGATCCGCGAACGCGAAAAGAAGCGGGTGGAAATCTTCCTGTCGCAGATCAACCCAAACGAAAAGACCCTCGCCTTCTGCGCGAATCAAGCCCACGCGCTGCTCGTGCGCGACCTCATCAACCAGCTCAAGTCGAGCAAAGACCCCAATTACTGCCATCGGGTCACCGCGGACGACGGCGGCATCGGCGAGCAGTGGCTTCGGGACTTTCAGGACAACGAGAAAACCATCCCGACCATCCTGACCACCTCACAGAAGCTCTCCACCGGCGTGGACGCGCGCAACATCCGCAACATCGTCTTGATGCGCCCCATCAATTCGATGATTGAGTTCAAACAGATCATCGGGCGTGGCACGCGGCTCTTCGACGGCAAGGATTACTTCACGATCTACGACTTCGTGAAGGCGCACCTGAATTTTCAGGACCCGGAATGGGACGGCCCGCCGCAGGAGGAAGAGCCTTGCCCCAAGTGTGGCCAGCGTCCGTGCGCCTGCGAGGTGGAACCGCCCCAGCCCTGCGAGGCCTGCGGCCAATCGCCGTGCGAATGTCCGAAAGAGCCGTGCCCGGTCTGCGGCCAGATTCGCTGCGTGTGCAATACGAAACGGAAGGTGAAGGTGAAACTCGCCGACGGCAAGGAGCGCACCATCCAGCACATGATGATGACGACCTTCTGGCATCCCGACGGCACGCCCATGTCCGCGCAGCAGTTCATGGAACTGCTCTTCGGCAAACTGCCGGAGTTTTTTAAGGACGAAGCGGAACTGCGCGCCATCTGGAGCGCGCCCGACACACGCAAGAGGCTGTTGCAGGGGCTGGCCGAGAACGGCTTCGGGCCTGAACAACTGAATGAAATGCAGAAAATCATCGACGCTGAGAAGAGCGACCTCTTTGACGTGCTCGCCCATGTTGCCTACGCCCTGCCGCCACTCACCCGCGAAGTCCGGGCCGCCAATGCACAGGTTCACATCCACACCCGGTTCAGCGCCAAGCAACAGGTGTTCCTCGATTTCGTGCTCCAGCATTACGTCTCGGTGGGTGTGGAAGAACTCGATCAGGAAAAGCTCACCCCGCTGCTCCTGCTTAAATACCACAACTCCCTTGCGGATGCCGTGGCCGATCTCGGCGGCCGGCCTGAAGAGATCAACAAAGCCTTCGCCGGCTTCCAGCAGTACCTTTACCAGCAAACGGCTGTAGCATGACAGTGAAGATAGAATGGAGGGCTAACAATCGCATGCAACGGACGCGGACAAGCCGCGCCGCTGATGCGGGGCGTTCGGCGGCGTGAGTGTCAGCGGGAAGCGGCTTGATCGCCATCTTCGCCAAAGGTAATCTAAGACCATGGACTACAGCCACATCATCACAATTGAAGCTGCCAAGCGCGGGGGCAAACCGTGCATTCGGGGACTGCGTATTACTGTCTATGACGTATTGGAATACCTCGCGTCAGGCATGTCTGAAGAGGAAATCCTCCGTGACTTCCCCGACCTGACCAAGGATGACATCCGTGCGTGTCTCGCTTTCGCTGCTGATCGTGAACGTAGGTTTGTTACGGTCCCTTTGTCGTGAAACTGCTTTTCGATCAGAATTTATCGTATCGACTGGCAGATCAGCTCGCAGACTTATTCCCAGAGTCGCAGCATGTGCGAACCGTTGGCCTTGCCGCTGCCGATGATGATGAAGTATGGTACTACGCTGAGAAACATGGGCTGACAGTTGTCTCGAAGGATTCTGATTTCCACCAACGTAGCTTTGTCCTTGGCCAACCACCGAAGATTATCTGGATCAGAAGGGGAAATTGCTCCACCCAGGATGTCCACGACGTTTTGCGCGGTCGTTATTCCGAGATCGTGAACTTCGATAATGACGCCGACGCTTCATTCCTTGCGTTGGATTGACGACGCCGAACAAGGTCGCTGCACCGAACGCCCTCAGATAGCGTAATCTGGAGCACCTTGATTGCCCGAGGTCGGCCTTGTTCTTCACAGTCTTCATATATTGTCCGGGCGTCGTTGAGTTTTGTCGTTATGCCAATACTACTGTAGCGTGACCGTTCGTTTGTCGTAGTCGATCTCCAAACGACGTCCTGCGAGCAACATTGTTCCAAGCAATGGATATTCGCTGTCGGTCACGACGACCTGCGTTTCGTACGTCGCCCCCAACCACTCAAGGAAACAGGCGTACGTTTCCAATTCAACGGTGTTTCCATCCGCCAACACTACCTCGGCCGATGACTCCTGGACCAGCCCCAGTTCGTGAATCTTGTCTTGGGACAACAAGGCTCCCGTTGAAAGCGGTATCTATCCACGCAAGGATTTCCTTGAGTTCATCGCTCGTACTGGCTGCCACCGAAACGGGAATCAATGCACGTAGCTTGTCATCGACGTGCCCATTCATTGTTTCATCAATCCGATGCTGAATGCTCCACGATGGCCAATCCGAATTGTGTGCGACAACCGTGACGGATATTTCGATCTGGCAGCCTTAACTGCGGCGTCAAAGGTGTCCGCCAAAAAAAAGTCGCCCGATTCCGGCTCGATCGCCACATAACGATCACGGTGTTCGGCCTCGAGGCTGTCTCGAAGCTGTAGTTCGTAAATCGTCTTTGATTGCTCGACTACGTTTTTGGTTTCTTCGGATACCATCGGAGTTCCTCCAACTTGATTTCGATTGAGCCACAACTTTACGCTTTTGACAGCGATGCGTCACTCCGATTCCGACCAGCCGATTCTCCAGTCTTCGTTGTCCGCCGCCCGGTTAGGTCAATCGTTATCCAGCGATGAATGATTGCCGTCTTGAGGTATACTATTCTGGCTGTTATTTCCAGACTCTGGAGCGATTGTATGACTTACGGATTTACTGCTGCGTACATCAAGGTGCCCGAGGGTTACATCGGCTTTGTGGAGGAACTCCCGGGCGCAAATACACAAGGAGCCACACTCGAAGAGGCCCGCTCGAATCTCGTAGAGGCCGTCGATTTGGTACTTGAGGCCAATCGGACGCTTGCCAAAGAATCGTTGGTCGGCGAAGACGTGATTCGTGAGCCCCTGACACCAACCGGTACATGAAGCGGCGAGATCTCATTCGTCATCCTGAAGCACACGGATGCGAATTACTTCGGGAGGGAAGCAATCACAGCGTCTACGTAAATCGGGCAGCCCGTAAGTCCTCCTCTCTCCCACGACACCGGGAGATCAATGACTTCCTCTGCAAGAAGATCTGCCGTGACCTGGAGATTCCAGAAGTCTGATGGATAACCAGAAAATTCCAGCGAACGCAAAAGGACTGTCCGCTCGCTAAAGTAATCCGTGGTTCCGGTTGTTTTCGTTTTTATGAGTGGCGTCATTCCTATCATTTGCGTCGCTGAGCTTGATGGTTATCTCCTCTACCCGATGGTTCAGTTCGCTGATGGCAATGCTTATCCGAATCACCGCTCGCTAAATGACCGACAAAGAGAAACGGAGATTCAGACAATGGGAAAGCCGCTGAGGACGCCGATAACCAATTCAGATTCCATCCGTGAACTGGCTGAGTTTTAGGATGCCCACGACATCACTGACTACGAAGTCCAGTTCGTGGAAGTCACCGAACCACTGTTCAGCAAGAAATCAGTCATCCAGATCGAAATCTCGCAGAACGACAAGGTATAAACGACCTTCCTGACTGTAATCAGAGCTGCAGGCGCTGCGGCGGTGGAGGCAGAATGGGATGCAGCGGGCCTTCGGAGGGCGCTTCAGAGGATCTGGGCTTCAGCGGAGGATGGATGCCGGGCAACGGAAACTTTACCTCCGCGGGATGGAATACGGTCTCGAATGTAGAGAACAGCCACCAGTCAGTAAGGACATTAATTTCTGGCAGCGGCTCCGATTGCCGGATGGGAATCAGAGGCGACGGAATAAAATCCGGGGAAAGGTGCTCCAGAGATTCTGATTGAAACGGAAGGCTGCCAGGGAGCCTGCTCTTCCTGAATGGAAAAGCGCCGGCCTTCATTGAGAAAGTCTCGTTTTCCTGGATAGGCGAGTGACTCACATTTTCCTGGACGTCCTTCGGAGCAGGAGGAGGCGATTTTGTCATTGGTGAAGGAGTCGGAAATCGAACGGATGAGAATCGGTCTTTCAATTCCACTTCCGGCAGGCTTTCGGGCGTGACAACCGGTCTGTTTTGAACAGTGGGTTCGATGTCTGGAATTTTCGATGATGGTTCAGGAATTTCCTTCGATCTGGCGGATGGAACTGCAGTGAAGGATTCGAGGGCCGGTCGTATTCGGTTCGTCTCTAGAATTCGGTCAGTAGACATGCTCCTTCCAGCGGACCATTCCTTTACTGAAAACCGGGCGAGGGTTTCAAGAGCCTCTGACGCGGGGGCCGTCCTGATCTCCGCGGTTGGATAGTCGTATGAAGGACCCTGCTCAGCGCGATTGCGTACCGGCCTTTCCAGTCGAAGAATTTCTCCATCTTCATTGGATGGATGCCCAGCCTCCGGCGGGCCTGCAAGCGGAACCGGACGCTGGGGATTTTCGACTGGCGGCGCCACCGCCAGCTCGATCAAGCCCTGCTGGCCGCCCGATGGGCTCGCGGACAGAGGGTATGTGTCCGGTGAAGAGGATCGCGGGGGGCCGGAAATCCCGATGGGCTCAACACGATTCGCCGGTAGTTTCTCGATAGCGACCGGGACCATAGAGAATCCCGGCATCGGATCTCTCAGCACCTTCGATACTTTTCTCGTCTTCAGGGGAGCGTCTGGAACAGATGATTCCTCAAGCTGCGGGCTTACCCTCGCGAGTCGCTTCCCGAAGGCGGATGAAGCGACGGCCTCAGGCGTCTCGACCTTCTGCACTTCGGGTGTGGCCATCGAAGAAGGCCCTGGAGCGGATGACCGGCCAATGAATATGCCGGCCGCAAGGGCGACTGCACCGATAGTAACTGCGATAGGAACCAGGAATTTGGGATTCATAGGTTGGTTTGTGAAATCGTCTCGTCATAGCCGCAAGCTGCCGGCTTGCCGGCCCTTCAGGTTCTTCAGGCCCAGAGGCCCATTGCTGGCAGCGTGGTGACTACGGCAACTTCTCTAACTGAGCTTTTGCCAAGGCTGAATATTGCGTAGCTGAGAACTCGGTCATGACTCGCTTCAGATATTCCTTCGCTTCCGCTGTTTTTTTCTGTTGGATCGAGGCATCGGCGGCCTGGCAAAGAGCGGCCGCATTCCAGTCTGGGTAGGCGTACGTATAAACCACCTTCAAGAAATTTTGAGTAGCCGCGTCATAGAGTTTCGTCTCCATGTTGCAGAGCCCGATCTGGTACTGCGCCCGGGCCCCGAATTCGTTATCCGTGGCATCGATGACTGCCTGGTATGCCTTGATCGCCGCGTCGTATCCCTTTTGAGCCTGGAGGGCCTGGCCTTGCGCAAACAGGGCTTCGATCAAAAACGGGCTCTGCGGGAAACGAGAAATCAACAGGGCAGCGGATGTCTGACTCTCGGTATGCTGTCCCTGTTGGGCCTGCGCAAAGGCGAGCCGCAGCAGCGCGCGGTCAGACAGGCCGGGAATATTCTGAAAGGCTGGTTGATCAATGAACAGTTTGAACTTGGCCGCGGCT
This sequence comes from Planctomycetota bacterium, assembly GCA_027625095.1. Classification (GTDB taxonomy): domain Bacteria; phylum Planctomycetota; class PUPC01; order JACPCR01; family JACPCR01; genus JAQBXN01. The sequence goes on along the minus strand of JAQBXN010000089.1, from coordinate 27,295 downwards.
TTATCGTATTCCTTGAGCCGCAAATGAGCTTCCCCGCCGCGAAATACGGCATGAGGCGCCAGTGGACTACTGACGTTTGCCATCACCGATTCGAAGAGGGGAATCGATTCCTTGTCCTGCTTCCTTTCAAACAGGCAGGAGCCCAGCAGGAAGTTGACCTTTTCTCTGAGGGGCTCGCTGCTGGGTTTGGTCTGCGCTGCGGTCAGCAGAGGAATGGACTCGTCAAAACGACCTCGCCGAGCGTGGTGATCCGCCAGTTCAAACCGGGCGTCCGATGCGATGAGTAAATCCGGCCAGGTGGCAATAATTATCTTGAACTGATCCATCATGAGCGTCTCTGCCGGCACGACAGGTATTGCGTTCAGAGGCACTTCATGCAGGGCGACTTCCTTCCCACCAGCAGCCTCAGCGGCCTTCCGGGTCAATTGTGCGCGAGCGGATTCCATTTGCTCCATGGCGGTCGCCCGGTAACACCAGGCCAGCTCGTAATGAACTCTCGGCCAGGCGGCTGAATCGCGTTGCTTTGCCTTCAGGGCCAGCAGATCGGAGAAGTATCGGCTGCAACTTCCATAGCTGAGAAGGGCCGACTGTTTCTGGGTTTGAGCCTGAGTGCTGGCTTCGGGGGTGAGGTCTGTTTTCTTTAGCGCCGCCTCGGCGGTGGCGAGGAGATTGTCGGCATCAAGGGCCATGGCCTGGCCGATACGCAGCCCCGCTTCAGGGGCTTCCGGACGGTTGGGGTAGCGCTTCAGAAAGTCTTCCATGACAGTTTTGGATTCGGCAGATTTGCCGGAGTCCTTCAGCGCCAGGCCATGCTGGAAATGAAGATGAACAGCCCAGGTGTCCCTCGGTGGGCCGGATTTGATAAGCGCCTCTTCATGTTGTTTACGGGTATTTTCGAGCAATATCACGGCTTCGGCTGCTTTGCCTTTGGAACGCAGCGCCTGGGCCTGCCGCAGCGCTGCGACAGGAGCCAGCGGTGAAGTGTTCAATGGCGGCTGGGTGAATTTGGCAAGCTCCCTGATACCGCCGTCAAGGTCGCCGGCAGCAATAAGACTTTTCGCATTTTCAATATTCGCCTGTGGGGCGAGCGCGTGATCGGGGAACTTACTGATCAGTGCGACGTAAACGCCCTGGGCCAGGTTCAGCAACTCTTTACGAGCGTCAGAAGCCTCCATCGGCTCGGCCTTAAGTTGATAACACATGCCCAGCTTCATCAGGGCTTCCGGGCGCTGCGGGTGGTTTGGACTGTTCCCAAGGAATACCTTCAGCAGCTTGATCGCTTCATTCAGATACGTGTCTCGCTTTGCACGGTCGGCTTCCAATTCCCAGGAATCCGGCACCTGGCGAAGGAGACAATCCGCACGGAGCGGGAGACCCTGCGCGATTTCGTCCTTGAAATCCTCCGGCGGAATCGGCGTCAGAGTGGCATCCGCCTCCTCAAATCTTTCCTGCCGATAAAGGGAGGCAGCCAGGCCGAGACGTGCCAGATTCAATTGCGGGAATTTCGGGTATCTATGAACGAGCTTCTGATAGCGTACACCCGCCTCGGCATATGCCTTCAAAATTTTCGTGCCGCGCTCTGCGTCTTCAGCCCGCAGATTTTTCTCGAGGTCGGCGGCCTGAAAATAGCCGTTTTCTGCCGCCCGAAACAGAATCTGATCCATTAATTCACTCTCGGGATAGGTCTGAACAAACTTCTCGCATAACTTGTCGGACGCTTCATATTCCCCGGCCAGATGTAGCGAAGTGGCCTGCCGGTAGAGAAGTTCCTGGCCCCGGTCATCCACGCCCAGCGTGAGAATCTCGAGATAGTTTGTGCCAGCATCCTTAAAGTTACCGGTCAACATCTGGGTATCCGCCAGATGAATCAATACTTCCGACAAACGCTTCTTTACTACAGCATCCGTAGCACTTTTCGGTTTGAGAATTTCGATGGCTTTGCGGAAGTGATCCATGGCCGCCTGGTACGCCTTGGCCTGCTCCTCCGGCTTCGCTGATTGTCCGATGGAGAGTTGCGCCCTTCCCAGCCAGAGCTGCGCTTCATCCGCCATCTGCGGAGCGCTCAAAATCAGAGGATTCAAGACATCCATGCATTCCTTGAAACGGCCGAGGTGCCAGAGGCTGATGCTTCGCCGCATGAGAGAGTCCGCCAGCAGGTCGGATTTCGGATGGGCCTGGGCGAATTCGGTGAATGCCTTGAACGCTTCCTCATGCTTGTTCAGCTCGAAATAGAGTGCGCCCCGGTAATAGCGCACCCGCTCAACATGCCCGGGCGGCGAGTTCACAAATCCTTCCAGTCGGGCCTTTTCATCCGGCTTGTCCTTGAAGTCTTCAGGTTTTTTCAAGGCAGCCTCGGCAGCTTCTTTTGCCTTGATGTAGCGAGTCAATACCAGGTTGTATGCCTCGAAGGCGCCCTCGCTTTCATCGGTAAGATGCCGGGCCCGGCCAAGAATGTAGCGGGCGTGTTCCGCATAAGTCTGTGACACAGGGTCGTCAGGCAGCGGAACTTTATCCAGAGACTCCTTGGCCTTGGCGTATCCCCCCAGGCTGAACGAGGAGAAGCCATAGTGATATCGCACCAGATCAAGATAACGGCTCTGGCCTGCCCACTTCTCGGCGAGGAATGCCTCGGCAATGCTGAGAACATCCTGGAGCTTTCCTGCACGCAGCAACATCTCCACCTGCTCGCTTTTGGATCGGGCGACCCACTCCCAGACAGAGGGCAGTTCCTTGCCTTCGAGCGGGGCCGGCACTCCCGCCTTGAACGCATCGGCCGCCACCGCGAATTGCAAAGCCGCAGTTTCGAAGTGTTTTATGGCGGTAGCAAGCAAGGCCGCCGACGGGGGCTGAGATGACTCCGCTTTCGCCATTACAGATTCGCCAAGGCGACGATATCCGAGCCCAAGGTAATAGAGCGCGTGCCGCTGCTCAGAAAAGTCCTTCACTTTGACCACCTCGGTGAGTTGTTGAACCGCAGTGGTCAATTCCTCATCAGAAGCAGACTTAGAATCGATCAGGGCCAATGCCAAACCGAACTGGGCGTGAATCGTTTGTGGATTACCCGCGAACCGGGACAGAAACTCCCGGAATCGCGCCGCGGCAAAACCGAATTCCTGATCGTTATAGGCTCGCCTGGCTGAATCCAGCACCATCTTGCTTGGATCGTGCTTCTCTTCGCCCTTCAGAACGGGAGAGAGGACAAGCGCCATCGCACAGAAGGAAATAAAGAGCCGATTGAAAGGATTGATAGGGTTCATAAGAAGCTCTGAACGAAAGATAAGGGATTGAGGACGGGAAGATCTTTACCACGAGAATTACAAGGATGATGAGGCCCCAGAAAGGCCGCCTCTGGCTCCACTGACCTCGACCTGGACTTCAGCAGTAGCAGTACACCATATTGTTATCGATTTGCCCAACAGGGTCGAGCCTCACATCGAGCAGGCTGTAACAGGACATCTCCTTCGCTGAAGAGAATGGTCGGTCGGCCAGACATTTCAACAGGAGGGAAAAAAGAAACAGAGGCAGAAAAGCATCCTTCAAAAAGCATCTCGGTTATCTCTTTTTCCCGTCGATGTGTCAGAGGTCCACACCAGGCTGGCAGCCCAATCATCGATCCCCTTGCCATGGGCGAACATGGAGTCACACGATGGTGTCACCGTCTGCCAGCCCTGCATGACATCTGCTGCGGCCTGATTGCGGCCAGGCGCATCGTCGATCTGAGCCCGGGAACTGGTCTACACAGATACTGGGCGCTGCCAGCGTTCATCTGGCAGGCACCTCACGCTATCTCGATCTTTTCGCCGATTTTTGCGCTGTCATAAATGGCATCGAGAATCTTCATGAAGGTGAAGGAGTCGGCGACGTTTACATCGGGTTCGACATCTCCTGCGACGGCCATCGCGAAGTGTTCGATTTCATAGTAGAAGCATGGCCCTGGATCGGGCGGTTGGGTGTGCTCGATCTCCGAAGGCTCGGTGACATCTTCCGTCACAAACGCTCCGTCTTTATAGCGCGAAATCTTGCCGCCCGTGAGCGCTCCTTCTGAACCATAGACCTCGAATGTCGTGGGCGAATCCGTATGAAGCCAGCGCGAGCAGTCGATCTGAATCGTCTTGTTTCCTTCAAGGCCAACCATGCCTGAGAAATAATCTTCGGCAGGGCCTTCCGGGCCGTCGTACTTTGGATAGACCGAATGCATGGCAGCAAAAGCCCAGAGCGGTTTGGGACATCCCATCAGCCACCACGCGAGATCAAACTCGTGCGACGCGTGTTGTCCGAGCGCCCCACCCTTTTGGCCATAGACCTGCAGCCAGCGAGTAATACCTTCCGGCTCAGGCAGGAAATTGAACTTGAGGAAAATGCGAGCGTGATACGGTTCACCGATCTTGCCGGCCTGTATGGCCGCCCGCCGGCTTCGATTATGAGGATGGTGGCGCATGAAGTAGCAGAACTGCAGAGTCTTGCCGGCCTCCTTTGCCGCGGCCTCGAATTCAAGGATCTCATCTGCGCGCACCGCATGAGGTTTCTGAACAAGCGTATGCTTCCCCGCCTTGAACGAATCGAAGACCATTGGCCGTCGCATGACGGGATTAACTGCAAGGTAGACCGCATCAACGGCTTCGTCTGCAAGCAATTCGCTGTAGGTCTCGTAGCCGCTGGGAATCGAATACTCCTCCATGACCCGGCTTCGAAGCTCTCCGCTCAGGTCAGCAACTGCAACGACTTCGGTGCGCGGGCCTGCGTTAGCAGCAAGAACGGCCTGCTGTCCTGCCCATCCAAGACCGACCACTCCGATACGCAATGGGTTGCTCATTTGATGTAATCCTTCGAAAAAGCTGCTGGGAATAGCCTCACCCCTGGAGACCTTCACTGGGGATCAGCGTATAAGAAATGACTGTGAATAGGAAGTTACCGCGGATAACTCCGATATCCCTAAACCCATATCTGCGGTTGAGTCATCCGTGGTTATTTCTCATTGGGCGCTAGATTCGAGACCCACTCTCCTGCCCTCGCTAGAGGATTTCAGGCCGGCCAGAAGGACCTCCGTCACATGCCGCGCTGAATGTGCATTCGAAAGCTCTGGATTTTTCCCCTTCCTGATACAGTCCACCCACATGGCGTGTCCGTGTCCGGCCTGATAAGGCGTCAGATCAACCGGCTCGTGTGTCGGTGGGATATCCTCTCTGGTGTAGGAGCCTGGCGTCCATTTGGACAGAGAGGCTCCGTCTTCACCGGGAGTCGTCAGCTTGCCCGCAGTGCCATGAATTCGCATTTCTCCCGTGCGTGCAGGGTCGCACCAGCTTGTCTCGGCGGTTCCAAGCGCGCCGTTTTCGAATTCCAGAATGAGGGTGGCGACGTCTTCGAGCTCGGTAGGTTTGGCGATCGTCTTCACGCGGCCGATCACATTCTTCACCGTACCCATCATGGCCACCAGGCAGGAGACCGCGTAAACGCCCATATCAAACAACGCGCCGACGGAAGCTTGCTTCGCATCGAAGAACCACAGCTCGTCACTCTTCTCTTCGAACGCATCAAGCACCTCCGCATAATAGACCTCGGGGCCGCCATGGCTCGTGCGCGCATACGCCCCGGATATCTGGCCGATATCGCCCCTGGTGGCCAGCTCTCGCATCGCGTAGATCGCGGGGGCAAAGTGAGGGAGGCAGAACACGACGGATTCTGATTTGTCCGCAGCATCCACAAATGCATTCGCTTCGTCCATATCACCGCAAAGCGGTTTTTGCATCATCAGGTGTTTGCCCGACGCCATGGCCTGAATGCCCGGCCCGACGTGGAGCGGATGCGGCGTGGCGACAACAATTCCATCGAGGGAATCATCCGCAAGAACTTCTTCGTAATTCTGCGTCCAGCGCGGGATATCAAACCGGTCACACAGAATTTTAAGACGGCTCTCCCTGCGGCCGGCGACGACTGCAATGTTCACGTCTTCAAGCTCTTTGAGTTGGGGCAGGTGAAGTTTATTTGCTATGCCGCCCGCGCCGATGATGCCTATATTCAATTTGCTCATTGTTGTTGATTGATTGAGAGGGAAATCCAGTTGAAATGGCCCGGTGCCGATGAACCAAATTGCTAATATCCGAAATGCCTTCGATACCATCAACTGTCTTGTCTTATGCAGAGCCTGATTGAATACAGCAGGAATCACTGTTGGCCAGCGGTTGCTTCGGGAACTCTGCTGATAACCATCGCCGGTGCGATTTCGCTGGCCGGGATTGGCCCCACAGAGTTTGTCATTGATTTTTCTGATCCACAGCTTGCCTTACCCGGGGATAGTTTTACGAAATTCGTGGGCTGGGAAAGAACCAGTGAAGGATTGAGATTCGGCCCCGGCCCGATTTCTTTCATGACTTTTCCTATCCGGATATCGAGGTTCAGAGAGTGCCTTTTGGATCTGGACGTTACGGAAACAGGTAGAGGTAAGCTAAAGGCAGGCCTCATGCTGCTTCCCTCGAGCGACCCCGAACGCATCAAGATTCCTGCCCGGCACAATGGCGACCCGCCCTGGCATTTCATCTTCGGATGGCCTCACAAAGAATTTAATGCCTCGTCTCTGTTAGGTAACCACCGCCCACTCAATCTGCTCCAGGTCTGTCCTGAAGGCGGACAGTATTTCCTGGTAATTAAGAAAAATGGACACGCCAGGGGAACAGTCCTGAGGAGCATAAAAGTCGGGAGTGCTCCCAATCGTTTCGCCTGGTTACTTATTCCTCCGTTCGCCGCGCTGTGCCTCATCAGCATCTGGCAACTTGCCGTTGCATTCCCACGTTATGAGCCGTTGCATTCGACCGCGATGGTCGCTGCCCTGCTGGCGGCCACGTCCTGGGAACTTCCGATTGGCTTGCTGGAATATGCGGAGGGCATCGGCCTCATCCTGGCTCTCGCGAGCTTGATTCCGAGCCTTTTCAGAATTGGTCGACGCCAGGATCCAACCTGGATTCTTTTGGCGTTGATTACCTTTCTTGGCGCCTGCTATCGGTGGGGTTTTCTAAATCAGATGCGGTTTGAACCGCCTGTCCCGGATGCCGCCAGATATCGCGAAATCGCAAATGAGATGAAGCTGTTTTATGACGGTCAGGAGAGAGAGCCGCTCTTCATTCTGCTTTCAAAATTGAGCCTGAATTTTTTCGGTAATTCAGATTCGTCTTTGCGGATTCTGTCCTACATTCTTTCGGTTTTGTTGATACCGGCGATCTATAAAACGGGGAAGGAACTGTGGGGGAAACTGCCCGGAATGACTGCTGCCATCCTGATTGCGGGGAGCAGTGAATGGGCCTGGAACGGTGCCCGGGGAATGCGTCTGGAGTTATTCACACTCTCGCTGTTTCCAATGACCTGGGCCGTCTTCACAAGTAACCCGCCGGAGAAAGGGAAGCACGCTGTGTGGCTTGGTCTGTCTGCAGCGACAACAACGCTGGTGAGATTGACGTCCCTCTGGTTCTGCCTCGCAGCAGGCGCTTACGCTATCTCGCGCCGCGGCTGGGATAAGAAACTTCTCTTGAAGTTTGCGGTTCTTGCCGCAGCCCCCATCCTGCCATACCTGATCTATTGCGGAGTCCAATTCGGTGACCCGATGTACGCAGTGAACAGGCACATCAAGTTTTATCGGAACTATGAATTGGTAAACCAGGAGGGCGGTATTACGGAAGAGCAGATGGTGAGAGATCCTTATGGTGGGCCGGATATTTCATCATTTGATTTCTTCTTTCGGCAGCTCTCGCCGACTGAGCTGTTCGAACGATCTTGGCGTGCCTTCGCGGATATTTTTACGGGCGAGCATTTCTTCAAAAGAGTTGCCGGAGAGAGCCACGCTCTCTATTGGGTGATGATTGCGTCGTATTTTGTGATAGCCGCGTCACCGTACAGACTGATGTGGATCTGGACGGCCCTGCTGATCGGCCCAATCGCCTGGCTTTACAGCGGCACGACAGGCCCGGAGGCACGGATAATCATGCACACTGCAGCTCTGGTTTACCTGTTTGTGGGTTTCTCACTGCAGGAAGTCGCCAATAGGGTTCTTGTACTCGACAAGCAGTCGTAGCAGCATGCTGAAAGCAGGTCTACAAGGCTGGCCGCTTGTAGCTACGCCCCCCTTACTTGCCGCCGCGTTTCATTAGCAGTTCCGCGACTTCATTCCTGCTGTACTTCTTCGCCCAGTAAAGCGGAGTAAGGCCTTCGTTATCGGTCAGGTTCACATCCAGGCCCTCCTCCCCGAGCAGCAGTTCGGCCACTTCGGTGTGCCCGTACATGGCTGCGTAATGCAACGGCGTTCTGCCATTCTTATTTTTTGCTTTCGGATTCGCGCCACGTTCGAGCAAGGTCTCGGCGACGTATTTGTGGCCTTTGTAGGCGGCTTTATGCAATTCCGTGTCCCCTTTTGAATCCGCGAAATTAACGTCGCCTCCCCCATCGAGGAAGGAGCGGATCTTTTCCAGATAGTTCTTCTCTGCTTTGGAAGTGTGAATCGTGTCCGGTGTTTGTGGCCCCTGGCAGCCGGAGAGAAAAACTACGCAGAAAATTCCGGAAAGATAATTAGAAGTCTTGGATGTCCTGGGTTTCATATGGTTTGAGTGGTGAAAGAAGTTTGGATTCAAGAGGCTACTCCTCTTCGATCTGAAGCAAAGCTGTTTGCGCTGCGGAGACCACTTTGGGGCTGCCGGCGCCGAGGATTCCCTTCAAGGTCTTGCGCGTCTCTTCTACAACCAGGTCATTCATAATCTTCCCCGGTTTTCTATCCATATCTTGAGCCATCTGTCGGGCGACGAATCCCACGCGGCCAAGGGTCGCGGCACAGGAGATCCGAGCCACACGGAGCAGACGCTCCAGTTCTTTTTTCCGCTCATCTTTGGATTTTGTACGTGTCTTCACAGCCATCACAGACGGGATCTGTTCACGGTAGAGGGTTTTTCTAAGCAGAACAATCACGTCCTGAACGCGCTCGTTCGCGACCTGCACAGGAATACTCCGACGGGCATCCTCCACTGTGGAGTTTGGGTATTTTATGGAGAATGCCGTGATTCTGGCAGCGAGCTTTTTCAGTCGTGATGTCTCCAGCAAGACGATGGAATCAGAAACTCTCCTGAATATCTCTGGATTCAGATCCCCGAACAGGCTGACCATTTCCGTAATATGTGTCCGGGGGACCTCACCTCCTGCTTTGGTGAGGTTTTCGATAGATTTCACCAACGCGTCTGCAAATCGAGTGCGTTGCAGTTCGTATTCCTTCTTAAGCGCCAGGCTCTGCATCAGGAGCTGTTCCTCTTGAGGAATCAGAGGGGTCCAGCCGTACTGCGCGTAATTGCTGGCGACCTTGATAGCAGTCGCTTTCCAAGGGCTCTCGGGCAGAAATCCAGTGAGGAATTCGCCCGTCTTCCCTGCAAGCCATTTCTTTTCATCGGGCAATAGATCCTGCCCTTTGGAACGGAGGTTCTTCACTGTAAGTTCAATGAATTGTTCCCTTTCGTTTTCGTCGCCGGAGTTGTCATTAATGCGCAGGAATGAATCGACAAATTCACTGATTCGATTCTCTCTCTCTCTGCTGAGATCTGACCACCGGTTTTGAACGAAATACACGACTTGTGCTGTCAGCTCAGGTTTGAACTCTGATGTCGCCTTGCGAGCACTTTCAACCAGCGCGGTCTGCTCCTCTGATGTCATAACGAGCTGCGATGTGCGTTGATAGTTCTTGAGTCGCGTCCGAAGGTCATCCGTCAGCCACGAGGTGTCTAACTCTGAAAGATTGTCTTCAAGCAGTTCGTCGAGGGTTGTTACTTCATTGCTGAACACGGCAAACACATTGCCGGTATCGAGCTTCCGGGGCGAACGGCCGATTGCCTTTTCAAGAACCGAGGCGAGGCGAACCTTAACCGAGCGTTCCGGCTCCTGCTGAAGCTCCTGAACGATATAAAGTGGTGCGTTATCAACATCTGCAAGTACGTTCACCTCGGCCTGTGCGGAGGCCTCTTTCCTCAGAGACTGGATACCTGCAAAAATCTTATGCTGAACAAAAGCCTCACGAAAAATCCAACCGAACGCGAAGACACACCACGCGATGAGGACTGCGTAAGTGGTCGTTAGAAGGGGGTGTCTGGCCTTCTCAGCCGCTGCCTCCAAATTGGATGTGATTTTTTCTGGCATCAGGATTCGTGCAGTGCTTCGTTGTCTTCCTTACCGTCGATAACTTTTTCGTAAGTGCCCTCTTTATAACCTTCCTCCTGCCTTTTCCAGTTAAGCGCGTTCTTCTTCTTATACAGGGCGAGGATATCCTCCGATGACAGACCGGCGACCTGACACTTGGACATCCAGAAGTGCAGCTCATCAATGAGCTCGATGTGAGCATTCTTCCAGTCATTCTTGCCGTGCTTCCACCATTTCCAATCCAGAGAATCGACCAGTTCCGCCTGTTCCTGCTGCTGTGCCAGATTGTAATTCAGCATCCATTTCAGGCGTTCCTCTTCCGGCATGTTCTGGTCAACAGGTTTGCCGACCGTACGGGTATTGAGGGTTCGCTGCATCTCGTAGATCTCATGAAACGACATGGTGTCTCCTGCTCCGTTTCGAGGTTCCTCTGCTTGGAGGGAGGAATCTAACTCAGCCTGTCTGGTAGTCAACGGGAAGGACGCAGGAAGGATACCCCTCATGGCAGTATTACCCGAAATTGCTAGAAGTTAGCCCACACAGGCAGGTTATGGCTGAATCCGGGCTCTGTAGGCCGGAAATCCCAATTCGAACATCAACATCGGAACTCTCAGATGTTTGCCCTTGCAACTCTTCTCTATCTCGTCGGAGGCGTCATTGCCCTGAGAAATTTGATGGCAGAGAAACCGACGAGAAATCCGACGCCAGCCGCCTGTGCGTTGGGGGGATTCGTGCTGCATTCACTGACATGGGGCTGGCAATGGATTGGTCAATCGCAAATTCAGATAACCGGGCCCTCTCAGATATTGTCCTTTATGGCGTGGTGCGCGGTCCTTCTTTTTTTGATTGGTTATTACCTGTTCAATAAACCGGCAGCCCTTACATCGTTCTTCTTACCGGTGGTCGTGCTGTTGGCTGTGGCCGGGGAAGCGATACACGTGGTGCCTCCGCAACCGGATGCCGACCGCTCAAACTGGTGGATGGTGCACGGGATTATGATGCTCCTCGGGTATGGTGCATTTGCCGTGGCCTGCGTGACTGGCGTGATGTACCTGGTTCAGGAGCACCAGCTCAAGGCCAAAATCGTGGGCAAACTATTCCAGCGCATGCCCTCCCTGGCAGTGCTGGATCGTATGAATGTGCTGGCGATCGGATTTGGGTTCACCCTCTACACCATCTCTCTGATCGCAGCGGCAGTCGGTTGGGGAGCGACAAGTTCCTCGCCCATCGATTGGGTAAGTACCCCGCTGGGAGTCGTCACGGTCCTGACCTGGATTCTCTATCTTGTTGCAGTGAACGTGCGATTCCTTGCCGCGCTCCGGGGTAAGAAAGTCGCCTTCCTGACGATCATGGGGTTCGTGCTGGTGTTGTTCACGCTGGGCATCATCTTCAGCGTGGATAATGTGCACGCCGTAGGTGCCCTTGTGGAGGGAGCACAGCCATGAAGCTGGCAACCATCGGACTGAATTTCCGCACGGCTCCGGTCGAAATTCGTGAGCAGCTCGCTTTTGACACCACAGAGATCATAAAGGGGTTGTCAGCGCTGAAATCCGATTTCAGTATGGATGAAGCCGTCATCCTCTCCACCTGTAATCGAGTGGAAATCTACGCCTCGCGGGAGGCGGGTAACGTCCACTATCATGACCTGGAAGATTTCCTGTCCCGATTCCACCAAGTCGATCCTCGCGCACTGAATTCGAGTCTCTACAAGAAGCGCGACACCGTCGCGATAGAACATCTGTTCCACGTCGCCGCCAGTATCGATTCCATGGTACTCGGCGAGACCCAGATCCTTGCGCAGGTAAAAGAGTCTTATCATCTCTCCAAAAGACAAGGCATGATCGGTCGGCTGTTTGATGCACTTTTCCAGAACGCCTTCTCGGTCGCCAAGCACATCCACACTCAAACCGGTATTGGCCAACGAAAAGTTTCCGTCTGCTCAGTCGCCGTGGATTTTGCAGAAAAGATCTTCAATCTGGAAGGCCGCACAATCCTGGTGCTTGGCGCTGGTAAGATGAGCGAACTCACTCTGACTCATATGGTGAAAAAGGGCGCCGCAAAGGTGCTCGTCAGTAATCGTACCTTCGAGAAAGCAGAAGAACTTGCCTCCAGATTCGGAGGTGAGGCGGTGCCTTTTGAAACACTCTCAGAAAATCTGGGAAGAGCTGATATCGTGATCTCAAGCACCGGTTCGCAAGACATAATAGTAACTCCGGAGCATGTGCGAGACGCCCTGAGACGTCGCCGCTACCAGCCGATGGTGCTCATTGACATTGCCGTTCCGAGGGACATCGATCCTGCTGTTAACGAAATCGATAATGTCTACCACTATGACATCGATGACCTCGAATCCATCGTTTCGCAAAACCTTGCAGAACGCCAGGGCGAGGTAGATGCGTGCAGACAGATAGTTTCACAAAAGGTCGGCGAATTCATCCGTGACCGGCGTATCATCGAAGCCGGCCCAGTCATCTCCCAGCTCACGCAGTACGCGGACAGCATCCGGGAACAGGAACTCGAACGTGTCCTCAACAAACTCGGCGAGATCTCTGATAAAGACAGGGAGGAGATCGAATACCTCACCAAACGGATCATCAATAAGCTGCTCAACAAGCCGATCGCGGCCATCCGTGACGCCGTAGCCGAAGGGGACGGTTACCAGATGTTGAATGCGACCCAGAAGCTGTTCGATCTTGATGATGGTGAAGACGAACCGGACAATTCGGGCAAATCGTGACAGTTCAATGCGTTTGAAAGAACTCGACGACTTCACCCGAGGGGCCTTTAAAGAAGGCAATCGTTACGTGCCAGTGACCCAGGTTGAGGCTCTTGGGTTCAATGGTCACCTCGTATCCGGCGGCGCGAACATGCTCGATGGCCGCGCGAGCATCGGTGGTTGCCAATGCGAAATGAAAGACAGGGTCATTCGCTGCGTTGTCACCTGGTTTAGGCGTACCTTTCTTCGGCTCAAAAAGCTCAATATGGCTGCCATCGCCGGCATCCAGGAGCGCTATCTTTTGTCCGGCCCCGCTGACGAACTCAACAGCGACCGGCATACCGAGGACATCCCGATAAAGCTTCATGGACTCTTCCCAGTCCCGGGCCTGGATTGCAATGTGATGAGTGCCACCTCCAGCAATGACATTATTTTTGGTTCCGATTGGCATTAGATATTCCTTAAGTGAAAGGTCTGAACGAGACTGAGGAAGATGAAGTGGCGGTTTATTCGCCCTTTACATCCGCGGGCGTGATTAACTTGATCGGCACGTAAATATCCTGCCGCGCATTTATGTCCAGTGTGCCGGCGAACACCTGATATGCGTTGACGATGGCCATGCGTCCCATCAATTCTGGGTCTTGAGCGACGGTGGCAGACATCTCTCCCTTCTTTATCGCTTCAATCGCGTCTGGGTTACCGTCGAATCCTACGACCATGATCTGGCCAAGTTTCTCAGCAGCCTTAATGGCCTGAAGAGCACCGAGGGCCATCTCATCGTTTTCGCAGAACACAGCGTTGAGGTCCGGTGCCTTGACCAGGAAGTCCTCCATGGTCTGCACGGCGACGTCTTTCCGGTGTGCGGCTTCCTGCGGCCCGGCAGCGACCACAAATCCAAATTCATTCACCGCCTGCTTAAAGCCTTTCGACCTGAGACGTCCTGCATAGATCGCCTGCGGAATCTGCAGCCAGGCGACTTTGATGGGGCCGTCCGCCTTAGCGTTTTCCTTGATGTATTTACCGGCAAGGTAGCTTCCCTTCGCGTTATCAGAAATGGTGAGGCAGGCGTAGTCGCCCTGTCCGGGGCCTACGTCGACAACGATAACCGGCACGCCTTTGGCCTTGCAGAGTTCTTCTACCTTAGTGCAGGTTTCGTCCGTGATCGGTGAAAGCAGCACGGCATCGACGCCCGTTTGAAGCAGGTCTTCCGCTTCGCTGATTTGCTTGGCACTGTCGAGTTGAGGGTCTTTGATGCTTAGCTCCCCGCCGAACTCTTTACATGCAGCCTGCATCCCCTTTTCCACCCGACGCCAGTACGGGTTGTTCATCTCCATGGTGATATAGCCAATGCGTCTGGTGTGTACCGCGGGTTGGGTTTGCTGCGACTGAGCGGTTTCAGTCGTGCTGGGTGATTTGGCTGGGGCCGGCTTTGAACCGGTCTTTCGCAAAGCCATGGCTGCGAACAGAACATTCGTGAGAACCAGAATTCCGATGACGCCGTTTTTCATAATATTGCTCCTTCGTATTGAATTTTCTGATCCGGCGGGCCATTGAAGAAGGAATGACCGGAACTGGCAACGCGATTCGTTTCCACCTTCTATTCTCTGCCCGACTGTCCCCACCGATCAATGACCACCGCGGTAATTATTATCAGGCCGACGATCACGCCCTTCCAATCGGGATTAACATCAAGCAGATTCAGACCGTTCCCGAGCACACCCATCAAAAGCGCTCCACAGAATGTGCCGCCTATGCCGCCGCGTCCCCCGGCCAATGAAGTGCCACCTATCACGACTGCTGCAATGACGTCCAGTTCCAAACCGAGGCCAGCACGAGGGCCAGCAGACCCAACACGACTGGTCAAAACAATAGATCCGAGTGCCGCACAGAGGCCGGCCGCAACATAGACGAGCGTTTCGTGCAGCCTTACGTTGATGCCGGCCAGTCGGCAGGCTTCCTTGTTACTGCCGATGGCGAAAACCAGACGTCCGAAGAGCGTCCATCTCAGAACGCACCAGGCCAGAAGGTAGAGTCCGGCCATGATGAAAAATGGCGTGTTACCTTGTGAAAAGAAGCCAAAGCTATCGGGGAGATTACCGATCTGGACGCCGTCATTATTCACCCTCGCCAGACTCCGGGCGATAGCCATGGTCCCCAGGGTTGCTACAAACGAATGAATCCCTCCGAGGGTAACGAGCAGACCATTCAAAAGACCGAACAGAGTGCCAGCCGCCATACATGCACAGATTCCCAGAAAAAGCCCTCCCCCATCGACGTCTCTGAAGATACCGGCCATGACCATGCCAGAAACGGCGACGACAGAGCCGACTGAAAGATCAATACCTGCGGTCAAAATGACGAACGTCGCCCCGATGGCCGGAATCGCAACGATGGTTATCTGGCGAAAGATGTTCGTGAAATTTGCCGTACTCAGAAAGCCAACCCGCCCTGTCTCAGCGTCGTCTGGAATCGCGATAGTAAAGAAGAGGCAAAGCAGAATCAGCCCAGACCAGATACCGAAGATTCTGGCCAGCGGGACCATGGTCCTGCTCTTGTCAGAAAGTTGTTGAGGCTTTTCATTGCTCATGTTCGAGCTGTTTGTCTTCGGCAGAGATTCGAAACGCACTCCAATCCCCCCACACCCCCGACCAAACATCCGTTTCGCTACGCCCCCGTCGCATACTGCATGACCCGTTCATCGTTCGCTTCTTCTCTCGACAACGCACCGGCCAGTTGCCCTCGATGCATTACCAGGATGCGGTCACTCATACCAAGGAGCTCGGGTAGTTCGGACGACACAAAAATGATGCCCGCGCCCTTATCCGCAAGTGCGGACATGATACGGTAGATTTCGAACTTGGCCCCGACATCAATGCCACGTGTGGGCTCATCAAGCAGCAGCACATCGGGTCTGGCCGCCAGCAACCGTCCGAGAATGACTTTCTGCTGATTCCCGCCGCTCAACTCATCCACGATGCCGTTCGGGCCCGGGCACACAATGTTTAGCTTTTCGATAGCATCTTCTGCCATTCGCGTTTCATTGACACGACGATGGATGCCACCAGAAAATGCCTCGGACAATGATGAAAGGCTGACATTCTTTGCAATCTCGAAATTCAGAATCAGGCCATCACGTTTTCGATCTTCAGGCGCGTAGGTCACTTTGTTCCTCAGCGCGCTTCGCACTGAGTCGAAGTGTCCTTGGACACCGTCAAGACCCAGAATGGCACGCATCAGTCGCGAGCGGCCAGAGCCCACCAAACCGCCTATCCCGAGAATCTCACCCTTGCGCAACGCGAACGAGACAGGCTCGGAATTCCGCCCCATCGAGAGGCTTTCTACCTTCAAGACCGTTTCACCCGGCGCTGATTCCCGCTTTGGAAACACCTGGTCCACCTGGCGTCCGACCATCATTTGCACCAGTTCGGCCGAGCTGGTGTTACCGATTTCCTTCGTACCGATCCACTCGCCGTCACGGAGAACCGTGACGCGATCACCAATCCGGAAAATCTCTTCAAGACGATGAGAAATAAAAACCAATCCGACGCCATGCGAACGCAGTCGTTCCATAAGTGCGAACAGTCGCCCCGCCTCGGTGGGCGTTAGCGTGGCGGTTGGCTCATCCAGAATGAGGATGTCCGGTTCATGCACCAGCGATCTGGCAATCTCGACCATCTGCCGGTGGGCGATGCTCAATGTTCCCACCACCGCTCTGGGATCGATATCAGCTTCGATGGAATCAAGCAGTTCCCCAGCCTTCTTACGTAATTCGCGCCACCGAATAAGCCCGCCCCTGCTCAGGAGCTTCCATCCAATAAAGAGATTCTCTGCCACGCTCAAGTCTTCCACCAGGTTGAGCTCCTGATGGATCATCTGGATGCCGTGTTTTTGCGCCTCCGCAGGTGAGCCTATGTGCACGGATTCCCCACGGAGTAATACCTCGCCCAGATCGGGCTGATAAATTCCGGCAAGAATCTTGACGAGCGTGCTCTTGCCAGCACCGTTCTCTCCGAGGAGGACATGCACCTCACCGGAACGTAAATCGAAATCTACAGCGTTCAGAGCATGGGTGCCATGAAAGCTCTTATCGATGCCTTTCATGGTGAGGAGTGCGGGAGAGAGGGTTTCCATTTCAGGCTGAGCCCCAGGCGCCAATCTTCAATTCGCCACTTCTATTCATTCCTTACTCAACGTCTCATCCAGATTCATGAGCGCCAGACAAACTGCCGTCCAGCTTGCATGTTCAACGACGTCCAATTTTTCGTTGCCTTTTGATTCGCCCACGGACAACAGGTCTTTAGCTGCATTCATATCTTTTGCGAATTCCGCGTTCGAGCGTTCCAGGCCCTTCAGCATGATTGTCGCTTCGGCCTTCGTCGCTTGTCTGCCCAAAACTCGCTGATATGCAGATTCGAGCCTTGCAGAATTATCACCAGCATCGGCCATCACCCTCTCCGCAAGCGAACGTGCGGCTTCCACAAATGTCACGTCGTTGAGCGTCAACAGTGCATGAAGCGGCGTATTCGTCCGCAAAACATTCACGGTGCAGGTCTGCCTGGTGGCGTTATCAAAAAACATGGTCGGAGCGATGATGCGCCGCCAGAAGGTATAGAGGGATCGACGATAAAGGGCTTCCCCTTTGCCCTGTGTGTAACGTTTGTTGCCGAATGTGACACCTTCCCACACACCCGGCGGCTGGTAACCGTTTACAGGGGGGCCGCCTTTCTTGTCGACCAACAGCCCACTGTAAGCGAGAGCCTGATCACGGAGCATCCAGGCCGGTATGCGATACCGTGGCCCGCGAGCAAGGAGGCGGTTCAGAGGGTCCTTTTCAATGAGCTCGGGAGTCGCTTTTGATTCCTGACGGTAGGCATGGCTCATGACGAAAAGCTTCAGCAAAGCCTTCACGTTCCATCCAGATCGTATGAACTCAGTTGATAACCAATCCAGGAGCTCCGGCTGCACGGGCCGTTCCCCCTGGACGCCAAAGTCCTCGGTTGTCTTTACCAGACCTATACCAAATATCTGCTGCCAGAATCGATTCACAGTCACGCGGGCAGTCAAAGGATGGTCGGGCGAGACGAGCCAGCTTGCGAGCCCAAGCCGGTTTCGCGGTGCTTCATTCGCCAGCGGTGGAAGGCTGACCGGGGTCGTGGCAGTGACTTCTTGATCAGGTTTAAGATACGAACCACGAACGAGCGTAAATGTCTTCCGAGGCATTGCCATATCCTGCATGACCATCACTTTGGGAAAACCATTCTTGAGATTGCTAATTTCACCCTCAGTCTTCTTGAGTTCATCCTTCATTTTGTTGAAGGCCGGCACCGTGGTGAGGAACGCGTCAAAGACCAGGTTCGTCTGCTCATTATTTCGCTTTTCCTGCGGTGTTCGCAACGCTGCCAGCAGGGCTTCCTTACTTCCGCTCAGTTTGGGTTCAGGCTCGCTCGATATCGAAAGCCGGAATCGGCCAAGATTATGATTGGCGTGAACCGACTGGTGGCGCAACACAAAAATGAGTGAACTGCCCTCTTCAACTACGAGCGGTTCCGCCAGGCGGAATACAGCCTGGTGATCCTTGTCTACCGGACGGCCCTCATAAATGGCCCAACCGGTATTAGGATTGCCATCAAAGGCTGTTTGCACTTTCAGGCTACCTTGCTCGTAAGTGGCTTCCGCAGAAGCAATTTTTATCTGCTCAGGCTTATCTGATTCGAGAGATTCAACGAGGACTTCGAATTCTGTGAGAACGAAATTGCCGCTGTCGGATCGTGCAAGACCACCCTTGAACATGCTCTCATGGCGGATGGCCTCCAGCCGGATTCCGGTAATAAGCTTTGCCGTTGGGACAGCCGTAACCGTGTATGTATCGTTCCGTGGATTTGGCCCACCCGCCAGAATGGACTGGTCATCGAGAGCAGAAAGCTTCTGGTGCTCAGCCTTGAGTGTCTCCGGCTTCAAAATCTTCCAGTAGCTCTCACCTGCTTTTGACAACTGCCCCTTCTCCCACTCGGGCTGCTGACCGGCAAGTTCGTGCTTCTGCTTTGAAAGCTGGTCATTTAGTTCCACGATGCGTTTTTCAAGTTCGGCAATCAGTTGTTCCTGGCCTTCCCCGGGATAAGGCAATACGGGCGGAGTCTGCGCATTCCCTCCCCCGCCGTTCACCGGCGTCTGATTAAAGAAGGCAAAGAGTCCGTAATAATCCCGCTGAGTCAGCGGATCGTATTTGTGATCATGGCAACGGCTGCACGTAACCGTCAGCCCCATCCAGACAGTCCCCATGGTTTCAGTCATATCCATCACGTAGTCGATTCGATTCTCCTCGGCGATACGCCCCCCTTCGCCGTTAATCATATGGTTTCGACAGAATCCGGTGGCGAGTTGCTGCTCCCGGGTAGCATCCGGCAACAAATCGCCTGCGAGCTGCCAGATGGTAAATTTGTCGTAAGGCAGATTGTTATTAAAGGCATTGACCACCCAGTCCCGCCATGGCCACATAGTCCGCTCACCGTCGCCCTGGTAGCCGTTGGAATCCGCGTATCGAGCTGCATCCAGCCAATCCCAGGCCATGCGCTCACCGTATGCCGGAGATTCAAGGAGGCGGTCAACCACCTTTTCGTAGGCGTCCTCTGACCTGTCATTAACGAACGCAGCAACCTCCTCTGGTTTGGGAGACAGGCCGGTCAAATCAAGGGAAAGGCGACGAAGAAGCGTACGACGACCGGCTTCAGGAGATGGCGCGAGACCTTCTCTCTCGAGCCGTGCCTGGATGAAATTATCAATCGCATTCCGGACCGGAGCAGACTGCTTAGACTCCACCTGAGGGACCGCCGGCCGTTCAACCTTTAAGAATGCCCAGTGTTCACCCCATGGGGCGCCCGCATCAACCCATTGCTTTAGCGTCGCAATTCCTGCCGAGGAGAGTTTTCGTTTGGATTCCGGTGGCGGCATCAACTCGTCCGGATCATGAGCGGTGATCCGTTGAATCAGCTTGCTGCCCGCGCTGTCCCCCGGCTTTATTACGTGGTACGCACTTTCCTTGATATCCAGCCTCAGCTTCGCCTTCCGTTGTTTCGCGTCCGGCCCGTGACAGAAGAAACAATTCTCCGACAGAATCGGCCGAATCTGCCGATTGAAATCAACGGCAACTTCGGCCCTCAGCGCCGGAAGGCAAAAAAATAAGAAAGCACTTGTTAATCGCATAAAGATCTCCAACTCCCACCCGTCGCCATCAGACAACTCTGATGAGTGTTCGACTTGTGGAATCGTTTTCAAAGCGATCCTGATTATCCCTTCATGCCCGTGAGACTGATTCCCTGGATAAAATATCGCTGGGCAAAGAAGAATAGAACAATAATCGGCAGGGTCATCAGAAAGGACCCTGCCATCATCAGGCCAACATCTCCACCACTGCGCAGGCTGAATTTGAACAGGCCGATCGCCAGTGGAAAGAGCCGCTCGTCGTTCAAGTAGATCAGCGGCCCCATGAAGTTATTCCAGACGCCCATGAAGGTAAAGATGGCGATCGTAGCAATGGTGGGCTTAACCAGGGGCATCATCACATGCCAGTAGATTCGAAAGAAGCCGCAGCCGTCGATTCGTGCCGCATCTTCCAGATCCTGCGGAATAGTTTTGAAGAACTGGCGGAGCAGGAAGATAAAAAAGGCCGAGCCGAAGGCCGAGTGTACCCAGAGCGGAAGCAGAGTGTTGTACCATCCCAGATGCTTATGAATCAGGAAGCCGGGGATCATCGTCACCTGTCCTGGAATCATCATGGTCGCAAGCATCAGCGCAAAACAGAGGTTCCGGCCAGGCCATTGAAGGCGTGCGAACGCATAAGCTGCGAGCGTGCATGAAAATATCGCCAGCACAATATTCAGGATGCTCAGAGCCACACTTGTGAGGATATAGCGAAGAAACGGGACTTCTCTGAATACCAGATAGTAGTTTCGGAGGATCTTATCTTTCCATGCCCCAGGCTTTGTATTTCGAACGACTTCCATCATTACCGAAAAACCGCTCCCAGCCGGAGCTGCGCCAATTTTCTGCAAGGTGTTCCATGTCTGCGGCTCCATTGAGTCAGATTCCTGCCAGGGCCAGCGAAGCTGTAGCTCCTGCCACTCGCGCTCATAAAGCTCGATAGAGTTTTCCGTCATGTAGAGGTCACCCTTGAAGGTGACATAGACGGCAGCATTGGCCCAACTGGAATCGCCGCGGAAGCTCAGATAGATGCGCTCTACCTCCTCCTTGAATTCCGGCATGTTTTCATTCGGGAAAACAAAACGGGCGCTCGCACTCTTAGTGAAATCGTAATGGACTTCCTGAAACGTCGTGGAGCGTTCCGTTCGTTTGAACAGTTTCACATCCCCTTCCTGGACGGACCATTCCTTCCCCGGCTCGGTGGACACCTGGCGGCTGGTCGTCCTGAAACGCATACCGGCCAGGCAAAAGCGCCTGTACATCTGGTCAAAGGTATTTGAAAGCAGTTCATCGTCCGCGAGGCGAACCCCATCACGGACGACTGCCTCAGCACCGACCTCAATAGATGCCTCACTGAACGGCCCTGATTGTTCAACTCTGGGGTTCCTCTTCCTTTCAGCTACGAACGCAGCTTTACGTGCTTCGTCGCTGATTCGCGCCGCCAGAGTTTTCATGACGCCCTGGAGCATCTCGCCTGAATAATGCTCCAGATTTCGTGCTCCTGGAGACAGGCCATAAGCGCCAGGAGTTCGTGGCTGCCAACCGGCGATCTTTTCTTTTATCTTCTCTTCCAGTTCCGGCAGAGCCTGATTCCAGACCTCTCTTGGCATCCCATCCGGTGACTTGGTTATCTTGAACTGCCGTTCGTCGATCCACGGCGAAATGACTTGAGGGCGAGGGGTATCCGGTGCAATTTCCAGCTCTTCGACAGACATCTCCCGTTGCACCTTCATGCTTGTGCCTACCATCCACATAAATGGAAATGAAAAAATCAGACCTCCGGCGATCAGCACGCCGTGCAGGATGTATTTTTCCAAATCTCGTGGTTCGTTGTATGCGGGCATGACTGTGTAATGAGTAATGCGTAAGACGTAATACGTAATGCGTAAAACGTAATGAGTAATACGTAAATGGGAACCCGGTCTCCCGTTGTTGCTGATCAATCGGTCTGGAAAGAGGGCGATGCTCAAGAGGACCTAAGACTGCCTTGAACTTCAAGACCGAAATCCAGACAGAATCGGTATTCAGGTCCCAAACTTACGTATTACGTATTACGTATTACGCCTCACCTTTCATAATGAACCCATTTTTTGCTAAGCCAGAGCTGTAATAGCGTCACTACCAAAACAAGGACAAATAAGATCCAGGCCATGGAACTGGCGGCGCCCATGTTCAGGTAACGAAACGCTTCATTGAACAATTTGTATGCGTAAAAGAGAGTGGAGTCCTGTGGGCCACCGTCCGTCATGACATAGGCGGCTTCGAAGATTTGGAAGACGCCGATCATTCCCATAATCAGATTGAAAAAAATGTAAGGACTGAGCATCGGAATCGTAATCAGCCAGAAACGTTGCCAGCGATTCGCGCCATCAATTGCCGCAGCCTCATGAAGGGATTCAGGGATATCCTTCAAACCCGCCAACCAGATGATCATGCTGCTGCCAACACCCCATAATCCCATCAGTATAAGGGACGGTTTTGACCAGACGGGGTCCTGTAACCAGTTCGGTGGATCTGTGACGCCCACAGCGGCAAGCATCTGATTTACCAGCCCGCGGCTTGGGTCGAAGATCCACAGCCAGAGAATAAATGAGGCAACCGCAGGAACAATCGCTGGCAGGTAATAAATGGTTCGGTAAACGTGCAGGCCCTTCACTTTGGTATCCAGAAGCAGTGCCAATGCCAACCCGATGACGATGCCAAGCGGGACTCCGACAATCATGAAAGCAGTATTCTTCAGGCTCTTCCAGAGAAGAGGATCGTTCTGCACTGTCGTCTGCGTCACTTCGTCGAAATGGCTACCAAGCAGATTTACGTAATTCGAGATTCCTATCCACTTGGCCTCATTGAGAACGTCGTAGTGGCAGAAGCTGATGATCAAAGAGAATGCGATCGGGCCGCCGCCAAAGAGTATAAACCCGAAAATCCATGGGGACGCGCAGAGGTAACCGCCGATCCACTTACTGCGATCACCACCGTAAATCCGGCATTTCCGGTCTTCCACGAGGATCAGGGTCACGAAGCCGCCAACTATGATGAGCGCGTAAACGACAATGAGACCATTCCAGGGAACAGGCCGTCCTTCGGGGGGATGCAGGTGACGGTCCAGCGCCAGTTGCACTTGACGTTTACCATAGTTGAGAGCGTCATACGCATATTTGTCGTGGCTTATAGCCGCTTCCATGGCACGCCGATGCTCCGTCCACAACTGCTGGCCGACGGGAGTTACCGGCCGGTACTTGCTGGTAGGCAGAAGTTTCACCATGGTGCGATAGCCTTCACGCAGGTTATCTGAAATTGAAGGATCCTTTTGCAGGAACTCCTCATCCATCCACTTCATGATCCGATAGTCGGGGTGCGGCCTCGGGAAAAATTTCTGGCCTTTTGCGCGATTCAGGGAAGCCTCGAATTCTGTGACAATCTTGTTGGCGTCGACACTGCAAAGCCAGCGTGCTAATTCCCAGCCTCCATCTTTTTCCTTGGCAGTAGACGGAATCGCGTAGGCCCATCCACCCAGCCACCCGTAGGAGGGGAATCCGGCCTTCTTACGTTTCTCTGGAATAGGCGATACCACAACGCCGAAATTCAACTCCGGCTTGAACTCGCTTATCGTTCTTAAAAACCAGTCGCCGTGAATCACCATTGCAATTTTGCCAGCCAGGAACGGATTGAGCGGGCCAGACTCTGCACTCTGCCGGAAAACATCCGCATCCTGTTTGCCTCCAAGCACATCGTACATGTCGGTCATGTACTGGAGAGCCACAACAATTTCGTGACTATCGAGCAGGCATGAGGTCCCATCATCGTTCATAAATTTTCCCCCATTAAGCCAGCCATACATATAGAGCCACGAATTGCCGTAAAGGGGAATAAAACCCACCTTCAGCATGACACCTGTCTCGGGGTTATAGCGAGTAAGTCGAACGATATAGCTCTCCTGATCGAAGATTTTGATTTCGTGTGAGCCAACGAAACTGGATGGAACTTTGGTAATACCCGAAGCCAGATCTTTCCTCAGGTCCAATACGAACTCGGTCTCCCCCACCACTTTTTTCAGCCGGGCTCTGAACACTTTGTTCCCGGACACCATGGTGACCACGTCATCCTCTTTGACTCCATAAGCGGTGAGGTCGAGCTGCGCATCCTTCGGCAACTGTTCGTTCACCGCCGAGCGGCGCACCCATTCCTTGAGTCTGACCGTACCGTCGCTACGCACCTCGCCCTTTGCATGAATTCGTTTCAGGCAAAGCTCCTCCCATGTCTCCGGAGGGCGGGCGGAGCCGGCTTTGACTTTGCCGTCCAAAACCTGGCTGTCTTTCTCGGTGTATACGAGACCGGCGCGAATGAGTTCATCCGAATTGTAGTAGAGCGCCCGGGTGTCGACGCTGTTGGCAAGCGCGTAGATCTTGCCTTTATAGATCGGCTCATTCCAAGCCGGCTCTACAAAGTTTTCCTGCTTTATGGCATCCGGGTGATCTTTATCCCGTTCGATGAAGGGAGAGAGATCCGTGAAGGCACCCCGACTCGCCCATTCGACGACTGCAAACCGGTCAAAAAAAATGAGGTCCGGTGGCACACCACCCGCCACACCCAGAAGAAACCTTGTCGGGTCACCCACCGAATCCCGGACCGTGGCCGTGCCTTGCGTGACCCTGTATTGCGGATTGCGGCGTTCGAATTCCTTCACCACCAGCTTCATCGAATCGCTTGCCGAACCGGGCGTCCAGTAAACGATTTCAGTGATGCCTTCGTTCTTAATATCTCGTTGCGGTTTCGGGTACAGAATCCATGCCACAAACAAAGCGGCAACAGGGATCAGAATGCCTCTGTAGGTTTGGATGAAATCGCTGTCGAGAAATCTTCTCATCACATCTCCGGGCAGTGTAAACAAGGCGGGCGATTTTGGCGGCACACCTGCTTTTCGCTATTCAGTGCCTCTCGGGTGTATATTCCCAACCGCGTTCGTTCACTGAAGCAAGCTCAACAGAGCACGATTGGCATGGATTCGAATCTCACTGATACATTCACTCAGAAGGGCTTTGTCATCGTCCCAGCTCTCTTCAGTGCGGAGATCCTCGAGGACGCCCGAGCGGATCTTTCCCATCTTGTAGATTCACTGGCCAGAAGGCTTTTGAGTGAGGGCAAGATTGAAGATGCGTTCGAGGATGCACCATTCGACAAGCGACTCAATCTGCTCTTCCGTGACATACCAGAACAGTCACCCAGGAATTTCCGAAAAGAGCTCCATCTTGAAGGGCTGTTCCCTCTCTTTTTTCATCCGCGGTTGCTCGATCTGGCGGAGCAGATTATCGGACCGGAGATTCGTCTGTATCCCAATTACACGGCGCGTCCAAAACTGCCGGGAAACGCTCGAACGCTGGTTCTCTGGCATCAGGATGGCGGGTACACCGGTGCCGAAGCGGATTCGCTCAGGATGGTGAATGTCTGGGCCCCGCTTGTTCCGGCCACAATTGAAAACGGTTGTATGCAGTTCATTCCGGGCTCACACAATTTCGGAATCGCTCAGCATCATTCAAGGGAACACTACCTTGAAATTGACGAGGCCGTTCTCAATCCGCTCCTGGACAGAGCAGTCGACATCGAGGTTGAGCCCGGCGATGTCGTTCTCTTTCATAATCTGCTTTTCCACCAGGGGTTGCCCAACCGCTCGGACACCGTTCGGTGGAGTCTCGACTGGCGTTATCAAGACGCTACCCAAGACACTCAGCGTACCCACAAGGGCCACATCGCACGAAGCCGGACCAAGCCGGAACGCGAGGTGACTTCGCGAGAAGAGTGGGCCGCACTAAATTTTCAATAACCAGGAATTGCGTTGTTTGAGATCAGGTCACTTACTCGAACAGCCTCGTGGATCGAACACGTGAATATGCAGCCCGTGCTGCCTTACATAGCGGGTGAAGCAGGCTGAACGGTTAGAAGAAGTATGTTTATGTCCACATACGATCCTTGAACTGAACGGCCAGGCTGTCCCGATGCCGGCTGGCGATAAAGTCGCCGGCAGTACTGAAGGAAGCGACGGCTGGAACAGAGTTTCGACGGTTCGGCCTCCTTCTCCCAGTGCTGAGCAATGTGTCTTAAAGCCAAAACTGATGGCCTGATTTAAAAGTCAGGTGACTGCTTCTTCTGTCCCGGATTGATCGGCCGTAATCCACCTCTAAACCCAGCGGAATCAAGGCCCCCAGCCAAATACAGAGGACTGGTGCAGAAGCCTGGGCACCTAAGACAGTCAGTTGAATTAGAGTTCATCACGTCTAACTTCCGTTTCCTTCGGATGTCACCAAACCATCAACAATTTTATGAAGCCGATGTTTTTCCTCCTCGCCGTCCTGGTCTCAGGCGGGGCGGGGCTGATGTATCAGACAATCTGGATTCGTCGTCTGGGCTTCGTATTCGGCAATACAACTCTTTCGGTCAGTATCGTTCTTTCCAGCTTTTTCTTCGGGATGGCCGCAGGAAGCCGCTGGTTCGGCAAGCGGGCAGATGATTCAAAATCGCCGATCAGTCTTTATCGAAATCTCGAAATTGGGATCGCCCTCACAGCCTTACTGGTAGCCCTCCTTCTGCCGGCCCTTAATTCAGTCTACATTGGGCTCTATCGCTCGGTCTTCGGGCGAAGCCTGCTCCTGGTGGGGATCGCCAAGTTCAGTCTGACTTTTTTTTTGTTGAGTATCCCCACCTTTCTAATGGGCGGCACGCTGCCGGTCATGACCAAGTGTTATGCCCGGAGCAAGGAATCCTTCGCGGTCTCCCTCGGCATTGTCTACGGTATTAACACCATCGGAGCCGTGCTCGGCCTCGTCCTGATGGCTTTTGTGTTGATTGAACTCTTGGGGCTGCAGAGTTCCTACATCGTCGCTATCTGCATGAGCTGCGTGTCGGCGGTTCTTGCGAATCTTGCACGGACAAAAAACCATGTGCCGGAGGTGGAAGCTGAGATCGAAACGACTCGGGACGAACCACTCATCGAGGAAAGACGAACTGCATCCTGGTGGCTTTACGCTCTTTCATTTCTGTCGGGTGCGATTTCTCTCGGCTATGAAGTCCTCTGGATTCGTCTCTGGTCCTTCCTCAGTCTTCACTCGGCAGAGACTGAGATTGGGTATCCGCCTGCCGAGTTCAGCAGCACATACGTTTACAGCGGAATCCTCGGACTCTTTTTGATTGGCATCAGCCTCGGCGGAATCCTGGTTAAATGGATTCGCCGTC
>JAQBXN010000223.1 GCA_027625095.1 Planctomycetota bacterium | reverse complement strand
CTGTCGGCAAAAGCGGCGTCCAGCTCCAGGACCAATTCAGCCACTTCCGGTGGTGCCCTTGGAGACGACGACGGCCATAAGCCACAGTGCTACGGTTGTCAGTCAAGGAATTCGAAAATTTGAAGCGCCCTGTACGTGGAATCGTCAGGCCGATGCGTGACATTGCGATCTACCTGATCTGGAAGCAGGGCAGTTTTCCACTCGTAGAGATTGGAGAGGACTTCCACGGGGGAGATACAAGCATCTCGAATGCACGGATAAGAGGCGACGCCGCTCTTCGAGAGGACAGAAAGGTCCGGTCCATGCTGAAGGAACCCGAAATTAATGTCTAAATTTATCTACCAAATGGCAAATGGAGGCCGTGCCCCATGCTGCTTCACTCCTGGATTAGAAGTGCGGCTGCTTCACTCCTGGATTAAAAGTGCGAAAGATTTCCTTTTCAACTTCCGCCACATGACGGAACCTCCAAAATCGCCACTATAGGAATTTGCTCCCTGAACTACCTTGCATCCTACCAGTGCTGCTCAAGGACTTGTCGGACGGCCAAAATCTCGGCTTTGATTGGAGACAACTTCTCCGCCTCGACTGGATCCTCCGCCTCCATCCTTTTCACAAGCGAGATGGCCCGTTGCACATCGTACACGAGCGTATCCCTAGGGACAAAAGTCGTTCCCCTGGAAGTCTCGTATTGGTAATTCTCACTTCCGCATCCGAATGTTTTTCTTGGCTGTTCCGTCAGAGCTTTCAAGCACTGGAGGCAACCAAGAACAGCCGCCTTGGCCTCTTCCTGATTTCCATCTTCAAGATGAAGTTCGGCCAAACAGATGAGATCGTTGGCTGCGGAAAATTCATAAGTCTGCTTCTTCAGTTCGACCGACCTTTGCATTTCCTTGATCGCCTTTTGGACTTTGCCATGCCGTCTGAAAATGCCTGCCCGATTGAAATGAAGGTTGGGCAGGTGTGTATCCCCGCCCTGCTCTTGGAGATATGCCAGTGCTTGTAGTGCCGTCTGATCATCACCAAGGGAGGCCCTCGCCGCCGCCCAATTACCGAGTTCACTGAAATCATTCGGGCGTGGACCCAATGCCGTGCTCCGCTCGAAGCTTTCGAGAAAAACCTTCTCTCGTGCTTCCACTATGGTCAGCACACCATCTCGGTCGAGCCGAATCCTGCCTTCCGGACAGATAAGAAGTAGTTCTTGAGCGGCACTGCATGTTATGTCCCAGTCATCCTCTTCGTCCTCCTCCAGGAGTTCCGGTATTTCTGCCCGAAACTCCTCATCCCAAGTCCGAAACACCGCCGCCACTGTGTCCAGCGAGATGTTGGTCTCGCCACCGGTATCAAATCCGACCCGTTTGAGGCGCTCAACAACGCGCTCCGCCCTGGCGTTTTGGTTCTTGGTATTTTCTTCTTCTTCTTCCCAAGGGGCATCCCAGCCGAGGCTATTGTGTTTCATTTGAGATTTGTCCAATCAAACGGATCAATGGCTCTGAAGCATTTTTTGGCGATGAGAAGTATGGAGTCTCGCGAGTTCGCTCCGCTCCCGACCACCACGTATTCAAAAATATCTTAAGAGTGTGTGGGACGGACTGAAGTCCGATGAGATGAGTGCCCCAACTTATAATCTGCAGCTTTCCACCGCCGTCACGGCAAAGGTGACAGCTCCGGAACGCTGGCTGAAGCCCATCGCCATTGAGGGTCAGCCTCTTCGTCTTGTCTGTTTGCGATTAGGAACAGGTACTCTGTCTCCTGATTCTCGGGGAATGCTTCATTCGCGAGTCTGAGCATATCTACCAGCTTTCCCAGCTTGCATTTCATCCAGACTTCGTACTCCTTATTCGACTGCTTCTTCGACTCCCAGTAATCATAGGCCACTAAAATCTTGAGCGGCGAACGCCAGAATATGAGCTTCCACATCTCCTCCTCAAGGGCACCGCCCTGTTCGTGCTCGATCAGCGCCGACATGTACGAGGGATATCTGCGGCCATCCTTGTAGAGGTCATCCCCTCCCACGTACACTGCGTCGATAGTGTACCACTCCCTGCTGTATCTGAGAGATGTCTCAGGACACCCGCGATTTGAGAGCAGGCGAAGCATGACTTTGTGTAAAACGCCGTCTTCTCGCAGCATGTACGAAGTCCACGTTGTGCGCTGAGAGTAGGCGTGGAGCAGGCAATCCCTGTGTTCCGAAAGTTGGGCCGACCACTCCTCTGAAAAGGCCTGCAGAAACTCAGGAATGCTAATCGGTCTCATAGACGATGACTCATAGGAAATTTGATTTCTCCTGAGTCACTCATACTCATAGGAAATTTGACCGGGCGAGCATCGGTGCTGCGGGGTCAAGCCACTGCGCCATTCCTCGTTGTTTGTTGTGGTCACGATTGCTGAGAAACGAGCCGATACGCCAACGTTGTGGATATTGGCCCGTGGAGATCGCGACTCGCGACGGCGAGCAAATCGGTGAATTCACATAGAATTGCTCAAACCGAATGCCTTCGTTCGCCAACTGATCGATGTTCGGCGTCTTCGCGTGCTGGTTTCCAAAGCACGAAAAGTCGCCCCATCCCATATCGTCCATAAAGACCACCACGATGTTGGGGCGCTCCGCACAGAAAACAGGTATCGGGACAAGCGAAATGACGACCGCGAGGAAACCGCGTCGAAACACAGAAACGCGTGAATGATGGGAAGTCATAAAATTTACGAATGTCCTTTCAAGAGTGATATCAGTTGCTGCGCGTTAACACACGGTACCATCACACGGTTCCGTGCCCATCGGTCGGCGTGAGGCGATAACCGCGACGAGTCCAGATAATGATGCATTAACTGGACCTTTATCGTACCAAACTTTCACATCAGAGCATCGCCAAGCGGCGGTGGCGGCACCGAATTGGCAGCGTTCTGATCGTGAACCTTGGGCGGGCTCGCCGCGATCTACATCACCAGTAATTCGTCCCTTTCGATCCGTGGATCTTTTTCACATTTGCCTTCACGTACCAACCACCGCTCAGCCGCCTGCAAGGGCGACCAAACGGTGTGGCTTAACTGACGAGGTCTAACCGTTACGTCATCGACTCTACGCCCGTCGAAACCATACGCTGACATCCAGCTCGCGTCGATGTTCTTCAGAAAATTCACTTGCCTTTCGCCTTCAACTCGAACCACCGCAGCGCGATTCCTCGCATGTGTTGTTTGGTTGAAGTCTGAATGCGCAAGATTTGTACCCCGTTTTCGAGTTTCAACTCCACGGGTGATGTTTGCACCCAAAGACCGAACTCCAGGGAGATCGGCACCGTGGCCACCACATTGGTGCCGGAGCAGACGTCGAGGGATTGATCCTCGTTGACGCAGGCAGCTTTCATGACGATGTGATAGGTTCCCGACGAGGGAACATCGACGATGTAATCCGCCCACTGTTCCGTCATCTGCTGCTCGAAATACACCTGCTTGCCGCCCGCGTAGCAATCAAAGACCTCAACGTACGGCTTCTGGCCACCCCAGGAGATCTTGCCCCCGGTTTTGGCGAAGGATGCCGCCTCGACGTGGATGACGCCATCAACCGCCTTGTTGGGTATTGTCGAACGGGGATCAGGTTCGGACGCGGGTTTAGGCACCGACGTTTCTGGTGTGCTTGCCGCCGCCGCAGCGATCTTCACGGCGACCGAATCGCGAATCGATTCCGCAACGGCCATCACCGCAGTGGCGCGATCAGCCGGGCTCAGGGCGGCGGCCAGCCAGCGCAGATGTTCCACCTGCGAGAAATCAGCGGCGTACTCCCGCTCCACCACACCCGCGAGAAAAACCTCGCCTTTCAACCCCAGGAGTTTCGACACCTGCCACCCGCGACCGTAGTCGACCTTCCAGGCGTGTCCGGGCTGTGGCTGGTTCTCCGGATAGGCCGCCTTGTAGGCGACGCAGGCATGTCTCGGTTGCCCCACGCCGATCGCGGGAACACCAAAGGCCTGGTTGACCATCACGCCCCAGGATGATTTGGGTCCGCATTTGCCGCCGCCTGCCAGCACATTCCTGAAGGTGACGTAGCCATTCGGATAGAACTGCTTCGGCGCCGCTCTGCGCCAGACGAGGCTGGTCGATCGGACGACCCGTTCCTTGTCTCTCAGATCCGGCCGGAAGGTGTTGACCATGTCCCTGGCCCAGGTCAGATCGTCATGGCTGGCACCGGAAGATACAATCCGCGAGTATTCCCAAACGCTCAGATTGTCGAAACTGGGCAGCAGTTCCTTGTTCTGGTATGCGTTCTTGTAATACATGTATCGCTCGATGGGATCGGCATGCTTGGCGGCGCCACCGGCGCCGATATTGACGGAGCCGGGAGGAGCGATCCCCGTGGCGATGGCGAGTTTCAGGTAGATGCCGTCCCGCGCGTCGGGATCGGTCTTGAGAATCCATTTCCAGATATCCAGTGCTGCCGTATCCAGCGTGTAGGTGTTCGCCTCGCGGGCCGAGAGGCCGATCGGCACGTTCGCCTCCAGGTAGAGATCCATGACCGGGGCGCTGTTCATCAGCCAGCCCAGGAATTCCCGGTTGTTAGGATCCGCCTTGGCAAAGGCGCCCAGTTGGTCCGCGCCTGTTTTGGCGATGAATTGTCGCTGGTCCAGAACAGTTCGGTAGACCGGGTCTTTCAGCAAGGCGACCAAGGCGGCTTCAGTAGGTTTGGCCGGGGTCTTCTGCTCGAGCCAGGCATTGGCGTCGGTCAGGTACTCGGAAAACTCGCCACTCTTAATCGCAGCGTCCAGCGCACTTGCATTTGGTTCTCCTGCCTGGAGACAGGCAGAGAGTGAGCACAGTAGGGTGGCCACCATAGCGGAATGGCTGATCGATCGTGTAGCGCTTTTCATTTCTTCACCTCCATGAGTTCGAGCATCGTGTCGGCGAAGGCCTTGCCGGCTAGGATGAAGAATCGGCCTTCGCCACCGTAATGAAAGCCCTTGTTGGACGTTGAGCGTTTGAGCATCTCTTGCTCCTCCGGGGTGATCGGAGTTTTCTTGAGATCACGATCCATGTTGAGCCAGCCAGCAGTTTTGATGGCCACAATATCTGGGTGCAGCAATTGCGCAGTCTCGATGGCTTTGGCATTGCCCTTGAATTCCGGCACGGTATTAATGAAACGCTGGCCGTCGCGCACTTGTTGCTGCTTGCCGACTTCATTTTTCACGCCGTTGACCCCCATCACGCCGACGACGACCTTCATCTCCGGGGCTTTGAATTCGGCGCGTACGTCATGAATCAGATGGACGAGGTTGGCCCCGTATTGCTTGCGTCCGGTTTCATCAAACATGTCGTTGTAGCCCTGAAACCAGACGAAGCCGGCGATTTCGTATCCGGCCTTTTCGTCATAGCCTGGGAAATCAGTCTTCA
Organism: Planctomycetota bacterium; assembly: GCA_027625095.1. GTDB lineage: Bacteria > Planctomycetota > PUPC01 > JACPCR01 > JACPCR01 > JAQBXN01. The sequence continues at coordinate 1,007 of JAQBXN010000223.1, read as the reverse complement.
GGTTCTTCAGGGTTTTATGAACGGACCTCACCATGTTGCGATACTGCAGGCCGACGACGGGCTCGACACGCCCCTCATTCCATTTGTCAGCCACCTCTTTCGTCAACACTTGCTCATCGAGTTTCTGGTTGCCTGTCTTTCCCGCACTCGGAGGGCGGAAGTTGGCATACAGGCTTTGGCCCCCGGGAGCAAACTTGATCAGCAGAACCTGCTGGTCGAACGCCTCGCCCATGTAATAGCCGAATGCGTACTCCGGGCCGATGTTGCTTCCAAGTTTGCTGTAGTCTCTCCGCCCACCGAAACCGGGTTGGAGCTTGTCGTTAACATTATTGGCAACCCAGACGTCGTCACGGGTCACCAGATTGGTGCCGTCGGGCTTGAAGGTCTTCAGTAAAGCGGCCCGAGCCGGATCCTTGTCCTCACCCAAAAAGTCAATCGTCCGGATATGCGCCTGCCCGTCCATGTTGGACTGGCCGGCCAGAATGAACACCTTGAGCGGAGCCTTTGCCTTCTTTTCTGCTCGTGCGACCGTCGGCAGCAACGCCAACAATATCGCGCAAAACAGAACTGTCAGGAGACCGAGAGCGACTTTCTTCATGGCAACACCTTTCATTCGAGTGGAAATATGTTCGCGTTCGTGGGGATAGTTCACGTAGGCCGGAACAAGCGAAGCGTAGTTCTAGCGTTTAGTCGGTGGACGTTTCGGAACCGCGCGTGGCTTGTTTCGGCCTACCAACTGCCTTCTTGGGTGGGATGCTGTGGTGACTCATAGGAAATTTGATTTCTCCTGAGTCTAACTCATAGGAAATTTGATTTCTCCTGAGTCTACCAGGGAGACTCAGGAGAAATCAAGGGATTCCAGGGGTGCTTGTGTTCCAAGGCGGGCGCGCCCGCCTTGGAACACAAGCACCCCTGGCCGTTTCTCGCGGCGGGGAACCAAATGGGGGCCTGCCGGAGGGCAAAATACGGATCAATCCAGAATTCAGCGCGTACCGTCCCCGTCCCAC
>JAQBXN010000088.1 GCA_027625095.1 Planctomycetota bacterium | reverse complement strand
TCAGTGGGTTAGAAATGGCCTGGAATCCGGAATAATGAATTGCCGAAAAAAGGGTCAGAACTTTCGGGGCACCGCACTAGTCTATAGACCTTCTTGCGGCATCAATTTTGAGCACACCCTGAAGCAGTTTTTCAAGTTCATCAAGCGGCACCATGTTGGGGCCGTCAGAAGGGGCTTCGTCTGGCGTCGGATGAGTCTCCACAAAAATAGCATCACAGCCTACCGCGACTGCGGCCCGCAAGAGATGCGGCACCATCTCGCGTTGGCCTCCTGACTTACCTCCGAGCCCGCCAGGCATCTGAACACTGTGTGTCGCGTCGTACACGACCGGGTAACCAAGTTCGCGCAGGGTTGGCAGCGAACGCATGTCACTCACAAGTGTGTTGTACCCGAAGCTCGTTCCGCGTTCGGTAAGCAGCAAAGATTTCGATCCCGTCGACTCCACCTTGTCGACAATATTTTTCATGTCCCAGGGCGCAAGAAACTGTCCCTTCTTTACGTTGACGACGCGCCCTGTCCTTGCAGCCACGAGCAGGAGATCCGTCTGGCGGCAGAGGAAGGCGGGAATCTGCAAGACATCCAACACTTCACCCGCAGCTTCTGCTTCGGCAGTACTGTGGACATCCGACAGGACCGGACAGCCTAATTCTGCTTTCACTTCCGCCAGAAGCTCGAGCCCTTCATCAAGCCCGGGGCCGCGGGGACTTTCTACCGAAGTGCGATTGGCCTTGTCATAACTGGCTTTGAATATGAAAGGCATGTGCAGATTTGCGGCGACGGCAATCAGCTTCTCCGCAATCTGCAGGATGAATTCACGCCCCTCTAACAAACACGGCCCGGCGATGAGCGCAAGTGGCCGGCCTTCGCCGATGATGATTTGTTCAGAAATTGAAACTGAATGCATACCAATCCATTCCTGTAGTTATCCGTGCAGGCGGCACTATTCCGGTTACAGCGGGAAGTTCAATCGAATTAAACAGCCCTACTGCTCCCGGCCCACACCAAGGGCGTCCGCAACTCTGTTAATGTAATTGAACCAGGAGGCAATAAGCGTGACTTGAAGGATGGCCTGGTCGTCGAAGCCGTGCTGCCTCAGACCCTCATGATCTTGCGGCTGAATTTTGTAGGCGTTCTCGGTGAGCTTGACCGCGAAGTCGAGCATGGCGCGCTCCCGGTCTGAGAGGTTGGCGGTTTTGTAGTCGCGTTTAACCGCCTCGCTGAGATCGTTATCCAGGGTTGTGACACGCAGAAACTCTGCGTGAGCATCTATTCAGTAGTTGCATTGATTGGCTGCGGAGACGGCGGTAGCGATCAACTCGTGTTCACGGCGATTCAGAGGCAGGTCTTCGGACAGGAGAACCGCGTATGTGGCGAATGCATGATATAGCGCGGGCGGTATGAGGGCGTGGCTGGCCATGACTTTGTCCGCGTCTCGCTGCAGAACGTCCCCCGATACATAACAGGCGGGGTACATGGCCTTGAGGGCCTGAAAGGCATTTTGGAGATCGTCGGCAGCGCTTTCTGGCGGGTCAGTTTTTATCCAGGTCATGGTTCTTTGTAGCAGGCGGCGACGTTTCACCTCAAACGCAGGGCGAAAGCATTTTTCAGTCGTGATTGTATTTCTTCCTTCAGTTTTTCCGGAAGGCCAGATCGAGTGGTGAGTTCCTTCAGAACAAGATCAACGCCCTTCACTTTTTGCCTGAGCGCGTTGTAAAGGAGGTCCAGAACACGGGCTCTGAGTTGGCCTTCAACGGCGGGGTCGTCGCCGAGCTTATGCACCGCGATCAGGCGGCCAAGAGCCATCAGGATGCTGGGTTCGTCTGAACGTTCGATGCGATCTCTGTCCACCCAATAGGCCAGGGCTGCCTTGAGGGTAACGGCCGCGGCATCGCCGATGGAAGGCAGGTCTTGCCTGGCGATGGAAATCTCTCCGGTGGCTGCAAGGTAAGGAGGACGTTCGTATTGGACTCTAATCTGGTTGAAAATCTTGAGCAGGTTTTCTTCGGGCGTGATGTCTGATAACGCAATTTCTTTGAGCATTTTGAGCATGAGGGACTGATTTCCCGGCCCCCAGATCTCGCGGTAATCGAGAACCGTCTCCCACTTGCTGAGCAGCGCAGCGAGAATTCTTTCACGAAGCGAGACCGGCATCTGGGGCGAGAGAATGATGTCTTTGAAGCCCTGCAGCAGGGTCGGCAGCATGTCCGTATAAGCCAGGATTTCGTTTCCAAATGCGTAGATGCGTTCAAAATCCACTTCCGTGACTTCCTGGGATACCTCGGGCAGATCTGATCGGAAAAGCTGGAGGAACAGGTTGGTGGTATCCAGCCGCTCCTGAATGGGTGTTGAGGGATTCCCGCAGATCTTGCCGAGCGCATGGAGAAGCTCGAAAGCCCGGCTTGAAGTGGACAGCGACTCTCTCAGGCCACCGGAGACTTCTTCCAGGAGCTTGGGCGGGATGAGCGGGCAGGAACAGATGTCACCCAGTGTGTCCATAGCTGCTCCGGCCATTTCGACCGATTCGCCGGCCGCGAGTTCTCTGCAAAGTTTGATACTCTTGGCCGCAATCTCCTGCACCGGCTCTTTGCTCTTGATTAGTTTGGTGAACACCTTGCCTAGAACGAGCAGGGCTTCCTTTCGAGATTCGTGACGAGTAGCATGCTGCACAATGCTCAACAGGGGCTCGACTGCCGAAAGCCCCATGCCAGAGATGGTGGATTCAACCAGCCCGGCAGTCCGTGGATTGTTGTAGTCATGCAGGTTGGCGAAGATTTCGCTGATTAGCTGGTGCCGTGTCTCCTGATCGATATTTGGATCTGCAACGAGATCCCCTTGGATGATCGCCAGACGAACATTCAGTTCAGCAGTTTTCAGTGATGAAAGGAACATCCTCGCTACTTCCACTTTCAATTCGGTGCTGACGGGCCGCTCGGAGTCGGAAGCGACCCGGTCCAGGATTTCCACGATGTGGGTGCGCTGAAGGTGGTGTGCTTCGGGGAGGGCATCCAGCAGAGAGCGGCATGTATTCTCGCCGTGGTGGAGGAGCAGATTGCCCAGGCGAATCGAATCTTCGTCATTCGATCTCAGGTTTGCGAGTTCGATGGCCATCCGTTCGATAACGACAGCCTCGATGTCCTCCGGCATTTCTCGGGTGCTCAAGAAACAGAGGATGTGAATTCGAGTCTTGAGCTCACTCTCGTTCCGTATCTGATCCCACAACTGTCGAACGACCGGCGTGTTGAAGTCCTGGGCCAATGCTTGCAGCGCTTTGGTGGTCTGCGGACGTAGCCTGTCCGGAAATTCCCGCAATTGCTGAACGAGGATCTGAACAACGGCTTCACGCTCGACTTCATGCTTGCTAATCTGCGGCCCGGCGGAGGTGAATGCTTCAAGGATCGCCTCACGGACTTCGAGCTCTGATTCGCTGTCCAGGCTTCGCAAGAGTGACCGGGCGATCACAAAAACCTCCAGCTCGCCGCCGTTCTCGATCAGAGGCGTCAGCCGGCGTGCGGCGAGCAGACGCTGTTTCGAGTTCCCTTCGGCCATGTCACCGATGGCGCCTGCCACGTTGGTGTTGAGGCCGAGACCCTCAAGCGCATTCGCTGCCTCGGTACGGATGCGTGCGTCAGGATCCCCGAGCAGATTTATAAAGACCGAAGCCTTCGCATTGGCCGGGGCAGACGAAAGAAGCAATTGTCGAATGGCCCTGATGCGCTCGTTCAAATCTGCGGAAGTAACAGCAGTGAGTTTGAGTCTGCGGACGTCCTCTTCCGTAAACAGTGATTCGGCCCCCTCGAAAAACTTGGACGAGGAAATGAGCGAAACCTCATTCGTATTGACCTTCACCATATCCCTTCCGGCTGCCGCCCATCCCTCCTGAGCTGCAGTTTCTTCCTCGAGCGAGATAACCCGCCAGTCTTCCCAGGCTACCAGCGACAGTAAGTCGTCTCCGCCGGCATCCTGATACTTTGAATTCAAGTCCTCTTGTGTGAATTCGGGGTCTTCGTGGAGTCCCCCCTTCAGCAGCAGTTGCTCCATCGGACTGCCGGGCTCTGCCATCTCGGCGACCACCGCACTGAGCCCAATCTTCTTTTTCATCAACGCGCCAATCCGGACGATCAACCGTTGGCTGAGCCCGAATTGGGATTTGAGTTCGGAAGGCGAAATGCGAAGGGGTTCAGGCATGGGGAGGGAGGAAGAAGGAAGAAGGAAGAAGAAGAAGGGAGTGTTGGAGTGGTGGAGTGGTGGAAGAAGGAAGAAGAAGGAAGAAGAAGGAAGAAGGGAGTGTTGGAGTGTTGGAGGGCGGGAAGAAGGAAAAGTGAAGAGCGGAACAGTCGAAGAAGGGAATGTTGACGATGAACGTCTCGATGGTCTGAGATGGAAAGCTCAGCGAGAGCGAATTCCAGCTTTCCATTATTCCAACTTTCCATTCTTAACCATCAACCATTCTTCCACCATTCCACTCAAGAACCAAAAAGGGACAAACGGCCAAACCGTCTGTCCCTTCCTTTGCCTTGGAGTTGGCAGGCGCCTTCGCAGCAGAACGCCCATTCGCATCCAAACTTACTCATTACGCATTACGTATTACGCTCAAAATACCTGGGCCGGCGGGGCCTCTTGCTGGCCGGGCTGCTGCTGTTTCTGCTGCTGCATCTGCATGATCTTCTGCATGAAATAGCCCTGAAGTGCAGCAAGAGGACGAGCCGGTATCGCGACCTCGACTTCCGAGGTCGTCCCGTTGGTTCTCACGGCCATCGTGACCGAAGGGCCTGGGATCTGAACTGCAGGAGCACCACCAGCCTGCATACCCGGGACAGTCAAACTCATCACAATGTCTACGACATCAACCAATCTCTTGAGAGAAAAAGCCCCGTAGAGCTGGGCGCCTTTCCCCATCGCCGTCTCTGCGTCCTGCAAACCAACAGGGATGTTGGCCTGGCCGTCCTTGGACTGAGCGATTAGTTTGTCTGTGATGCCGGAGGTGTTCTTGCCCATCACAAAAAGCATGGAATCAGGCAGATAGGCAATTTCATAACGCATCGGATCACCGTAAATCTTCTTCATCATGTCGAACTGCATCTTTACCGCCGGGTTGTTCTCCGTGCCCTTCGGAGGGTACATGCTGTAAGTGAATGCATCGATACTGATCCCATCAAGGGTGCGTGCGGCCGGTTTGTAGTCCAATTCAAAATTGAGGCCGAGTTCCTTGTATTTCTCCATCCAGGGCCCCTTCAGAAATTCATCCATCCCCTTCCGCATCTCCGAGGCAAGATCTCCTTGAGTTCCGATGTTGTAAGCTAACACGAGCCCGTCCTGGTTCATGTCGGCCGACATGGACATCGTCCCCGTGAACTTGCTCATGATGCTCTCAGCCATCTTCAGTATCGATTCATCAGTCATATTCATGGCTTTGAGGATGTCTCTTGTGAAGCCAAGATACAGCTCCTGCCAACCCTTACTGCCAACAGATCCGTTCATTGTCATGAGCGCTTCGCCCGCCGGCAGGCCTCCGATGAGTTTGTTATCGGCTGGCGGCACGCCCCCGATCCACTCGCTCAGTTTTGTGCCTGCTGTGGCGTTCACCGTCTGCCGGAGAGTGAGGCCGTTCATACCCATTCCCAAACCGACACTGAATTCATCGGTCTGCTTGAGTAATCCAAGAAGCCAGTCGATTTCTGCTTTAAGAACATTTGCTGTCAGCTCCGGGTTGCCGCCTGCCCCGGCAGCCGCACCCGCCTTGATGGCCTCGGTCAGGCTCGTCACCCCAGTGGCAATGTGAGGGCCCGCAGCGTCCATAATGGGCTTCGTCTGCACTCGAATCTCGAAATCGTCTTTCATGCCCGAAAGGTCGATCGCGGCCACGCCCTGCAGAGCCTGGGCGACCAGGCTGGCAGCACCCGCATCGCGGCTGATACATGCGAAATTGCCGGCAGCAACAACCTTGAATCGTCCATTCTGATTCGCATTCGCCAATGCGTTGAAATCACTCACAGGAAAGACCATGACGGCGCCTTCCTTGAATTTTTCCGGATTGAGAATGACCATCGCAAAGGGCGCTTTTCGGTCCACCCCTGGCAGGCCCTGCATTCCGAAAGGTTTGCCGAACATGTCAGCCGACACTGCACCCGCCAAGAGGGGATTCACCTGCATGACCATTTGTTGGGCCTTCATGACGAGATCATCGATACCCTTGCCCCTGATGCAGGCCAGCATGTGCGGTATGGGAACCTGCTTGCCACCATTCGCAGCGGTGACAGCCAGGCTCATACCTGCTGCTGCCACCACTTCGACCTGATCGGCCTTCAGCCAGCCACTCACTCGTTGACCATCTATGTCGATGCTGACTCCGACCCATTGGCCGTGACGTTTCACCACCTCAAGTTCGGCGCCTGCATTCAACGTGGTTAACACCTTGTCACCGAGCATTACCTGCGTACCGTCCGCCTTCACCTTCACCTGGTCAGCATTCAGAGTGACAGCAGCGAATATCAGGCAGCCAGCGAGCATCCAAAACCGGTTGGTTGATTCCATATTGATTTCCTTAACTTGGTTCTTGAGGGGCTTTCTAAGAAAGCGGTTGGGATAAAGACTAGGCCACTGCCACCCCACGTTCAAACAGAATTGCACTTCCATCTGCGGGACTATATTCTCGCCCGGCCTTCGACGACCGCTCCGATCTGTTGGAATGAAACACGGGCGGGCACTTTTTAACATAAATTTCACAATGAACAGAGACGAAGAATTCGACCTCTTTGAGAAGATTATCGTAGATGAAGGATACGTCAGCAAAAAGCAGATGGAAAGCTGTCTCCCTTTCATAGAAATGGGCAGGAGCGAAGGATTAGCCCTCGATCAAGTGTGTGAAGTGCTCGCAGGGGACGGTTTCCTGCCGGCAGATTCAGTACAGGATATTCTCACGAAAGTCCGTTCCGGCCCGGCTTCGCTCGAATCAGAACCGGAGCAGGAACAAGCGGCACCCGAACCAGAGCCGGCTCCAGAGCCTGAACCTGAATCAACGGCCGCGGAATCACTTACAACTCCAGAGTCCACCCCGGAGCCGGCGGTATCCCTGGCAAGCGTGGAGGTCCGGAAAGGGGACACACACCTCAACACCCTCCTGCGCCAGGCGCGTTTACAGGGCGTTTCCGATTTGCATATCAGTGTCGGACTCGCCCCGGCAATCAGGCGCGACGGAAAACTGGAATTCCTGGATCTTCCAGCGGCCACAGCAGAGGAAACTCGTTCGTGGCTCAAAGAAATTTTTACGGAGGAGGAGGCCGCTAAATTCGAGAGGGACCTGGAACTCGATTTCTCCTACACGCCGACAATCACGGAACGCTATCGTGTAAATGCTTTCTGGGATCGCCATGGCGCGGCCGCGAGCTTCAGAATTGTCCGCGATCACATCCCTACCGTTGAGGAACTGGGTTTACCGAAACCCGTAAAAAAACTGACGGATTACCGCCAGGGTCTTGTTCTCGTCACCGGCCCGGCCGGCTCGGGAAAGTCCACCACACTGGCGGCACTCATCAGCCTGATAAATCACGACCGCAAAGAGCACATCATCACAATCGAAGACCCGGTTGAGTACATCCATCAGAGCGATCAGGCCCTGGTGAACCATCGCCAGGTGGGTGAAAACACGAACTCGTTTGCAAGCGCGCTCCGTGCCGCGTTGCGCGAAGATCCCGATGTGATCATGGTCGGCGAAATGCGCGACCTGGAAACGATATCGATGGCTATATCCGCGGCGGAAACAGGACACCTGGTTTTCGGTACCCTCCATACCCGCGGTGCGACACGCACCGTCGACCGAATCCTGGACGTATTCCCACCCAAGGAGCAGGCGCAGATTCGGACCATGGTTTCGGAATCGCTGCGCGGAATTATTTCCCAGCAACTGATTCCCAGAAAGGACGGCAAAGGCCGCGCCCTGGCCATGGAAATCCTGATGATGACCCCCGCCGCAGCGAACCTGATCCGCGATGCCCGCACCTTTCAGCTTCGCTCCACGATGCAGACCGGAAAAAAATTCGGGATGAAACTGATGGATGACAGCCTGGTCGAACTGGTGGAGTCGGGCACGATCGAACCAAAGGAGGCGTTTATTCGTGCCGAAAACCCACAGAACCTGCTCAAGTACATGCAAAAGTAAAGACCCACCAAATGCCGCAAATAGATCAGCTACTCATCGAACTGAAGGAAGCAGGCGCGTCCGATCTGCATTTAGTCGTTGGCCAGCCACCCAAGGTCCGCGTCCACGGACACCTTGAAAATCTTGGCTCACACTCTGTATTTACCGAAGAGTCCCTGGGCGCACTTCTGGGCGAAATATCCACCGCGAGCGACTGGGAGCATTTCAAGAAAAACAACGATCTTGATTTCGCCTACGGACTGGAAGGCGTTGCACGTTATCGGTGCAATTATTTTCGGCAGATCATCGGTATGGGTGCGGTGTTTCGAATCATTCCAGAAAAGATACTGACACTTGATGAACTCGGAATGCCCCCGGTTCTGAAGCGGCTGGCGGATTTGCGGTCGGGAATGGTATTAGTTACGGGACCGACAGGAAGCGGCAAATCGACAACGCTGGCGGCCATGATCGACTACATCAATACCACCCGTGCCTGCCGGCTGCTGACCATCGAAGATCCGATCGAATTTGTTCACCCCAACAAGAAATCAATCATTCTTCAGCGTGAGGTGGGCGCTCAAACCCGTTCTTTCGCGCACGCCCTGCACAGTGCAACCCGTGAGGATATCGACGTCATCCTGGTCGGTGAAATGCGCGATTTGGAAACAATTTCAAATGCGCTTACAGCCGCCGAAATGGGCTCACTCGTTTTCGGTACTCTGCATACAAACAACGCCCCCAAGACAGTGGACCGAGTGATTGACGCGTTCCCGGCCGACCAGCAGGAACAGGTGCGAACCATGCTTGCCGAATCGTTACAGGGGGTCGTCTCCCAACTCCTGCTCCGCACCGCAGATAATCGCGGCCGCATTGCCGTCAACGAAATCATGACCGCCAGCCCCGCGCTGGCGAGCATGATCCGACAGGGCCAGGTTGAGAAAATCACTTCCTATATTCAGGCCGGACGCGGCGAAGGAATGCAGCTTATGGATGATGCCATCTACAAATTGCTGAAGGAGGGAAAAATCACCCCGCAGGAAGCTTATCTGAAAGCCCAGGAAAAATCGCGGTTCGAAAGCGCGCTGGGTGACCGATTGCCAGTTTGATGACTCAGCCAGTTTCAGCCCGAGCTGTTACTCAAGAATTTCCTACTACGAACTTGTTGCGTGCTCCAGATAGCATGAGCGACCGGCCAGAGCGGCCCCGGGAGCGTAAACTGTCGAATGCCTCGATTCCGTAGCAGCCTTCCGACCTCCAAAATGGCGACCAGACCAGCCCCCGGTAAACTGCTCGCACCATCGCACGGGCAGGAAAATTATGAGCAAAAACAGTGCAGGAAGCATCACTGCAAGGGCGATCATCTCGCTTGCCCTGATCGCTGGCTTGATCTACGGCGGCGCACGGGCATTTCAGTTTTTGAAATCCCTCAAGGAGCTTCCTGAACAGAAGAAGGTCGTTATCCCTCGGACAGCGGTACGAGTTCAGCCCGTCGAGTTACAGGATTACACGGAAGTCCTGTCCGGCTATGGCGTCGCCCGGGCGTTGCGAAAAACACAGGTAGAGGCTGAACTGCCCGGAGTGGTTAAGTGGATTGCTCCCAAGCTGGAAGCAGGCGGCGAGGTCGTTGAGGGAGAGGTACTCGTCAAACTCGACGACCGAGATCTGGTGCAGGCCAGGATGGCTGCAATGGCCGGATTGGAGCAGGCACAAGCTTCGATTGAAACCCTGACATATGAGCTTGATGGTGCAACAAGGCAACTCGCCGTTGCAAGGAGGGAACTCCAGACCGCCCAGCGAGAGGAAGAGCGTCTTCGCAACCTGATGGAGAAGGAACGGGTCACAGCGAGTGCTGTCGATAAGCAATCCCTGCAGACAGCGATTGCAGAAAAAGCTGTCGTTGGACTTGAGATGGTTGAGCGTGCCAACCGGCCATCAACAGATCGAGCGCTTGCCGAGGTTTCCCTTCGCAAGTCGCAGTTAGAAAAGGCGTCCAATGACCTCTTACGGGCCACTATCCTGGCGCCCTATGCCGGCGTCATCGAGAAGAGGTATGTCCAACTTGGCGCACGTATTGCCCCGGGACTGCCCCTGTTCCAAATCATTGATCTGTCGCGAGTCGAAATTCCGGTTTCCCTGCCGGCTTCTCACTTTGGCAAGGTGCAGGAAGGCTCCTCCGCGCGGTTTCGATATCACAAGGAAGACGAATCGATATGGGAAGGCAAAGTCGCCCGGGTAGCCCCCAGCGTAAACGTGGCGGACCGCACCTTCCACGCTTACCTCGACATCCAGGCGGGTCAGAACGGGCACCGCATTCCTGAAGGCGCTTTCGTGATGGCCGACATTGCCGGCCCCACACACGAGAAGGTGATCGTCGTTCCAAGAACCGCATTTGTGGGGGAGCACCTGTTTGTGGCCGAACGAACCAATGGGACTGACAATACGGCAATCGTAAGCGTCCGTTATCCAACCATCCGCAGACTCTTCGCGGACGTGGCTCTTATCGACAGCGGTCTCAAGCAAGGCGAAGAAGTCATCCTGACCAACGTGGAAGAAATCGCAGAAGGCAGCAAAGTGTCCATCGTCCGGGAAGCCACACCAGTGGCTGATGTGGATGAGTAATAAGGAAGTGACCACATGCAAAGCCCCCCCCTGAGCACTGAGCCTGAGTACTCAGCTCTGCATCCATTATTCGCTCCCCATCCATGAACATCCCTCGCCTGTCAGTTCGCAATCCGGTGGCCGTGAACCTGTTCATGTTCGCGATCATCATCGGCGGGATCTACTTCTGGATCACCCTGGTTCGGGAGTTCTTTCCGAATGTAGAGGCGGACAAAATCATGATTACGGTGCCGTATCCGGGCGCCACGCCGGAGGAGATTGAAAAGTCCGTCACCCGGCGCATTGAAAGAAAACTCGATTCAATCGAAGACATCGAAGAAATCTCTTCCAAGGTGCTGGAAGGGGTTTCCATCACCACGGTCAAACTTGAAGACGGTGCGGATCTTGACCGCGTTCTCAACAACGTTCGCGCCGAGATGGATAGCGTCAGCCCGGAGCTTCCTCAGGACGCGAAAGATCCGAGGATTACGGAGATCCGGCCCAAACTCCCGGTCATCATCGTCATGGTGCATGGTGATGTATCAGAGGAGCGTCTGCGCGAGGAAGCGCGTCAGGTGCGTGAAGATCTCCTGGAGTTAAAAGTCATTTCTGACACGGTCGTCTCCGGGATTCGAAACAAGGAGATCTGGATTGAGGTCAAGCCCGAACAGATCGAAGAATTCGGCCTTACTTTTATGGAGGTTGGCCAGATTGTAGCCGCTACAAATCTCGATCTGCCGGGAGGCCAGATTAAGAGTGATGCCGGCAACATCCGTGTCCGCACCACGGGCGAAGAAGACAGGGCTCGACAGTTCGAGCAGATCATTATTCGCAGCCGGCCGGATGGCACCGCCATCCGTCTCAGTGATGTAGCCAAAGTCCGCGAGACTTTTGAAGACAATGTCAAGATCGGGCGTTACGAAGGCCGTTCTGCCGTATCGGTAACCGTTTTCAAACAGAAAGCTCAGGATGCGCTGGTTATCGCGGATGCGGTAAAAAAATATGTTGCCGAGAACAGCGAACGAATGGGCGGTGCCATCAAAGTCGCCACAACGACAAACCTGGCGCGCTTCATCGAGCAGCGCATCCAGTTGATGCTGAAGAATGCGGGCTATGGCCTCATCCTCGTTCTTGCTGCACTGTTTTTGTTCCTGGACGTGCGCGTCGCGTTCTGGGTGGGCATGGGGCTGGCGGTTTCGTTCCTAGGCACTTTCATCGTCATGCGGCTGCTGGGCGAGACGATCAATCTCATTTCTTTGTTCGGGCTCATCATTGTGCTGGGCCTCATCGTCGATGATGCGATCGTTGTGGGCGAAAACGTTTTCACCCGGCTGCGAAACGGTGAGCCGGGAGACAAGGCTGCGGTGGAGGGCGCGACTGAGGTGGCCATTCCCGTCGTGGCGGCAGTGGCAACCACCATCGTCGCATTCCTGCCGCTGGCGTTTATCGACGGCCAGATCGGAACCTTCCTGTCGGTCTTGCCAAAGGTGGCCATCGCCGCGTTGAGCATGTCATTGATAGAGTGCTTCGTGATCATGCCTGCCCACCTTACTCATTCTGCGCACAAGGCAGATGCAAAAGGGTGGCGGAAGAAACTTGAGGCTTTGGGCGATTTCAAAAGCGATCTCATTGAGGTGCACCTCGCCAACGTCTTTGAATGGGTGCTGCGGCATTGCCTCTACTGGCGGTACGTTACGCTCTCGGCCGCGATTGCATTTACCCTGACCATCTCGGGCCTGGTCGTGGGGAATGTCGTGCCCTTCGTATTCATTCAGGAGGTCGACGCTGAGAGCTTCTGGGTCAATCTTGAGATGACCGCGGGTACTCCCGTCGCGCGAACTACGGAGGTCATCGCTTATCTGGAGAAGGAAGTCCTCAAATACCCCGAGGTCGACACGGTCTTCTCGGTCATCGGAATTTCTTACACCGACGAAGGCATCGCAGTTCCGACGGACCCGGCAACGGTCGGCCAGCTCAGCGTCGAACTTCTCCAAGCGGACCTCCGTGAGGCAAAAGGATTGCGCACCTCGAAGGAGGTGGTCAACCTGATGCGCAAGGGCCTGATGGACATCCCCGGGGTGAAGAAGCTCTCGTTCCTGTTGCAATCGGGCGGCCCAACCGGCCCGGACATCGCACTGCGCGTGAAGGGCGAAGAACTGGGAACTATCGCGAAGGCCGTCGCCTATATCCGGGACAAAATCGGCAGCTTCAAGGGTATCGTCGAACTGGAAGACGACCTTCAGCAGGGCAAACAGGAAATCCGGCTGGAACTGCGCGACTCAGCCAGCGCACTCAACATAACGACCCGCGACCTCGCACTGAATGTCCGTCATGCCTTCTTCGGCATGGAGGCCCAGAAGCTGCAGTTGGAAGACGAGGAGGTTACCGTGCGGGTATTACTGCCTGAGATCGCACGAAGGACTCTCTCCGACATCTCAAACCTGCGTATCCCGACCGCGTCTGGACACCGCGTGCCACTTGAGGAAGTCGCTATTCTTTCCATGGGGCGGGGGTACGCATCCCTTGCTCGTGTGGACGGAGACCGTGCGGTTTCCATTCGTGCACAAGTCGATGAAGATGTGGGCAACATTCAAGAAATAAGCGATAGCCTTGCCGAGCAACTCAAAGACATCGGTGAGCGCTTTCCGGGTATTTCTATTTCCTTCGAAGGGCAGAAAAAGGAAACCGCAGAATCGATGGCCTCGCTGAAACAGGGTTTCGTTGCGGCCATGCTCCTGATCTACATCGTTGTTGCGGTGTTGTTCCGTTCGTATTTGCAGCCGTTCCTGGTGATGCTCGCTATCCCGTACGCCATCGTGGGCGCAATCATCGGGCACTACATCATGGGCTATCCGTTCACTGTTCTATCCATGATCGGCGGTGTCGCGCTGGCAGGTATCGTCGTCAACGACAGCCTGATCCTTGTGGACTTCATCAATCGCAAACGCAGCAGTGGATTACCGCTGACGGAGGCCGTCGTCACCGGGGCCCGTGGGCGTCTGCGGGCGATTCTTCTTACATCCATCACCACGCTCTTCGGACTGGCCCCAATCATGCTCGAGCGGAGTTTTCAGGCACAGTTCCTCATCCCGATGGTCGTCTCTATCGTATACGGCCTGGCTTTCGCGACCGTGCTCACGCTCGTTTTGATCCCCGCGATGTATCTGGTACTTGAGGACGTGATTTCATTTTTCAGATGGTTGGTAAAGGGCAGGTGGAGTCATGAGCAAAACAGTTAGGGTAAGAGAATGGGAGGTTGGGAGAATAGGAGTTGTTGTAACAGCACTGGTCTGCTTAAAGGGCGGTCTGCTTGCTGAAATTGTTTCCCAGCCAGAATTCAAACCGCACCCGAAGGCCAAGCCAAACGTGCACACCCAGGGCGAAGTCGACAAACCGGAACTTGTGCCGTTTATTGTTCCCGACCCATCCAAACTGCCCGGCATCGTCGTGGACGAGACGAAGGCTGACCTTGTCGGGGAGTGGCAGTATTCCACCCACACCCCTCCATACGTTGGCCTGGGGTATCTACACGATCAGAAGGAAGGCAAGGGCGAAAAATCGGTGACCTTTACTCCGGATCTTCCAGAGGCTGGGATGTATGAGGTTCGGCTCGCCCACTGCTACAACGTTCGCCGTTCGATGAACACTCCGATCACCATCAAGCACGCGGACGGTGAGAAGACTCTACGGATCAATCAGCAGGAGATCCCCGAGCATAAGCGTCTCTTTCGAACGCTGGGCAGCTTTCGGTTTGAAGCCGGCAGGAAAGGATGGCTGCGTATCAGCACGGACGGCACGGACGGCAAATACGTGATCGCCGATGCGGTGCAGTTTTTGTTGGTAAGAGATTGATTCCATTTCAGGACACCAGAGCGCCGAACATGACTCCCCAGGAAAAATATATCTTCGACATCCGCGGTTATCTGATCATAGAAGACGTGATCGAGCCAGATTATCTTGAAGCCCTGAACGACCGCCTTGACCGGTGGGAGGAGAAAGCAATGGAGAAGCGGTCTTTGCCGGCTTCACGGACCCACAATTCCAAAAATGTCTGTTTCTTCGAGATTCTGAATGAAGAGCCCTTATTCCTTGACCTGGTCACGAATCCGAAGATTTTGCCCTATGTGGATGCAATGGTGCATCGTCCCATAGTGGAACAGTTCAGCGCCTGCTTTCGCTGGAAGGGCGGTGATACGGGCGTTCACGCCGGGCATACACCTTATCAGGCGATCAATTCCTACCAGGTTTCAGAAGGCCGCATCTACAACAACCACTTGAGAGTCGTCTATGCCATGAAAGACATCGGCCCGGGCGAAGGCGGCATCCAGATAGTTCCAGGCTCACACAAAGCGAACCTCCGCTGGGAAGGCGTCGGCCATCTGCCGGACATGGAACCGTCGGTAAGAGAGCTTTTTGTCGAGCTGACCATGAAGGCCGGTTCGGCCCTTCTGTTCACTCATGATGCTATCCATGCATCTATTAACGAGTCTGAAAAGGTTCGGCGTCTCATTCACACCGCATACAATTTCGGACTTTTTGCGAGAGGATGGCTGGCCGACCATGCGGACTATGAACGGCTGTTCAATGAAGCCCCTGAAGGCACTTGGCTGAAATACCTTCTTCGCCGCCCCGAGTACATGGACCTTATTCCCAAGCCTGATTTGGAACAGTAGTTAGGACTACACGTCCAAGCACAAGTTAGGAGAGTTTCTAACGCTGTAGTACTAGTAGACCAAGACGAAGGCGATTGTACGGATTCAGATGACTTATTCAGGGGTAAACCTCCGACCGTTTGCCAGCCCAGCTCGTTGGGCTGGGTATGACTCTGCCCCTTCTTTATGCCGAAGGCATTACGCCTTACAGCCCAGGGTTGCGAGGCTTTGCGAGCTACCCTGGGTTCCATGGCAGAGCATCTTCTACCCCGAAGGAGTTGCGCCCATAGAATCTGTGGACGCAGGCAAACCTGCATATGGGCGTAACCCCTCCGGGGTAAAAGGTACTCGGAGCCCAGTGACCCAGGGTAGCTCGCTGAGGCTCGCGAACCCTGGGCTGTAAGACGCAACACCTTCGGTGTAAAGAGATGAATGTAAAGCTCAGGCATGGCCCCTGAAATCCGTAAGGTCACATCCGTCTCGGACTACCGGCCCCATCCTCCACATCATCGGCACTCGACTCACTTCAAATCGACCTCAGCAGCGGGTAGCCAGCCACTGAGCTTCTTGCCATCTTTGTCGTGCCAGATCACGCCAATCCAGCCGTTCGCTCTTGTGGTGACTTTGAGTTCTTGTCCCTTTGAGACCGTGCCGATCAGTTGGTCGCCCCTTTTGACGTCATATTTGTCGGCCGTGACCACCGCCGTTCCGGTAGTCATGATGATGCCGGTGCTCACCAGGCCGCCGAAGTTGTTCACAATACCCCCTGCTTCCCTCGGTTGTGATCCATCCACGGGCATAAAGAAAATGTGCCTCTGCTCCGTTGTACCACTAATTACCAGACTTGTGCTGTCCGAAGTCCAGTATGGCCTGCTTGCAGGATTACCGTTCGCAATTTCCAGCAGGCGACTGGAACCTGAGGCAATATCAATGAGCATGACCGCCTGTTTCATCTTGCTGGATTGCTCGGGTGACTCACGGAAGCCGCCGGCCCAGGCCAGAGTTTTGCCATCCGGGGAAAGTCCATGATCGGAATACGAAATCGTCGCGTGCATAGTCTTTACGAGGGTAGGATTCCTGCCGTCCGGGCCTACTTTTCTGATGTGATGCCCGACCGCCTCTTTATCGTATTCGGTATACAGGAGCGAATTTCCAGCCCAGACCGTCAGGCTACCCGGGCCCACTTTCACCGGGTTCTTACCATTGCTGTCCAGCAGCCAGACTTGCCTTTCTGATTCGTAAGCCAGCTTTCTACCATCCTGAGACCACAGAGGCGAACTTGCATTTGCCATCAACAACCTGGGGTTCGAGTCCCCCGTTACTGCCCGATAATAGATTTTTCGATCCCATCCTTTGTCTTCGCGCTTCCTGTGAGTGTAGGCGACACCATGGCCACTCGGATGCCAGGCCACCTCATCGATTTCGCCCGCATCCAATTCCGCCAGGTCTCGGACCGGGCCTCCAGCAAACGGTATTACACTCAGAAAAACATGGCGGTTGAATTTATCGTCCGTCTCTGTTCGCTCCACCGCCAGAAGGTCCCCACCGCGGGAGGCGGCTTTGAACGTCACATCTGATGACGAGCGAGCCGGTGCACCGTCTCCCCAGTAAAAGGCCAGGCCCTTACCGGTTGCAGACGTCAGGATGCCGCGAGGCCAGATAACGCCCCGGAGTCCGCCGGCACTCAGTTTCTTAACCTGGCCCGAAGCATTTACAACGAATGTATTGAACCCCTCTTCGTTCGAGTGGGTGTCGTACACAGCCCATTCGTCCGAATGGACAGCGGGGATCACGAATAAGATTTCAAGAATGGATATGGCCTGTAGAACTTTCAAAACTTCTCCCTCCATCTGAAGAATTTACTCAACGCAGAATCACCACGTCACCCGAGACGTTCATGTCAAAGGTGAACACCGTGGCGTTGCCCTCAACTGCAGCCTCAATCTTCGCACCGCTTGCAAGTTCGACCTTCGTTGGTACCGGAAAGTTCACGGTAAGGCGCATGCCTTTCACGGGCGCGCCTCTCCAGTTCTCCAGCACGATTGCGGTACCGGTTTTGGATTCGATCACCGATGCCGTGATGAGGCGGTCGCTCGCGGTGATGGCCCGTGGCAGGTCCTTAACCACCGAGCCGATCAGGTCGTCGGCCGCAGAGTCAAAGGCGGTCGGAATGAAGTGCGACATGGCATCGTCTGTGGAGCCGCGGTCGAGTGGCTTTAAGGGAATCGCAGGCCCGAAATAGGAGAGACTCGGCAGGAAAGCGCAGTAGGTCACCTGGCCTTTCCCCACTTTGCGGGTTGCCGCCGCTGGTGTGCCATCAGCGAAAGTGGCCGTGGCTTCTGCACCTTTGAGAACGATACGGCTGCGTACGCCGAAGACGGGCAGCTTGGAGGTTTTCCCATCTATTTCTATCGACACTGTGTCGATGGCCTTCTTAAACGGCAAGTCTTCCTTGAGAAAACCGATCTGCTCGTCGGCCGGGACATCGAGCGCGGTCTGCGAAACACCCAGCAATTCGGGCAGAACGCTGTTCGGTTTGTTGTATTCGTCCAGCGTTCCGGCACCGGCTGTTGCGAAGAGTCTTCCGCCGTTCTGCACCCACTCGACAATCTTGAGTGACGCGGCCTGGCTCACGTGATTGTCCGTCAGGTAAAGCACCTTGTATTGGGACAAAGTGCCGTCTGCGGCGTCCTGATCCACGATGAAGTCGAGCGGAATCTGTTGGTGCAGGATGGCGGTGTAGAGGGCGCGCTTGGCCGCTCCAAACGACTGTTCATTGTCGCCCCAGATATCGGCTGTCTCGCTGAACCAGAGCCCGACTTCGGCGGAACGTCTGAGGCCATCCTGCATGATGTCCTCGTACAGGCCCATCTCACGCATGGCGCGCAGGACTGCTGCGTACATCTCCCTGCCGGTGACGTGATTTTCCGTGTAGGCAACCCAGACAGGATCGAACTCGAAGAGGTTCAGAATAGTAGCGCCATGGCCGATGGCGTTGTGCCAGAGCCGGCGCCACATGTCCGGAGTGTTCCCCGGCATGTGCGGCATGACGTAGTACAGAATCCTGCGGCCAGGTTTGCCTCGGATGGAGGCGCGTGCGAAATCGAGGTTAATGCCGTTCATCTGGGGGCTGCCAACCGGCACTTGCCAGATGTAGTCTTCGCTCCACGGAAGCGTCATACCGTCGTCCCGGAAGCAGGTAACCCACTTGAATACCTCGCCCAGGTAGGAATGCGTCGAGCCGCCGTGATGCGGAGAGAAGTTCGCCCCGATATGGGCGTTCGGGAGAAGCTTCCGAAGTAAATCCGTCCGCACCTTTATAGCCTGGATGCCGTAGTGATACAGGTAGCGTTTCGACCAGTAATATAGCCTGGGATTCGATTCGCGAAGTGCTGCATCCGCGCTGTAAACAATCTTTCCCCAGTCATTGCCCGCGTCAGGGACAATCTGCGCCGGCGTAATGCCCTTCGCCTTGAGGAAGGCGACAAAGCCATCGCCCGCCGCTGTCGCGTCTGGGGCAGGCAGCCCAATCTCATCGCCAAGACTCATGATGAGGATTTTTTTCCTGTCGGCCTCGCTCATCTTGTCGCCGTACGTCTCCTGGATTTTATCAAGGCTCAGACTGCGGCAATCCAGGTGAACACCAGCGCCGTTGATGGCCAGGTTCAGTCCGTAGAAGTCGTAGAACTCTTTCGGCAGACCGCCCGCACCGTCGACTCGTGTGCGTACGATCTTCTTTCCATGAACGGTCAGACCTTTCAGGTAATCGAACAGTTCCTGGGTGGCTTCGGCCTGGGTCTTGAACTCCAACGCCCAGCGTGTGTCGGCCCAGCTCACCAGTGGCAGCGATCCGTTCGCGTCGAACGTCCGTACCGATTTAATCAGTCCAGCCGCGTTCTTTACGCCGAACTCGACCGTGCATGGCCCGCTGATGCTGAAACCCCACTGCCCGTCGTTCAAAGTGTCCATCGTATCGCCCACGTCGATCCAGTCGGTGGTCTGGCCCGCCTCGACCTCCACAGAGATTGGTTTCCAATTTCGGATGTGGACCCAATAGGGTGAATGTTGCTGCATCGGCCCGGCAGGGAAGCCGAGGCTTTTCACAGCTACCTTGGCCGCGCCGGCGTTCTTGACCTTCATGTAAACATCCCCAGCCTGCGTCAGCATGCCGTCCAGGGGCAGGTAGTTCTCCTTCTCGATTCGCATCTTTATCTGTGCCTCGTCGCGGGTCAGCATGACGATGTCCACGTTGCGCTTCGCTTGCGGGGCAGGTTGCTTTCCAGCGATGAGCGTCACCTTCGCCAGCCCGGGCTGCAGTTCGGCGTAAGCATCATGACCTTCCCACACGACATTTTCGACCGCGCCCCACGGCCAGGCCAACTCGGTCTTGAGCTTGTTACGAAACGCCCAGATTTTCAGGTTGCTCCGCGCACCGTACAAACGGTCTAACAACGCTTTGCCATTCTGCTCGACCAGTACCCTGAACTGGGTCTCGAACCGGTAGGCCGCTTCGTAACGCACGAGCACCAGGTAGCGGCCTGCCTCCTTAACGTCCACGTTGACCGTCGCCACTGTTTCATCACACTCTTCGGGTGCGCCCAGGAATGCCTTGCGTGAGAGGAACGTGTTGGCGAATGTGGCCGCATAATAGTTCTGGCCCCAATACCCGGCCTTCCAGCCGCGTTCGGCAGGCTGCACGATCTTGAACTCCTCTGCCTCGCAAAAAATATTGCCGTCCGGCGAGGGCGAAACGGCCTCGCCCCCAGCCCGATATGCCTGCGCCAGTTTCGGCCTGTAGTCATCCTGTGCATGTCCCAGGCTCGCAGTCGCGGTCACGGCCAGAATGGTCGTTATTAAGAATCTGCTCACGATTAGTCTCTTGCAAGAGGGTTAATACGTAGTCGCCCGGCGGTCATGCCTGAATGGTATCGAATTACATGGCTATACCATCCGGAGTCGGCCTGGTGGCTGACAAGTTCCTGACCCCTTCTACGACGATGGTTAAATCGCAGGCCGGGTTGGCGACCCGGCTCTTCCAAAAAAGTGACCCGCTATCTAAATGTTAATAACCCATCCTAAGGGCGAACATCCCGCAGCCGAAACTCAAACAGCCGGAAATCGTGCGGGCGGACGGGGCACTTGAGGATGCCGGAACTCCATGTGAACTTACCGTCTGGGTCTTTTTCTTTGCGGTCTTTCAGGGTGACCTTTTTCTTGAAGCCCAGCTCGTCGAGTTCGTCTTCTTCGTTTCCTGCTCCGGCTTCCAGGTCGCTCGCATCCCCGGCATTGGCGGTTTTCAGGAGTCCGGCATCGGCAAGGTCTTCGGCGTCTGGGATTTTCTGTCGGGTCAGGTCTTCGTCGAAGTAGCGGAGCAGGCTGGTATCGACGTCTTTGACGGCCACCGCGTCTGCTGCGGCGTCTCCGAAACCCATGGCTTTGAGAGCGAGTTTTACTTCCGCTTCGATCCGTTCCTTGCTCCAGTTCACTACGGCCACAGCGCAGAGGCCGTCCCGTTTCCAGGCGCTGACGTAAAGGTTCTGGTGCGCATGGGTCGCCACCTTCGATTCCCAGGAGGGGAGGAATTCCGTATCCGGGTCGAGGCAGAGCTTGGACTCCTTGATCCACTCATTGTCTACCTCATGCCGACCGCCCATGTGGTTAACTGTCCACACGATGTCATTGGCAAGGAGCGCGGCAGTGTAGGTGCGCCAGCGCTGCCAGAACATGGTTTGGTACTTGTTCCAGTTGCCGCCGGTACCTGCATACCATCCGAGCCAGGTGGAGGTCAGTCCCCACTTCTCGGAATTCATGAACCGTATCCGAGAGGGCGTCCAGCTATCCATGAAGTCCCGATTCTGGCCTGCGGTCGTGTAAAAGTCTTCGCCGTCGAGGATGACATCGAAAAAGGAATGGTAGGGGATGAAGTTCGTGTGGGTGGTGTGGGCGCAGAGGTGCGGGACGAGCCCGTTGTCGTGGAATATCTGGCGGGTGCGCTTCATGTGTTCACGTTTCTGCCGCCACTGAAATCCAGGCTGAACCGTGCCATCGGGGCGCTGGTAGCTGACGGGCGACGGCCACGCGTCCATCGGGTAGTTGAAGCAGTTGTCGTAATAGATGCCGCGAGCGAATCCGCGTCGCACCCACTCGTTCCAAATCCACGCGCAGTAGTCGATCATTTCAGGGGTGTATTTGCGGCTCCACCAGACCTCTCCGCCCCACTCGCGGGTATGTTCGGGGAAGGCGTGGATGCCCGAAAGATCGTGATAAAGACCGGCCACCATCTGCTCGTGCGGTTTCGGATCGCGCCCGAACTGCCTGCGGAAACCGCCGTTGAACTGGGGCTCGCGGTGGGCAGCGCCCTGAGATCCCAACTCGCCACGGTAGCGCTGCGCCACCATCTCCCAATCCATATTTTCCGGATGACGGTTGAACTGTGTCGCCTGTGAACCCTTCAGATTGAAACCGCAGAATGAGTCCGGCTGGACGCCCCACATCGGCGTCATGCGGAATCCCTGTTGAAGCTCCTTGACCGGGATGGGGTGCAGGCCGAACTCGAAGGTGCGGGGCTTATCGATGGTCACAGATTCGCTGATAATGCTGAGGACGAGGCTGACGGTCTTCCCGTCTCGGCGAATCGCCACGCCGGGCGTTTCCATGCTCTGCGTCCAGCCCTGGTCATTTTCAGCAAACCAGGCCATGCCTCGCCTGTCGCCGGTGAGCATCACGTAGGGCATAAAGCTGCCACGCATATTTCCGTGAAGGGTCACCCGTTTATTGTCCAGACTGGAGAACACTTCCCCTTCGCCCTCCGGGGTCGCTCCGATGTTCACCACCCTTGGATTGCGGAAGCCGTGAGCGCCGCTCCACCAGTGCAGAAGCCGTGAGGCGTCTTCGGTGTAGGGAATGGTTAAGGTCAGGGAGTCGATAGTTGGAGTGACGGCTTTAGCCGTTGTCTTTCCGGGCCCTGAACCATCTCCTACAACGCCTGAAGGCGTCACTCCAACGCTGAACCACATCATGCCGTCGAACTCTATATAGCCTTTGATGGATGCCGTAATGCCTGCGCCTGTAGATTCGCCAGTAAAGTCAGCGCGGACTTCGCCTCTTGTTTTTGCCTTGAACGAGCCGGCTACGGGCTGGAGTGGCTGCGCTTTGCCGCCAGTCGTTGCCGTCAGGGCGATGGGGCCGGCGAGGATTTCTTCGCCGGCTGAAATCAGTGATTCGGGCAGGCCGGAATCACTGAAGCGGATATCACGGCGGACGACCGAAAGCGTCTTGTCCTTCACCTCGACGGGCGACCAGCCGGGCATGACTTTATCGGTGACGCCGATCTTGTTTTGCCACCATGGCGGCGGTTTACGTTCGAATGTACTCGTAACCTCACACACCGTTTTGCCGGCCGCATCGCGAGCGATGGCCCTCACTTCATAGGTGGTGAATTCCATGGGCGGCGTTTCCACTCGGCCCCGGGTTTCGGGTCGTCCCTCAAACTTGAACTCCTCCTGCCCGATGGGCTCAGCGGCGTCCCTGGCAATCACGGTGATCAGAGCGTTGTCCACTTTGGCATAATCCACAGAGAGCGGGTAGAGCTGGACATCCACACGACCCAGGATTCCGTTGTAGTCGACCACCATATCGATGGGTTTCAGTGGAAGAACTTCCTGGCGGGGATCAAAAAGAGCGGCCAGGTTGGCAGCTTCCGACGGCGCCAGAGCGCGGCGGTAGATGCGGAAGTCGTCCATGGCGCACTGCGATGCATCCCGGCCGAACTTGAGCGTCAGTTCTTGATTCGTATTAAACGGCTTTATCTCCCAGCCCCAGGCGCCCCAGTAAGGCCAGGATTTGCCGTCGAGATAGAAGGCGCGCCGCTCTTTCTCCCAGGTCATGCAGAGGTGTATCCAACGACCGGGATTGATGTCGACGGGATGCTGCCAGGCTTCGTTATGCGGAGTCTGAATAAGGGTAAAGTGTCCGATGCGATCTTTTTCGCCGGCGAGGATTTCAAAGACACGGATGGACTTTTGTCCGAAGGGAGCGAAGGGATTCCAGAGGACATAGTTGTTCCAGTTGATGGGGCGAATCCAGAAGGCGATGGAGCCGCTGTCCGGCGAAAGCAATTCCAGCCCGCTGTAGGCAAGGCGCGTCCCTTCCTTGCCAACGATCGCTGATTGTCCCTCGATGCCTTCGGTGAAAGGCGGCCTCGGTTTTTCCGGATCGAGATAAGGACGACGTTTCCGTGCATCCCCCATTTCATCCGGAGCGGCAGTCCCCTTCGGCTCCTTTGAGGGAGTGACCGTCCGGTTGAAATTCAGATGGAACAGGAGGTCGTCCGCGTCACGAAAATAAGGCCTGCCCTCCTTTGCCTTGATGCCGCCGTCGGTCATCGTCCAACCGAAGGTGCGGGGGTAAAATTCTCGAATCTCACTTGATGTCCTTACTTCGTCGAGGACGCCGCGGAAGCCGTTCCCACCTTTCGGGTTGTTGCCCAATACGTACAGAGTGAGATTTCCGGTGCCTGCCGGCAGCAGTGGCCTGTCGAACGAAACAAGATCGCCATCGAGACGAAACTCGCAGCGCTCACGACCATCCCAGGCGAGAGCGACATGAGTCCATTGATCTTTAAGAAACTTGTAGCCTGGCACGGTCTGTATCTGGCCGGCCCAGTCGAGTTCAAGTGCCTCGTCAGGTCGCAATCGAAGCACAATCCCCTTCAAGGGAGGCGCAGAGACGTGGACAATCGTGACCCCATCCGCGGCCGGCTTCTCCGGCCGCATCCAGAATTCAATGGTGCGGCCGCCTCCGGGCAGTTCTCCGACAATCCGGCCATCAGTGCCTTCGAAGAAGAGCCCACCCCCGAACCGGCCCTGGCCGGCGATTCCCCGACAGTCGCCAAGCAGTTCGATCTTCACGCCGGACATCACCGCATTTGACGCGGTACGGCCATCGCTTTTTCCGCCGCCTAGTAAATCGTTCTCAAGTCCTTTGTCTTCCACTGACTCCGCATCTTCGAGCCCGGCCTCTACGTCGTTCGTCTCTTCCTCATCGAAATGGAAGAGGCCGGTCGTCTTACCGTCATATCGGTGTGGCTCCCAAAAAATGGACTTGGGCTCTTCGGGGGTCTCCGCGTGGACCGCTGATAGCAGGAGGAGATAGAGGGTGCAGCTAAGTATGGACTGCATGGAAGGAATAATGGTGTGGAAGTATTTCATTGAGTCCGGTTCGCAGGTGAGGCTGGTAACCCGGCACCCAATTCTCTTACGACCAATACGATCTCGCCGGTGGGGCATGGGGGTGCTTTCTCTATGGTGGACTCGACTCGATACGCTCGTCTCAACTGCGAACTTGGTATTTACGAATCCTGATCAATCTCTATAGGTGTGGCTTCAATAACTTTACTGAAAGGGCGGGCTGCGAATTTCGGCTAAGTCTTCGCTACGAGCGAACGGAATCGTAGAAATTGCTCCTTGTAGCGTTCGACTTCCCTTACGTTGCATGGATTGTCTTCACGGTGCGGCTTTTCGTAATTCCAGCCCTGGTAGTGTCCGCCGAAAAGGTGGCGGAACCCGGGTCTGCTGCCTCTGACCGCCGTATGCCTGAGCGCGGTGCAGAAGATTACGACCGAGCCGGGCGGGGTATCGACGACGATTTCTCCCGGCCACCGAGCTCCACTGTCTCCCCTCGGTTCTCCGAGAGAGTCATTCATTGCTCTTGGATAGACGATCAGATTCCCGGAACCCTCAGAGCAACCATCGACGTAGATGTTGGCCAGGATGCGCTCGACTTTGTCCCGGCCCAGGAGCCCGGCCGGGTCCCAGGCATAGTGTTCGTGCCAGCCAATCTGTTCAACCGAATCCTCATTCGAGATTCTTGAACCAGCGTGCATCAGACGCACATCGTCCTGAAGCACCTCAGACATGGCATCGATGACTACCGGATTGGCGAAATAAGGGGCACACCCCGGCGCCTTGACCATCAATGGGTGGATGGCAAAACCGAAGCCTGGCATGGCCGGGCTCCCATTTGCGACCCAACAGCCGTCGAGAACTTTCCTCATTCCGGCCTGCTCTTCTTCGGTGTAGACCGCTTCGAGGACGCAGAATCCCTTTTCATAAACTTCCTGAGCTTTGGCTTTGATATCAATTTGGTTCATGAATTCACCTCGCCAACCTTTACGATCATTTTGCCGATATTCTCGCCGCTGAAGAGACCCATGAACGCTCTGGGGGCGCTTCCGATTCCGTCGAAGAGGGTTTCCTTCCACTTGATTCTGCCTTCTGAGATCCAGTCGCCCATGTCTTTGTAAAACTGCCCGCACCTCTCCGGGTGGTCGCTCGGAGTAAAGCCGCGGAGGGTCAAGCGTTTGCCGACGGTGGTGACCAGATTGGACGGCGCTTCTGACTGCCCGGTCTCGTTGTAATGAGAAATCATGCCGCAGAGCACGATGCGGCCGAACACATTCATGTGCTCCAGCGCGGCTTCGAGATGCTTGCCGCCAACATTTTCGAAGTAGACATCGATCCCATCCGGGCAATGTTTGCCGAGCTCGGCGGTCAGGTCGTTGACATTCTTGTAGTTGAATGCGGCATCGACTCCGGCTTCCTCAATCAACCAGGCGACCTTTTCGTCTGAACCAGCGCTTCCGATGACACGGCAGCCGATATTCTTTGCTATCTGACAAGCGATCGAGCCGACCGCCCCCGACGCGCCGGAAACGAAAACGGTCTCACCATCCTGCGGTTTTCCAATTTCATAAATGCCAACGTATGCGGTCATTCCCGTTGCTCCGAGGACGCCAAGGTGGGCTTGGATGGGAGCAATGTTGGATTCTAATCTCTGAAGCCCTGTTCCATCTGACAGAAAATACTCTCTCCACCCCATCGAGCTCTTGACGTAATCGCCTGCGTCGAACCCGCGCACTTTTGACTTCACGACCTGACCAACGCTTGCGCCATCCAAAGTCTGATTAAGTGAAAACGGCGAGAACTTCCTACGCAGGTCCATCCGCAAACGCATGTACGGATCGACCGACATGTAGATGTTGCGGACAAGCATTTTCGCTTCACCGGGTTCAGCAAGAGATACTTCGACGATCTCAAAGTCGCTCTCCCGAGGGATTCCGTCCGGAAAACATTTGAGACGAATTTCACGGCTCATGGTTTGTGACATGGACATCTCAATACTTGGGGACAACGGAGAAAGATTATTGCGGCACCGGGAGGGTTGCGCTCAGGATACGGCACATTGATATGGTGTGAGGTCCATACCTGGAAACCAGGCTTCGATAAGACGGAGGGTTTCTTCCGTGTAATAGGGATTTCCAGGCTCCGGCCAGCCAAAAATGCTGCGGACGCGGGGCGTCGTGTTTGTGAAGAACGGGTTTGAAAACTTCCTGTCCGAGGGATGGTAGAGATTCGAGTATTTGACAAACCCCTGCGTATCCCTTCGGCAGCAGGACATAGTCCAGAATGAGCGTTGTACACGTTTGTTGTCGAAGGGGACTGCGGCATGGATGAGGTAGGAAGAATAAAACGACGCGCTGCCTTTGGTCGCGACCGTCGGAACCGGCTCGGCGAATTCGGGAATCTTGCGAATGTCTTTAATGCCGCTGCGGCCATTCCAATTATCTTCAGCGATCAGGCGCGGTATCAGCCCGGCAAGTTGCAGATGTGAGCCCGGAATGACGCGCATCGGTGCGCAATCCATTTCGACATCGTGGAGGTAGGCGCCGGAATTCACGTAATCGAAAGGGCCGACGTTGGAACTGGGCGGCAGGAAGCAATTGGTGTCGTGATCCGTGTGGTAGCCTTCCCAGGGATGTTCGGAATGGCGTTTATCCGTCGGGCCCGAACGGACGAACAGATGCGCATTGCAGTACGACGGTTTGTCACCCAGAAGCTGTTCGAAAATGTCCAGGTACTCCTCATTCTCGAACAGTCGGTCCAACGCCTCAATTCCAGTGGGGAACTGCGCGCGCCCGGCGTTGCCTTCACCGGAAAAAGCGTTCTTTTCGTCCTGCAGGATTCCTTTGTCTGCGTCCTCGAGAACTTCGGCGAAGCTCTTACCGTACGTGATTAAATCGACTTCTTTGAGTGCGGCGTCCATCGCATCGGAATCAAAAACGTCAGGGACGATGATGTAGCCTTCGCGATGAAACTGTTCGAGCTGCTGCTGATTGAGTGACATTATTCTGTTCCTATAAAGCAAGCTGAGTAGATTGAGACATGAGGTAGTGAATTGCGGGGCAGGAATATATCAGGATGGACTTTATTTGTTCTTTCTGTAGCCGTCTTATTGGCTGACGTACCTTCGCCAGCGAGAGCCGATGCCCGAGCCGCTCCGCCTCAGCCTTCCCTGCTTACTCAATTCTTTGAGGAAGTCTCTCAGCTCCGCCACCGACGGCGGGCCAGGCAATTCCCGGCGTATTTCATCAAAAGACTTTTCCGAGTCGGCGGGGATGATTTTTGAAACGTCTTCTAACGTCAGCCCGGATGCGGCCTGCCCGTTCTTTGCGGGGAGATATTGGATGGGCGCTTCGACGACTTCTATATTTGTCGTCAGGACAGGATGCTCGAAGAAATCTTCGGAGCCTCGTTCCACCCTGAAGGCAGTCGGCTTGAATTTCCGGTGCGTGTGAATGTTGACGAGCATTCCCCGGTGCTGATTCGTGTGGTTCTGCATTCCCGCGTGCCAGGTGCGCATATCTCGAATGATGGCTGAGCCTTTGGGAAGCACGAGCTGATGCGGAGGGCGCTTTTCACGCCACTCGGCGAGCATGGGCTCGTACAGGGCGGGATCGCCGTAAGCGCCCGAGTTGCAGAGCGTGCGGAGTGTCTTATGCGTCCCCGGCCAAATCTGGGTCGCTCCATTCGCTTCGGTGTAATCGCAGATTGGATAATTGACTACGATTTTGAACGCAGGCGTCGCTTCGGACATCGTCTCCCACAGCGGGCCGTGGTCTCCATGAACATGATGAGCCCCGACTTTATTCCCTGCCCATTGCCAGTTCGAGCCGTAAGCTTCATTGACTAGCCCATCGCCCAGGATCGCGTGGGTAACGGAGATGACGAGATCGTTTAACAGGACTTCCTTGAACAGCCACGGATGCATCGGCGGCGGGACGAGGCCCTGATAACCACCGAATTCCTTTTTTACCTGCTCCCCATCTTCGACCATCTTCTGATAAAGCCGGTCGCAGATATCTGCCGGCACAGCGTTCTTGATGGCGAGATAGCCGTCCTCATCCATGGCGTGAATCGCATCGTCGATGTTTTCCGTCTTCAGGATTCCGGATGAGAGTTCTTCATCGGTGGGTTCAATGATAAGCATGGATTATTTCCTGATTAACTCTTCAGGTCTCTTGCCCACCGAGCTTGTTCTGTTTTTTAGCCAGAGGACCCGCTTAGCAATGTGAGGAGTCGCAGGCTCGAGTCTCTTCTTCCGTCCCGAAGTGCTTCTTCTGCGGAGACATTTTGACTGTTCAGCAGTAAAGATTTCCTTCGGAACTTCTGCGCGTTGTGCGTGTACTACCGTTATCAGTGTTACATTCGCACGGCATAAAAACCGCCGGGAAGAATGTGCAAAAACAGGTTTATAGCCTCCCGGCGTTCACGCTCCAATTGAAGTGTTTCCTTGAAAGAAAACATTTCGATTTAGCGGACACCTGAGCTTGGTATCCAGTTATAAAATTGCCTCACATCATATATACAGTCAACTGCACGTATGAAAAGAGTTCCCAGCCACTTCGCCACATTCCAGACGATGAGAGCACAATTCATTTCCAGCGCGTACCTCGCACTACAGATCAGCATCATCGTAGCATGGCAGATACCTCTGATGGCAGAGCAGCCCCTGCAGTTCCTCCGCAACGGAGGCTTTGAAGAAGATGAGATGACGTTCAGAGGCGAACCTGCATCTTCGTGTGGCGGCGGATGCAACGACCAGTGGTTCAACATGCAGGATCGCTTTCCCGATGGATGGGAGTGGCCGGGCGTGAACTCACCATCCATATATGGAATGGCGCGACAGTCAGAGTGGCCGCGGGTCGAGGTGACCCTTGATTCAGAGACGTTCAGGTCGGGAAGCCGTTCACTCCGAATACAGGGAGTAAAGGTAAACATCCGCCAGGCGATCACCTGGAACAGCCTTTTGGATTTATACCGAGATAAGTCCACCGGCCGCGCTCTCAAAGATCACACTTCAGAGTTGCCTGTGCGCGAAGGGCTTTTCCAGGACATCACTCTGACGGGCTGGTATCGATCATCCGAAATTCCGAAAGATGCCGTGGCGAAGGTGAGTTTTTCCGTGGGTCGGTTAGCCACCGGAAGTTTCAACATCGACAGGAACACAACTGACTGGACTGAATTCCAGATTCTAATCGCCGCACAGGTGCAATTGGAGGCCGCGCTGAAGCACAAAGGCACCCTCAAGGGGACTTCGCTGGCCATCGCAATCGACTACGCCAGCAAAGAGGGAACAGGCAGCTTCTGGTTGGACGATTTGAAGCTCACCGCAGCGCCGCGACAAGAGCCCAATCTGCTGCCCAACAGCTCTTTTGAATCGTCCGCTGTGTCAGCCGCTGAGAAGCCATCGGGCCGGGGGGTATATTTGAAAGGCGCTCCTCAGGTTGGGGACGAGGCTTCTTATCCTGCCGGTTGGTCGGCTCCGATGAAGTGGGTTTACCTGCCGGGGCCTTACTACTACGTCTGGAACAATTGGCAGCATTTCTTTTCGAGCTGCCGTGGCGCGCCGAGGCTCGATTCGCTCGTAAGCCGCAGCGGAGCGAAGTCCCTCCGAATGGAATTGCTTGGCGGAGACGAATACGCCCTCGATTCTCCGTCGATAGCTTTGAATCAGACTGAGCCTCGTCCCATCGAGGTCACCGCCTGGGTCAAAGCGGACCGGTTGCGCCATTTTGATTTGGTGCTCATGGATCAGGACGGATACCGAGTGCCCTCCAATCAAGCCCTCACATTGTGGGGCGGCCTTGTTGCAGGAACTCACGAGTGGCTTTCTGTCCGCAAGATTTTCCTTGCCGAAAGCCCCATCAAATCGTGCAGACTTCGAATCGGGGCCCGCGGTTTTAACGCACAGACCAAAACCGATATCGGAGATTGGCACGCGTTTAATCAGGTCTCAACAGTTTGGATTGATGACATCGGATTACGCGAAATCTATTCGACTTCAGAAGAACTCGAAAAACGCGGAGCAAAAACTGCAGCGGCGGAGAATTCAGAACAGGACATCAGTCTTTCAGAACTGGATATTGGCGAGCGGCTCTATGGGGATAACTCATTGCTCGCCCGCGTTGAGAATCGGGGCACCGAGCCGAAGAAAGCGCATTTGGAGGTGACCGTCACCAGCCCCAGCGGAATGAAAGGGAAGATGTCTCGTTCCAGAGCTCAGACAATTGCTCCGGGTGAAAACTTAGTCGTCACAGTGCCGTACCAGCTTAACGAATTGTCATCAGGCCTGAAGTCTCCCGGCAGTATGGAGGTCTCGCTTTTCGCGGATGGGCAGAAGAAAGGCACTGAAGTTTATAAATTCGGCACCTGGCCTTCGGCCGCCAACGTACGTGTAAGCAAAGCGTGTCTCGATGCGAGTGAGAATCCGATTCTGGTGTCCATCAATTTAGGTGTCGCTCAGGCGACCCTTGCAAAGACACAAAAGCTTGATGTGGAAATAGTTGATCGCCGGACCGGCAAACCGATCCAGAAACAGACCATCGATAGCATTCAACAGCAGATCGAGTCAGCGAAAATTTCTCCGCACGAAAAGGATCGCTTCTACTTCTACATGCCGAGGGCAGGTCTGCTCGATCATCGGAATCTGATGCTGTTTGAGCTGGACATCTCTGCTCTGCCACTCCGACCGTGGAACGATCCGGAAAGCGACTGGCTGATTCGGGTTACGGGACGAGCGCTTTTCAAGAAACTCTTCACGTCTGAGAGCCATCCTTTCGCCAGAGTCACCAAGCTGGACGAGACTCTTCCGCCCATCAAAGAAGTCACTATCGATCCCAAGGGCAAGTTTTATCGAGTGAACGGCAAGCCATTTCTGCCCTTTGCGCAAAGCCATGCGAATGGAGCGGCAAACGGTGGGGCTCCACTTTCGAGAGCGGTCTCCTTCCGCCCTGAAACCGGCAAGGTCAACGCGATGAATTGCATGCAAAGGTGGTCGTGGACCAAAGCTTCCGAGCCAAACTGGGAAAAGGGGAATCTCTACGCGCCAATGCTGATGTCCGGCTTTTCCTTCGATCGCCACGCAGAAGCGATGGAAAAGTTGAAGGCGGGAGAGATTCAGATCTGGGAGAGCTACTCCAAGCCAATCTACAGGAAGGTGGAGGATCTTAATCAGAGCCCTTGGATGCTCGCGTATTTCCTGATGTTCGATGAAGCGATTATGGAAGCGAATCACTCGCCGGAAGCTCTCAATGCGCTCAAGGAATATGCCAACGCAGTTCGCCAGAAGCTCAATCGGCCAATCGGAATTATGGATAACCACAGCCAGTTCTATCCATTCCATGACGAGGATGGCACTTTGGACCCCTACGACGCACTCTATTTCGAGCGTGAGGCCGGGAGCGTTTTTCGGCCTTACCTGACGATGAGGGACCTGTTGCAGCGCAAGGAGCGATGGGTCATGGTCGACTTGCCGCAGACTTACGAAAACGTTCCTCACGAGACCGAACGGTATCGTGCCCTGCTTAACATGCTGAACGGATTCCGTGGCTGGTTCGGGATTCAGGGCTGCGCCGACCCATCGCTGTATCGCCTCCTGCGAGGTGAAATGGAACACATCTTCACATTCATGTCCGCAAATGAAGGAGAGGTCGAGGTCATAGCGCCTGTTGGTGTGCAGACCAAGGCCTGGAAGAAGGGAAAGACGATTCTCGTCATGGCCGAGCAGCACAATCCCATTCCTCATGGAGAGTGGCAATGGAAGGACGGCCTGGGCGGAAGGACTGGAAAGGCTCACACGGGTTTCTCGAAACATCTACTGACCCCAGTCAAGGAAGGCTACGCCATCCACGGCTACAACGACGATGTGTTTCGTGAGGTCGCTGATGGGGATGTCATCGATCAGGAAGTATTCATCCCGGCGAATGAAGAACCCAAAGCCATCTTTCTTATCGTTCCCGGCAACGGCGGTTTTAATCACGTGGCCTACTGGGGAGAGTTCGACTGGCAAGAATTTCACAAAAATGAGATTGATAAATTCCTGGCAGCCGAGTGCTATTCGCATGCAGATTACGGCATCAACTGGAAACGAAATCAACAACAGTTCTGGCTCGACTACCGTCTGAAACATCGCTTCCCGGCAAGTTGCTTCAAGAGGTTAGGGCCGCTGCCGCCTGCAGAAAAGTGGGTCACGCTGTCCCTGCCAATCAACGAGATCGGATTGGATAAAAAAGTCGTTGACGGCCTCATTTTCATGACGTCTGGCAATGGTAATGCCTGGTGGGGGCGCTCAGTGCTCAACAGGCTCGGCGGCGCGCGTGAAATCCTGCTCGATGGCCAAATCGGCCGCGCACCGGATTCCTTCAGGAATTGCAGACTCCAGCTGGCAGGACACACTTCTGCGAGCATAAGAGTCATAGGAGAGAGCCGATCCCTCAGAATGCAGAACGGCGAATGGATAGACGATCTCGCCGGTAAGGACTTGTTTGGTTTCTTTCGTGACGGGTATCTCGGCGACGGCATCACCTACGGCTCACCAGTCGACCAACTCCCCGAGGCCCTGGCGCTCGGCTACACCTACGACGACTCTCCGCGCTGCGTTCGGTTGTACGAGATCACTCCCGAGTAAGTTTCTGATGCTCAGGCGATCAGAGGTGCACCAACTGCAAAGCGCTTCATCGTTGGCTCGATTCCAAATACGGTCTTCATTGTCATGGACTTTCTTCACATGGCTGGGACTATGCTTAACCCAATAATGTCCGCCGGTAACTTCTCAGTCAGAAACCTTGGACCAGACGCTCCATGAGGCATTCCACCAAGGTCGGCTTATTAATGGTACTGGGCGTCGTGGCCGTCTCCGCCTCTATTGCGGTTTGGTTTTGGGGAGACGAGCCATCCTACGGCGAACGGTCACTCTCCCAGTGGCGAAAGCAATTGGATCATCAGGACAGCGCAACTCGCAAAGAGGCCGCCGAAGCGATTGGGGAAATAGGTCCTTCCGCACTCTCAGCACTGAATGACCTGGTGGAACGGTTGAGTGATACGGACAGTGAAGTTCGCTCAACTGCGGCTCGTGCCGTAGGGCGGATCGGCGTCAAGGCCAGGCACGCCCGACCCGGTCTCGTCAAGCTGTTGAACGACCCGCGGGAGACCGTCCGATTCAGCGCGATCTCCGGGCTCGTTGGGCTCGGCCCCGCGGCTATCCCTGAACTCATGGAAGCGCTGCAGACTGCTTCGCCTTCAAGCCGCGCATATGCCGCCTGCAAACTGGCACAAAGCACGGAACAGGGGCCACTCTCCCCAGTCTTTGTTGCTGCAGTAGCGTCGCAGTACGGGGCACATGCAGCTCAAGTATATTCAGAAGCTCTTGTCGAACGCGATGACGAAACACGCCTCGTCGCACTGGACTCGGTTGGGAGAGGCAAGGCATCCTGGGAGAATGTATTGCCTCGCGTCATCGCTATGACAAACCACGTCGATGTGCGTATTCGCTGCGCTGCGTTAAGAGCCATTGGAAGGATTGGATCGAATCAGGCCGGGGCCCTGGAGGCGTCCACGACCGCCCTTGCAGACTCGGTGCCGGAGGTGCGCGCAAGTGCCGCCCATGCATTGAATGGCTTAGGCCGTTCTGCAGCCGCTGCAGTGCCTCAGCTTATTCGCTGCCTGGATGACGGCGACCCTGGCGTTCGGTCCGCCACCTTTCTGGCTCTCGGTGCGATTGGCCCGGGCGCAAAGGAAGCCGTTGAGCCCCTCATCGAAAAATCCAGGCCCGGCTCTTCGAATCGAATCGACGCCCTCCGGGTCCTTGGCCAAATCGGCCCCCACGCGTCCGACGCCCTCCCAAACGTACTTCAGGCACTGGCCGATCCTGGTGACAATTTGCGAGCCGTTGCGGCACGTGCTCTGAGAACAGTTGGAACTGCCGAGTCCGTCTCTCCAACTCTCTTGAAGGCACTGAACGATAACAAGCAAGAAGTGCGCACTCAGTCTGCTCTGTCTCTGATGCAGCGGACGCCGGAGGACGACAGGTTGCTACCCCACCTTGTTGAAGGTCTGCTCGACGAAGCGGCCCGGGCCGAATGTGAAGAGGCGCTCGTCGGCTCTGGGCCACGAGCCCTTACTGCGCTCACCCAGGCTCTGGACCACGAAAGCCGCCATATGCGCGAGAGAGCAGCCAAGGTCATTTCACAATTTGGCCCGAAGGCCGAATCTACGTCCCCTGCCCTCGTCAAACTCGCGCTCAGGCCGATACGCTCCATTTACAGTGAAGAGTATCAGCCCCGTTCAAGTGCACTTAAGGCACTCGCCGACATCGGCGCAAGAGCGGTGCCGGCCATGATCCAGTGCCTCGAACAGGGCGATTCAGACGTTAGACGACGGACACTCGACACACTCAAAGACATGGGGCCGGTCGCTGTTAACGCCAGTGCGGCGATTGAAAATCTGCTCCAAAACGAAGATGACGAAATTCGCCAGCACGCTACCGCTGCTCTCAAAGCCGTTTCAGCAAAGCAGTAAGCATGAAGAAAGCCATCCTTCCTATCCTCCTCGCACTTTCAATTGGAGCCTATTCCATTCGGGAAGTCTTTCGTCAACCGACCTACAAGGAACTGACTAAGACGCAATGGAAGGACGCTCTTTCGCACGAAGCCGATATATGGCGCCTGCATGCGACAGAGGCGCTTGGAATACTCGGGGACAGTGGCGACGTTCCGGATCTCGTCAGGATGCTGGAGGACATCAGGGATGCCATCGCCATCCAGGCAGCCAGGTCCTTGGGGAAATTGGGAGCACAGGCGTCCACGGCGGAACCCGAACTCATTCGGGCTTTCGCACGAAGCTCCGCCGTGCGCTGCGCCTCGATCCTCGCGCTGGGTGAAATCGGACCCTCGGGGCAATCGATCGAGGCCCTCCGCCGCGCTCTCATAGAGAAAGACAGCGAGACGCGCAAACGCGCAGTGCAGATGCTGGGAAGATTTGGGGCCGATGCCATCGAAGCGATTCCTGAACTGAAAAAGTGCATCGACGACCCGGTTCCTGCGGTTCGTGAAGAAACGATAAAGTCACTGGGACGTATCGACCCTTCGACTGTTCCCTTCATCGCCAAGTCCCTTGGACAATCTTCCGGACCCATTGCTGCCGCAGCTATCGAAGCACTGGGCAACGCCGGTCGGGCGGCACACAAAGCAGTGCCTGCACTTGTAAAGATGCTTGGCCAGAGCGATCCGGCTACAAGCAGGAGCATTATCGACACACTCACCCGAATTGGGCCAGCCGCCTTTCCTGCCTTGATCGAGGCCAGTATCGACGGGAAAGCAGATTTGCGCTGCTTCACGGCGTTCACACTGGCGCGCTCGATGAATGCGAAAGAAGGAATGGGGGATGTAGTAGACACGCTCTACTCCAAATTCGGTGAAAGGGCAGCGCCAACCCTGGTGACAGCACTCACCATCGGCAATCAGGACGTGCGCACTGCGGCAGCTCGCGCACTCTCGGAGCTGGGCCCGAAAGCTTCGAATGCAGTACCGGTGCTGATCGATGCCCTGAAGTCAGACGATGAACGCCTTCAACTGGCCGTCATCGTCGCGCTCGGACAGATCGGCAAGACTTCCGAGCCGGCAGTCCCCGACCTCTGCCGAATACTTGCCGACGGCACTCCATCTTCCCGAATGGAGGTACTGAATGCGCTTGAGAAGATCGGTCCTGCTGCTCATCAAGCGGTATCGGCCCTCATGGCAACACTGGCGGAGGAAGACGAGTCGCTGCGTCTTGGGGCGGCAGCCGCACTCGGAAGTATCGGCTCACCATCGGCACCGGCAGTCCCGACCTTAATCAGGATATTGAAATCCGAGTCCAGACGAGCATGGGAAGTCGCAGATGCGATAGGTCTCATCGGCCCCGAGGCATCGGCAGCGGTACCAGCACTGATCGATGTACTTCAGGACAAAAGCGAGTTCGCCCGAAGCATCGGGGCCGAAGCGCTCGGCAGGATCGGCCCAGCCGCGGCCCAGGCCATTCCGCACCTGGAGGAAGCATTGAAAGATAGTGACGACCGAGTTCGCAGCCAGGCATCGCAGGCACTCGAAAAAATCAAAAAGAAAAAGAGGTGATTCCCTGGAAGCCATCAGGGACAAGCAGTCAAATTTTTTGCACCACGCGCGAAAGTGACAACTTCAGACTTTAGTGC
>JAQBXN010000087.1 GCA_027625095.1 Planctomycetota bacterium | reverse complement strand
GTGGCGAGTTCATGAGCGGGGAGAGAGGGAGGAGGTCGGAGCTGTGTGGGATTCTAGTTGTGGGGTTCGCTTATTCCAATGGGTAATGGAGTGGTGGAGTAATGGAGTAATGGAGTGTTGGAAGAGTGGAAGAAAGGAAGAATAGAAATGAGGTCGTCAAGGTCGAGCCGATGGAGACTCTACGCAGGTCCCGGCCTTCTTTTCATGTGATACACCTGAGCCATCACCCTCAGACCGGTGTTCGAAGCTTCAACATCCGACATCGAACACCAAACACCGGGAAGAGAGCCCCCACCCAAGCCAGTCTTCCCCACCAGCAATCGCCTGCCGAACTCATCCACCACTCCATCATTCCATTACTCCATCGTTCCTTCATCCCATTTCTTCCTCACGCCCTGGTCCTCAGCATAGGCCGGTCGAAACCCACTTTCAGGTAAGCGCCCGAGTGCATCGA
This sequence comes from Planctomycetota bacterium, assembly GCA_027625095.1. Lineage (GTDB taxonomy): Bacteria > Planctomycetota > PUPC01 > JACPCR01 > JACPCR01 > JAQBXN01. The sequence continues at coordinate 36,808 of JAQBXN010000087.1, read as the reverse complement.
TTTAGTGCCCGGCGGCATAAAGTGGATTGCAAAGGCACGGCGTTGACGGTCGGTCGAATTCGGCGCGGTGTAGTGGAGGGTCTGGCAATGGTGAAACATGACACCGCCGGCCGGGAGTTCGTTTATCACTGCTGTCTTGGTATCCACTTGAGATTCGATATCAAAGAGGGCACTGGTTGATTCAGATTTCTCGTGCAACATGGGTGTTAAATGCGAGCCGGGTATCACCTGCATGGCGCCGTTGCTCACATCCACTTCGTCCAGGGTGAGCCAGCACGAAATGAGATTCGCTGGACTGCATTTCCAATAGCCATTGTCCTGATGCCAGAAAACAGCCCCGCCCTGCCTGGCGGGTTTGAACAGCGCCTGATCGTGGAAGAGCTGGATATTCGGCCCGATGAGATCCTCTACCATGTCCAGAATTTTGTCATGGTAGACGAGCCGGCGAAAATGGATGTTGCGTTCGCACATCTGCATGATCTGCAGCATCTGTTTCGGGGCTTCCTTCTTCTTTTGCAGGTCTTGCGTGTCGTCAATGGCCAGGTTCCGGAAACGCCCGTCCTGACGGGCCCGCTCGAATTCGTGATCGTATTCGCGGCGATAAACCTCGATCTCTTCGTCCGTGAGAACTTTTCCAACCTTGAGGTAGCCACGCTGGCGGAAGTGATTGATCTGATCCTGCGTGAGCGTTGTTTGGGATTTTTCGCCTTGTGTTTCGGACATGATTGCTCCCCGGAGCTGTGGATAAATTGGTTACTTGTCTGCCAGTTTGAGGGCGGCTCTTCTCTGCAGCTAGAGATCCTGCAGAACTGAAATGATCAAATGGATCGGCTTTCCGCAGATTACGGAACTTTCTTGAGATGGCAATCCTTCAGTTCTTGTTCTGTTCCCATCTCAGATGATTGCAATACCTGCTCAGCAACCGGCAACGAACAGGGATAGTTGAGCGGACCGACAGAAAAACTTCGCCACCGGATGCAACGCGCAGATTTCACTTCCCCAATGTGGTCTCACTCGTATCATGCTCAAGATTTCCTTCAAGCTTCTGCGCGTAGTGCGTGTAATCCCGGTTACTCCAACGGATGGCAAACCGATACAACGGATGAAGAACTGGATTAAAAAATCCATCCGTTGGAGCTCTCCTGACCTTGGCCCCGGCCAGGCACTGCCTTATAGCTTTTTCAAAGTGAAGCCTATGTCATATGAGCCACATTGCTGAAATCCAACTGCCTGACTTTGGACGCGAGGAAACTCGTCCTGAGATACCGGTCCAGGTTTATCAGAAGCGCTTTGAAAAGGTCCTTGATCGAATGGAGCAGGCCCGGATCGATATCCTGGTCGTCTACGGTGATCGTGAGCACTCCGCAAACATCGCTTACCTGACAGGTTTCGACCCACGTTTTGAGGAGGCGGCGCTCTTGCTGGCGGCCAGTGGTGAACGACTCCTTCTCGTGGGCAATGAGTGCATGGGTTACCTGCCCGACAGCAAACTGGTCCCAAATGTTGAATTGTTTCAGGAATTCAGTCTGCCGGGCCAGGCCCGCAGCGAATCTCGAACTGTCAGAACCATCTTTGAAGAGTTCGGCATTGGGATTGGCAAGCGTACCGGTTGCGTTGGCTGGAAGGACTTTCACGGCGAACTGATTGAGGGGGCTCAATGCGCTATTGAACTCCCTGCCTACCTGGTGGACTGCCTGCGGTTCCTGGTGGGTGACCCCTCCCTCGTGTTCAACGCCAACTCCATCCTGATGGGTGTAGAAGATGGACTGCGCATTCTGAATGAGCCCGAGCAGCTTGCGTTTTTCGAACACGCGGCCGGCATCACCTCGTCGGGAGTTCTCGCCCTGCTCCGTCACATCCAGGAAGGCGTTGAAGAGCGTGAACTGGAACGTCATCTTGACAGCCAGGGACTTCCCCTTTCCTGCCATCGCATGATTAGTTTCGGCGAGAAAGCCAGGCGGGGCCTGTCAAGCGCTTCGAACAACGCTGCGGCCAAGGGCGACATCTTCACAACCGCCTTCGGCGTCGCAGGAGCCTTGAATTGTCGGGCCGGATCTGTAGCAAAAAACGCCTCAGATTTGCCGGAAGAACTTACCGAATTCTTCCCACGTTTCGTTGCCAATTACTTCGACGTCGTGGCCACCTGGTATGAGTCCGTGCGGGTTGGAACTACGGGAGGTCAGGTCTTCGCCGCAGTGGAATCAATGAGAGACGAAAAGCTCTATCAGTTTGCGGTAAATCCAGGTCACTACATTCACCTCGATGAGTGGGTCAACTCCCCGTTCTCCGAGGATAGCGATGTCACGTTGCAGTCTGGAATGGCTTTGCAGATGGACATCATTCCTGTATCCAACGGCCCATTCTGTTACGCCAATGCAGAGGACGGAATCGTCCTGGCCGACGCTGAACTTCGTGACGCCCTGTCAGGCCGCTATCCTGCCATGTGGAAGCGAATCCAGTCCCGCCGTGAGTTCATGCTGGAAACCATCGGCATCCAACTTGACGAAAGCGTCCTGCCACTGAGCAACATGCCCGGCTGGCTTCCTCCGTATGCACTGAATCTTGACCAGGCGATGGTGCGGTCTGGATCGAATAAAGTCTGCCCCCCTGCGCGTGGTGCGAGAGCTTTTCAGTGACGTAAAAGAAGGCTACGGATGAAGAGATCGCAGATGTCCGGATAAATTAAGCACGGCTGTTTTAAGGTTTAACGATATATTGCTCTTCTGTCCGAATGCTTGGGAACTTTCCTTCCGCCTCCTGTCACCCACAGAATATCCGCTTCTCTTACTTCCCTCACATTGAATTACGAAGCCATGACCACACATCAGCAACTCCGCTATCTCACCCAGGAACAGTTGGACTCATACAGCGCAAACGGTTTCCTCCGTATGCCGGGAGTTCTCAGTCACGACGAGTGTGATGAATTCTTACAGCACATCGAAGATATCCGTTATGGGAGGAAGAGAGTCGACTGGCACGAGCCTCTCGATCCCGTGACCACGGAATTGAAGCGCTTCCATCATCGTTGGTTCAATCGGCATCGAGTGGATTCGCTTCAGATGCATTACCTGAAGCTCCCGGCGATTCGGGACGTAATGTGGGACATCATGGGCTCCGAGCCTGTCGGACTGCAAAGTATGGTTTTCTTTAAACCGCCGCAGTTCCCCGGCCAGGCATACCATCAGGACTCCAACTATATCGGCACAGAGCCGGAGTCTCTGCACGCTTCATGGATCGCTTTGGACGATGCTGACGAGGGCAACGGCTGCATGTATGCCATCCCCGGCAGCAACAATGGCGACATTCTGCCTGCCGGCCCGATTGCCGATACCGAAGAACACGAAGACTGGACCAACGAAGTGATCGGCATGGATTTCTCGAAAGAAGTGCCGCTGTGTGCCGCAAAGGGAGACATCATCTTCTTCCACGGGCGACTGCTCCATCGGTCTAAAAAGAATCGCTCAGCCGACCGCTTCCGAAGAGCCTATGCCTGCCACTTCATGGCGGCCAATGCCACCACGTCAAGGAGGGACTTGCAGGAGAAGATTTCACTGACCTGAAGCGTGATGAGTTTCTGAAATCCCACCGCTGTCCCTGGCCGCAACCAAACGTAGTTGCCGAGGCTACCGTAAATGGGTGACCCTAAAGGGTGCCCCCACCCCCCTTGGCCCCCGGTCGAAGATGGCGCCGGTTTTGAAAGTGCATCACCTTGGAGGCCCACTTGAACGCATAGTTAGGCAGAACTATCTGCTCCATCCTCTGAAACCCACGAGCTAGCCTCTTCAAAAGACTTATATGGAAATAGTTTGATTTCCGCGCTTACAAAGTGACTGGCAAGTTTTTCTGCAACATTACCTAAGGCGGCCTATCGGCCGCAGGCACAGAGGGCCACGGATGAAGAGGGCCACGGATATCGGAATCAAAACATCTGCGGTCTCTTTATCCGTGGCCCTCTTCATCCGTGGTTAAAAAAGCTCTCCGCACCACGCGGAGAAGTAACAGCTTCAGACTCTAAGGCTGCCTGATCGCCTCAACGTGGAATCGTCTGAGCCTCACTCCGGTAAAATTGAAACCCTCGTCATCAACCCATCTTTTTTGTATCTTTTGTTCACCTGTCAGTGCACCCATCGGTCCGCCGTGTAGCCTCCAGCTTTCTTCCCTTTCCCTCTCACACCGAAAAATGAAACACAAAGCACTCACAATTCTTCTGTTTGGATCACTCACAACCGTCTTGGCGGAAAACCCAAAGCCGATGACAGAAAAAGATTATCTGCAGCTCATCATCGACAACACACAGCCTCTCAAATTCAAGCGAGGAGATCGCCTGCCGCTCTACATCTGGTCGTCGCGAATCAATTCCATCACTGACGAAGGGGAAATTGAAAGCCTGACAACTGCGCTTAATGAAAGAGGCATCGCAGTCTTCAGCTCGTGGAGCGCGGGTAATCAGCAGAGCATCGAGCAGGCAATTCGACAGGCCAGGATTCAGAAGAAACTTGGACTGCGAGTAAGTGTAGATGCCACAGGCGCGGTCTACAGTTTCTGTGACGGCTCAGATCCGACAGGGCATGTCGCTGAAGATGGGACGAAGTTCTTTGACACTTCATTCGCATCCTATCGCAAGATGGGCTGTCCCTTTGCAATGGAAGACCGCTACGAACCCATGCGGCAGAAACTGGTGCCATTCCTGGAGGCTTACAAAAAGGAAGGCGTTCCCCTGGATCTCTGGACCTGTGATTGGGAAATCGATGGCCCAATCGAATGGAACGATGCCTGGGCCAACTCAAAAAAGTGCACTCGCTGTCGCGAGAAAATAAAGAACTTAGATGACTTCACGGAATTCCAGACGGAACTGCGAAAAATTCGCTCGCACATGCAGAAAGAAGTGTTCACGAAAACGATTCAAAAGTATTACCCGGACGCGCTCATCGGAAATTACGGCGTCTACCCCCACGATGGATACCGCTGCTGGTACGACTACTTCGAAAAAGATGTGCCCGCAGCCCCCGCGCAAACATATGGAAGGGCTCGCTATCGCAAATGGGCTCACGAGTTCGACGGAACAGGTTACACCTTTTCCATGCCGGTGGTTTACACCTGGTGGGATATCTGGACCTGGCAGGATTTTGAAGTCGCCGATTACCGATGGTTCTACAACATGCTTTTGGTCGCATCGAATTCAGGCAAGCACACCAAGGCAGAGACTCCCCTGATCCCGTTCGTTCACTACAACACTACCGCTTTGCCGGCGGCAGGTGCACCCAAAGATCTCGTTCCCATGACTGAACACGCATACAAAGAACTCCTCTGGCATATGCTGCTTCGCGGCCATGATACTTTTGCCATGTGGTGCCCCAGAAACGAGCTTGTACAAGAGTCACAACTGGTGCAAGAGGTCTACGCCGCCTCGCTTGAGTTTGGTGAGTTTCTGTCAAAGGGAACGCCAGTGACGTTCGATGTTCCGAAACCAAAAACGGACAAAGACGCACCGGCCGTTGTATCTGCTCTCAGGATGGGCAATAAGTTGTTAGTCAGGAGAACAGACTTTACCGACTTGAAGGATAAGGTGACGATTGAAATCGACGGCAAGCAACTCGAAGTCTCCAGACTTGATGGCAAGTGTCAGATTTTGGAACTTAAGTGATGTAGTGGCACCCTCGCTCAGCGATGGCTCTGAAGAAGACTCCCCGCGGAGGGTGGGACCAAGTGGTGCACTCAACCACCCTCATTCATCTTCACAGACTACAACTTTTATTCGTTCAAGAAGTCTTCGATATTGGGACTCTCGTCTTCGCCCGCGTGAGGAAAGGAAATCTCTGTGAGCCGGACAACAATTTCACAATTGGCATCCTCAGCCATCGGAGTAAAGAGCATCCCGAACCGAATGGCGGTGGCTTCTTGATAACCATACCAACGTGATTTAGGCGTCACCGGCTCGACCACGATAGTCCTCTTCTTTGATACGTAATCCTCGCCGAAATCAACGGCCGCATTCATTGGCAGACCATCCCCCAGAACCGCAAGTCGCGGGTTGCTTATCATGATCAGTAGCCTTCCCTTCGCTCCATTCGCTTCGAAATCGAACCGAAAGAGATGCCGGGTATCACGTTTCGGCGACCAGGGAATAAGTACAAAAGACCAGTGCTGTTCAAACTCCCCTGCCGTGCTGCCTTCCTTAATGGTCGGGGTGGGCAAGTCCTTGACAGCTCGCAGTTCGTTATCAGAAGTCGTCACCTTCATCGGCTCAAACAAGTACTGCTTGTCCGCCATAGCGTAATACCAGCCAGTCGACATGACTTTGATGCTCTGGAGAGGGCGCTCGGAAAGCTTGGTCGTAGCCAGCGGCAGAATGAGTTCGGGGAGTTCCCCCGTCTGGGGCAATTTCACCGGCCGGTTCGGTTTTCTCATCCCCAGCGCGGCGGTGAGCATCCCTGAGTGGATTTCGTGCTCGATGGTTTTGTAGAGATCCAACTCACTCTGCTGGCCTGCACCGAGGGACCATTCAACGTTAGATTTGATTTTCTTGTCGATCTCCTGACTTCGTTTGTAGTCCGCATACAGGCCAGAAACCAAGGCTCTCAGGTCATCCCCTCTGGCTTCGCCGGAGAAGATCGTCTGCACGGCGTGATGGGTTTCGAAGAGCGTCCGACTGTATTCGAAGTGAGTCCGAACCATCGCCAGTCGCTCTTCCTGCTTGCCCGGCTTCACCTTTTCCTGCGCCTTGGACAGGTGAGCTGATGTTTTGGAAAAGTCGTCAGGCGACATTCGTGCAAACTGTGCAGAGGAACTCCTCCACATACCCATATCGCAGAGCGGAGCCGGTTCGTCGGGGCCGCGCTGTTCGGCCAGGTAATCCCATTTCGACGCCCAATGCAGGTAGAATTTCTGCACGGCCGGGCCCCCTTCTCCGAATGCGGCCCGGCACCAGCGAGCGAGGAGTTCGTCAGCATCAGCACTGAGATCCCATAGCTGCTTGCTCTGGATGTAGACCTTTGGGCCATCGAAAGCCCAGACGGGATACACCTCCGCACGAAATGAACGAACATTGAACTTTTTGAAAACACGTGCGTTCTGCTTCAACGAACGGAGCGGAAAACTCGGAATATCGAAACCCTGTCCAAAGAAATAACCGTAGCGTCCAATGTTGGAAGCATGCTTCGACCACTTGGCCAATTCGCTGGCTCCCGTCACCATACAGAGCACGTTTTCGGGGAGACGCATCTCATCTGGAGGGGAACGCACATCCCCGTACACGAGCACACCAAGGACATGACCGGAGAATTTGTCCTTCAAAGCTTCCGCCACTTGGGTGACGAAATTGTAGTAACTCATAGGCCACCCCTCCGCCTTGCACTCATCGCACTGACACTGAACGCGATAGCCGTCATTAATGCCAAGCGAGTAACACATATCTCCCTTTTCAAACGCTTGTCTCGCCTTTTCGATGGCCACAGCCCTGACCTTTGGATTCGAATAACAAGGATGCCATGCCTGAGAGCTACCAGCGGAAGCTCGTCCCGCAGGCGGCTGGAAGCGTTTTCCGCCTTCCTGCAGCGGAGCCATCTCAGGTGAGGTTTTCGCCATCTCTGTCGTTACGACGTTAATCATGTTGTGCGACGGGCTCGCCAGAAAATGGAGTTTAAGGCTTTTGAAATAGTCGTGTGCCTCAAAGAAAACACGTTGCGTATACAGCGGATGATCGCGCTGGAAATGCTGCCGAAAGCCCAGCATCGTCTTTTCTTCGGGATAAAGCATTCCGGTGTAGAGCCGGCTGGTTACATCCGGCTGGATTCGAAGATTTGATGTCTTCAACTCGAACTTATCGGTATCTGGCAATGCCAGGCCCAGCTCGCCCGGAAAGAGCCAGGTCACACCCACATGTCGCTCGAGAAACTCAAGGACACCGAAACAGGCGGACTGAACCGTCGAGCCGTGGATATGGACACGATGGGCGACCGAATCAATTCGGATCTCAAATGAGTCGATATCGCCCAGGGACCGCCGTTTATCTGCAGGGAGTTGATGCCAAATCTGTGCACCCGCCTCTATTTCAAAATCGATGCGGGAGCCGGATCCTTTGAGGCTTTCTTTGTGCAAAACGCGCAAGAGATACTGTGCAAGCAGGTCTGCAGCGATTCTGAGATCGCCGGCCACCGGGCCTGTCCTCGTGATGACGAGATCTGACCTTGCTTCCAACCAAATGGATTCGCAGATGGCACTACCATTGAGGGCAAGCAGAAAACAGAGGAAACGCATCAATGATACTCCCGAGGAGGACATCTCCATTCGATCAGTCTTATCCAGACGAGTCGGGGAGAACTTGCTCGGATCCTCCGCCCAGGCGAATGCAGGGTCATTAAGAGCCGCTTGGCCCGGTCTTCAGAACTGGTGAAGGAAATCCTGAAAATTCTCGGTTAGCAGCCGGATGTCTTTGATGTTGTACTGAAGCATCGCGATGCGGTCCAATCCGAACCCGAAAGCAAAACCTGTATATTTACCCGGCGGGTAGCCGACTGCCTCGAAGACATTGGGATCGACCATTCCACAGCCGGCGATTTCAAGCCAGCCCGATTCCTGTTTTCCGTCTTTCAGGTAATCGTAGGACATGAAGACTTCGGCGCTGGGCTCTGTGAAGGGGAAGAAGGATGGAAGCAGCCTCATCTTTCGCTCTCGGCCAAACAATGCCCGGATGGCGGTTTCCAACACGTACTTCATGTCGGCGAACGTAACGTTTTCATCAACCACAAGGCCCTCAACCTGGTGGAACATGTAATGATGGGTGGCATCGACTATGTCCGGCCGATAGACCCGGCCCGGCGCGAGGATACGCAGGGGAGGCTGCCGCTTTTCCATCACACGAATTTGCACAGTGGAGGTCTGGCTGCGCAGGAGCCGTCCGTCATTCAGATAGAAAGTATCAAAACCGTCGCGTGCCGGATGATCTCTTGGGATGTTTAACGCGTCAAAGTTGTAGTGTTCGGTCTCAACTTCGGGGCCGGAGGCGATCTCGAAGCCAAGCCCGCTAAAGACCCTCTTGATCTGCTCCGCAGTCACAGAAATTGGGTGACGACGTCCGAGCCTGCGCTTCCTGCCAGGCAGGGTAACGTCCAGGATCGGCCCCTTGAGCTTGACCGACGCGTTACTGGCACCAGACTGCTTCAGTTTGAGTGCGGCAGTCACCGCCTGCTTAGCTTCGTTGACCTTCTTACCGAACTCACCTCGTTCTTCGGGCAGGACATCGCCAATGGTCTTGACAAGTGCTGAGATTTCGCCCTTCTTGCCAAGGTACTTGATGCGAAGGCTCTCAAGCACTTCACTACCAACAGCGGCTTCGATTGCCGCGAGGGCCTGTTCCAGGACGTGGGTTACCTGTTCCTGCTTCATGGGAATCACATCGGGAAGAAAGGGGTAAAAAGAAAGGCTGTCACAGATGGACAGCCTTCTCTTTACCAAAAATCGTGCAGCGACAGATTAGCTGTTCTTCGCCATATTGACGAGATGCTCAAAACCGGCGGGGTCTTCGATGGCCATGTTCGAGAGCATGCTCCTGTCGATCTCGATATTTAATTTAGACAGGGCTGCAATAAATCGGCTGTAAGAAAGTCCCTGCGCTCGGCATGCAGCATTGATTCGTGTGATCCAGAGCCTTCTGAAATCCCGCTTTCGCCTCCGCCTGTCGAAGTATGCGTTTACTTTGGCACGGCGCGTGGCCTCCTTGGCGAGCCGGTAACGACTGCCTCTTGCGCCACGGTATCCCCTGGCTTCTTTGAGAACTCTATTATGGGCACGCCGACGGGCGGCACCTTTTCTGATACGAGGCATTCTACTTTACTCCTAACAGCGCTTTGATTCTGGCAGTATCCGCCACACCAACACCGCACTTTCGGCGAAGGTGCCGACACCGCTTACCGTTTTTCACGGAAAGCAAGTGCCTGCGGCCAGCCTTGTGGCGAATCACTTTTCCCCGGGCACTGATTTTAACTCTCTTGGTGAGTCCCTTGTGCGGCTTGCGTGATTTCATATTTGAGTCTCTATTTAATTGCAATAGGTGCGAGCAAAAGCGTCATGCGCCGGCCTTCGATACGCGGCATCTGTTCTACCTTGGCGTGCTCATCAAGTGCCTGCGCAAACCGGACCAACAGATCACGTCCCTGAGTCTGAAACTGCATCTCTCGTCCCCGGAAAAGCAGGTTCACAATAACTTTGTGATTATGCCCAAGAAACTCTTTGGCGTGACCCACTTTGTATTGAAAGTCATGCTCCTCCGTCTTTGGACGCAACCGAATCTCTTTCGTCCGGGTTTGATGAGTCTTCTTCCGAGCGTCATGCAGACGCTTTTTCAACTCATATTTATATTTACCATAGTCCATAATCCTGCAGACAGGCGGACTGGCTTCTTTGGCAACTTCAACCAAATCAAGCCCCGCTTCTTTGGACATAGACTTCGCGGCGTCCAGGGGGACAATGCCCACCTGTTCCCCGGCTGCACTGATCAGGCGAACTTCAGTGCCCCTGATCTTTTCATTAATTCTCGGTTCTTGAGCGATCTAAATGCACCCCCATGAAACAAAAAAATTATTCTTCCGAGACTTCTTCTGGAAGCCCGGCACCTACAAACTCTAGTATCACCTGCTCGGCATTGTCACCTAAACGATTCCCTGCCAGTTTCAGGGTCCGTTTCTCGTCGTTAAGGTGGTATTCCAATTTGTTGGGCCCATCCCCTTTTCGACTACCTCCGATTCGGATGATGCGGGTATAACCGCCATTACGATCCTTGAACCGGGGCGCCAGCACCTCAAACAATTTTTTAGTGACATCTACCGAGGTTGAATTTCCCCGCTGGCTGACACCGGTGATTGTTTTGTGTTTTAGGATAGCGAGAGCTCTTCGACGTTCTGCGAGCCCACCCTTCTTGGAAATTGTAATCAGCCTCTCTACCAGCCTTCTCACCTCTTTCGCCTTCTGAGGGGTGGTAACCACCCGCTCGTGCTCGATGAGGCTGGTGGCAAGATTTGCCATCAGCGCGCTTCGATGCGAAGTGCTGCGATTCAGCTTCCGGCCTCTTATTCGATGTCTCATGGTTTACCTGTCTTCAGATTGTCTTAAATCTAAGCATCTGCCAGAGAAAGCCCACGGTTACTGAGCTCAACCATAATCTCGTCCAGCGATGCCTTTCCAAAATTCTTCAGTTGTAGCAATTCTTCTTCACTACGCAGAATGAGATCGCCCAATGTACGAATATTCTCAGCAGCGAGGCAATTCTGTGCTCGAGCGGGAATGTTAAGCTCATGGATACTCACCTCATGTCCGGGAGGAACATCGTCCCAGTCACCAGCGGACTCTTCGATTGCAGGCATCTGCCCGGCCTTAAGCTCGTGACCGAGTTCGAAGTACTGGACGAAGGGGTCGAGGTGCTTGCGAAGGATCTTGCTGGCTTCGACAAGCGCAAGTTCCGGAGTCAGCGTTCCATCTGTCCACACCTCAAGTAGCAGGCGATCATAGTTGGTACGCTGACCAACACGAGTATCTTCCGTGCGATAGCGCACGCGCCGAACAGGTGTGAAACTGGAGTCAATGGCAATGCGCCCGATGACTTCAGGCTCCCTCTGGTTCTCCTCGGCAGTAACGTAACCTCGGCCCTTCTTGACCTCGATCTCCATACTGAAAGGTACATTGTCCGTAAGAGTAGCAATGTGAAGATCCTTGCTGATTACTTCGGTGTCGGCATCGCACTGGATGTCTGCCCCTGTTACGGGGCCCTTTTTGTTAAGCTCGATCTTGAGAGTCTTTGGTTCCTCGGAATGAACCTGAACCAGGAGCTTCTTAAGATTCAGAGCAATATCGGTGACGTCTTCAAGGACGCCATCAAGGCTTGAAAATTCATGCTGGATTCCAGCAATCTTGAAAGCCACAACGGCTGCACCTTCAAGTGAAGAAAGGAGAACACGGCGCAGGCTGTTGCCAACGGTAACCCCATATCCTCTCTCGAAAGGTTCGGCAATAAATTTACCATAGCTGTTTGTCTGGGTCTCGTCTTCACAAATCACACGTGTTGGAAGCTCAAGACCTCTCCACCTGATACGCATATCCAGTCTCGCTTATATGAGGATTCAAAATGTGCCACTATTGGGCAGGAAAATATCGTATCTCCGCCGGGCGGAGCAAACCATTACCTCGAGCTAATTTCTACAATGAGTTGCTCGCGAATAGGCAGGACTTCCTTGACCTCTTCGCTCGTAGGCAATCCTATAATTTTAATCTGGAGCTTTTCCGCATCGAACTCAACCCAAGAAGGCAGAATCCTGCCTTGCGTAACATCGACACTAGATCTAATTGTCCCCGCAGACTTCTCTTTGTTGCCCGGAAGAATAACATCGTCCATACAAATCAGTGTGGATGACGCTGAATGTTTCTTGCCGTTTACAAGAACATGCCCATGAGCGATCAACTGGCGCGCCTGTGCCCGGGATTGTGCAAATCCGGTGCGGTAGATAACATTATCCAGGCGTCGCTCAAGTAGAGTAAGCAATTTTTCACCTGTATTACCTCTACCTTTGGAGGCCATTTCAAAATAACGGCGAAACTGCCTTTCAAGCACGCCATAAAAACGCTTTAGGCGCTGTTTCTCACGGATGCGGATGCCGTAGTCAGAGAACTTCCCTCGTCGCCAGCCGTGCATACCAGGCGGGTAGTCTCTTTTAACAATAGCACACTTCGGTGAGTCGCAACGAGCTCCTTTGAGGTAGAGCTTTACGCCTTCTCTTCGGCAAAGCCTGCACTTGGGTCCTAATAATCTAGCCAATGGTAGTTCTCCGTAATTTAGACTCGTCTTTTCTTTCGGGGCCTGCAGCCGTTATGCGGCAGTGGAGTGACATCTTCGATAGACCTTATTTCAAGCCCTGCGGCTTGCAAAGAGCGGATAGCGGATTCTCTGCCGCTACCTGCCCCTTTGACTTTGACCTCGAGCTGTTTCACTCCAAATTTTTGTGCTTTTCTCGCGCACGACTCCGCCGCACGCTGGGCAGCGAACGGGGTGCTCTTTCTTGAACCAGAATAACCCGCAGTACCAGCACTATCCCAGCATAACGTTGCGCCGTTCACATCAGTAATGGTCACCAGCGTATTATTGAAGGTTGCCAGGATATGAGCAACGCCCTGCGATACGTTTCGTCGAATTTTCTTCTTAGCTTTTGCCATTTTGTTAAATTGCTGATTTAGTTACTAATTAACCGCGCGCTTCTTTGACGCCCCTCTTTACTGAGGTGGCCCTCCTTGGGCCCTTGCGGGTTCGCGCATTGGTTCTGGTTCGTTGGCCTCGGACCGGTAGGCCGCGGCGATGTCGGAGGCCGCGATAGCAACCAATGTCACGAAGCCGAGCCACATTCTGCTGCACCGATCGTCTCAGCTCACCTTCGACGATGTAGTTGTTCTCGATGATCCCAGCTAAACGGCTGATTTCATCTTCGGAAAGGTCGCTTGCGCGAGTTTCACCTGGAATACCAGCTTCCTTAAGAATGGCCTTTGCAACAGCACGGCCAATTCCATAAATATAGGTAATAGAAACGTCGATTCTCTTGTCATTCGGAATATCAACACCTTGCAGACGTGGCATATGTTCTCCTTATCCCTGCTTCTGTTTATGTCTTGGATTGGTGCATATCACTCGGACAACACCTTTCCTGCGGATAATTTTGCAATTTTCACAGACGCGACGTACGGATGCCTTAACTTTCATGCTCTTGCATCTCCTCTGTAAACAATTCGGCCCTTTGTAAGGTCATACGGTGAGACTTCAACGGTGACTTTATCTCCGGGCAATATTTTGATGAAGTGCATCCTCATCTTTCCTGAAACATGGGCCATGACCAAGTGCCCTCCTTCCATCTCTACCCTAAATCTTGCATTAGGTAGTGATTCTTTAACAACACCTTCAATTCGAATTGATTCTTCTTTGGCCATATATGTCTGTTCTTAGCGTGGACGCGGGCCCCGGCCCTTAATCCGTCCTTTCCCTTTCATAAATCCTTCGTAGTGTCTCATCATCATTTGAGTTTCAATTTTTTGCACTATATCAAGCGCTACCCCAACCACAATCAGAAGACCCGTTCCACCATAGAAATGAGCAGTGTACTCATCCATTCCCAAACTGGCGGACAGTATCATCGGCATAATCGCTATGAAGGAAAGAAATGATGAGCCCGCAAGGGTGATGCGTTCCATGATTTTCTCAAGGGCGTCAGCAGTCCTTCGTCCCGGACGAACCCCCGGGAGGAATGATCCATTCTCTTTCATTCTCTCAGCAACTTCGACCGGTTGGAAGGTTATTGAAGTCCAGAAATAACAAAAGAATATAGTCATCAGCACATATACCGTGAGGTATACAAATTCTCCGCTGCCCATGGCATACTGAAGATAGCTGACAAACGCATCTATCGTGTTCCACTCGGCGAATCGACCTCTCATGAAGCCCAAGAACATACTGGGAAAGCTGAGTAGCGATGCGGAGAAAATAATCGGAATAACACCCGCATGGTTTACTCTAATTGGCATGTAAGTACGCTGCCCACCCCAGACTTTGCGGCCTCGGGTTTGTTTGGCCTGCTGAACAGTGATCCGACGGTGTCCCTGGGTAATGACTACAATTCCTGCGACTATCGCAACATAAAGAGCGGTTAGCCCGATAACTTTTGCAATACCAATACCTTCGCCAGTTTCCGGCACCATTTCGGGAACAAATTCCCTCAAGCCTTGAATCACCGCGTTTGGCATCCCGCTGATGATACCAGCCATGATTATTAGTGAGATGCCGTTGCCGATTCCTTTTTCAGTAATCTGCTCACCCAGCCACATCAGAAACGTCGTGCCTGCCGTAAGGGCGAGCACGCCAACGAAGAAATGTCCCCAAGTGTCAGGCAAGATGCTGTCGGAAACGATTTCCTGTGCATCCGAGGCAAGCCAGCGAACAATAAAGGTTGCTTGGAACAGACTCAGAATAACTGTGAAGTATCGGGTATACTGGTTGATCTTTTTGCGACCGGCCTCCCCTTCATTTGAAAGCTTCTTTAACGGTTGCCAGACAGATGTCAGTAACTGAAAAATAATTGAAGCACTGATATAGGGCATAATGCCCAAGGCAAAAATAGTACACCTTTGGATAGCCCCCCCGGCGAACATGTTGACCAGCGTTACGAGCTTGGCCATTCCAGGTGAACCACCTGCTAATTTTTCAAAGAGCTTGGTAACAGCTTCGGTATCAATTCCCGGCAAAGGAATAAACGAGCCAATCCGATAAACGGTCAGCAATGCCATGGTAAAGAGGAGTTTGTTTCGCAGTTCCTGGATACGAAACATATCCATGAAGCTGGAATAAAACCTTGTAAATAAGGTGAACATCTTTATGTGGCTGGCGGCTTGAATGAAGCCACCTTACAAAACTCCTAAAACTTCTTAGCTTTTTTCTGAAAGCGTTTGTTGCTGAAACCTCTCTTGGGTAATTTGCGGAACAGTGGCATCTGACCACCCTCAAACCAGATGGCTACACCCGTTCCAGAGCGTGCACCCAAGCCTTTCTGGCCGCGTCCACAGGTCTTACCACAACCTGAACCCAGTCCGCGTCCAACTCGTTTACGGGTCTTCCGTTTGTGTTCTGTTCGTTTATATTGACTCAGATCCATATTTAACTCGTCTGTCCAGTGGCAGTAAGATTCCGACCTCGCAGCTTTTCGACCTGCGCTAGAGATCGGCATTTAACCAGGCCATCCAACGTAGCCCTGGCGAGATTCTTCGGATTAGCTGTCCGATGAGATTTAGTCAGAATATTACCGACTCCTGCGGCCTGAAGCACGGCTCGAACCGCACCGCCGGCAATGATACCTGTACCTGGACCTGCGGGGGCAAGAATGATTCTAGCCGAGCCGTATCGGCCAACTATTTCATGAGGAATTGTCTCGTTAAGAATAGTCACCTTGACCTGATTCCTTCGCGCATCTTTCATGGCTTTTTCGACGGCAGACGGGACCTCATTGGCCTTGCCATAACCAATTCCAACGCGCCCTCTACCATCGCCAACGACGACCAGAGCGGAAAAACTAAAACGCCGACCGCCCTTTGCCACGGCTGCACACCGATAAATCTTGATCACATTCTCAATGACCTCGGGATCCTGGTGGTATTCTTGCTTTGCACCCATTGTTGGTTTCCGTTCCTTAAAGTTTTAGTCCGTGTTCTCGCATGGAATCGGCCAGCGCTTTAATTCTGCCGTGGTAACGCAGTCCATTTCTATCAAATACGACAGAAGTGAGGCCTTTCTCAACTGCCCCCTTGGCAATAAGCTCACCAAGCAATTTACTGGCAGAAATATTGCCCGCGCCGCCGCCCTTGTAAGCTTCCTTAAAACTTACGGACTGCGTGCTCAATCCAAAGATTGTGATACCGGCTTCGTCATCGATCAGTTGACACGATATATGTTGGAGTGAACGGGCAACGCTGACGCGAGGCCTCTCATTCGTCCCCTTCACCTTCTTACGCACACTGAACTTGCGACGTGCCAATCTTTTACTTTTTTGAACCTGAGCTTTCATTTTTCTATCGATCAGTTTTTTATAAATTAACCACCACCGACGAATGCCTTTCCGGCCTTTCTCTTGATTACTTCTTCAGCGTATTTGATGCCTTTACCATTGTATGGTTCGGGCGGTTTCGTCATGCGGATAACTGCCGCGAAGTGTCCTATTTTCTGTTTATCAGCACACTTGAGCTGGATCATATTTGGGTTTGGGATAACCACTTCCATCCCTTCAGGCACCGGCAATTTCACATCCTTTGCAAATCCGACACTAAGCGACAGTGTATTGCCCGAGAGTGATGCTCCGTAGCCGATACCTACGACTTCTAGCCTTCTCTCAAAGGGGGAGACAACCCCTGTTACCATATTCTGAAGCAGGCTGCGCGTCATCCCCCAAATGGCTTTACATTCCTTTACCGTCTCATTTCTTGGGATTACTTTTACTTGTTTGGCCCCTTCATCAATATCGATACTCACTAAGGGATGGATATCAAGAGTCAGAGCCCCCTTTGGGCCTTTAACTGTAAGCACAGAATCAGCCTGGGTTATTTTGACTTTATCTGTAATAGCGACAGGTTGTTTACCCACTCGGGACATACTCATTCCCCTTCGATTAGTAGATTTCGGCGAGGACTTCGCCACCGACATTGCGTTCACGACATTCAATATCCGAGAGCACTCCTTGTGGGGTGCTGACGACACTGATCCCGATTCCTCTCAAAATCGGCTTGAGACCGTCGCAACTTTTATAGACTCGACGGCCCGGCCGGCTGACTCTCTGGATACTGACAATGATGTCCTCTCCTTCCGGACCATATTTCAGATAGATTCTCAGAAAGCCCTTTCCTTCAACATCTAGCGCCTTGATGTCGGTGACATACCCTTCTCTTTTTAGGACTTCGGCGACCCCCCTCTTAAGTTTCGACGTAGGGACATCTATAAAATCCTTGCGGACACTAAGTGCGTTTCGGATGCGGGTCAAGAGATCAGCGACAGGGTCAGTCATCGACATAAGAAAGTTTCCTCTAATTACCAACTGGCCTTACGAACGCCTGGGATTTCACCTTTGCTTGCAATATTCCGAAAGCAGAGGCGGCACATCCTGAACTTGCGATAAACAGCCCTGGACCGTCCGCAGAGCTGGCAACGATAGATGATGCGCGAGCTGAACTTCGGCTTTTTTTTGGATTTTGCAATCAGGGATGTCTTGGCCATAAATTAAGTACCTATTAATTCTGTTCTGGTCTGGCGAAAGGCATGCCCATGGCAGTCAAAAGTTTATCAGACTGCTCATCGGTGCCGTTCGCTGTAACAATAGTGATATTCATCCCGAGGGTGTGCCCCAACTTTGCGGTATTGATCTCGGGAAAGATAATCTGTTCATTGATTCCGAAATTAAAATTGCCTCGCCCATCAAATGATTTCACATTCAATCCACGAAAGTCCTTAATGCGTGGCATGGCAACAGTAATCAATCGGTCAAGAAATTCATACATGCGAGCCCGGCGCAGCGTGACGACGGCACCCACGACACTGCCAGCGCGAAGGCGGAAGCCGGCTATCGGCGCCTTGGCTCGACAGATTTTGGCCTTTTGGCCAGTAATAGCGGCCAAAGCTTCCGCCGCCTCAGTCATAATGCTCTCATCTTCCTGTGCTTTACCAATCCCCATGCTAATCACTATTTTGATGACGCGGGGCACAGACATCACGCTGGTGTGTCCGAACTCTTTCATAAGCATCGGAACGATTTCATCTTTGTATCTTTGTGCAAGCCTTACAGCCATTTTGAACTCTCAATGATTATTTCCATCTAAATCTCTCCCCTGCGGGGAATGCCCCCCGACGGGTTTAATTTAACTTCAAAAACGGCAACAATTTAATTCCCGTTCTGATGGGCGATACTGGACTCGAACCAGTGACCTCTTGCGTGTCGAGCAAGCGCTCTAGCCAACTGAGCTAATCGCCCGCATTTTCTATGCATTCGGGAACGGGATCTCCGTGCCGGTTTTTTTATCCACACGCTTCTTTTTGCCTTGCTCAACGACTACTTTCGTTCTAACCCCGTGACCCAATTCCTGCGAATACAGCATCACATTTGAGGCGTCGACTGGCATTTCCTTGGAAATCCAGCCGCCACGAGGATTGTCCTGGCTTGGCCGAATTGCTTTCTTGCGAATATTTACGCCTTCGACAATCAATTTCTTCTTCTTTTTGTCTACCAAAAGGACACGCGCTGTATCGCCCTTCAATGAACTGTGAGTTTTATCCTCGTCTTCATTGAACGATTCAGTGTAGGTAATGTCCTTGAGGAGGATCACACGATCACCTTTTTGGATCATGAGTCAAACTACTTCCGTTGCGAGTGAAAGAATCCTGGTAAATTTCTTCTGACGCAACTCCCGGGCGACCGCTCCAAAAATTCGCGTGCCCCTTGGGTTGCCGTCGTTGTCAACAATAACTATTGCGTTGCCGTCGAAGCGCACCTTAATGCCGTCTGCACGACGCACACCATATTTGGAACGGACTATTACGCCCTTGACAACGTCGCCCTGTTTAATATCTGATCCGGGCTGGGCTTTTTTTACCGAGCCGACAATAATGTCACCGATGGCGGCGACCTTTTTGTTTCCGCTGCCTAAAACTTGAATACACATCACGGATTTAGCTCCACTGTTATCTGCTACATCCAATCTGGTTTGCATCTGAATCATATCAACGTTCCCTGTTCAAATGTTGGCTCTGTTGACCACTTCGACCAGCTTCCAGTTCTTGGTTTTGCTGATGGGTCGAGTGGGAATAATTCTGACTGTATCACCAATATTGGCGGTATTTTCTTCGTCATGCACGTGAAACTTGGTTTTGCGCTTCACATATTTGTGAACAACCGGATGAATGGTGAGGCGTTCAACCTCAACCGTGACAGACTTTTGCATTTTGTTGCTGCTTACCACGCCGATGAGGCTTTTAGCTTTTTCTTTCCTAGGCATTTGCACTCTCCGCTTTCAGTTCTCTTTCTTTCAAAACAGTCTTGATACGGGCCAGTTCCCGGCGCAAGCCCCTCTTCTGTCGAGGATTCTCAACCTGCTCCGTGGTAAAACGAATTTGAAGCTGAAAGAATTCCTTGCGAACATCAACATATCTCCGTTTCAGCTCTTCATTTGTTGATGAACGAATTTCTTCGATATCCACAGTTAACCTCCTGCTGCAATCATTCTCGTGCGTACGGGCATCTTGTGCGCAATACGGTTGAGTGTGTTTCTAGCAATATCTTCGGGCACTCCTCCAAGTTCGAACATTACCGTGCCCGGCCGGACCACCGCGATCCACTTTTCGGGTTCACCTTTACCACTACCCATACGACTCTCTGGAGGCCGAGCACTGACGGGCTTGTCCGGAAAAAGTCGTATCCAAAGCTTTCCTTCACGGCCGAGGTAATGGCTGGCGGCAATACGTCCGGCCTCGATCTGTCGAGCAGTAATCCAGCCAGCATCGAGCGATTGCAGACCGAATGAGCCGAAAGAGACACGATTTCCTCGACTGGCGTTGCCCTTGACATTTCCTCGCCGGACTTTCCTCCACTTAACCCTTTTAGGCATTAGAGGCATTAGACCCCTCCTTTCCTATTACCTCACCCTTATATATCCAAACTTTTATACCGATGCGGCCGTAGGTGGTCTTGGCTTCAGTAAAACCGTAATCAATCTTTGCTCGAAGCGTCTGAAGCGGAATACTTCCGGACACCGTTCGCTCTGTTCTGGACATTTCCGAGCCTCCAAGACGCCCACTGATTTGAATTTTGATTCCCAGGCAGCCCAGCTGAACGGCCGTTTCCACGGTTTTTTTCAACACACGTCGGAAAGGCGCCCTCTTTTCAAGCTGCTCAGCAATACCCTCGGCGACGAGCTGAGCCTCCAGCTCAGGCTGGCTGACTTCAATGATTTCGACTTCAATCTTTCGTTCGACAGTATCCTTGAGCGACTCTCGCAAGCGTTCGACCTCTGCTCCTTTTCGACCGATGATAACGCCTGGGCGAGCGGCATAAAGTATGACCTTAATCTCCTCACGAGTTCGTTCGATATCGATGCGCGGAATCCCAGCGTATTGGTAGTTAGCCTTTATTAATTTGCGGATCTTCTGATCTTCGATCAGGTATTCGCCAAACTCACGTTTGGTAGCATACCACCTGGATCTCCAAGGCTCAGTGACGGCTATTCTGAAACTAAGTGGGTTAACTTTCTGACCCATACGATGCGAATCCTTTAGACGGTTGAAATCTCAATATGAATATGGCTGGTTCGCTTACGGATCTTCACGTAGCGACCCTTCGAAGCGGCCCGGCCGCGATAAATGATTGGGCCCTTGTCGACGACAGCCTTAGAAACGAAGAAATCGCCTTCATCACCGGAGTCGTCATTCTCTGCATTTGCCAATGCTGAGCGGAGAACCTTATCGACGAAAGCAGCTCCACGCTGTGGGCTGTTTTGAAGAATGCTTATAGCGTCGGGCAGTTTCTTGCCGCGCACCAGATCAACGATCAGCCGCACCTTCTTTGGCGAAATCCGTGCAAATTTGTGAGTTGATTGATACTTGTCAGCCATAGTATTTCTTCCAGTTACTTCTTGCTGCCGCCGTGCCCACGATAGGTGCGTGTCGGCGCAAACTCTCCCAACTTGTGTCCCACCATGTCTTCGGTGATGTACTGGCGCTGGAAGTTTTTTCCGTTGTGAATATTGAAGGTATGTCCGACAAACTCAGGAACGACCGTGCAACTTCGCGCCCATGTCTGAAGAGGGTCACGGGCACCGGTATCCTTCTGTTTCATGATTTTTCGAAAGAGCTTTTCATCAACGTAAGGCCCCTTCTTTAGAGAACGACTCATTTACCTGACCTCTTTCTTCCACGAACAATCAATTTGTCACTGGATTTACCTCTACGGCGGGTGTTACCACCCTTGGACGGACGTCCCTGCGGCGAACATGGATGCCGTCCACCGGCTGTACGACCTTCCCCGCCACCCATCGGGTGGGATACAGGGTTTTGCGCTGTGCCTCGAACGTGCGGTCGGCGTCCAAGCCAACGCTTTCGACCGGCCTTTCCAAGCGATTGGGCTGAATGGTCAAGATTACCGGTCTGACCGATAGTTGCGCGACAAGCTGCAAGAACCTTCCTGACTTCGCCAGACGGCATGGTGATCAGGGCGTGCTTGCCTTCTTTAGCCTGGATGGTGGCGAAGCTACCCGCACTGCGGCAGACCTGACCTCCCTTCCCGGGCTGCATTTCAATATTATAAATCGCAACGCCCTGAGGAATCTTTGCGATCGGCATGCTGTTGCCCAATTTGGGCTCGACATCATCGCCAGAATGAATCATCTGGCCAACTTCCATACCCTTTGGAGCAATGATGTAGCGCTTCTCACCGTCGGTGTAGTGCAAGAGGGCGATTCGAGCCGAACGATTGGGGTCGTACTCAATAGTGGCCACCTTGGCTGGGATACCATCTTTGTTTCTCTTAAAGTCAATCAGCCTGTAACGGCGTTTGTGACCTCCGCCTCGAAAACGGCTGGTAATTCGCCCCTTATTGTTCCGGCCACCAGTCTTCTTGATTGAACGAAGCAAGCCCTTTTCCGGTTTAACCTTCGAGAGCCCCTCACTGGTGACGAGAGCGGTGAATCTGAGCGATGGCGTGGTGGGTTTGAATTGTTTAATTGGCATACGTCACCTCAGACAATCTCGATTCGCTGATCGGCGGGAATATAAATAAATGCCTTCTTTCGAGCCCGTGTAATTCCGGCGTACTTACCGCGTCGGCGGATTTTGCCGCTGGAATTCAAGGTATTGACCTTCTTGACATCGACCCTTCTGTCGAAGAGTTCCAGAGCCATTCGCCTTACAGCCTCTTTGATATCGTCTTTGGTGGCATGCTTGTGCACCTCAAACGGGTAACACACGAGCTTGGCCTCCTTGTCATCAAGAGCGGCCGTGCCCTTCTCTGTAATCAGAGGACGAATTAGAATTTGATGCCACTCCATGGTTTTTCCTTAACACAACTCAGCCGGCCAATCCTCTTGGCCAAAATCCGATAAACGACAAAGACAGCCCTGGAATACTCCGTCCGTGAGATTCCGTCCAACTCAGGCTTTCAAGCCCATTAATTTCAAACGTCGGTTCGCCCGATTTCAAGACTCTTCCGATTCCCCCTCTACTTCCGGGGTCGCATTATCCGATTCAGAAGACTCGGATTCGACCGCAGCCCCGGCCTCTAATTCAGGCTTATCCTTGAGCCTTTCAATGAGTCCTACAAAAGCATCTTTAGACAAAACCAGGTTCTTGGAAACCAGAATGTCGTAAGCATTGAAGTTTCTCGTCTCCCTGACCTCGACTCCGGAAATGTTTCTCGCCGACCTATAGACTTTTTCGTCATAAGCCGGGACGCCTATCAAAACCGTGTCGAACAAACCAAGCCTGTCCAACAGATCAGCAACCTGACGGGTCTTAATCTCAGGACATTCGAGGCCGTCCAACAACACGACACCTTCATCCAGGCATTTTGCCAAGAGAGCGGACACTACGGCACCCTTCCGCTGCTTCTTGTTCAGTTGCACTCGCTTGGTAAACGGACGTGGCCCGTGAACAACGGCACCTCCTCTCCAGATCGGAGATCTCTTGTGCCCGGCGCGTGCCCGGCCAGTGCCCTTTTGCCGATGCGGCTTTTTATTGCTGCCTGCGACCTCGCTACGGGTCTTGCTCGAAGATGTTCCGAGATGCTGATTTATCTCATGCACCATGATAGCATCCCGAATGAGGCCTCTTTTTACCTCCCCACCGAGAGCGGTTTCATCGAGTTCAAAAGTCTCGACCTGCTCTCCTGTTGCACTTGCTCTTACTGGAATCGAAATCATCGGATGCTCACAATCATTAATGTCATATTGGGTTGCTATGCCTTGATGCGGATATCCACACCCGCAGGCATGCTCAAACGGCCAAGCGCGTCCACGGTCTTCGCCGTTGGCTCTTCGATATCAATCAGACGCTTGTGGGTTCGAATTTCAAATTGCTCTCTGGACTTCTTATTGACGTGAGGTGAGCGCAATACCGTATAGCGTTCAATCCTCGTCGGGAGAGGGATGGGGCCGGATACCTTGGCGCCGGTGCGCTTTGCTGTCTCCACGATCTCCATGGCCGAATGGTCAAGGATCTCGTGGTCATAAGCCTCCATCCGGATGCGTACTCGCTCCCCAGGCATTTAATTCCTCTCCGAAATCTCTTCTAGTAAGTACAAAATGTCGCGCCCTCCGGCAGCAAAAGGCCGAGAGTAAAGCGACGACTTTTTGAAAGTGACAATCCCAGTGTTGTGCCCAAAAGGCTTATACCACCGCGACTCCCCTGTTCGAGGGGCGGAATTCTTACGCTTCTTCCAAGTTGTGCAAGCAGGAATCTGAACGTTTTTCAGATTTTGGGGGAGAATTTGGAAAGGCAGCATCGAAATGTCTGCTTGAAAGGTCAGGTGAATGCGTCAAGGGGGACGGGGACCTGAGTAATTGTTACTTGACGGCGGATGGCGAAGTTGGGGAGCCCACGGGGTCATGTTCTGAGGCGGATGGAGCCCTGAGGAACTGGAAAACGGAGGGGGCTCTCAATCCTCTTCTTCCGGCCATTCTGCCGGACCACCAGCACCGTAGGTCTGGCAGATTTCAAGCAACCGAAAATAGGACTGTTTCGGTTCACCATTCTGGTCGAGCAGGCCGGCATGCCTGATGAAGGCCCGCTCATCATCGAAATCCCAATATGTAATATTCCTTATATACATACGGGACATTGCCATAAGGAAAAACATTTCGGCCCAGTCTGCCTGATTTTCCTGCTCCCACGGGCCACGCCAACCAATGCTCATATCGACTTGCTCGGTTTCAGGCGTTTCCTTGCTGTTACCGGAGGGAACACCCATTTTCGTGATCCAGATGGATTTGCCAAATTCAGCAAATCTGTCCAGGTGGAGCATGATGTCCATAAGGTTTCGGCTCGGATAGTACATCTGAACCCCGACGCCCTCGAATTCGATATCCTGCTCACAGATTTCATCGAGAAATGAAAGCGGCGACCAGATCTGGCGTTCTGCTCGCTGGACATACTCGCCCCAGGGACAGCAGTGGTTAATGATGCGAGGCGTTCCCGGGTCAATACTGGCGGTTATCTCGCTGATCAGTTTCGTGATTTCGAACGCCTGATCATGGCTTAGTTTCGGGATTTGATTTGCGAAGTCCCAGTCATGCATTTCATTGGCGATTTCCCAGCAACTGATACGGCCTTTCAGCCTTGAGACCAAGTCGGTCGTCCATTTTTCGATTGCTTTGAGCTTCCTGGATAAATCGAGTTCTCGAAACCAGGGCGGCATCCCGCCGATTCCGCCCCAAAAGATGGAAAATGACTTGGCTTCCATTCCCTTTTCATCACAAAACGAGAGAATCTCTTCGATTCCAGCCCAGCGTTGATGGTCCCGACCAAACTCCACCCAGCGCCAGAAATTGGGAATCGTGGTCGCATTACAGAGGTTTGCGATCATGTCCCACCTGCCCCGTGGGTGCAGAAAATTGGGTTGAAGTATCGCGTTGTGCCAGTCCGGCCCAGCCCCGATGGAGTACTCCCCCAGCCGTTCGCCGAACAATGTCGATGCAATCTTAGGGAACGGATCGATTTCTGAATTTCGAAGCACAAGGGCTAAAGTCGCTGACGCGTGCTCAATGGCCTCTCCTGCGAGGATTCCCTGATGCAGGCTCTCAAGCGGTCGGCCAAGGTCAAACAGATCCCAGGCTGCTTCAAATTGCTCATCCGGCGGCTCTTCAAGGTTCAAGGTCATCATTCGCCGTTCACATTCACGAATACGGCTCATGGCCAGCGAATCAAGCAATGGGACTTCTCCCCCTTCGGAGTATCCCTCGCCGCTGTTGTCCGCGGTGCACCAGACTCGTCCGTATTCCGGAACAGCTAGCAGCACATGAACTGCCGCCGGTTCATCGAGCAACTCGACTCTCACTTGACCATCACCTGACTCGATTGGTGTGTAGCGAGCCCGATGCCGCAGGTCGGTAACATAAATATCAAGGACTTTTTCCGTGCCCGTAAACTTCAGTTGCTTAGCCATTATTCTTTCCTTGGCATACAGCGTTTTTATTGCAGGTTTCCAGTTTGCCAAGGCAGGCATTGCTCGACCACATCCTTTCGGGCCTGGTGGGCTGAAAGGCTATCTGACACAGGTCTTCGACTACGGCTTTGGCCATTCCTTCACTCTTGACACCACTGCGGCAACTTCGCCTCGGTAGACACCCGCATGCCATGACTGACATAGCAGATAGCCGTCGTGGGGAGAGCGGAGCTCGACGGGGGGAACATCGATGCGGTCGAAATCGTGGAGCAGGCCGATTAGCTGGCCGGGCGACATCCGTTCACCGCAATCCACAACCGGCTCGTAATGACCCTCGAACGGGGCGAGTACGTAACAAGCCATATCAGAGTTGTCTACAAGTATCTGGTCCCCGGCAGCGCAGTGCTCGTTTTTCGGCAGATCACCACTCATTTGCCCCTGTCGGATGGCGGCAGAAAGAATGCCCTGCCTGGCCATAGAAACACCCTCGCGATTGACCGATTCACCCCAGCCGAGTTCGCTGCCGATGGTGATCTTGCCCTGCCGTTCGGCGGTGCTGGTTAGCAGGCCTGGGGTCTTGTCCTGGTAAATCATGACGAACCGGCATCCGAAATCACGGGCGGTCTGTGCCATGGCCTTGTGCTGGGCAGGGTCTTCGACGATGTGGAATGAAGTGCACTGGGCGAATCGCATCTGCTCGCCACCGGAATGAATATCGATGACCGCGTGCACCTGCGGGAATATGAAGCGATTTACAAAATCCGCGAACCGGTATGTGATGCTTCCAAGCGCATTGCCGGGGAAGGCGCGGTTCAGATTGACCCCATCTTCCGGCGTATCCCGTTTACCGGCCTTAAATGCTGCGACGTTCAGAACGGGGATGAGAATGATGCGGCCGGTCACCCTGGCGGCATCGAAATTGTGAACAAGATTCTTGATGGCGACCGGCCCTTCGTATTCGTTGCCGTGCGTAGAACCGATGGCCACCAGGCCGCGGCCCGTCTGGGCATCCGGCCCGACAATCACGGTGACAGGGATGAGGAAGTCTCCCCAGGAGGTCGGGTGCTCGAATCGGACGAAATAGTCGCGCCGGCCTGGAGTATCAAAGTCGAGGGCGTCAGGATATGCGATTTGTCTTTGCATCAAGAGTCCATTTGGGGTTGGGAATTGATATCTTCAAGATGAGAAAGCATCCGAAACATCAACCTTAGAAGCAAGCATTCAGACCTCTTACGGATGACTCTGGAGTGGCAGGAGGGCCAGCACGGCCGTACGAACCTGCTCACTGGCCCGCAGAGCATCCCGGGCTGTCTCAACATCCGGCCAGAAATCAATGTCATAGCGTAATTGGACAGCATAAGGCGTAAGAGCCGCCAGTTCCGTACGGTCGATCGAAAGCTTCGGGTTAATCCGATGGCAAAGGTCAAACAAATCGACCAGGTCATGAGTGCGGGGAATGGCCTCTCCATCAAAGGCTGGAAGCGCTTTCAGGTATTTTTCCGCGGCCTGCTGCGCATGGAAACAGGCTGTGTCGTAGGGCCCTGGACCCTTGACGGTCTGCATTCCAGTGGCCAGGCCACTATCCCCTTTTTGCAACCAGCCCCGAGCCAGTTCCTTCTCATTTGGCATAGAGGACTTTCCCCTCTCGGAGTGAATCCGTCACGAAAGCGTTCGGCACGCTGGCCCACCGTTCAACCTCTTCCGGAGTGTAAACCACAATGTCCTTCGCAGGAAAGAGTCCGGCCAGTACAAGGTAGTAAGGGGGACTCCTGCGATAACGGGGGAGGTCAGAATGCTCAATGATCAGGATGTCCAGATCGCTTTCGGGATGAGCATCTCCGCGGGCGTGCGATCCGAAAAGAACGATCTTTTCAGGGCTGCCAGCAGAGAGAATCCGCCTCACCGCTTCCTGGAGCAGTTCTTCGGTGACCGGAGGGAATGTGAGTGTGTCGCTCATGAGTAATGCCAATCTACTTGATACCTGTTCTCAGTAGAGCATGTTATTGTAGCGGGGTCTAAAACCAAGTCACAGCGGCCCGGGCTTCGTCCAGCTTTCCTTCTACTTCCATTGTTCATGCCCTTATGATGAAACGACAGCCCTCTTCTTCAGTCTCGAAACTGGTTCAGGCTTGAAAACCAACCCGCACAGCGGGGGTATCGTCATTTCAATAGAGTAATCACGCAGATGGAAGGGCACCGCATCCGCCTCGATGCCACCGAGGTTGCCCATCCCGGTGCCATCGTAATGAGAGGAATCAGTGTTGAGCAACTCCTGATAAAACCCCCCTCTCGGCACGCCTATCCGGTAAGGGCCGCGGGGGACGGGGGTGAGATTAAATATGAAGATAAGGAAGTCATCCGCTTTCGAACCGCGTCGAATGAAGGATACGAGCTGGGTATCAGGGTCTGAAAAATCGATCCATTCGAATCCTTGAGCCTCGGAATCCATCTCGTAAAGCGCCGGTTCGGTCTTGTAAATACGGTTGAGGTCGTGCACCAGCTTCTGAACGCCCTGGTGGGTCTCGTAATCCAGCAGATACCAATCGAGCGCGGCATCCGAATTCCACTCGTTGTATTGGCCGAATTCACCGCCCATGAAGAGTAATTTCTTGCCCGGATGCCCATACATGAAGGCCAACAGAATACGCAAATTTGAAAACCGATCTTTATGCTCGCCGGGCATACGCCCCAGCAGACTCCGCTTCCCGTGGACGACCTCGTCGTGCGAGAGCGGCAGCACGTAATTTTCTGAGAAAGCGTAGAGAAGGCTGAAGGTCACCTTGTCCAGGTGGTGTTTTCGATAGATGGGATCGGTGGCCAGAAAGTCGAGCGAATCGTGCATCCAGCCCATGTTCCACTTGAAATGAAAGCCGAGCCCGCCCTTGTCTGCGGGATGCGAGACCATCGGCCACGCGGTGGATTCTTCGGCCACCATGAACGCACCTGGATGCCGGGCAGACACGGACGAGTTCACGTCTCGCAAGAGCTCGATCGCTCCGATATTTTCCATTCCGCCGTATTCATTTGGAATCCAGTCGCCGTCTTTTCGGGAGTAATTCAGGTAAAGCATACTGGCTACCGCATCGACCCTCAGGCCATCGATATGAAAGACATCGAACCAGAAGTGTGCATTCGATATCAGGAAACTGCGCACCTCATTGCGGTCGTAATTAAAAACGCTTGTGCTCCAGTCCGGGTGATACCCCTGCCGCGGGTCTACGTGTTCGTAGAGACACGACCCATCAAAAACGGAGAGGCCGTGTCCATCGGTCGGAAAGTGGGCGGGGACCCAGTCCAGGATCACGCCGATGCCTTCCCGATGGCAGCAATCCACGAAATACTTGAAGTTTTGTAGCTTTCCGAACCGGCTTGTCACGGAAAAATACCCCGTGATCTGATATCCCCAGGACTGGTCAAGCGGATGCTCAGCCACTGGCATCAACTCGATGTGCGTAAAACCGAGATACTTGACGTGGCCGACGAGTTGATCGGCAAGTTCGCGATAATTGAGTGGGCGCCCTCCTTCCTCGTACACCCTCCGCCAGGAACCCAGATGCACCTCATAAATCGATAGCGGCCCCTGGTGGGGCAACTGCCGGGCGCGGCTGTCCAGCCAATCCGAATCATTCCAGATGTATCCATCGAGATCGCAGACGATGGATGCAGTATTCGGCCGCATCTCAGTCTGAAAAGCGAAAGGATCGCTCTTGACGATGACGCCCTTGTTGGGAGTGTCGATATGGAATTTATAAAGCTCCCCGCAGCCCAGGCCGGGAACAAACGCTTCCCAGACTCCGCTCTCGGCCCGAAAACGCATCACGTGGGACGTGGGGTTCCACTTATTGAATTCACCAATGACGGAAACGCTGTTGGCGTTGGGCGCCCAGACCGCGAAGCGAACACCCTTCATCCCACTCTCACTTTGACAGAGCTGCGCTCCAAAATCGCGATAGCACTGCTGATGGGTGCCTTCGTTGAAGTAATGCAGATTTTCGGCAGGAATTGAGCTCATAAATTTCTTGCGGACGGATGATTCAGTTACTGGTACCTCTGATTCTATTCGGTTAGTCCCGAAAAAGATATATTCACTTCTCATTCCGCAGTTCGCACTGGATCTGCGTATAACAGTGGAGGACAATTCAGATGACTCAACTGGATGCGCCATGCCCGACACCTCAGCCAATCTACTCACCACCAATCTTCCCACCGCACTTGCGGGCTTCGAGCCGGACTCAAGGTCCAAGCATTCATTGACTGTTCAGAAAGCACTGCACCTGGCGCGTATCCTCCAGGAACGTGCTTCGCATTTGCAGACCCCTCACGAGGCCCAGCAGCAGGAAGAGCTGGATCGGATGATTCACCATCCACACGACAAGGCCACGCTGACTCAGATCACCGACCAGGCGTTTCGCGCACACAACCCGGACCGCGCCATCGAGCAGCTCATACACATTCTGGACGTGCAGGGCATCCCGGGATTCTTCAGCCCCATCGATCACGCACTTCTCAAAGGGCTGCAGACCTTCGGAAGCTACCTGCCAAGCGTCGCTGCTACGCTCGTGAAGGACAAGATGCAGCACGAAACCGCCAACGTCATTCTGCCTGCGGAAGAAGAGATTCTTCGCCGGCACCTCCGTGCTCGGCGAAAGGCCGGATTGCGGATGAATCTGAACCTTCTCGGCGAGGCCCTGCTCGGCGAAAAAGAGGCACGCAGGAGACTGCAGAATTACCTGCAGACGCTTCAGATTCAGGAGACCGAAGTTATTTCCGTCAAAATCTCGACTATCTACTCCCAGATCAACCCGATGGCGCGCAAACACACGATTGATGTGCTCTGCCAGCGGATGGAACTCTTATACCGAGCGGCAGCCCGCGAAAGATTTGTCCGAGAAGACGGCACAGAAGTGCCGAAATTTGTTTACCTCGATATGGAGGAATACCGCGACATGAGCCTGACCGCCGAGGTCTTCATGCAGACCCTCGATCGGCCCGGTCAGAAAAATATAAATGCGGGCATCGCTCTCCAGGCTTATATCCCCGATTCCTTCGCAACCCAGAAGAGGATCAATGCCTGGGCTCGTCAAAGGGTCGCTGCCGGTGGATCACCCGTGACCATTCGAATTGTAAAGGGCGCCAATCTCGAGATGGAACGGTTCGAGGCCTCGGTCATGGGCTGGCCTCAAGCGCCTTTCAAGCGGAAGGCCCAGACAGACGCCAACTACAAGCGCATGCTCCAGGAAGGCATGAAGCCTGAAAACATCAACGCCGTATGTCTGGGTATTGCTTCACACAATCTGTTCGATCTTTCTTACGGGCTGATCCTGGCGGAAGAGTTGAATGCCAGCAACAAAGTTCAATTCGAAATGCTCGAAGGCATGGCCAACCATCAACGCCGCGCCCTGTTCGAACTCAGTCGGAACGTCCTTCTCTACACGCCCGCGTGCCGCAAGGAGAATTTCATCCACGCCATCGGATATCTGGTTCGCAGGCTGGACGAAAATACAGGGCAGGACAACTTCCTTCGCCATGCATTCAGGATCGGTGTCGACAGCGACGAGTGGCATCGACTCGAGAAAGATTTCACCGATTCGTTCAGGGAGAAAGACGGACTGTCCGAGGAACCAAGGCGTACTCAAAATCGACGCAGAGAGAGTCCTCAAACACCTGAGCCCAGCGAGCATTTTGTAAACGAGTCAGACACGGATTTCTCGTTGCCGGAGAATTCCGTCTGGGCCGAAGAGATCGTCGCGAAAGCAAAGGCCCGCGCATCTACGACTGCTGAAATTCCGGTGGTCATCACCGGCGAAGAGTTTTTCACAAGCAGCACCAGAGCAAGAGAAAGCTTCGACCCGTCACGCCCGCATCAAGTGGTAGCGATCTGCTCCCAGGCGTCTGTGGAACAGATTCACAGAGCGGTCGATTGTGCAAAGCAGGATAAGCATGGCTGGTGCAGTCTGGATGCGGAATCCAGGGGAAAGATTCTTCGAAACGCTGCAAATGAACTGCGAAAGGCTCGCGGACATCTCATGGCTTCCGCAATATTGGAAGGCGGCAAGATCCTTGCGGAGTCAGACCCCGAGGTATCCGAGGCCATCGATTTCTTCGAATACTACTCGGCCTGCGCACAGGAACTTC
Organism: Planctomycetota bacterium; assembly: GCA_027625095.1. GTDB lineage: Bacteria > Planctomycetota > PUPC01 > JACPCR01 > JACPCR01 > JAQBXN01. The sequence continues at coordinate 4,970 of JAQBXN010000087.1, read as the reverse complement.
ATGAAATTATCGACCTCGACATGCAGCCTGGAGGCGTGGTTGCCGTGGTTACGCCGTGGAATTTTCCAATCGCCATACCGTGCGGCGGCATTGCGGCAGCTCTGGCAGCGGGTAACAACGTCCTCCTCAAACCGGCATCCGAGACCACGCTCATTGCCTACGATATCTGCAAGTGTCTTTGGGATGCCGGCGTGCCCAGAGAGGCGCTACAGTTTCTGCCCTGCTCCGGCAGCAAAGTCGCCCCCGAACTCGTATCACATCCGGATGTCGATACCGTCATCCTCACGGGGGGGACGGACACCGCGAGGGCAATGCTGCACCGGTCGCCTTCAATGAACCTGCTGGCCGAAACAGGGGGAAAGAACGCGACCATCGTCACTGCCTTGGCAGATCGCGACCTCGCCATCAAAAACGTTCTTCATTCCGCCTTCTCACACAGTGGCCAGAAATGTTCAGCAACTTCTCTGCTGATACTCGAAGGGGAGGTTTACGACGATCCTGAATTTCGAGAGGCCCTGATCGATGCCGCTTCCAGCATGGCCGTCGGCTCAGCCTTTGAGCTGCACACGAAGATCGGCCCGCTCATTCGCCCACCTTCAGGCGATCTTGAAAAAGGATTAAAGGAACTCGAGCGCGGGGAGACCTGGGCACTGCTGCCGGAACCACAAAGAGACAATCCTCAACTCTGGTCGCCCGGTATCAAATGGAATGTAAAGCCCGGCAGCTACACGCACATGACCGAATTCTTCGGCCCCCTGCTTGGCGTGATGCGCGCGGAAACCCTTGAAGAAGCCATCGAGTTCGTAAACCAGACCGGATATGGGCTCACCTCAGGGCTTGAAAGTCTGGACGACCGTGAGAAAAACATCTGGACATCAAAAGTTCGTGCCGGCAACCTCTACATCAATCGCCCTACCACGGGAGCCGTCGTTCATCGGCAACCTTTCGGCGGGATGGGCAAGTCCGCGTTCGGCCCCGGCATCAAAGCGGGCGGGCCGAACTACGTCACACAGTTCGCCTCCTTCAAGGAGTCAGGGTCTCCCTTCCATGACGAACAGATGAGCAACATCATCGAGAATCCGGACCTCCATCGTCTGCACTGGGAACTGCATGCGCTTGTCCGAACACCAAATGAGTTTCCACCTCAGGAACTCAAACGCACGCTAGCAGCAATCGCCAGTTACGACATCCACTACAGGCAGGAAATTGCCCTCGAACATGATGACTTTCGTCTTATCGGACAGGACAACATCCGCCGCTATCTGGCCTTGCCCACGATTCGAATTCGCGTGCATCCGGATGATTCCATGTTCGACCTGTTCGGCCGGATCTCTGCCGCCCGTGTCATTGGCGCACAAATAGTTCTGAGCTGCGATCCGGCGGAAGTTCAATCGGATGAACGACTGGCCAGAATCCTCGATTTCATAGAGGTGAAGCTCCAATCCTGGGAGACCAGGATCATCCACAAATCAGAGTCCGATGAATCGCTCGCGCAGGCAATAGGGCTTGGACTTTCGGACCGGATTCGATACGGCGGCCGCCAACGCGTACCCAGGGTAGTCAGGGAAGCCGCGGCGAAGGCGGGCATCTTCATCGCAGATGCCGACGTCCTTCCACAAGGCCGTATCGAGCTCATGTGGTATGTGCAAGAACAGTCCATCAGCCACAATTACCACCGCTACGGCAACCTCGGCTTCCGTGCTGAAGATGAGCGGGCGGCAGTGAAGTGACCTCCCCCATCACCTCACCATCTCCGCGTCCCTTCTATCAAATACTCCACCGCTCCCCTCCCCTCTGCCCCGTATGGCGCGATCTGTCGATTCAGGACTCAGGATTCACCATTCCTCCCTCTCCCCTCCTGCACCAGTTCCGACCTGTAATCTTTCGCTCTGGCACCTAAATTCACGCTTATGCGGGCAGAAACCAAATTAGCGAGAACTGACAACATGACCGCTATTGCTGCCATAACGCTGGGCGTCTTTTTCGTCACTTCGGTATACGCAGGCCCCTGGACACTCAACCAGGGCGAGGTCTATCTCAGCTTCAATTCCATCTACACTCATTTCGATGAGGTGAAACTTTTTGACGGAAGCCGGCTATTTTGACGGAAGCCGGCTAAATGTTGGCGACGTCCAGATCTGGGAGAACTCTGTCTCATTCGACTACGGAATCACTGACTACTGGAATCTGAACGTCACTATCCCGTACGCGACTTCGAGTCTTGAAAACTCCCAAGTTGCGCCGGCGGGGAATTATGACGGGTTCGGTGACGGCCGGTTCAGCCTGAAATACCAGTTCCTGCAGGAAGGCATCTGCCCGATAACACTGGCCGGCGGGATTGGCCTGAAGGTGCCACTCTCGAACTACCCGACAGATCGTTTTTCAACCCTGGGCGACAATCAAGTCGATGTCGAATTCCGGCTCATGGCGGGGCGTTTCTTCGAAGTCCTGGGGCGGGTGGCCTATTTCAATATAGAAGGCGGATATCGATGGCGTGATGATGAAACCGACGATGAATGGTTCGGCTACTACGAGCTTGGCCTGAATGTGACCAAGCGAGTCTCGCTCCGCCTCATCGCGGACCATGTCGAGCAACTCGGGGGCATTGGCATCTTCGGGCCTGCTTTCGTGCAGCGGACAGCCCGGGATGGCAGGTTCCCTCTGCCAATTGTTGAACAGGATTATTTTGTGCTCGGATTGGGACTGAATATTCAGCTCACCGATTCCATGGATCTCAGTGTGTTTGCAGATCAAACCCTCCAGACCGGCAACTCTTCCGAAGACGAACATGTGGGAATCAGCATCGGTTACAAATTTTAGAGCCCGTATAGCTGGGCTGGTTCTGCTGGCGTTCATCGCTTCTGAGGCATTATTCTGCTCGGGCACGTCGCGCCCGCCCAATGCGCCCGGCCGAATTTCATCGATCATCCCCAAAGGACGTATCGACCGGGGCAAGGTTCTTTTCAACGACACCGGACTTTTCCGCCAGAGCGGCAAGTCATGCATGACATGCCACGATTCCGGCGGACAAAACTCGTTCACTCGCTCCTCGCTCCAGAAAAACGCCAAAGACCTCTCGGACAGAATCCAACACATTGGCGACAGCAGCGGCCCAACCCTGGATCTCGAATCCGAAGACCTGAAGAGCCTGGCGGCCTATCTCATCGCCCGCTACCGCCTGCCCCGGGAAGCACTGGAATCGGTGCAATAAGATGACAAACATCCTTCCAGTTAAGATCGGGCTGTCGCTGGGGACAGCCGCCCATCCACCCATCCACCCATACTCCCACACTTAACCCGTGGCCCGTTCAAACTGGAATCGAATCTCCTTCAAAGTACCGCTGATCGGCATCACCATGATCGCCCTCAGCTCCGGGATCATCGCGTGGGAACTCTATTCGCACCAGAAGGTCAAACTCGAAGAGCGAATCGGCAAAGAGCTCATCGGAATCGCGGCAACCGCAGCGCTCGGTATTGATCCGGATGTCCACGAAAACATTTACGTTGAAGAGGACGGCACACTCGGCGGTCTGGATTCCTTCGAGAGAATCCGTGACCAGCTCAGGAAAACTGTGGAGGTCAATCAGCTCGAAAAACCAATGTATACACTTCGGAAGACCTTCGATTTTGCCGAGACGGGCATGATGGGATTTGTAGTCATGACCGATGAAAAGGATGGTCGGCATTACGCCGGCAACACCATAAAGGCCACCTCGCATGTGCTGAAGGTTTATGAATCCGGCAAGCCTCATGCAACGCCGCTCTATTCGGACGAGGAAGGTACATGGATTTCCGGCCTGGCCCCCATCAAAGACGAAAACGGCAGCGTCATAGGCATTCTCTCTTGTGATCGAGAAGTCAAATTTTTCCTAGCAGACCTCGCGAAAGTGAGGGCCACCATCTTCGGCACTGCTGGGGTCTCGCTGTTAATTGGAGCGTTCTGTTTTGTCCTCCTCTCTCGCCCCATCGTCAGCGGCATCCAGCGGTTAACCCGCGGCGTTCAGATGGTCGGCCAGAATGAGCTTTCCTACCGGATAGACCTCGTCCGCCCTGAAGGCGAAGGCGACGAGATTGACGAATTGGCAACTGCCTTCAATCGAATGGTCGGCGGGCTTGAAGAACGCGACCGCATCCGCGACCTGCTCGGCAAAGTGGTCGACCCAGCCATCGCCGAAAAGCTGCTGCAACAGAAGGAAATCTTGCTAGGCGGAGAGGAACGGGAAGTCACAATTCTTTTCTCTGACATTCGAGGCTTTACCACGCTGAGCGAGTCACGATCTTCAACCGACATTCTGAGTTTTCTGAATATCTATCTCACCCACATGGGCCAGGTGATCGAGCACAACGGTGGCATCGTGGACAAGTTTATCGGCGACGCCATCATGGCGCTGTGGGGGGCCCCAATCTGCCATGAAGATGACGTGGACCGGGCTCTGTGCGCTGCCATCGAAATGAGCAATGAACTCGCCGGACTCAATGAACTTCTCCAGACCGCCGACTGGCCCCTAATCGAAATCGGGATTGGGGTTCACACCGATATGGTCGTCGCTGGCAATATGGGATCCCCGGATCGGCTGAACTACACCGTGATCGGCGACGGAGTGAACCTGGCTTCAAGGCTCGAAACCCTGACCAAAGAATATGAAGCCAGAATCATCGTCAGCGAAGCCACTCTGGCGAAGGCCAGGCTCGATTATGAAACTCGAGACTTGGGTACAGTCAAAGTAAAGGGGAGGTCCGAGGAAACACGGATCTTCGAGCTGTTGGGGAAGAAGTGACTCGTAATGCGTAATACGTAATTGCTGCAATGACCGACAGCCCTCTACTCCGCAATGACGCATTACGTATTACATGGTTACAGTTGAGTTTCTTGTTTTCTTTGAAAGATTTTGGCTTCCCCATTTGTTGTTTCCTTGAATTCGTTGGAAGCACTTCTCTTCCCTTTGGTTGCGGCCTTACGGCTGCGATAC
>JAQBXN010000086.1 GCA_027625095.1 Planctomycetota bacterium | reverse complement strand
GAACATATGGACACAACCCCGTTGGGGTTGAAGATCTCCTCGCTTCCGTACCCAGGGTTGCTCGAAGACTCGCGAACCCTGGGCTGGAGGCAAGAACACCGTTGGTGTTCAAGGATCAGGAATGTGGGTAAACGGCAGGGTTTCAACCTGGGGACAGAATTGGAAAAACGCATCGAAGCCCCGAAGGGGCGAAGGAGCCGCCACCGTCGCCCCTCCGGGGCTGGAGTCGGGTTTGTCATCCCACCGCTGGTTAAAACCAGGGGCTACTCACCTGGGTCCCTCCGGGACAGTTAAGAGGGATATCATTCGGCCGAAGTTGGAAACTTAATTTCGATCAAAGTCCTAAGATGGCGTGACACTTCTTGCGGAATGCCGCGGGGGAACTACGTTGGCCGGTGAATTTATCTGGCGTTCAACATTCCTCCTCCCTCCAAACGTGCTTGAATACATTCCAGTTCTGGTCATCGCACTCGCCGGTGCACTAAAGGGCTTCAGTGGACTTGGGTTTGCGCTTGTCTCAGTCCCGTTGCTTGCGTTGGTCTGGGATGACCCCAAGAAGATCGTCACCTACATTACCCTTTGTTCGCTTGTGCAGACCTGTATCATGTTGAAGTGGGCTATCCCGAGAGTGCCGTGGAAGGTGCTGCCTCCGTTGTTCGCAGGCATGACTGCCGGTGTGGTGGTCGGCATATTGCTCCTGGACATCTTGAAGCCGGAGCCCATGTTCCTCATCCTGGGAGCAATCGTTCTCGCTATCTCTATCTGGAAACTGTCGGGCTGGATGCCGGGGAAACCGGTTCCAGATCTCCCGATTTCGGGAACAGTAGCCTGCGGCATAGTAACCGGGGTGATTGGCGCAGTGAGTTGTGCCAATGGTCCGCCGCTCATCCTGTACTCGGCAGTGCGCGGCTGGTCCGCAGAAACCATCAAGGCCTTTGTGCAGCCGGTATTCATTTTCGCCGCGATCTTGCAATTAATCGGCTACCTCTACATTGACACTGTGACGAGCGATCTGCTTATACTTGCTGCGATCTCCATTGTTCCGATGGTGCCGGCCACTGTCGTCGGAATGAGGTTCGCTGACCGCATTCCTCAACAGGCATTCGAAAGGGCATTCTACTCTTTCGTACTGATTTCAGGCGTTGCCCTCCTTTACAGGGGGCTGTGAAAGAGCATGACGACCCAACCGCGAGACAACTTGTGCATGCTTTCAAAGATGTACCTCCCTTGCCGTTGAAAATTCCGGGAGTAAGTTCCAAAATACCATTGCCTGGCCTGCGTAACGGTCAGCATCTCTTTTTATCCTTGAAAGTGGTGGCCCGGTGTCGGATCTTCTAGTTTTGGCTCACGGTGAACAAAGCTGGCTCCTCTTCGATGGAGAACACTCTATCGGTAGAAGTGTGGCGAACTCAGTCTCCGTTGATGAGAAGGGCGTCTCGCGGCGGCATTGCAAAGTTAATGTCAGGAACGGCGTCGTCGAAATCGAAGACCTGGGCAGCCGATTTGGAACTTTCGTGAACGGGAACCTCATTCGAAAGCAACAACTCAACGTGGGCGACAAGATCCGCCTTGGAGATGCGTTCCTCGAGATTGTGAGCGCAGATGGAACCTCTGAACCTCAGGTTCCCCCTTCTCCACCGACCAACGCAGATCCGTACCAGGATCCAGCCGTTACTCAGGAACAGTCCATCGCAGATGATGATGTCATCTTCTGCAAATCATGCGGCCTGCCAAATCTCATAGAAGACCCGGCCTGTTTCGCGTGTGGTAAGCCACTCCACTCTGTCTGAGCCTCAAGTCATGCCCGGCGACCAGGCAAATACACTTGGTGAAAAAGGTGAGGAACTTGCCGCCAGACATCTGATCGAAAAGGGCTACAGGATTCTCAAACGCAACTACTCATACATGTTGGGCGAGATCGATATCATCGCCATGGACGGCGACATTCTCGCTTTCATCGAAGTAAAGACGCGCAGCTATGCTGACGGCGGCCCGCCAATCCTGGCAGTGAATGAGCGCAAACAGCGTCTTCTGCAGAAGACCGCCGAGCGTTTCATTGTGCAGAACAAGCTGCGACGACCGCGACTTCGTTATGACATTGTGTCTATAGTCATGGGGCGAGGAGCACCGAATATCGAAATCATCAAGAACGCATTTTAGAAAACCGGAAGGAGATCATATGGACGTACTGTGTGTAGGGATCGCTGTGGCGGATGCCATTGGCTACCCCATCGATGTGATTCCTGAGAAAGCCCGTCTCGCCCTTTTCGACCGCATGGAGCTGCACCTGGGAGGCTGCCCGCTGAATACCGCAGTGGCCCTGTCACGTATGGGGATCTCGAGTGGGTTGATTGCCAAGGTCGGCAATGACGGCTTCGGTGACTTCATCGTGAACGACCTCGGCAAGGAAGGCGTCGACACGAGAGGAATCGCAAGGGGTGACGATGCCTCTACCTCTTTCACTTTCATTATGGTCAGTTCGGATGGCGAGCGCCGTTTTCTCCACACGCTCGGAGCGAACGCCAAGTTCAGTTTCCAGGATGTCAATCTCAGCCTGATGGACGAGGCAAAAATACTCTCCATTGGCGGCGCCTATCTCATGCCGGCCTTTGATGGAGAAGGCGCGGCCCAAACTCTGCAGGCAGCCAGACAAAAGGGGCTGATCACTTCCCTCGATACCGCGTACAACGATCGCATCGAAGACTGGCTCGCGCTCATGCAGCCTTGCTTCCCACATCTTGATTATTTCCTTCCATCAATTGAAGAAGCGGAGGCAATTTCGGGCCAGTCAGCGCCGGAGGACATGGCGAAATTCTTCATGGATCAGGGATGTGGAGTTGTCGCCATCAAATGTGGAGGAGAAGGAAGTTACCTGCTCACCGAAGATGGTGGCCGTCATTTTCCCGTCTACAAGGTCGCCCCGGTGGACACTTCCGGCGCGGGGGACAGTTGGGTCGCCGGATTTCTCTGTGGACTGTTGAAAGAGTTGTCACTTGATGAATGTGTACTTTTAGGCAACGCCACCGCGGCCCACTGCATCCAGGCCGTCGGCTGCACCGCAGGCATCAAATCCCTTCAAGAAATCCAGGCATTTCAGAAAGAACAGGACTGTAAAGCGTAATGCGTAAAACATATCGCAGCCGTAAGGCCGCAAACAAAGGGAAGAGAAGTGCTTCCAACGAATTCAAGGAAACAACGAATGGGGAAGCCAAAATCTTTCAAAGAAAACAAGAAACTCAACTGTAACCGTGTAATGCGTAATGCGTAAGCTGGAGCTCGACACTGTAGTGCGACGACCTGGCCTGGCTGATTCATTCCTGTCTCTCAATTCGCTTGCCCTGCCCGGTGTCTGATTCGTCATCCCGGCCTCTTCCTGTATTCAATTCTACGGCTCACTTTTGAACGATCGCATTAAACATCTCGCCGGGGAACATGGCCTCGACCTTATTGGCGTCGCGAAGGCCGAGCCCGGCAAATACAACAAACATCTCCGTGAATGGCTGGATAAGGGGTTCGAAGGCGAGATGGCATACATGAGCAACAACGTGGAGAAGCGTGAAGACCCACGCAAGCTCGAACCGTGGGCGAAAACCATCATCTGCGCTGCGGTGAATTACAGTGCGGACGCGCCGTACTCCATCGATCCCAGACCTTCGAATCAAGGCTGGATTGCCCGATATGCCTGGGGCGATGACTACCACGATGCATTCAAGAAGACTCTCTTTGGCTTCGCTGACGCTATGCGCGAAGACTTTGGAGAAGATGTTCAACTCAAAGTCTGTCTTGACACCGCCCCTATCCTCGACCGGGCCTACGCGGCCTATTCGGGCATCGGCTGGCTCGGCAAAAACACGTGTGTCATTCATCGCAAGCTGGGTTCATTTATTTTTCTCGGCGAAATCGTAACCAACCTCGAACTCGAACCAACGCCCGCCGAAACCGACCACTGTGGCACCTGCACAGCATGCATTGACGCCTGTCCGACCGATGCGATCCTCGAACCGTACGTGCTGGACAGCCGCCGTTGCATCTCCTACCTCACCATCGAGTTGCGCGACAACATCCCGGAAGAATTTCGCGAAGATATGGGCACTCACATCTTCGGCTGTGACATTTGCCAGGATGTCTGCCCGTGGAATCGTAAGTCGCCTCGCACTCAACGCCTCGAATACCAGCCCCGGCCGGGCAGTGTTGCACCGCCGATTAAGGAACTGCTCGAAATGTCGGAAGAAGATTTCCGGCAGAGATTTCGGAAAAGTCCCGTCAAACGGGCGAAGTATTCTGGCCTCATGCGCAATGCGTGTGTGGCGGCAGGGAATTCAGGGGACGCTTCCCTGATTTCAAGCCTCAAGAAGGCTGCGGAGGCGGCGCCGATAGTCGCTGAGCACGCTGAATGGGCGATTCGAAAGCTCGGCCAAAACGACCTCAAAAATGACGCGAATGAATGAGTCAATCATCGAATTGTTGAAGATAGGCAGAGGCTCGTTCGTATCGGTCATTGGCGCCGGTGGTAAGTCCACTCTGCTTCAGCATCTCGCCATGGAATGCCTCTCGATTGGATACCGGGTGCTGACAAGCTCGACCACTAACATGCAACCACCGCCGGCTCACAAGACCGATGAGTTTGTCGTCAGGCAACCAGATGAGGACATTCTGGAACGTCTACGGCGTAGTTTTGAAAACAATCAGCACGTGACCGCTGCTGGCGCCAGCGTCCCCTCTGACCCCGGCGGAATCAAGTCCCGCAGTGACAAAATCAAAGGCTTCGAGCCGGAGGAGTTGGATGCCATTCATGAACAGGGGCCACAGGACATCCTCCTCATCCAGGCGGATGGTGCCCGCCGTCGCTCCTTTAAGACGCCTGCTGCTCACGAGCCAAGAGTGCCATCCCGCACTACTCACTGCATTCTGGCAGTTGGACTGGATGTGCTCGGCGCCCCACTGGACAGCGAAAAAGTTCACCGGCACGAAATCACCGCAGCGCTCGCCGGGCAGGAGGTCGGTTCGGAGGTCACTATCGCCACAATTTTGAAAGTCGTACAGCATCCGGAGGGCTACCTGCCGGAGCTGCCATCGAACGCCAGGCGCATCCTGTATCTGAGCAAGGCAGACACACCCCAACGGATCGAAAGCGCCAGGTTGATTCAAGCCGGCATTGATCCTGAAAACTACGAACTGGTGTTCTGGGCGAATCTCGTCGGGGATTGATCAAGGAAAGCTCAATCGAAATCGCTGAACTAAAATGGAGTGCCATACACCCGCACGGTCGAGCTTTGCTGCTTGCTCTTCTTTTCAGCCGCAGGTTCTACTTCCTCCTCCAGGGTCGACTCAGAATTATTTATCTCCGAATCCTCCTCCGGCTCATCTCCACCGGCCCCGTTCTCAATGGTTCGCTTCGGTTGTTCGAGCTCCGACGGGATCGGAACTTCATCTTCCAATTTTTGACCCTCGTTGCCTGATGCGGGCGTCCGGCGTCCGTGCAACCGAATCCAGTGGAACGTTCGTTCCCATTTATCGGTCTCGTGCGTGAGTCTCTGAGTTTTCAGGTACGTGTGGTGAAAATTTTTCAGGGTCTCCAGGACGTTGCTGCGATGGTCACTGTTTTCCAGAATCGTCGCCCAGAAGCCCCAGTGCAGATAAACGCCGCCGGAGTGTTTTTCGATGAGCGACTGAACCAGCCCTGGCTCTTGCTTGCCGTACCACGTTTGTACGGAGCTGACGCCCTGAAGGTTATAAATAGAAGGATTGTGGCTGAGCACCACGCTGTCGGGGGGGAGTTCAGCGATCCGATCATGAGCAAAAGCATGGTCTGCACGCGCCAGCCACGCCTCGTGCCCGATGCCCTTTGAAACGGGTATATAACGACTGTAGACCATCAGGAGAAAAACGGTTGCAAAGGTCGCGGCTTGCCACCCGCTCAACCAATGACGAAAGATGCGTTCAAACTTCTCGACCGCGACGCCCGCGAAAATCGACACCGGCATAAAGCACAGCAGCGAGAACCGGTCGTCGGCCCCGTAGAAGTAGCTGCCTGCGTAAAAGAACAGAAAGATTCCCCAAGACCAGGCAAACCAGGAAAAGATGACCGCCTTGCCTCGCCAGGGCACTTCGAAAAAGAAGCCCTTCGCAAAATCGAGGAGCTTCCGTCCATTCCAGTCATGGTAGAGTCGAATCGGCCCTCCGATCAGAAGACCCAGCAGAAAGAGCCAGCCATAAGGGACGGGAAAACGATGCTGGTCATCCCAGAAAAAGAATCGGATATTCTGATAGAGATTTCCGTCGCGAAATTCGCCGATTTCCAATGCATTCCTCAAACTCAGCGGTTGGCTCTGATCGTGGCCACGGATATTGGGCACCCGCATATCCGTCCATAGATTATGCAGTGCGAACTTGCCATGATCTGAGCCCCATTTGTTGTCACGTACGGAGTATATATGGCAAAAATGATGCGGAATCAGGATCAGAAACAGCAGAACGGCCAGATACAGCCTGTTGCCCAGGTATTCGGTCGGCCTCCAGAGAACGATGATGAGTGCCATCACCCCGCCAACCAGAACAGACTCCATCCGAAATTGAACCGCCAGAGCTGTAACTGCTGCGAGGAGCAGCAGCCGGGCTGATTTTGGTCGCTGCACATAAAAAAGGGTGGAGAGGATGGCCAGGCCCGCAAAGAGCGCGGTCGTCGGCTCTGCGGCCATCGTGTTACCCCATCGATGGTTGTTCGGAATGGTGGCAAAAATCAGCGATGCATAAAGGGCCAGGCTTTCCTTCCCAAAAACAAAGAGCGAGATGAAGAAAACGGTGAGGATACTCGCGGCTATTGCAAAATTGTTCATCAGATACGAGAGTGTTTCACTGGGCCCGGTAACACGGTAGATCAGGCTCAGCAGGTACGGGTAAGCATTGGCCTGCTTATTAAACGTTCCCTCAATCAGAATATAATTACCGTCGCTCCACATGCCCTGGTGGGTCATCACCGCTCGCCCGGCATGAGAAATACAAAGCCCTATGTTTCCGTAAATGTCTTCGTCGTAATAAATGCGGTGAGTGCGCGGCGCGAGGAGGCAGGTAATTAGAAATCCGGCCAGGGTAATCAGGCCCAGAAGCACCCACGTCTGCCGGCTGATTTGCGAACCCAGCGAACGAAAATCTTTGAAATTGATCACCACCGCCAGCACGAGAAGACCGAAATTGATATCGAGAAAAAGTGGAGCCATCCGGGCGACTCGGTCTTGCAGAGCACCGACGCTCGTACTGTAAAACAGGAACCGATAGATAATGGTGAAAATAACTGCCAGAAGGATTGTAAGTAAGGTCAGCAACCAACTGGACTGGGGCGGCGGGCACGAGTGAAGCTGCCAGAACCCGGGCGGTGCCGGGCTTTCAGTATCGGGCTCAAGTATGTCCGGAGGTGTCTCTTCCATGGAGAATGTTTTTCTGGAACTGTTCGAGAAGCAGGTCTAACTCTTAATCTTGCTATTTATCTTTGATTTCTTGCGCTTTCTCTTCTCTTCCGGGTCACGCTCTGTGGGGATCTTCATTTCGCGCCTCTGTCTTCGCATGCCACAAGAAAGGAGAAGAAAGGAAAGATTAAGAGCAAGATTAAAAGTAAGAAAGATTCGGTCCTGAACATTAGGTTTTCTTAAACAGGCAGTCGAACCAGGAAATCGCCCAGGACGAGGTAATCGGCCTTTGTTTCCCGCAGTGTCCGCAGGGCATCCGAAGGCGAGCAGACCAGCGGTTCGCCGTGAAGATTAAAACTGGTATTCAGAATCACCCCCAAACCGGTTCGGCTCTCCATCTCTTTCAGAAGTTCTTTGAATTTCGGTGACGTGGGAGTGTCCTCGCTGACGATTTGAGGGCGGCAGGTTCCGTCTATAGCAATGACCCCGCGCACCTGGTCCCGGAATTCTTCTTTCACCAGGTAGGCATTCGTCATGAAGGGGTCAGACTGGCCATGGAAATCATAGAAGATCCGTTCGGCGGTTGACTGCAACATCGAGGGGCAGAACGGCTGGTACCATACACGCCGCTTCAAGCGCAGGTTAAGGTCATCTTTGATTTTTTCACGCCCCGGATGTGCAATGATGCTGCGTGCCCCGAGCGCTCGTGGGCCGAACTCCATTCGTCCCTGCAGCCATAAACCAATCGAACCGCTATCCGCGAGTTCACCCACTGTTTTTACAATGTCAGCCTCTCTGGTGTATGGAAAGCCGAACTCCCTGATGGCAGCCTCCATTTCCTCGTCGGTGAAATCGAGCCCGAAATAGATCTGTTTGAATGGGTAAGAGGTCACGCCATTTCGAACGGCATTCAAAGAGAGTGCGGCCCCAAGCGCAAGCCCGCCGTCCCCCATGTGCGGGAATACAAAGCAGCCCTTTACTTCAGGCAGTAATCGGATCAGCCGGTTGACCTGAATGTTGGCAAAGATTCCGCCGGCCAGCGCTACGCATTCAGTCTTGAGCTGACGTACCGCATTCCGAACCAGTTCGACAACTTTCACTTCGAGAGTGCGCTGGGCCATGTAAGCAAACTGTTCGGAGGGGAATTGCCAGAGCAACTCTTTCAATTGTTGGTAGGTGCGCTGGGACCCGTAGCGTGCGTGTAGAGTAAGGCCGTCGACCTGAAACCAATCCAGCATCGGATTCTGATCATCCGGCAGCGGGTAAGCGTAGGTGGACAACGCCATCACTTTGCCCTCATCCTCGAGCTCGCGCATGTTCATCAGATTGGTCACATGCTCGAAGAATATACCCAGTGACTCTTTGCCTGATATCGTGCTGAGCCGTTCGAGTTGGCCGTCTTCGAACCGGCTGACACTGCCAGAGATAGCGTCACCAATGCCGTCGAGGGTAATCACTGCCGCCTTTTCAAAACCGCTACAGTACGCAGCTCCGGTCGCGTGGCAGAGATGATGGTCGACGATGTGGAGTTCGTAATTTTTCAGTCCGCATTTATCGAGTTCTTTACGCACTAACCGGCGAGTGAGGTTGCGGCTGATGCCGGTCGGCGGCCACTCAGTCAGCGTGTATTTGACCCGCTTTTTTATCGGCGTTAACAGGCCCGGGCGCTTCTTGCGCCGCCGTATCTTGTAATACTCCTCCTTCATGGATGGGAAGAAACGAGTCAACGTCTTCGCGAAATCGGAGGTAGATACTGCCACCTGGCTGATGCTTTCCGGCGTGAGTTTCAACCGATCGAGCATGGCTGCGATGGCCAGCTTCGGAAACCCGATCTCAAGTTTGCGCCGTGACAGACGTTCTTCATTCAGGGCGTAAAGAATTTCATTGCTCCTGACGATTGCAGCACCGCTATCGTGACCGTCCCAAATGCCGAGGATGTATTCTTCTGACATAGATTTCTTCAGGGGGTGGTCTGCTTTGATGCGATTCATGTCAGGAAGGTTCTGATAACTATCACCGGGATATCCGAGATCTTCGGGTTGTAGGCCAGTCTGTTTCGAGATGCGAACCATCATTCGTGGGCCTATCTCATCATCACTATGGAACGCGAATACAAAATCTGGCCACCCGATCCTCGACAGGATTTTATGTGAGCCCCGTCCCTCTCGTTTGATGCTCCAGCCGATCCTGATGAGAGCAGCTAGAACTTTCTTTGCTTTCGTGGAAGGCCAGTTGCTCACGTTACTACTGAAAATACGTCCGCCATTTCTGGAACAGCCTCACCATTCTCAATCCGGTCTGCGATGACACGTAATGCCAGCGCTTCGACCGCTGAGATGGCGGCGTCTCGGTTCTCTCCGTAAGCCATCGCGCCCGGCAGTTCAGGGACCTCCGCTATCCAGCGACCGTCGACTTCTTGTTCTGTTTCAATTTTGAAATTCATGCTTCCTCCAAAGTTCGGCTGCTGAACGAAATTCCAAGTTCAGTAAATGTACCACACCCACATCGCACCAGCCAGCCCCGCACTACTTCCGATACAGCAGAGGCTGAAACAAAACCAGTACGCAGACAAATTCAAGCCGGCCCAGCAGCATCGTAAGGGAGAGCACCCATTTGGCCGCGTCCGGCATGAAGGCATAGTTCTGAACGGCCCCCACTCTGGCCAGGCCGGGACCTATGTTGAACATGGTCGCAACCACTGCGGTAAAGCTTGTCACGATGTCCACCCCAAGTGCAGTGACAATCAGGGTCCCCATCACGAGAAGAATCGCAGCCATCGAAACCAGGCCGATCACCGAGGACAGTACGGATTCATCAATAGCCCGGCCCCCGACCTTGATCGGGAAAACAGCATTTGGCTGAATCGCTCTTCGAAGTTCCCTCAAGGCAAATTTGATTAGAAGAATAATCCGGATCTGTTTCAGACCACCGCTAGTGCTCCCGGCACAGCCACCGAAGAACATAAGCACGACCATGAGGGTTCTGGCGAAATCCGGCCAGCGATCAAAATCAGCCGTCGCAAAACCGGTGGTAGTTGTTATGGACACCACTTGAAAGGTCACCGATCTCAGGGTTTCCGGGAGATTCCGCACTTTATGCATTTCGCCCTCGAGGGCGTCGAGTTCGGCCGCGGCCGCTTCTTTGGCCATCCCCTGTACCTGGGGCTTGCGCAGCCCCTGAGCTTGGATGGATATGGTGATGACGATTACACTTATCAGGAGAACAAACAGGTAAAAACGGATCTCGGTATTCTGATAGATTTCGTCAAATCTCCTGGTAAAGAGCAGGTAATAAAGCCCGAAGTTGCAGCCGGACAGGACCATGAAAACAATGATGACCGTATCCACGTACCAACTGTCGTAGTGGGCCACACTGGCGTTGTGAATGGAGAAGCCACCTGTTGCCATCGTGCCAAAAGTGTGGCAGAGAGCACTGAAGAGATTGATATCCTTATGCGCCCAGAGGAGCAGCACTTCAATGATCGTCAGCAGGCAGTAAATGCTCCACAGAATCTTGGCGGTTTCGCCGATACGCGGGGTAATACGTTCCGCACTCAGGCCGGGCATTTCTGATCGAAATAACTGGTAACTGCCGGGCCCAAATGCCGGCAGGATGGCGACCCAGAGAACGACGATTCCCATGCCGCCCAGCCAGTGGGTGAAGCTCCGCCAGAAAAGAAGGCCGTGCGGCAGCTCAGGGATGTTTTCAATGATCGTTGCGCCGGTCGTTGTCAGGCCGCTCATCGCTTCAAAATACGAATCGGTAATTCCTATATCACGGCCGTTGACTGTCCCTTCCCAGAGAGTCATGGGCAGCGCGGCAAACAGAGACAGGACCAGCCATGAAATGGAGACCGCGGCCAGGCCTTCCTCGTTGCCGACATTCTTGAATTGGCCCCGATTCAGAAAAAAGAGAACAAGACCGATGACCACCGACGCCGCGCTGGAAATCAGAAAAGCGTTCAGCTCGTTCTTTTCATTCGCGTCCTGGTATAGCCACGCCACCCCCGCCGGGATCAGCAACAGCAGCGCCACGAATATGAGGAGCAGGCCAATGACATTCAGTACAGCTCGGACGTTGATGGTCAGTCCCCTCCAAGTAGTTTCTTTTTCATGAGCCGTCTTTGAGCCCTTGGAATCGCTTCCGGCAGACCAAAGAGAAAGATGCTGTCATCCCTCTCAATCACAGTGTTGCCATTGGGAATAATAAGCTGATCGCTGCGAATCACCGCGGCGATGATGGTATCAGGAGGCAAGCCCTCACCAATCTTTCTGATCGTCTGCCCGATTACTTTCTGGCCTTTGGCAGTATGCAGGAGGACACCTTCCGCCTTCCCATCTTTGATCCTGACAATGGATTCCACCCCTCGGCGAATCACTCGCAGAATCTCGTTAAAGGTGACAATGCGGGGATTAATCACCGCGTCGATATCGATGGATTCCAGGATAGGCACATATTCGGGCTCACTGGTCATGACCATGATTTTCTTGGCACCGAGTTTTCGGGCCAGGAGGGCCGCCATCAGATTCGAATTGTCATCCGACGACACCGCAACGAAAAAATCCGCTCGTGAGATATTCGCTTCGTGCAGGAGATCAGAATCCGTGGCGACACCGTGCAAGACCAACGCGCGGCCGAGCTTGCCGGCCGTGGCAGCCGCGATCTCTTCGTCAGGCTCGATAATGGTCACGTTGACCTTCTTCTTCTCGAGCCGTTGGGCGAAAGCGATACTGGTGCGAGTGGCACCGTAGACGATGACCTTTTCCACTTCGTCCGCGCGGCGATTTACACTGGGCAGGAAAAACGGAAGAGTGTCCTGATGGATAACAACGTAGATGTCATCACCGGGCTCGATCCTGTCCGGCCCCTTGGGGATGATGACCTCTTCCCCTCTGGATATGGCCACCACCAATGGAAATTCATCAATGGCTGCTCGTATTTCCGAAATCACCTTCCCGGCAATGGGCGCATCTTCCGGTACAGCGAACCCCAGCAGTAGCGTTCCATCGACGCCAAAGTTGGCGACCTCCAGTGCGCCGGGCGTCTCAATAAGGCGAATCATCGAATCCACCGTAGCTTCATCAGGGTTGATCATGTAATCAACCGCGAGCTCAGCCGGGCCGATGGGCCCTTCGCCGGAACTGATCTCCGGATTTCGAACACGGGCGATCTTCCACCTGACCTTATAGTGGCTGGCCAGCAGACAGGCGACCATATTGACTTCGTCGCTCTCGGTCACCGCGATGAGCATTTCCGCGTCGGTGATTCGAGCCTTTTCCATCACGCTTGGTGAAGTTGCATTGCCCTCGACTGCCAGCACATCCATCCGCTCGTTCATTCGCCTGGCACGTGCTGCGGACTGGTCGATAACCGAGATATTATGGCCTTCAGCGGAGAGCTGTTCCGCCAAGTTGAAGCCTACCGACCCTGCGCCAACGATGACGATGTTCATTTTCGATACTTTCAGGGAATAAATTCGCCACGAAGTATATGGGGCTAAATGTAGATGGAAACCGGTTCTTCCGGTGCCGCCGCGGGATGAAGGAAGCCATCAACCTCCCGATTTCTCCAATACTCTTTGAACGATGTCCGTAGTGGAGATGCCTTCGATATGCGGCACAAGTTTGATCGTTCCGCCGTAGCCTTCGACGACCTCATGCCCGATGACCTGGTCGACACTGTATTGGGCCCCCTTCACCAACACATCGGGCTTGAGTGCTTTGAGAAGTGGGATCGGAGTGTCCTCTTCGAACACCGTGACGAAGTTGACAGAGCCAATGGCGGACAACATTTGCGTGCGCTCTTGTTCGGAGAGTATCGGACGCCGCGGGCCTTTCAGACGCCGGATGGAATCGTCTGAATTCACAGCAACGACGAGCGCGTCCCCGTAGGCGCGGGCCCGCTGGAGCAGATCCACATGACCGGGATGGAGGATATCGAAGCAGCCGTTGGTCAAGACGATTTTCTTGCCGGCCACTCTCAATTTGGACAGGATGGTTTGGAGCTCTTCAACTGTCTTTACCTTGCCTTCAGAGCTTTGCCAGACGAGGGACTCCTTGATCTCCTGCCTGCTCACCGGCGCCACCCCGAGTTTTCCTACCTCGATGCCTGCGGCTATGTTGGCGAGGCGAACCGCGTCTTTAATATCACCCCCATCGGCCAGCACGAGACCAAGTATGGAAGTGACCATGTCACCCGCACCGGTGACGTCATACACTGCGCGCACCTGGGCCTGATCATGGAAGTGATTGCCTTGCTTATCGAAGGCAGAGATACCGTCTTTGTCTCGAGTGATGAGCATGTACTCAAGATCATTCTCTTCGATAAGCCCCATCGCTGCGCTGGCAAGGGAAGTCTCGTCCGTTATCTGTATTCCGGACGCCGCCTCAGCCTCCGAGCGATTCGGCGCCAGCAAGGTGAATCCCCGGTACGAAGAGTAATTATTGATTTTAGGTGGATCCGCGATGCATTTTATTCCACGCTGCCTGCACAGATCGGCCACCCGGGAAGCGATACCAGGAGTAACGACGCCTTTTCCGTAATCTGAAACGACGACCAGATCCGCTCGAGGAATCTGGTCGACAAGCAAGTCAAGGAGTCGGGATTCGAGTTCACTGCTTATCGCTCCGGTCTCCTCTCGGTCTACCCTCAACATCTGTTGCGCTCGTGCAAGGAAGCGGGTTTTCAAGCTGGTCACGCGTTTCGGGCTCGAGATCAATCCGGCGAGATCAACTTCAGCGGATTGAAGTAGTGAGCGTAGTTCTGCACCTTCGGAATCTTCACCAATCGCACTGCAGAAAATCACCTCCGCCTCGAGGTGCCGCAGGTTGATACAGACCGAACCGGCGCCACCGGGCTTAAATTCCTCGCCCTGTACCTGGAGGATGGGTATGGGGGCTTCTGGCGAAATTCGCGACGAATCTCCCCACACGTATTTGTCCAGAATGGCATCGCCGAGAACGAGAATTCTGGGATGGCCGATGTGTGTAAAGTAGTGGTAGAGGGAATCGGACATATTCAGTCACTCCTCACCTTCAATGATGTGTCAAGGTTTTTTCGCATGTGTTCCGGGTTCAGGCTCCCAACGATAATCGAGGTGACGCCATCCTTTTCAAGACAGAATCGAATAGCGTCTGCCGCGTTAAGGTGGCCGGAGGATAACCCCTTCTTCACCATCACTGAGATGCCTCGTCGTTTGGCCTCATCAATGACTTCCTTCATCGAGACATCGTTCAGGTGATATTCAACCATGATGGAATCCGCCCAGCCCAGCGATTTCAGCATGCCCTCGGGTGTTTTCCCCGAGAGCCCAATCTCCTTCACCAGGCCAATCTCCTTCACCTGATGAAGCCCTTCGACGGTATCGGTCTCGTCCAGGATGTGGATATCCGAACCATCCGAGTGAATGAAAAGAATGTCGAGCGAATCTGTTTGAAGTCGCTTGAGACTGCGCTCGACGCTTCGGTGAACGGCATCTCGTGAAAATTCATACCTGGATTCACCTTTTTCAAAGGTTTCGCCGATTTTTGATGACAAGACAAACTCAGAGCGACGATGCGAAACGGTATTGCCGATGCGCTCTTCGCTGATGCCATAGGCTGGCGCGGTATCGATGTAGTTGATGCCCATGTCGATCAATTCATTCAAGAGCTTTGAGACCGTTTCTTCACTCGGCAGTTCGTATGGCTGTGGATACTTGACCTTTTCATTACGCCCAATCTTGAACGCGCCGAACCCGATAGGGCTGACGGTGTGGCTTAGTTTATCTCTTTGCTGCTGAACCAACGTTCTCGAGTCTCCCATGGCGGCAGGGCTACGGACGGTTTGGGGAAGGATTGGAGATGTGATGCGGAATTATCCAGCCCGGACGGCTCGTCAAGGAGTGCCTTTATTTCAGACGCCAGGAGGGGAAAGAGTGCAAGCTTTGTAGGCCAGCCAGTGATGACGTTTCCTTCTTTCTTGACTTGGACTCCCTCAGGTCTTGAGCCGTCTTCAGTTCGGATCTCGGCACGGTCTATACGGTAGGTGGCCCAGTCGATTTCCGATAAATCCACACCGGGTAGGACGGCCTGCAACTCCGTCATAGTGTGGGAGATCGTTTCGACGGGATTCATCGTAACGCCGTCTTCCGCGACCTGTCCACCCAGTTGCCAGATACGGCGGTTATCAGAGTCAATGTCTGAGGTAATCGTCACTCTTGTTCTGGCGCCATCGACGCAATGGCCGTTGAGTTCGGGCAATCCACCACGAGCCAGGATCATATGCAATGGTCGCAATTGCATGAGTCCAGGAGTGAGTCGGGCGAGTTCTCTCAGCGGGCCATTGCCAGCGCCGGCGGTAAAGACGACGGCCTGAGGCTGAAACGTCAGCTCAGATTCGCCTGCGGCCACACGAATTGCCTCAATTCCTCTTAAGCTGCATTCAAATTCGAGGGAATCTTTATTAGCCAGCAGCAACCGATCACAGAGCCTGACTCGCAAGCATTCAACAAAGCTTGCGGTGTCGATGACCTGTTCGTCCACTTTGAATACCTCTCCCGGGCAACCAGCCAATGCACCAGGGATCTGATCCGCCGCAAGCTTACTTGGCCTGGCCTTGAGACCGACCCTCGCCCCAAGCATTCCAAGCTGCGAAGAAATCGAGGCCGTGCGCCACATCAGGCAGGCTTCGGCACGGATTCTCGTTTTGGACAAATCCGGTGCCCTTTCGCCGGCCAGACATTGCCTCCACAACGTCGGCATATCCCGAATGGCCGTGGCCGAACCGGTTAACATGCCGCCGAGCGTGTATTTGAGGCCGCCATGGATGATCCCCTGAGCGCCGATAGTTTGTCCCGTGCCGAGTGCGGAGCATTCGATGAGTAACGCTTCGTATCCGGCGCGTGTGAGTTCATCCAACAGCCAGAGGCCAGCTCCGCCGCCGCCGAAGATGACTACATCGAAAGAAATTGGGGACAATGGAAACACCTGATCTGTGACAGAATCTCAGAGACAAGACGGAGTAGTTTGCGTATTCCCTACTACCAAAAGAAACTCCTGAGAGGATACTCTCTTCCCTGCTTACTGACATTCACTTGCCGAGTCTGCTGGACAGCCGCTGGATTCGGTTAACCCAAGGTTCGAATCCCATGAAAATCACTGACATCAAATGTTATGTTCTTGAACATTCTGCGGCAGAGATTGTTTATCGCTGGCGCGACGGTCTTCCGGTTCGCGGAGATGGCCCACCTGGAACTAAGGTTCAGACCGCCATCCTCAAAGTAGAAACGGAGGAAGGTATTACAGGCTCTGCGGGATCCAGGCATGGGCAGTATGTTGCGAGCCTGGTCGAGCGAAGGCTCAAGTATTTCATCGGCCTCGACCCGCTGCTTACTGAGAATCTCTGGCATCGAATCTGGGAAGTTGATCGCGTGGAAGAATTTCAAGTCCATACGATCGGCATGCTTGATCTCGCGTGCTGGGATATCAAATCTCAGGCCGCCGGGATGCCTGTCTACAAGATGCTTGGGGGCAATAATCCGAAAGTGCCGGCTTACGCGTCCACCGTCACCTGGGATACGCTTGACGAGTACGAACGGCACATCAAGGAAGCGATGGATGAAGGCTTTACCGCTTTCAAGCTCCACGCTTGGGGCAGACCGAAGGACGATGCGATCCTCTCCCGCAAACTCCGTGAGTGGACTGGTGTCGATGCCGACCTGATGTTCGACGGCTCGGCCGGATGGGATTACGCGACTTCATTGAAGTTCGGACGTGTCCTGGAGGATTTGGGCTTTCTCTGGTACGAAGAACCCATTCGCGAGTTCGATATCCCCAGCTATGCCGAGCTCTGCCGCTCGCTGGATATCCCCGTTCTTGCTGCGGAGACCAGCGACGGCTGCCACTGGAATGCGGCTACCTGGATTCAATACCGCGCACTGGACATGATGCGGGTCAGCTCAGCATTCAAGGGCGGCATCACCGGAGCCATAAAGGTTGCGCATCTCGCTGAATCGTTTGGTATGCGAGCGCAGGTTCATGGTGGCGGTCACGCGAACCTTCAAATCTGCGCGGCGATTCCCAACAATGATTATTTTGAAGCTCTTATTGTCGATACGGACCAGATCAGGGGCCTGAAAAATCAGAGGGGTCTTAACGTGGTTGAGGGTTTCATCACCGCATCAGAAACCCCAGGAATCGGGGTTCAGCCTGATTGGGCAGAGCTGGAAAAACGTGCCGTGCGAGTGGTCTGACAACAAAGCCGAGTACGTTCAGGTATCTGCCAGCAGACTCATCGTCATCTCATAGTGGGGCGATGGGACCGGCCCTTCCAGCAGGGGATCCTCAGTATCCTGCATCCAGGCGAAGAGACGTTGTTTGAGGTCGGTCTCCGTTTCGAAGAGTTGCTCACTGCCGGCCACATTGTTCTTTTCCCAGAGGTCCGCTCCGAGATCATAGAGTTCGAAGCGCTTTCTGGTGCGGGCAATTTCTTTCACCATTGTCTGATAGGTACCCCCGACGATGATATCCGCGGGAACGTCAGGCGTGTGTGAGCCGTCGAAGTTTACGATCAGTTTGTGAGAGTGGGTGCGGATACACCGGATCGGATCATAGACTCCGTGAAAGGTCTTCTCGGCAAAGATTTCGTCATTCTCCTCGTACTCTCCATCTGTCAGAAGCGGCCAGAAGCTGCGGCCCATGATCCGTTCAGGTATATCCAGTTGAGCGGCCTCAAGGAGAGTGGGAGCGATGTCGATGTTGCTGATGAGTTCGTTTCTGGTCTGGCCGCCGAAGTTGGCAGCCGGCCAGTTCATGATCAGGGCGGTCTCAATGCCGGGATCGTAGAGAGTGCACTTTGCGCGTGGGAAGGCAATCCCATGATCCGCGGTGAACAAGATCAAAGTGTTTTCGTATTGCCCGGAGGTTTTTAACGCACTCACGAATCGTTCGATGGATTCGTCGACCTTGTGGATGGCGCCCTGCATGGCCCCGATCTCTTCACGGCACTCTTGGTTTTCAGGCAGAAAACCGGGTATGTAAACGCCGTTTGTATAGTCCGGCGATACGCCACCAAAGTCGAATGGCCGATGGGGCTCAAAGAAATTGATCTCAAAATAGAAGGGCGAGTCCGCCCGCCCTGACTGGAGGAAGTCTTCCAGATTCTGTGCCACCGCGTCTGCCGGCCGTTCAGGCAGAATTTCTTTGAAGCCGAGGCGACCTGCATTGTAGGTCACGTGCTGCAGCCCAAAGAGCGCCGTTCGGTATCCGCCCTCGGCGAGCAGCGTTGCGAGATGCCATTCATCCGGTCTGAGATCCCATCCAAAGGCTGCATGGGCCAGCCCCATGACGCCGTTGTTGTGCGGATACCGACCGGTCGCAATAGCGGCCCGGCTTGGGCTGCATCCAGGGCTTGTGCAGAAGCTGTTCTCAAAGCGAACCCCGGTCTGTGCCAGTGAGTCAATGGTTTCGGTTCGAACGCTCGGAATGCCGTAACAACACAGGTGCTGACCAAGGTCATGACAGGTGATCAGGACGATGTTGGGTCGTTCATTCATGCTTGTTCAACTTGTGGCTAAAAAAAAGGGATGCAGCCTGAGGCTGCATCCCTGAAATTTTAAAGCTGTTGGCTTGTTTATCCGCCCTTGTGGCCGATGGCCGTACGTTTCTTATGCCGGTTCTGGCGAGAACGTTTCTTTCTTTTGTGTTTGTTAATCTTTGGCCGTCTTTTTTTTCTGCCGCAGGGCATACTTAAGTCCTCTGTATTAAAGCTTTTATGATAATGGTCTTTTGAAGGTTCGGAAGTATAGAGATTTGGTATGGTTGCGCAACGCAGGCTTTATACGTGCTCAGACCGCAGGCGGCCTTTGATAATGCGGTTCTTCCCGCTTGTTCATTCGAAAGTGCAGCCTCAGCCCATTCCTGGCTGGGAAATGCCCCGGCGCTTCGGTGTGCCTCGCTCTCCGCATGCCGAATGTTAGGAGCAAGAAAGTCGAATAGATCCCTTGTTTTCTTCGAATAGGATTCCAGAGATCGGACTACATTGAAGCAGGTAATTCCCTCGGAGAGCTGAGAACTTGTTAGGTAAACTTTCTGTACCAGATATTGTGCCTGGACATGTCACCCATTACATTGTGTAGCGTTCTTGTTGATTTGAGATTGTTCATGGCCCATTCTGACAATAACATGATCAGCTAAAGGCATCGCCCATGGCAACGATGATCCACTTGCATGGGGAGCCCAACGTATTTTCCAGAGAGGAAACGCATGTCCATTCCCAGCGATGAACTCACCCGGTATAGTCTGGAAAACCTATCGGAAGATGATCTCCTCTTCCTTATAAAGGCATATGCGGATCGGCGGACGGATCACGAGGACATCAGGTCGCTGATCAACGGGGATTCAGACATCATCGAAATGATGGCGAAGAGTGACCGGGTGTTTCAACGCCTCATGGATCGCGGCACGATTGTCCAGAGTATCTCGCCTTATTTCTTTTTCTCGCTGCTGCTCCGCAGAACGAGCCAGGATCTTATCAACCAGCCGGAACTGATGGACGAACAACTGGCTGAAGTGAACCAGCAGGATCAGACGATTCCATGGACCTCGGAGCGTGCACAAAAACTCCTCGCGGACGATAGCATCACCGATTATCTGGCGAACATGATTTCGATGTTCTTGCGGAGCTCACGAATGTTTAAAGTGAGCGGTTCAGATGAACAATCCTTTTTCTACTTGATTGATCTTATTGAAGACTGTCAGAAATCAGATCCTGTCAGGCGCTTCCGCATCTATTGCCATATTGGTAATTACACGTTGTTTTTGACTGGCCTGTTCCCGGAATTCATCGAGCACCGCTTTCGCTATCGCCGGCGTCCGGTGGACGAGCACTTCTATATGGATTTCGGCAAGACCTACTACGGTCTGGCGGGCGATCATCGTCTCGCACGCAGCCAGGAACTGGACGGTGTCTTTCACCAACTGTCGGCAGGCTACGAGGTCGTGAAGACGTTCCTCAATTTCACAGCGTCGAGGTATTTGAGGAAGTCCTGCGCGTGAGGCTGCCTGTTGGTTGGAGCCACGCTAATTTACCAAGCCGGGTCCGGCATCATTCTATCTTCTTGATCGCACATAAAAGAACCCTGGTAACGTCAGCGCGAAGAGCAGGCCGATTGCGACGGCGACCCATTCGTACCTGGGCTTGTTCCATACAACCCTTTTCGCGGCTCGCGCGGCAGCATCGATTCTCTGGTACTTGCGAAGATTGTGGCCGGGGTCGTGCAGCTTCACGTTCTTATTCCAATCATGGACGAGACTGAAATTCTCTGCATGGTGGCTTGGCACCCACGGGCATTCTTCTTCAAGAATCTTGAGCATGTCCTTGATGATGGCCAGGCGTTTAATTCCCTCCTCACCGTGGCTGAGCATTCCTTTCATTTGATTGAAGAGGGCATCGTATTCGGCGTTATGAAAATTTGCGTAGTTAACGCCCGGCCGCTTGTTATCTGATGTAAGAAGAAAGAGAAAGTTTTCCGGGTCTGGATAATCCGCCAGCCAGCCATAGCGAATGAACTGAAAGTTACCGACATCTGCCTTCTGCTGGTGCGTGTTCCAGTCGTTGACGACCACGTTAAGCTTGATACCAACTTTTTCGATTTGCGAGGTCAGCCAGCGCGTCACCTGGCGCCCAGAAGCGCTTGTATCCGAGGTGTCGAAAGTAAGCGACAGTGGCTCGCCAGTGCCGGGATCGATTCCATTCTTGTAGCCAGCCTCTTCAAGCAGCCTGCGCGCCTTATCAAGATCGTAAACCCGATACTGGTTCTTGTATTCCGGATCGTACCCAAAAAGGCCTGGCGGCAGTGGGCTCTGTGCTACCGTGGCGAGTTTGTTCAAATAGAGATCGATGTATTCCACGGTGTTGATCGCACAACCCAGCGCCTGTCGGAGTTTCTTATTCTTGCCGACCAACGGATCGTCCATGTTGAATGCGTAATAATAAGTGACCAACCTTCTGGCCTTGAAAAGCCGGATACCTTTCGACGCCATACTCTTGGACAGGGTGCCTTCGGCGGTGATCACCCGATCAAAAGATTCGTTAGGAACGCCTGAGCCATCCAGGTACCCCTGACGAAACATGTACCAACCTGGGATGGATTCCTTGACCATCGAAATCACAAATTCATCAATGAAAGGCATCTGTTTGCCAGCATCATCCAGGAGGCCCGTTTCCTTGTCGCCCGGTTCACCTTCGCTGGGGTAGAAGTCCTCACGGAAGTTCGGATTTCGAGTCAGCACCATTCGCTGTCCTTTGCGATATTCCTTTAAAACATAGGCCCCAGTGCCTACTGGATGATCCTTGAAATCCACGCGGCCGGGATACTTCTCTGAGGCATAATACTCGACCGCTTCACGGGGCAGAGGAGTGGTAAACGGCATGGCCAGCCAGAATAGAAACTGTGGATAGGCTTCGGTCAGATACACCTCGAAGACCAGGTCATCGATTTTGCGGACTCCACTCACGTCCATCGAGTAATCCGCGGCCGGTTCCTTGCCTTCCTCTTTCAGTTTCCTGAAGAGTTTCTGGTTTTCTTCATCAAACTTCGCAAGCCCCGCAATCTTTTCAATGAAGATGGAACGAACGGGACTATTCACCGCCGGATCGGCCAGTCGCTTCAGCGAGTAGATGAAATCGTCGGTGGTTACTGCCCGGCCTTTGCCTCCCGTCGATTCAAAGCAAGGGTCATCCTGAAACCGTAGTCCTTTCTTCAGCGTGATTCGGAATCCGTAAGGGCCAGGCAGGTTATCGCCCTCCGTCGCCAGAATCGGTTCGGGCATCTTTGCTGCCAGTGAGGGTTCAACCTGATACGGCCGTTTGAGGTAAGAATACTGAAGCAGCGTGTCATAGACCGAACCGAGGATCGAGAGCGAAAGCGAGTCATACGCAAAGCTTGGGTCCATACTCTTCGGGTCTTCGGAGACCGTGCCATAATGCGTATTGCTGGTCGCCGAAGTTTCTTCGTACGGCTTGTTATCACAACCTGCGAGGCAGACCAGACAGATTCCCAGGATGTTTATTTGGAGAGATTTCAATGGAGGGTGACCTGGAAAGTTAACGGGAGGAAACAGAGATAAAGGGGGTGTTCTTGAATGATCATTTTCAGCCTCTGTTCCGTCCGTTTTCTCCTCTTAAATTTCCTGGTTGCGGCCAAAGGCAGCCACAGGAACTGAAAGGCTGAAACTGGATCGGCGAACCTGCCGATTCAATTGTCCTCAAGAAAATGAGGGCCAAACCCAAGTGGAAGATATCAACGCTCGGGAGGGCTTTCAATGTGTGGTCTCTAATTCGGAGACCGGTGCATCAGTGCCTTGCGATCAGGATAAAAAAGAGCGTGCGCAAAGTTTGCTGATTCCGAAATCAGAATGCATAATCCGACCGCATTTTGCGGATGGCTTGACCGGTGTTTTGCCCAAAACGTAAACCTGACGATTACGAAAGGCCCTATCAAATATGGTCGATTACCTCAATGGCGAAGATGATCTCACGGGCTACGAACTCCTGGAAGAAGGCCGCTATGAAGAAGCGGTCGATTTTTTTAAGGATGCTCTTGACCTTCACCCCTACAGCGCTGATGTCTACGCTGGTCTTGGCCACGCTTACGGCGAACTGGGCGAATACGCCCAGGCCTCACGCGCCTTTCAGGAAGGCCTCAAATTAAGCCCGTGCGACGAAGATATCTGGCTCGGGCTCGCGATGTGCTTTCTGAAATTGAATCGTCTTAAAGACGCGGATATCTGCCTGGATCGTCTCAGCCTCAGGCTGGAGAACGATGTCGAAGCTTCGCTCAGCCTGGCATTCTCCTTTTATCAGATCGAAAGGCCTGAGGAGGCTGTCAGCTATTGTGAGAATGTCCTGGCACGTGAGCCTGACAATGCGGAAGCATTGGCACTGAAGAGTGTCTGCCTGCAGGAAGTGGAAGGGACGACCAGGGAAGTTCGAAGTTGTATGCATCGTGCGCTGTTGCTTGAGCCGGCCCGATGGGACTGGATGGAATACTACGCCAACCTCATTTACGAAGAAGAAGAATACGAAGAGGCGTTTCTTTGCTTCGATAAAATCCCACTAAACGAAATCAGAACTACCGACAGCTTTGAACGGCTTATCAAGCTTCTTAAACGCTTCCGTAAAGACCAGACCAAGATCCAAATGTGCAAGCGAATGGTACGCAAGGTCGAGGAATTCGATTCACTCGAGTTCTTCCTGAACTCATTGCAGGAAGAAGTGCCCTCCTACGAAGATTGAGCCTTTTAGGAACCCGGGCAGAACAGCCATAGCAGCTTGGCGGCTGCTCTGGCTGTTTTCAGAAGCTCAGGATTTGCCCAGACAGTCATCCACATCAAATTCCTGCCTGACCTTTTCGTCTGACCATCGCCCCCGGCAGCCTAACTTCAGAGAGGTTTATCCATGTCGTTTTTGAAAATCTTTTCGGTTGTTTTCTTTTTACTGTCACCGTCTGTATCGAGTGCTGCGGACTGGACTCGCTTCCGAGGGCCTGACGGTGCGGGCAAGTCCAGCGATACGGGGCTCCCAGAGACGTGGGATGCCACCACGAACATCAAATGGAAAACTGAATTGCCGGGTCCGGGCGCCTCATCTCCAGTGACCTTCGGCGAGAAGATTTATGTCACCTGCTTCAGCGGCTACACGACAGCGGACGGCGATCAGAGCCAATTGAAGCTTCACCTTGTAGCGCTGAATCGAGCAGATGGAAAGATCGCCTGGGATACTTCATTCGCGGCAAACACACCAGAGCAGGTCTATAAAGGTTTCGTGGAACTTCACGGATATGCCTCCGGTACGCCGGCGGTGGATGCCACGGGTATTTACACTTTTTTCGGCCGCACTGGCGCCATCGCCTTCAACCACGAAGGCAAAGAACTGTGGCGTACCAGTCTCGGCACAAGCACACACAGCTTCGGTTCCGCGAATTCGCCCATCATCTACAAAGATCTCGTCATCATTAATGCTGGTGTCGAGAGCGGTTCACTTGTAGCTCTGGATAAAAAGACCGGAGCACAAGTCTGGACTCAGCCCGGTATGAACCAGTCCTGGAATACACCCATCGTTGTCACCACACCCACAGGAGATGAGCTCGTCGTTAACACCCAGGGTGCCATCAAGGCATTTGACCCTGCCAAAGGTACGCCGCTCTGGACATGCAACGCCATCAACGACTACATCTGCCCCAGTGTTATTGCCAATGACGGGATTATCTATGCCATTGGTGGCCGCAGCGCCACAGCCGTTGCTGTCAAGGCCGGCGGCCGCGGCGATGTCACCGCAACCCACAAGCTCTGGCAGATTCCAAGGGGCTCGAATGTCCCATCACTTGTGTTCCACGAAGACCACCTTTACTGGGTCAACGACAGTGGCATAGCCATCTGCGTAAATGCCAAAGATGGCGCTGTCCTCTATCAGGAGCGACTGGTTCCGAAGCCCCGGAGAGTCTATTCCTCCGTGGTTCTTGTCGATGGTCGAATCTACGCCACGAGCCGCCAGACCGGTGCGTATGTCATGCCGGCCAAGCCGGAATTCAAGTTGCTCGCGCACAATGCCATTGCTGACGACAATAGTGTGTTCAACGGCTCCCTTGTTGTCAGCAACGGTCAGTTCCTGACAAGGAGCGACAAATTTCTGTATTGCATCGGAAAGTAGCGAAGCCGGCTTCCAGGTTGAATGCGACGCCATCTGGAAACTGATGCGATATCAAGGGTAACGAGTTTGCAATCTTCATCGGCAACTATTCATTGCCCCAGGGCAATGACTCAATTCGTCTCTCCCGGTTAACCAGTGGCAGAAGGACTTTGGCACCGCCAAAGCTGCTTGATTCGTGGAAAGCGAAACTGATCTCTGTGGCGCGGTGTGCATGATGCCGGTCGCATGCTGTCAGACTCTTGTTCCGGACCGCCTGGACGAGGTCGTTAACGGCGGTGGGGCCTGCAGGCCAGCCAGGCTCGCTGACAGGCATGGACAAAATTTTCATCTCCCTTGAAGGGCCGGAATCAGATGCCGGCCAGAGGTAGACATGGCCGGCGTCTTCGATACTGATCAACCGGCCTTTGTCTCCAATAATATCGAAACCCGGCCCACGGCCTGTTCCGCTGTTCGGCGTGATGTAAGTAACCACTCCATCTGAAAAACCGACCTGACCTCGACCCGCGGGATCAAGTCTCCGGGTCGATTCAGCCGGCTCGGTTGAATTGTCATCCACCATCGCGCTGACCCACACCGGCTCCGGGTCGCCCAGCAGCATCATGAGGGTATCGAACCAGTGACACCCATGATTAACCAGGTTGGGCAAGGCATACGCCGTCCCACCTGCAGGTTTCCCAATCGCGCCATCTTCAATAAGGGACTGCAGATGCCGGTACGGAGACCACCACCGGCGATCCAGGCCAAAAGCCAGGGGCACGTTACCTTCCTCGAGCACGTTGAATATTCGGTCTGCCTCCTCAAGGGATGTCGCCAACGGCTTATCGCTGAGAATACCTTTCACTCCCGCGGCAACCGCCAGTTCAATCTGGTTCGCATGCATAGTCTGGCGAGTGGCGATACAGATAATGTCCGGTTCGACTTCATTGAGCATGCGTTGGTAATCCTCGAAGCAAGGTACTTGCCCCCAGCATTCGACAAACTGCTGACGAGTCTCCGCACCGAGATCGAAGACGGCTGCGATCTCCGTTTCTGCAACTGCGTCAAAAGCAGAAGCCCAATTATGGCTTCCAGGTTTTCGATGCACCTGCCGGTGGCATCCGGCTATAGCGACTCGGAAAGGGGGCATGCTGCTGGTCCTCAAATATGGTTCAGGGTTGCCGACACGGCGCCGACAGGAAAAAGCTCAATGTTCGAAGTTATCCTTTTGGAGACCTGCTTGATCAAATGGTGTCACGACCGGGCCAGAGAAATCATTTTCGACTCTGTCGAGTTTCGGATTTATTTGCAGCTTTCTGCTGCCGCGGACACCTTATTGCCAGGTGTAATTATCATGCACGACATCGCCCCAACAGGACGAACTCGAGTATTTCTCTTTGCATTCGCAGCAGGTGAAGGCGTTCAGAAGTTCGCCCAGAGATGCTTCCTGATCACCGCAGTGGATTCATACATCTGGCTCAGTGCGACTCCGGTTAGTGCGGCCATTCTGTGATAACTCCTGGATGATAGAGGTCCTCAGGCAGCCTCAAGAAGTCGCTTCCGCCAATTCGATGGCCTGTGAGAAAAGTTGACGCGCACTGCCGCTCAGGAGCTTTCGTTTTGCATCGTCGCTGATGCGTGCATAAAGCACTTTGCCTATTTGTTGAGCCAAACTCAGAAACGGCATATCTGATCCGAACAAGATTTTTTCAGCAGGAACCTTTGCCACGAAATATTCGACATTGCGATAGGGCTGTGCACTGAACACAAGATCGATGTAGGCGTTCGGAAGGTCATTCGCCCACTGAGCGTAGGCCTCCCGATTAGCGCTGCCTGCGTGGGCGAAGAGCATGTTCGCCTGGGGATACTTCTCACACATGAGAGCCAGAACACTTCCGTTGGACGTGCCCCATGTGTGCACCAGAATCGGAAGCCGGTAGTGATTCGCGAACTCGTAAGCAATGTGGTAGGGGCTGGAATCGTAAGTTCGGCCGTGGAAGTCGTGGAATTTGATGGCCCGGAACCCGGAGGCGTAGGTGCGTTCCAGCTCCTTCTGAATGTCTTTGTCTGAGTAATTGGGGCTGATCGTGCAGTACGGCAGCACACGATCCGGATACCGCTTAGCCAGGTCTGCTACTTCATCGTTCCCTTGCTGCATGTCCGGGCCGATGGCCCGGAACGCTGTAATACAAGCATAGCGAACGCCCACGCGATCCATGGCCTCGATCATCGATTCGATGCTCCCGCGGCGCTGCACATGAAAATTGTACCATGGGCCGACGTGACAGTGAGGATCGATAATTTCCAGATCGTGAAAGGGCTCGAAAGCCTTTGCCCGCTCGAGAATGCTGTCATCTTCAAACATTTGAATTATCCCCTAACAGCGTTTTGAGATTTCCTGAAGCGATGGCCTGCCTGGCTTCATCTGAGAGCGCTGAGTAACCGATCATGGTGATGGCATTCGCCGGCGAAAGGAAGGGCCACAGGCTGCTGTAAACAAATCTTCCGAATCCGAAACGAGCGCTGTATTCTTCGAGCAGCGCATGATTGGCAAGGAGAGCTGTATCAAGGGTCACATTCTCAAGCTTGCGGAGAATCCCCGGCAGGTATCGGGTTTCACGGTAGCCCACTTTTGTAAGGACAAGCCGCAGCCCGGGAAATTCGGTGCAGAGATGGATGACTTCACTCCAGCCGATCTCACCAAATTCAACAAACAGAGGAATCTGAGCGCTTTGAAGCGCGTCGAGCAGTTCCCCCAGAAAGAAAGCGTGAGCCAGGAAATTCTGCAGTTTTGGAAAGATGCGTGCGGACGACACGCCCTGCGCCTTCATTTGCGAAACCAGTTCGTCAGGGGGCGGCAGTTCCCGCGTATCAGGCGGAAGCACGACCCACTGAGGATGCAGATTTCGCCGTTCGGCAATTTCGCGGTGCAACAGTTCGTTACCGACTGATGGGTCGAACTCTCTGGCAGTCGCATGGTAGACCACGGCCTCCGAAATCCCGTGGTGTTCCATGTCGTCGATGTATTCATCAAGCGTTTGTGGCTGATCGGGCTGACCTTTGGTCCGGTTGCCAATCTGAGTGCATGCGTCAAAAAATTCCAAGGACATTTTGTTCTGTCGGTTAGCTAAAAGCGGTGAACGATCTGGATTCTCCTTCGAGTTTTTAGTTCATAGGGCGTCTCTTCTCAAGAGAAGACAGATTGCACATGAGTAAGACTGCGTCACGTGCTGGTTCGAATTGCAATTGGGTACGTAGTTGAAGCGTTCGCCAGATCGAATCAGTCTGAACACAAGTAACAGGTAATGACGGCCCGTATCGGTTTTGCGTATTCGTTACGAATACCGCCCACGATTGCAGAAGACGTCATGGAGGGCGTCACTCGCAGCGGATACGGGAAGCAAGCGTGAGCATTATTTACACAATGGATCAGGCTGACGCGATAACAAGTTTCCACCAGCTTGCCGGCCCCTCACAAGCCTGGAGAAGGGGCTCTCATCAGGACAGGCCATTCAAACATCCACTGGTCGGGATACTCCTGGGCACACTCGATCCTTGCCCAGTGCTTCCCGACCTGTCGCCGCACCTGCCGGCATGTTTCCGGGAGGATTCTTTATGCCAGCCATTTGTCCAGGTTTTCTTCCACGAACGCGTCATCGTTCATATCCGGGTAGGCTGCGTAAACCCGATCAATTTCTTCGCTCTGTCCCGGTGAGAGCTGCTCTTTCGGATTGAGACACCAGGTGCCTTTCAACAGCCCCTGCCGGCGCAAGACTTCGTGGATGCCGGCGATGCATCCGGCAAAACCATTTGCGACATCGAAGAAGGCGGCATTCGCGTCGGTCACATCAATGTTTCGCGTCAACCACTCGGGTGGAATAGGCTCACGACTATCGACCAGGGCGTGTACTTCGTTCAGCAAATCGACAGCGCCTTTGGTCCAGCAGGCCCAGTGTCCTAGTAGACCGCCAACGATGCGGACGCGTTTTTGGTTATCACCCACCTTGATGCGATATTCGGTCAGAAGGTCGGCGACGATGTTGTCATCGTTGCCAGTGTAGAGTGCGATTTCATCCGCCCGGCCGGATTCGCAAACGCCGCGGATTACATCGATAGTCTGGTATCGATTGAAGGGCGCCATCTTGATCCCGATGACGTTTTCTATGGCCGCAAACTCACGCCAGAAAGAGTAGGGGAGTAGTCGTCCTCCAACGGCCGGCTGCAGGTAAAACCCAACCACTGGAATAACCTCTGCTACCTTTCGACAGTGTTCGATAAGCTGAGGAATAGTTTCTTCTTTCAGCGCTGCCACACTGAGCAGGCCCGCGTGGTATCCGTATTCTCTTGCAAATTCTGCCTCGCGTATGGCCTGGTCCGTTTTGCCGCAGACGCCGGCGATTTTCCAAATGGGTCGGTCGCCGGCATATGCATCCACGGTCTCGGACGCGAGCCTCAAAACTGGTTCGAAAAGTCCTATTTCCGGTTGTCGAATCTCGAACTGGGTGGTGTGCACCCCGACGGCCACCCCACCGGCGCCGGCGTCGATGTAGTAACGGGTCAATGCGACCTGGCGCTGCTCGTCGAATCGCCGGTTTTCGTCAAGGGCAAGCGGATGGGCAGGGATGACAGTGCCGCGAGTGAGTAGTTTTGAAAGTGAAGTGGTCATTCAGGATTCAGGATTCAGGATTCGGGACTCAGGATTTAGTGCCTGTTACTTTACCGGCGGCTCTTTTGGGGAGTGCTCCGACTTGTTGGAGCTGTCACTTTCCGAAGTTTCAAAGAGATTGAAGGCGGAAACAAGTCACCGCACTCCAGATCAGATGCTTTTCTATTTTTTACTTCGCCAAGATTACTTTTCTTTCTGAATCCATTCGCCTTTCCAGCCTGCTTTGGGTGGTTCGAGTTTGTAATCTTGGCACATCTTTTTGTAGACCCGAGAAGGTCCATCGGTTGGCCTGATCGCCATGACTTCGTCAAATTTAGCAATGGCTTCGTCCCATTTCTGCTCGACGTGCAGGTGCCATCCCTGCTCAAAGAGTTCGATGACTTTCAGTAATTCAGGGGAGGCTTCGCCTTGCTTGGCGAGGAGTTCGTAGGTGAAGACCGGTTCGGTCTTGCCCTTCACGATCATGGCTGCAAGGAATCGTGTTACGATTTTGTCTCCGGACATATCCTTGGTGGATTTCCCGATCATGATATGGGTGTCGAACGGCTTGTTGGCCGGTTCGAAACGAGCAGCCTGATTCACTGCGTCGCCCATGACGGTATATTGCATTTTCTGGGTCGAGCCCATGTTTCCGGCTGAGACTTCGCCGGTGTTCATTCCCATGCGGACGTCGATGTCTACGCCGAATTCCTCCTTAAGGTCTCGGCGGACCTCCTGGAGTTTTGCCTGTTGGTCCAGTGCGGACCAGCAGCATTTCCATGCGTGCGAGTTTTTGTCTTCATCGGTCCAGATGGGCACACCGAAGTCGGCCATGATGGCGTCACCTTCATACTTATCGATATAGCCACCATAGCTGAGGATGATATCTGACATGGGGGTCAGATATCGGTTGAGGACTAATGCGAGCGCTTCCGCCGTGAGCGATTCTGATATGGTGGTGAATCCTGCAACATCAGAAAAGAACAACGTGGCCCACTTTTTCTCTCCCGTGAGGCGGAAGCGGTCTGGGTTTTCTTGCATGTATTCGAGGACTTCTGGCGAGACCATGGTGGAGAACATGCCCTGCACCTTCTTCTTCTCGCGTTGTTCGGTGAAATGCCGGAAGAGGGTGACCAGCCCGAACACAGTGCACATGCCCGAGATGGGAGCGACCATATCTATCCAGAGGCGGGCATGCGCGAAGTAGTAATAGGAAAGGATGCAATAGCTACCCACCGCGGCGAAAAATGCGAACAGACCCCAGAGTTGCGGTAGCAATCCGACGAACACACTCACAGCGAGGGTGCAGCCCACCAGCATGGAGACGTTGAAAGCAATCAGATTCCTTTTTCGAATGGGATTGTTGTGAATGATGTTTTGACAGTACGTTGCCTGGATTTCGAGGCCCGGAAATTCGCCGTACAAGGTGGTTAGAAAGTCGCCCAGTTCCGGACTGGTCGAGCCCACTATTACTGCCTTACCCTTGAGTTCATCAAAGTGAACTTTACGGTCATAAATATCGATGAACGAGTAGTACTTGAAAACTTGCCCGCGATGATAAGCACGGGGAAGGACGAGTGTGTCGCCCTGTTGGATTCGTATGGAATCGATCAGGTGACCATCAAGAAAAATGGATTGGAAGGAATAAGAACCCCCTGGATCGGGACGGATGAGACAGGAGCGCCGGACATCCACGACTCCGGTCGCTTTGAATCCCCCCGCCCGTTCGACGGCCTGTTTAAGAGTCAGACCATCCTGAGGAACCTCTATTTCGCCCTCACTTTCAACTGTTCCAACTACTTGGCAGGTTTTCTTCGGCTGCGACGGAGGGAAGAAGAAAATGTGCCCCGGGCTCAACAAC
The DNA here is from genome assembly GCA_027625095.1 of Planctomycetota bacterium. Classification (GTDB taxonomy): domain Bacteria; phylum Planctomycetota; class PUPC01; order JACPCR01; family JACPCR01; genus JAQBXN01. The sequence goes on along the minus strand of JAQBXN010000086.1, from coordinate 5,821 downwards.
TCAGCAAAAAGTCTGTAATCGTCTTCCGCTTTCTTCAGGGCCTGCTCGATCGTTTCTGCTTCTTCCTCAGTTGCAGCTTCCGCAAGTCCCTTTTTCTTTTCCTCGATCTTTCTTTTTCCGGTGGACAGAAATTTGGCCCAGTTTGCCTGGGTCGTGCAACTGAACGAGGCAACCCGCTCTATGTCTGGTTGGTTGCCTTGTGGGTGAACCACTCTGGCTATCACGGGAGTTCCGAGTTTGTATTTCAAGCTACCCAGATATTGCTGAACATTCTTGTTGGCATCGTCTGAACTCTTTTTGAACGCAAAGGTACCAATCTGTTTGGCTTCACCGCAAAAGGTAACCTCAAAAAATTCTTTCCAGTTTCCATCGCCATAAAAGTTGAGCAGCATTCGTCCGTCGCCGGCCAGATCAAGTTTGTAGTTACCGATACTGGAATCCCGCGCAAACGCTCCGGCCTTGGCGCCCTGGTAGTCCCATGTCCAGGCCACGGAGGGAGTGGCGGAGGCCTCCGCCTTATCGAGATAGTACGAAGCAGTCTGAAACGCCATGGAAGGATAGAATTCAATGCCAGAGGACCCTTTATTGAGTCGGAACGGAATGGCAGTCCACATGGCACGAAGGATGCCATCCTGGTCAACGATCGTGTTTACGAAGCCCTGGCTTTCCACGGCATCACTGATTGGTTTAATCGTGCCCAGAACCCCGACCATGGAGGGTATAAAGGTCTCCACGTCCATAAGGAGGCGTTCTTCTCCACCCTCTTCTTTGGGAATTTGCTCGAAAGTACGCGGCCGAAGGGGGACGCGAAACAGGAAGGCGGATCGGCCGAAGAGTTCCCGATCCAGGTCTGTTTGGCTTTTCGCTGTTTCGCGCATTACTTCAGGGATAAAGTACATGGCCGCTACGCTGCGCATCCCATAGTTATCGTAGCTGGCGGTGATGGCCTTAGCGAAGGCACTGTCATGCAGCATGTCCTGATACGCGTTCATTAAGACCGGGTAAAACGCCGGATGATCCGGATCTGTGGCCTGTTTTTTCGGGGTTGCCTGTGCTGGAAAGTCAAAGTCATCCTCGGATTTTTTCTGTTCCTCAGGTTTCTTACCCTCACCAAACTGAAAGTCGAAATCCGCATCATCTGATGCAGCCTGTTTCGGCTGAGTTTTTTTCTGTTCTTCGTTCGTCTGGCCTTCAGCCCCGTCACCTCCCTGCGGGCCTTTGGATTCCTTTTTATCGTCGAAATTGAAATCAAAATCAGCGTCATTGTCGGCAGCCCTCTTTTTTTCCCCAGCATCGGGCTTCGATTCTGCGCCCGGCTTTTCGGTGGCCTCTGGTTTGAGTTTGTCTTCGCCAAAATCGAAATCAAAGTCATTCTCTTTTGCGTCTTCACCTTCCTTTTTCGGTGTTGCATTGCCGGAATCTGGCTTGCCAAAGTCACCGAAATCGAATCCTCCAGTCCCCACGCCTGTTGCCGGGGTGCTGGCCTGGGGCTCTAAGGACTCTTCGATTCCATGCATTTTCTGGAATTTCTTGACGAGTACCTTCATCAGTTCAATTTCATCCGGATTATCCGGTGAAGTGAACAAAACGTCCCAGCCGACCGCCTTGACTCCTGCTTCTCCGAGCCTGTCTACAAGAAGTCCCATTTCGGCACGAGAGAATGGCCAGCGGTTTTCGAAACGCTGCATGGTCCGCTGGTCGACATCTACGATGACCACATCCGTTGGTGCTTTGCGCTTCTCGGACCAGAGACTTCTCCGACTCTTGAGGTCGTATGGGTCGATCGGTGCCATTCCGTCACGGATTCGGAAGCGGAGGTCGTAGGACATCCATTCCATGCGTTCGAGGTATTCACCAATCGAATGCGCAAATCGCTTTTGGAAATAAGTGAAATGGATGAGAGCTATCACAAGTCCGGCAAGAATCATCGGAACTCCGAGATGAATGACGGTTTTATTCTTGGCTGCGAACCGTGTGAACTCCTTGATCCAGCGGAGCACCATGAAGGACTGGGCTTCACTTATTTCCCGAATCTGTGAATCGCTCAGCATGCCCAGGCCGAGTGCCAGTTGTCCAATTGGTTGGGATTTTCTGCCAGTTGATCTGAGCTTGTGCTGCTTCACCATCAGCACAGCCAACTGGTCGTAGGTCAGGAATTTCTTTTTGACGGCCACCATCCCAAACAGGGGGTGGCCAAACAGGCCGTGTGTTCTCTTTTCGGCCTCAAGGAATCCGCTGACGGGCTCCATTACTTTGTCGGCTGTGGGTTCGTCAATGATGCCCTGCTCGATTAATTCGTATCGCAGAGGCAGCAGTGGCGTGCCCTGATCGTACCTGGTCTTCCGTTCTGTAATGATGGCTTCCACGTGTTCCTTATCAATTACCCCCTCTACGACCAGGAACGACGCGAACAATCGATCTTCAAGGTAGGTAGCTCGATTGAGAACAGATATTTTGGTAGAGGTGATAAAGGAACGGGGCATGTTGCTGGCCGGGAAGGATGCAGTGAACTTGAATCGAAAGGATCATCGTTAATTGATTCGTTCGTTCAACTGTAAACTATGGAAGATTGGAGTGATGGAGGTTCGGAGGATTTGTGTGAGCGGCTTCTGCCTGTGTGAGGGCTTTCCAACATTCAAAGTTTCGGGCAGTATGCCTGAACGAGTCATTGTCTGGGCTGGACATCTTGTTGCAGGAACGGGTAACCTTGTGCCCTTTCTGCTTTAAACAATCGTGCCGCGGGAAATCATTGGGGGCTTGCCGTTGTTGGTCTATCTACCAATTGTTATCGCCTGTCTACTTGTAGTGGGATTTCTGGTTTTCGGTGCGACCAGAGCGGCCCGTGTCAAAGCTAATATCGAGGAGTATGAGAAGCGGATTGATTTTGATTCGCTCGGCTACGTTAAGGGGAGAGAGGGCTTCATGCGAATGGGCGGCGAGCCTGCCGTGCTGTTGATTCATGGATTTCGGGGCTCGCCCAGTGTGTTCGAGGAACTCGGCGAGTTGCTCCACCAACGGGGCTGTTCGGTGCATGCAATGCTGTTGCCCGGGCATGGTCGTTCCGTTGGAGACCTGGCTGCATCACGGTGGCAAAACTGGGCCTCGGCGGTCGAATTGACTCATCTCAAATTAAGAGAGAGGCATGACAGAATATTCTTGGTGGGCTTTTCACTCGGAGGCCTGCTTGCCTTGCATCAGGCAACACGATCATTGGTAAACGGGGTTGTCGCCATCTCTCCTTTTCTGAAGCTCAACTCCGATGCCTCTGGTGGCCTCAGTCCGCAGACCAGGCTGAAACTGGCTCAATTATTGCCATTTACTCAAGTCGTGGAGCTGCACAGGGAGCCGAACCTTCTCGATGATCGCCTTCGCGCCGAAGTAAAAATAAGCCCCTTCTATCCAGTGAAAACGATGCAGAGCATGGTCGAATTCGCTGAGAGCATTGGCGATTCTCTGAACGCTATTCGCTGCCCGTTGCTCATCCAGCAGAGCAAGAACGACAGGGTCGTTTGCGGCACCAGCGTCCAGCAACTTTATGAGGCGGTCTCAAGTGATGATAAACGGCTGACGTGGTACGAGGGCTCAGCCCACGAGCTCCTTCTCGACTGTGAGAGGCGCGCGGTAATGGATGAAGTGGTGGGCTTCATTCAGGAGAGGGCCGGGTAGGTCAGGATTCAGGGTTCAGGAAGGTACGTCCGTATAAGGCGAGGATTCGAATCTGCAGCTTTCCTCTGCTACCCGCGGGTCCTCTTGCTCGCGGAGCAAGGCCATAAGTTTTTGAGAGAGTTCGATTCTCTTTGGTGAGTATCTCGACTGGCCGATCACGTTATTCAAGTAATGTGGGTCCTCGCGCAGATCGTAGAGTTCTTCGGCGGGAAACTTTCCGAAACCCATCTCGAAGAGGTTCTTAACTCGCTCCTCACCGCGGTGATGGATCATCCATGCCTTCGTTGGGCTGGCATCGAGATCTGCATAGCAGATGAAGGTTTTCCAACACAGATCCTCGTAAGGAGGTGGCATGATATCGGGATCGTCGAGGCCTTTGGGTTCACCCATCGGCCAGCGGTCAGGGGCGAAGTTTCGGATATAGAGGAAGTCTCGAGTGCGAATCGCCCGTTGCGGATATGGCAAGTTTCCTTCGCGGGCCTTGGCCACGTGGCGTTCCCTGCCGGTGACGACAAAAGTGCGTTCCGGATCGACTTGTCCTGATTCAGAGGATTCGAAGACTTCCAAGAGGCCTTTTCCGCTCATGCATTCCGGCGGCTCGATACCTGCGGCCTGGAGGAAGGTAGGCCCGAGGTCCATCAGATTGACGAAATCATCCACCACGCGCCCCTCGGGTATCCGCCCCGGCCAGCGGGCGGCAAGGGCGACCTCACAGCCGAGGTCGTAGAGGTTGCATTTAGCGCGAGGGAAACCAGGAATGCCGTGATCGCCGCTGACCACAATCAGCGTGTTATCCAACTCACCGATTTCTTCGAGCCTTTGCATCAGCAGTCCGAGACCGGCGTCCACCGCCAGGCATTCGCCGAGGTAATCCGCCACGTCTTCCCGGATTTCGTGAACGTCCGGAAGAAACGCCGGCAGCCTCCCTTTCAAGTCATCCGGTTCCAATCCCCAGAGCTTCTTTCCTGAGCCGCGTTCCCAGGTGCGGTGGGTATTGGTTGGGCCCCACCAGTAACAGAACGGCTGCCCATTCGGTCGCGCTTCGAGAAAGGCATCGAAATTCTGTCTTACCTCGTCATACAGAGTTTCCTTCGCAGCCTCGACGCTCATCTCTTTGGCGCGCTCAGTTACTACGTGAGAGAACCGGCCGAACGCATCACCTGCCGGCGCATATTTCGTGCGGTCGCCGCCGTACGGCTGGTCGCGAGGCGTGCCGGGAGACCAGACTTTGTAGGTGTAGCCAATGTGGTAACCGTTCTCTTCAAGGATGAGCGGAAACGTTGGAATCGATGAATCCCAAACCGCGCCCTGAAGAATCGCGGCCCGGCCCGTCTGCCAGAAATAGCGGCCGGAGAGAATGGAGCTTCGGCATGGAGTGCAGGAGGGCGCAGGCACAAAGCCATTGGTGAATAGAGCCCCTTCACTCGCCACTCGATCAAAGTTGGGTGTGTTCAGAAGAGCGTTGGGAGTGTTGTCGCCCTCGATCTTCTGGTATGCGCTTGCATAGCGGCCCCAGTCATCAGCGAATACGAAAAGAATATTTGGTTTATCGTGTGGCATGGTTTCTGTTTTAAAAAGTCAGGCTCAAAACCTTGTCTCTGCTTCAGTTATAAGAGGTGGTGCATCGTCCTTGCAAGAGGCCGAAGGGCGGAAAACGGCGTGCAGAATAAACTTGTCTCACGCGCTCAGCGAAGAATACAGATCTGGATTGAAAATTCTGGAGTGTTAGCCTGCTCTCTGCCCACATCGCTCGGCTCCTCTACAAAACTCGGGACATCGACCTTATCAAGAATGTTAGATTACCCGTCCATCTCTTCAGCCCCGGAGGGGGTTTGGGCAAGTAGCCGGTGGTTTTAACCACCGGATCAGGAGGAGAGAGATTCTCTTGGCCCCGGAGGGACGGAGAGAGAAGGTCGCCTACGCCCCTCTGGGGCTAATTGCTGATTTTGTTGCGTGTACCGGTGGTTAAAACCACCGGCTACTTGCCTATACGCCTTCGGCGTAATCTGAAACAGAATGTGGGCAAAGCCCGGAGTGTAAGCCGGGGTCAAGCAAACAAGAGCCATCTTTATCCATGACTTCAACTCTCCAGCAACAACTTGCCGAACTGCCAGATGCTCCCGGTGTCTACATGATGAAGGACAGCCGCAGCGAG
>JAQBXN010000222.1 GCA_027625095.1 Planctomycetota bacterium | reverse complement strand
CATAACAAGTCGCTCCACCGAACGCCCGGGCGGTTTAGGAGCTTCTTTGAAAATGCCGGAAACCACAGAATTCCCTGAAAACTTTTGAAACGACAGAACGGTTGCCTTTTGACCCACGGCGTTCATGACTTCCAGGCGGTTCCAGCCGTCCCGGATGGAAAACTTGTTTCGTGTCCCGGGCTGAATATCCGCGGTCTGCTCCCGACCATTCAGGGCGACGGAGTATTGCCCGAGATAGTTGTTGTAGTTCCCCGGCTTAAGCGAATGGTGGCGTGACTCGTCCCAGACCCCACTCCAACACACCTGGATGCTGCCGGACTCCGCAGCAGGTTCGTATTCGACGTCAATACGGTCAATCATCGGTACCTCCGGTCCATCGAACGCTTCTCCAAATTCCAGCCACCCAAGTTCATCGTGCCTGGTCTCCCACATCAGATTGGAACCCCACGAGACAAGTTCGGCGGTCGCATAGCATCGGCGTCCGATTGTGAATCCAATGCGTCCGACACGAATTCCCTTTTCAATGACTTCTTTGTCGATTTTCCAGAGAGCGCAAAGCCCTTCTGAATGGTGGACGATTCGGGTCTGATAGCTGACCTCCAGTGGCTTCCAGGGGTCATCCTTGAACTGGGACCAAGGGAACTCGTCGTGATCATTCTGACCTTGAAGATCCTTGTCCCACACCTTCGCCAGGCAGATCGGTTCGCTGTTTTGATTCAGCCCGAAATAGAGCCCGCGATGTTGGCCATCCATCGCGAAGTAACACCCAAAATCCTCGTTCACGTTGTCTGCCAGCTCTGGGATCGGGCTGTGCGGTCGGAACGCATTCAGAAAAATGTAGACCGAACCGCTGTCGTGATAAATGGCCATGGCAGTGCGGCAACTCGGCCACTCCCGTGGAAGCTCCGCCGGCACTTGAGACATACCGGCCGTTCCATCATCCGGACAGTAACGAAGGAAATCCTCGCAGCCGTGCGGCAGTCTGATCACATGAGATTCGGTGACGGCATCCCATTCGACATCAGGCCAGGGCCAACGTGAGAGGCGATACGTTTTGTCCAGGTACAGATTCCAGAATTCAGTCATGGTTCAGATTTTAGCTTTGTACGTGGGATGCGGTTCAGCAGGGCAGACCCGCTCTGCTCTGGTCAGGTAGATCCTTCACCGCGTCCGCAACAAGAAATTGAAGGCGTGCTTGACACTGCCAGTATAGTATTGGATTATAGTCCGAAATACAGTCCTATAAGGAGTCCTTAAATGAGTTCATTTCCAGTGCAGGAGATTAAGCGGCGGGGTATTTCGGTTGTTGACGATGAGTTGGAAAACGGCCCCGTTCACTTGGTCAGGAACAACCGTCCCGAATACGTAGTTATGACCGAGAAAGATTATCAGGAACTCATGAAAGACCTGTCTGAGGCTCGGCTCGCCGCATCGGAGTTGGATCTGCAGACCGGACGCGTAAATAAAGGTACATCGAAGAAGCTGATGAACGAACTCATGTCGGATAAGTGATTGTTCATGGGAGTTGGTGATGGCTAAGAATACTTTGGTATGGACAGATACGTTTGTGCGAACCGCACGAAGGTTTCTGCGGCGCCATCCTGATCTGGTCGGTGTATTTGAGGATCTGTTGAAGCAGTTGGAGGCTGATCCGCACGTGCCGAGGCTTCGCTTGCACGGGCTCAAAGGAAAGCATCGAGACAAGCACGCAGTGAGCTTGACCTACTCCTACAGGATTACTCTCATTTTGCGATTGCAAGAGAATGAAATCGTCCTCCTGGACATTGGTTCACATGACGAAGTCTATAGAGAGTAAACCTCGCTCCTGGGGCTCGACTTGCAATAAGTGCTTTTGGTTTCCAGGTCTAACAGCTTTCGAACCCACCCTCACTCTGCAATGAGTTCAATCCCGTTGATCAATGGCGGCGCTTTGCCCGGCGACTGAGTGAATGAGACCGACAACTCGCTGGTGATTTCGATGGCGGTGAACTCTTTTACTAATGGCCGATTCTGGCCGCCGGCTTCACTGGCGATATCGAAATTCTTGAGCACTTCTTTTCCCTGGACGGCGACTCCGAAGACTCGTTCGCCGGGCTGAGAACCTTCCGTCTCGGCGAAATGCAGTCGGACGGTGTAGAGACTCTGAGGCACATCGGGCTGATTGTCTCCTGCCGCGAGATATTCCTGACACCTGCCGAAGCCCAAGGGGCCGGGGTTTACCAGGTAGATGTTGCTGGCCCCAACGCCGCTCAGATTCTGAGACATGATATTGATGTGAAGCTTCGCCGGATCGATGCCTTCGTCGCGGAGAGTGTTAAGGGGGAACGAGGCCTCGACCGACCATTGGTCTGGCTGCTTACTGACGGCGTATTTCCATTCGCCACGCCAATTGACATCTGACCAGCCCCGTTTCGGCAGAGCGTTGCGGCCCCTGAAACTTCCGCCGGCACAGGACATTGCGAACTGAAGGCCGACCTGTCGCCCGGCGTCGGATAAGAAAATCTCGACCTCGTCATCCCGCCAGCAAGGGGTATCGGGCATGGGGAATTTGGCGACCAGTGGAACAGGGCTGCCGTCCACCACTGGCGACTTCCGGTGGTATGCGAAATAGACGGCCTGCTCATCACGGCACATGAAAACCGTGGTTGCAGGTACACGGGAGTGAAGGTTTCCTTCGAATGGAATGGGCTTGGCGTTCTTCCAGGTGGCGTCGTCGAGTTTCCCATCGATGACCGGAGGGAACTTGGTGGGTGGGACTATGACGAGTGATCTCGGCACCACCGAGACAGTTATTTCATCCGCGCCAATCACGCCGGATGCTGCCACCCACTTCAAGCCCTCGCCTTGCATCTTTGAGACGTGGTGTCGGAAGAACTGTGCGGTGCCCGGTTCGACCTGCACCGGCACATTCGGGGATGGGCCACCCGCGAATGGGGCTTCAAGCCACAGGGTGCCGTCCTCTGTCAGTCTGTCACCTGGAGCGCCAAAGTTGATTCCAACCCGCTTCACCGGGCCTCCCTTACTTCGAAGCTCGTTGAAGGACCAGAGCTCGACGTCCGGATCGTGCACGAGCGCCAGGGATGTCTGGTTCTGGTATGAGCATGAACAGGTCCTTGTGTAGTCCGGAGCATTGAGGACTCCGTCAGCCGCGATCAGGTTGGAGGTACAGCTTGATTTAAATCCGCCGAGGTTTCCGGTACCTCCATCGTTGGTGAGATCGTAAAAACCGGCTGCGGCCGAGCGGAATGAAATAAGGTGTTCGCTGGCGATAGCGTAATTGCAGCCGTATTCCCGGCTGAACGTCCAATCTGACTTTTCGCCGGTGATGGGATGCGTTCGCGTTTTCTTGATTCCTTCAAGAAGACTGTAGGCAGCACCATCGGTGATGATAGTTTCGCCATGGAGAATCGGTGGGCCGCCGTAACCAAAGGACTTGTCCCACAGAACAGTTCCCTTGTCTGCCCGATATGTGATCATGCGAGGAACGCCTTCCTCTCGGACCATGTCTCTGGAGGGGCGAGTGGCCTGGAGCAGAATGTCGTACTGTTCCGAATAGCTCAGCCAGGTGCCGAAGACATCCTTCCCTTGCTGCCAGCGGATCTTGCCGGTGCGGATATCCAGTGCCAGCAGACGGTACTTCTTATAGTCGAAGAAGAACCCGCGCCGCTTCATTCGCTTTTCTATGTATGGAGGGTGCCTGTCCAGACAGTAGATGGTGTCGTTGCCAACTGCGATGGCATTATGAATGAGCCCGTTTCTGGACTGGAAAGTCCAGTGAACTTTTCCTGTATGCCGATCCATGACCACCAGGCTCTTGCTTGCGCTCGTGTCATAGTCCGTGAAACTTCCTTTCTCTTTTTTGTCTTCAGGGAGCAACTCAGAGAATTCGGCAAAGTCGGCGCCTGCGATGAGGTAATCACCATAAATTCCTATGTAGCCCCATTGGGGGTTCTCCGAATCCCGCAGCTTTGGCAGAGAAATAACCTTTAGGGTCCCACCCGTCGCTGTGTCGAGAACGTGACATTCGCCGCCCTGGATGATGTAGAGGTGTTCTGGAGTCGCGACGTAATTTGTTCCCCGGACATTGGCGCCGGGGATGTGCACCTGGTTGTAGGCGATGTCGGTCGGCGTGTCCTTGTAAGTGTCATCGAAGTATTTGCCCTTGTTGCCCAGATTATCCAACACCCTCTCCCACAAAACGCGCCCGGTGTACACATCGCGCGCGCTTAGAGATGTCATACCTTCAATAAAAAGGCGCCCGCCGATGACCTGCTCCGGTGGCCCGTGACCATGCCGTGGCAGGATGTCCTTGTTAGAGCTTCCGCCGAACCACAGAATCCCAAGTGGAAGCTTGACCCGGCTGTCATCGGATTTGACCGTATTGCTGATGTTGCCGTACTGATGCGTCCATGGGGAAGAGCCGGGCAACGACCCTTCGCGTACGAGTAAAGTGCTGCCGGCCTTCAGCACTTTCGGCGGCGGGGGAAGTTTTGGTTTCTTCGCATCAGGCCCTGGAGGTGGTGGCGGCTCGAAAGTCAGGACTTTCGAGCCGGGCAGTAGAGCTTTTGAAACTTGTGCGGTAAACGCTGTTCCTTGTTCCTTACTCATCGGCAGCCAGGCCACACCTCCGTAAGGCCGCAATGACCTGAACAGCCTGCTGATAAACACTTCGCCCTGGTCGTACCCGGCAGACGTCAGATCATGTACCACCGATAGGGACGACATATACAGCGGCGTCTGAAACGAAATGGCGTCTCCCTGGTGCACAGAAATCCGTGTCCCATACAGACCAGCCAGATCGAAACGTCGCCGCAGGCCCTCCACCTTTTCTGCATCAGGATCCACGGCGATAATTTGCAGCTTCGATTTGCATGCCAGGGCTTCCAGCAAACGACCGTCACCAAGGCCATAGAACAGGGCGTAGCCTTCGCTGACCCCGGTTTCCTCAATGATGGACTTTACCTTACCACTCAGGTCTGCCGGTGGATTGACGATAGCTGGGGTGTGGTAGGTATAGGTTTGACTCTCTGCTGTTCCGCTGAAAGCCATGATTTTTCCGCTGGATGTTACGGCGAACAGCTTGCCATCTGCCGCCAGGAGCCTGGCGATCCTCTCGCCGGCGTCTTTGGTCCAAACCGTTCTTGGAGCACCGCCCTCCGCCGGAATTTCAATGGCCGTGATGTGATTTCCGCCTGCGGCATAAAGACGGTTTCCGGCCTTGATCAAATCGCCCGATGCATCTGCAGCAATCTCCCACTGCTGGTTCTGTTGCCATGTTCCCGAATCGGCCTGAATCTGTTCCCCGTTTACTGCGGCGAGCGTATTCCCTTCTCGATACCCGGAGAGGTCACTCGACTTGCCGGCCAGATAGATCGTCTTTTCAGTTAGAACCGGATGCTGTCCCACTCGATGTTTAGGACCACTGCCGTCTGAGAGGAAATACATATTCGTCATCTGGTCCCTGAAGTGGTTGAAGAAGATGTTCCCCTTAGCACAGACAAACGAGCCGCCGGTCTTGCCGTTTTTCGCCAGATGATAGTAGAGGTATTTTCCTGTCCGCCGATCAAAACAGGCGGGCACCGAACGCCCTCCCGGCACAAGCAGTTTATCGTCCACAGCCACGAGCGCGCCCTGCGGAGCAACGCCGGCAAATGCAGCGGAGTTGTGGGGTTGAAGCATGTACTCCGAGCCATTGCTGTCATTCAGCCACTGGACTCTTCCAGTCTCAGCCTCCAGCGCATAAATGAATGTACCCATGAAGGGCCAGATGCCGGCAGCAAAGTAGACCGTGCCATCCATGACGACCGGCCCTCCTCGTGCAGGCCAGGTGGAGATGAGGCGTTTGTTCCCAATGATCTTTCTGTCTGCCGGCCCTCCGCGGTACTTCCAAACCAATTCGCCGGAACCAGCATTGAGGCAATAGAGGAAGCCGTCATCGCTCACGACGAATACCTTACCGCCCGATGCTGCAGGCGGGAGACGGACGGGGCCGTTAGTGTAGAACGACCATTTCTCTTCCCCTGTTTCCGTATCCAGAGCCACGACTTTGTCGCTGTCATTGAATCCGATGAACATGGTCTTCCCCAAGACCACCGGCTCGAAAATCTCGTCGTAAGGCATGAGATCCTGATTCAGAGGATCATCCCAGACAGGCGTCCGCGCCGAGTAATGAGTCACCCATGCAAGATGAAGCTGGTCAGGCAGTTCCGCAGGAGAGGCGGCTGTGCGTCCCCCGTCGTAACGCCACTGAGGCCAGTCCCCCGCGTCAGCGTATGTGCCAATCAGGAAGACAAAGAGGAATCCACTGACCTTATCGATATTGCTTCGCATACTTTTTTCTAATGCCGGTAAAGGTCAGAAATTCAAAAGCGATCTGACGGAGTCTGCTGATCATTCGACGTACTGATTCTTGCCACTGACGGCAGAGAATCAAACGGAGGCTCTTCGTGCCCCGCGGCGGGGCTTAGGACTTTGATCGAAATTAAGTTTCCAACTTCGGCCGAATGATATCCCTTTTAACTGTCCCGGAGCAGAACTCTGGACATCGACTTGTAAACGAGCATTAGAGACG
>JAQBXN010000085.1 GCA_027625095.1 Planctomycetota bacterium | reverse complement strand
AAGTTCCTTGAAATCGGGAATAAAACTCACTCCACATGGTGACCGGCCCCCCTCAAATGGCAAATGGGGGTCTGACCCCAGGCCCGAAACTCGGCTAAGACGGACAGATCGATCAGAGGTTACACGGTTTGTGAGGCTTGATTGCGCCAGTAATTTCAGGAACCGGAATCCGGGCTGTAGGTGGAGCGATCCGTTGGAAAGTTTCAGTTTTCGGGTTTCAGGTGTCAGGAAAGGCGGAGTTATCAGTTATCAGTTATCAGTGAACTTTGAACCTTCAACCCTGAATCCGCCGAAGGCGGAAACTCTGAACTCTGAACTCCGAACTCTCCGTCCGCTCCCCCACACTCCCACTCCCCCATACTCTCTTACTCCCCCTTCAGCTCCCGCTCCCAGATGCTGCGGATCAGCCATTTCTTGCGGTTCAGTTTGGCGAGGATCCAGTCAAGAGCTTCGGCGATGGCTTTATCGTTCATGCCAGCCGAACTGATGGTTGCCTGGGAATTACGACATCTCTATTTCATCTCCATCATTCAGATTAAGATCTGTAGTACGTGTACGGCTTGTGGATCGCTCTCTCCCGGCTCGCTCCTGGCATCCAAATTCGTGGAATCGATTCCCGTTTACTACTTTTGCAGAGACTCCAGCAGCTTCTTCTTGTTATCCAGAACGGTCTGGAGCTTGGCCGCCTTTTCGGCATCGAGTTTCTTGAGCATTTCCAATTGTTCTTCCGCGGACGAGATTCGATATTGCTTTACATATAAGTAACCCAGCAGGTAGTGCGCATCCGGGTGGCCTTCTTCCATCTGTATAGCTGTCCGCAGTGAGACGACTGCTTCGGTCGTCTCGCCAAGCTGATCTTGACAGTAGGCGCTCTGAATATGGGCCTGGGTACATTTCGGGTTGTACTTTAAGGCCCTCTGAAATAAATCAAGGGCTTTCTTGAAATCGCCGTCTTCCTTCTGGACCAGACCGAGGGCTACGTAGAGCCGATAGTCACTCTTTTCGCTCCTCTGCTTGTCAATGATCTCGCGCCAGGTGGGTTCCTCCTTTTCGATGCCGGCCTTCTTCTGTTTCTTATCGGCTACCGCGGATCTGAAGGGAAGCAAGGTGAACAGGACCAGTGCAGCCAGCGCATAAGTAATCGTTTTCATTTTGTACCTATTGAGGAAATCATAGTTCTGAAGGCTCGAATTCTATAGAGAGTAACCGCAGACAACCAGCAGGCTTTACCGTGTGGGCAGGATGCAGGAGTCCGCTGAGGTCTGTTCCTGGTAGCGGAGGGGCGTAACGTTACCTGTCAGGGGGCGGCATCCAGACTTTCAGGAGTTGTCCAATAGACTCGAGGGCTTGTTCCAGTCATTTGGGACGTTGCCTGGTGGAGGATAACTGACAGAATCAGCCCGTCCACGGTGGAACTGAACCGAGGGCCACCTGTCAAGGAAGAACGATTCCAGAATTACTCATTACCCGCCCACCATGCGATTGTTCATCGCCATCCTTCTTTTTCTCCCGACTGCCACCAGCCAGATAGCGGTGCAGGTCGGTGCCGGAGTGGCGGACGTCGAAAAGAATGAAGAGGGCAAACCCCTGACAAGTCTTCCGGTAGATCGCAAGACAGAGCGGATACTCAACGAGGCGAAAAGGGCGTATGAGGCAGAGGAGTGGGCGCGGTTTATCGAGTTCGCCAGGCGGCTGCTGGATATTCAGACGGAATCCTTTTTTGAAGCGGAGGATGGCGAGTTTCATCCGGTTCGTGCTGAGATTCTCAAGCTGCTTTACAGCCTCGGCCCGGAAGAGAGAAAGCTTTACATCACGCAGTATGCGGCGGCAGCGAGCCAGCAATTAAGCCGCGCCCGGCAGGTGAACGATTTCGATAGCATTCTTGAGGTGGCCAGGCGATACCCCATGACGGACAGCGGATGGGAGGCTGCTGAATATGCCGCAATGGTGTTCCTCGACCAGGGGCGGCTTGCTGTTGCGGCGGCGATACTTCAGGAACTGGCTTCAAGGCCTGACTTCAAGCAACGCAATTGGCCGGGAATACTGATAAAGCTCGCTTCGGCTTATGCAGCAATGGGTGACATGCCGCTGGCGAAGAACACACTCGAATCCCTCTCATCCGATTCTTTAGGTTCTCGTATTCTTATTGGAGGTGAGCCCCTCGCGGCCGGCAGTTACCTGGAATTGCTGTCCTCAATCCGACATCCGGGCAATCGGCCCAATGAATTCGGATTCCAATCCTTTCTGGGCGTCCCGTATCCGGACACCCAATCGTCGGGTTCACCGCCGTTTGCCGAATCGGTCTGGCAGGTGCCTATCACCCAGGAAAAGAATTTCGATTGGCAATCGTGGGGCGACACGGTCGAAGGAAAGCAGGCTACCGGCACCACGGAGTTGCCAAGTATTCACCCTGTTGCGTATGAGGGCCGGGTCTTTGTAAAGACCTTCGATGGGCTTGCCGGGTATAACGCGGAAACGGGCAAGGTCGAATGGAAAGAGGCGGGAAAGATGGGCCGCCTGGGCGAGGCCTTTTCACGGATCTTGAATACACCTGCCGATCAGAATCGCGCTCAGTATATGAAGAACAATATGCTGCAGATGACGCAGACCTTCGCGTTTTCCAACACTCTGCAGTTCTCACTTACCGCGGGGGATGGGCGCGTGTTCTCGGTAGATACCACCTTTCAGCAGCAGAACCAGAACGCTTTCATGGTCTTGAATGCCTGGACTGTGATGCAAATGTCCGCGGGTAATTCACTGAGAGCGTTCGACGCGAGCGGCGGCAAGCTGCTCTGGGAAATCAATGGCCTGGCCAGGCTGGACGAAGAAAAACACGAGCTCGACGGCGCCTTCTTCCTCGGAGCCCCCGCCCTTTACGAAGGCAAGCTCTTTATCATGGCTGACCTCGGCAGTGAGATGTACCTGGTCTCGATTGACCCCTCAAAGGGCAGACAGCTCGCACGGATTCCTCTCTGCGTAACCGCCGGACCGCCAAACTCCATGTTTCACCGGACGCGCGATGCGTGCCCCGTTACTGTTTCAGGGGGCGTATTCTACTGCCCCACTCAGTTCGGAAGATTCTTCGCGGTGGATGCGGTCACCAATCGTTTGCTCTGGCATTTTGACTATCCGAACGGGTTGGCCGAAAAAACCGTGCGACACCGCTACTCGATGGGCAACATGAACGAAGGGCGCCCCGCAGTTTCCGCCCCGCTCATCCAGGGCCGATACCTGCTGTTCCTGCCGACGGATTCGTCCACACTTTTCTGCCTCAACCGCATCAGTGGTGAAAAAATCTGGGAGGTGGCCACAAGCCCCTCATCTTTTCTGGCCTGCCAGGGCAAGGACAAAGTGCTCGTGGTTGGCAATGAAGCCACCCTGTATGAGGTCGCAACCGGCAAGCAGATTTCCCAGCACACTCCCGGTTCGGCCATTGGCAGAGGCGTCAAACTCGACGACGCGTACATCTATCCGGTCCAGGATCAGGAATTCAGCAAGCCGGACAGGTCCGGCAACAGAGTCGCCCGAGTCGATTTAAGCACCGGAATGTTGAAGGTGTTGGCCCAGCCGGTATGGATTTCCAATCCCGAAGCCAGGCAGTGGGGCATGGGCAATTTTGTTGCGTACAAAGACCGCATCATCAGCGCCAGCCCAATGGGTGTAGACTCCTTTCCCATGTCCGGGGAAATGCTCAAGAGAGTCGAATCTGAAATTGCCAAAAAGGGCGAAAACGCGGAAGGCCTGTTGCAGCGAGCCAAGCTGCGGCTGAGTCTCGGCGATACAGAAAATGGCCTCCTCGATCTGCGCTCCGCATTGAAGATTTCCGCCGACGATGCGGCGAAAGAAAAGGTGCGTCCATTGCTGTTCCGGGCTCTGACATCGATGGCCGGGGAAGAACACACCCCTTCATATCTGGAAGAAGCCAAAGCCCTGGTGAAGACCGAGGATGAACAACGCTTCTATCTGTTAAGGCTGGGGCAATACGAAAGGCGAATGGGCAACATGGCCGCGGCCATCGAGGCATTCAGGTCGTATGCAAAAAATGGTGGCGAAGAATTCATGCTCGTAGACGACAACCACGGCCTGCGGGTTCTATGCGGGCCCTGGCTTGCTGCACAGCTTCGAGATGTCTGGCTTTCTGGTGAGCCGGAACAGAAGCGCAAGCTCGCCGATCAACTGGCGATAGAACTGAAGGGCGCTGCCCCGACCGTGGAGGGGCTGCAGAAATACTTGAACATTTACGGAGAACTCCCCGGCCAGGAAGAGACCTGGTTGAGACTGGCCGGTATGTGGGAGAGCGGAGAAGACTGGACGAATGCTGAGGTAATTTATCTCCGCTTTATCGATTCAGAACGAGACGAGATCGCTGCTGAATGCCTTCTGCGGCTGATGCAGTTGAGCAATCGCATGCAAGTGCCGGAAGACGAGGTCCACTTTGCCCGGCAGCTCAAAGAGCGGTTCCCGAATTTGAAACTCAAGGACGGCCGTATTCCCGCTGAACTTGCCTCCGCTTCGATTGGACGGATCGCCGAGAAAAAAGAGCCAAGCCTCCCCGTCGAGGCTCACGATGTCAAAGTCGGTCAGTTCGCAAAGCATGATCGTTACATCGGAAGAAATCCGCTGATGATAGGCTCTCGCGCGCTGCCCTCCTTCGAACGCTGGAGCGTTTTCTGGAACGGCCAATGGCAGATTGAATATGAGCATGAAGACAAGGTCTGGAGCCAACAGATCGACAAGCTGAACTATCGTTTTGAACCGGGCAAAGCGCAGTTTCGCGGCTACTACGGTAACTGGGTCTTTTCGCTCGGGCATCGCCTCTACTCGGCTTATCAGGGGACGTTACTCTGTGCTTCACCACTGCAGCAAAAAGCGATTTGGAGCCGTTCATCCAAGGACGACTGGACCAAGAATCCGTCACAGGTATATTCCGGTCAGATGCTCGGCACTTCCGTTTTTCCAGACGGTGGAGTACGGATTGGGGGCAGCAATTACAACGCCTCGCTCCAGCGTACGGTCCAACTGATTGGCGTGTCGCCACGGGGGCTTTTGTGTGTGGATACCCGGTATCTCCTTGCACTGAGTCCCGATACGGGCAAGCCGCTCTGGTACCGGCCGATCCAGGCACCGATCAATTCGTATATCTTCCATGCCGGTGACCATGTCTGCGAACTCCTGCCAACGGGGGACCTGAACCTATATCGGCTCAGCGACGGCACGTTCGAGAAGCGAAAGAAGCTGAACTCTTTTGTTTCGAATGACGGAATCCTCTACCAGGGCAATCTCATCAGCGGAACTATGCAGGACAAGAAACTGCAGTTGCAAATGATCTCCCCACACTCTGACAGGCTGGTCTGGCAATCCGAGCTTCCCGAAGAAGGCGTATTTTTCAGGGCCTCTCACCGGGAGATAGGCCTTCTTGGCAAAGACAGCCTGAACCTCATATCTCTCGACACCGGAAAGAAAACACTGGAAGCGAAGTTCCAGGAACTCAAGGGCGTTCCTTACAACGTATATGCCTGGAAGAGCGGGCCACGCCTCCTGGTCTGCATTCCCGATAATGGGGTGATACCAAACCTCAAAGCCGTGCAATCGCTCCCACGTGCCATGAATTATTACGCCGCTGTTGGTTACGGCATCAGCGGCAGCTTGATGTGCTTTGACACGAATTCTTCCAAATTGCTGTGGAAGGAGCATTATGATCAGAAGCTGAATTGGTACGTCATGCGTTCACAATATGAAGAATCGCCCGTTCTGTTGATGCGGCAGCACGTGTTTGAAGATAAGAAGGTGGGGGGCCGTACAAGTCGTCAGGTCACTGGCTACCTGATCAGAGTGATCAATATTCACAACGGCGAGACAGTGTTGGAGCATAAGCTGGACAATACGCAAGCCCCGCATCTTATCACCGAGAAGCATGGTGAAATAAAGATGCGCACCTCTCTTGGGATGATACCGCTGACGTATGAAACGCGTCCGGTGAGTGAAGAGAAGTGAAACTGTTCGGCTCCCCGGGTGGCTTCACAAATTCGGCGGGACAGATCATCAAGCAGGATTCAGCGTTCAGCACTGAAACCTGTTGAAGGTAGATCCAGAATCTTGAAGAAAGATCTTAGACAGAAGATGGAACACTCCCCGCGGAGCGTGGAGACCACGATTGCAGACCTCTGACCCCTGAATCCTGAATCCTGAATCTGGTCATCAACGAATTCGTGGCCTATCTCAGTCTCGCCGAGATGGTCAAGGCCGGCGAACTCTCAGAACGCTCGGTGACGATTACCACTTACGCTCTCTGCGGATTCGCCAACTTCAGTTCCATTGCCATCCAGATCGGCGGCATCGGAGCGCTCGAGCCCGAACGTAAGTCGGACTTCGCCAAAGTAGGCTTAAAGGCGATGATCGGCGGAACGCTTGCGGCGTTCATGACCGCGTGCATCGCGGGTGTTCTGGTGTGACCAGGCTTCGCTCAGCGCGAGGCTCACGCCAGCTTCACCGACCGGCCTGAGTCATTCGATTCGTAACACGCCTCTACTATTCGTGCGACCTGCAGTGCGTCTTCGCCTGTTGTTGGTGGTTCTTCGCCGTGGATTGCCGCACGAAAGAACTGCCGCACGAAAGAAATACCAGAAAGGCCACCATAGCCTTCCGCTTTGTCTTTGGAGTATTGGATGCTTCGTAATGGCGACGAGAGGTTCCAGTCGCGCTTATTGCTGGCGACCGACAAGGTTGGCTGTGATACCTCACCTGCCCAGGTCAGACTACCTTCTCTGCCACGTATTCCGACATAGGTGTCATAAGACGCGTTATTAAAACCCTCTCCGCTCATGCTGAGCAGATAGCCGGCATTCCAGGCACAGATTAAGCCGCTCTCAAATCTGAGCGCGCCACTGGCCGTATCTTCCACAGTGATATCTTCGCCATTCATGATCCCTGTAAGCGCAGTGACCTCGACCACCTCTTCGCCAAGAAGAAAGCGCATCATGTCGAAGTAGTGGCACATGAGCCAGGACAGTATGCCGCCGCCGGACTGTTCACGATCAAAGAGCCAATGCCTGGGATTTCGATACCGAACCTGTGAGGTCACCATGCGCGCTTCCATATTCATCGGCTTACCGATCGCCCCCTCGGCGAGATAGCGCCGGATATCCTGAGCAATCGGCAGGTATCGGTTCTGATAGCAGACACTCAGAACGCGATGGTTCGCACGGGCCGCCTTACAAAGCTCCTCAATGATCGACGCCGAAAGGCCCATCGGTTTCTCAGACATCACATGCTTGCCGGCTTCGAGGAGCTGCTTTAGTGCCGGCCCATTGTGATCGGTATTCAGGCATCCCCAGCAGAATTCTATGTCCTCACGTGCGAGCACATCCTTGAGTGACAAAGTGCCTTCGGCGATTTTGTCTGGACAGCTCTCACGAAGGGCATCGCCGGCGCCTTCTCCTTCATCACAGAAGTAAATCGATTCCACTTCATCGAGAAGCTGGAGCGTTCGCACCTGCGCTCTTGCGTGAGGGTGTTTGGTTCCAAGAAATGCGACCTTGAGTTTGTCGGACATGCGTTACTCCGAAAGTTATGGTCTAAATGACTGAGCAGGCTACAGGGCCATTCTCGCCCGAGGTGCAGCCGAGAATGCCAGCCTGGAACGTTGAAACTCCCTACCCCACCACAACGTTGATGACTTTCTGGGGGACGACGATTACCTTTCGCACGGTCCTTCCCTCCAGGGCGTCGGCTATGGCTTCCCTGGCGATGACCTCGAGTTCTTCCCTGGTGGCTTCCGCGGGCACCGAAATGCGCTTGCGGATCTTGCCGTTGATCTGGATCGGAACCTCTACAGTTTTCTCGACCAATAAAGACTCATCGAATGTCGGCCAGCTCTCGTAAGCCAGGGTTTCTGTGCCACCCAGCCGTTGCCACATTTCTTCTGCCAGGTGAGGAGCGTAAGGCGCCAGCAGCAGCACGAATCTTCTGGCCTGACAAGCGGTAAGCTTGTCGGCGATTGATGTGGCGGTATTGACGAACACCATCATCTCGGCGATGGCGGTGTTGTAGGCGATGGCTTCGGTATCCCCCGATACCTTCTTGATGCACTTGTGCAGCGCCTTTTCCAGGTCGGCATCTCGCGGGGTGTTTTCAACGGCCAGATTCGGCCGGATCTCCTGGCCGTCTTCCTCGCTCTCCTTGTCTCCAACGATTAAGCGATAGCTGCGGTTCAAGAAGCGATGGACACCTCCGATGTCTTTGGGACTCCACGGCTTCGAAGCATCCAACGGGCCCAGGAACATCTCATACAGGCGAAGAGTGTCCGCACCGTATTCTTCTATCACATCGTCAGGATTGACCACGTTCTTTAATGACTTGGACATCTTGGCGACGATACGGTCTACCTCCTCACCATCTTCCTTCCGGAAAAACTTGCCGTCACGCTCTTCCACCTTGTCTGTCGCGATCAGGACTTTTGTATTCTGGTCCTGATAGGCGAATGCGAGGATCAGGCCCTGATGAAACAGCTTTCCGAAAGGCTCTGGTGTCGAGACGTATCCGTGGTCGTGCAAAACCTTGTGCCAGAAACGGGCATACAACAGGTGCAAGACCGCGTGCTCGCGGCCGCCGACATACAAGTCTACAGGCATCCAGTAATTTTCTTTTTCTTTATCCCATCCGGCCTCTGTGTTTTGGGGATCCAGGTAACGCAGGTAGTACCAGCATGAGCCGGCCCAGTTGGGCATGGTGTTGGTTTCACGCTTGGCCGGGCGACCCTGGGCATCTTTGGTATTCACCCATTCGGTGGCCTTCGCCAATGGTGGCTCCGGTCTGCCGGAGGGGCTGAAATCTTCCATTGGCGGCAGTTCCAATGGCAGTTCGCTTTCATCGAGGGCAATCGTTCCGTCTTCGGTATGCAGCACGGGAAACGGTTCGCCCCAGTAACGCTGACGCGAAAAGATCCAGTCACGCAGGCGGTAGGTAATTTTGAAATTGCCCAGGTTCTTTTGGCGCAGCTCTTCTGTGATCTTCTTTTTGGCGTCGGCTGTCTGCAGCCCGTCAATCCACGGCGAATTAATCGAACGGCCGGTACCAACAAAACAGGTCAGCTTCTGGCCATCTCGTTCTATTTCACGAACCAGGCCGGCTCTTTCTTTTTCTTCATCGGAGCCCTGTATGGTCTTTTCCGGCCGCACGACATCGATGATGGGAATGTCGTATTCGATGGCGAAATCGAAGTCGCGCTGGTCATGGGCCGGCACAGCCATGATTGCGCCTGTGCCGTAGCTGACCAAAACGTAGTCAGCGATCCAGATGGGAACTCGTTCGAAATTAACCGGATTAATCGCGTAGGCGCCTGTGAAGACGCCGGACTTTCCATCGGACAACGCGGTTCGATCCAGATCGCTCATCGAGGAAGCTTTAGTCATGTACGCTTCGACGGCTTCTTTGTTTTCTTCCGTGGTCAGCGCGGGCACCAAAGGATGCTCGGGGGCCAGCACCATGTAGGTCGCACCGAACAGCGTGTCCGGGCGGGTGGTGAAGATCTTGAAATCAAAACTGGATGACCCTGGCAATGGCGAAGCTGTTTCGCGCACCCAGTCATCATCTACCAATTCACGAACGGCATTGCCTGCATTGTCTTCAGCAATGCCGAACCAGACTTCTGCTCCTTCGCTGCGACCAATCCACTCGGTCTGTTGTTTCTTTGTTTCCTCAGGCCATTCGACCAGATCCAGGTCTTTCAACAGGCGTTCAGCATAGGTCGTAATGCGCAGCATCCATTGCCTCATCGGCAAGCGGACACACTGGTGCTGGCCGCGCTCCGACAACCCATCGATAACCTCTTCGTTCGACAGAACCGTTCCCAGATTTGCACACCACCAGACAGCGACTTCGTCCACGTAGGCCAGCCGTTTTGAATCTTTGAACTTCTTGGTCTTGACCCCATCGCCCTGGAACTCTTCAGGAATGGGCAGTACATCGATGTGCCGACCCAGGTCCTGGTCTTCGTCGTACCAGGTGTTGTACAGCAGCCGAAAGATCCATTGGGTCCATCTGTAGTAATTGGGCTGGCTGGTGTTGATCTCCCGCTCCCAGTCGTGGGCCAGACCCAATGCCTTGATCTGTCTACGAAAAGTATTCGCGTTGCGTTCGGTGGTGATGGACGGATGAGTGCCGGTCTCGATGGCGTACTGTTCCGCAGGCAGACCAAAGGCATCCCATCCCATCGGGTGCAGGACGTTGAAACCCTTCATTCGCTTGAAGCGGCCCAGAATGTCCGTGCCGGTGTAGTTTTCCGCATGGCCGGCGTGCAGCCCGTTCCCGCTCGGATAGGGGAACATGTCCAACAGGTAAAACTTGGGCTTACTTGAGTCGAAGCCTTCGTCACCAGGGCCCAATGCTCTGAAAGTTTTGTTGGCTTCCCAGTATTCCTGCCACTTGGGTTCAATCGTTGCCGGGTTGTAGCCTCGTGCCATGGTCGTAATGAGTAATGCGTTATGAGTTATACGTAATGAAGCGTGCTGGAGTAAGGTGTTAGTCGGGTCTGGCTGTAGCGATTGCCATTCTGAATCCGCCTGAAGGCGTTACTCCAACGCGCGGCCAACTTATCTGAAAGTTCGAGGGGGGGATTCTACTTCTGGGTCGCGAGGGTTCAACGTAGTGCGGGCGGCCAGAGGCCACGAAGACTTGTCGCGGGGCGCCAAGACCACCTACTTCCTGGCTGCCTCGATATGCGACCGCATGGTTTCCTTCATCTTCTTGCCAATGCCCTTGACGTCGTCAAGGGCGCCCCTGTCAAGCGCTTTCTCAAGGGACGCCAGGCTATCGATGCCACAATCCTGAAACAGCGTGCGCGCTGTCTTTCCGCCGACTTTGGGGATCTCGCACAGCTCAAGCACAGTAGCTGGCACCTGCACTTCCAATTCTCTCCTCGCGGTGGTCTCGCCTTTTTCGGCATACTCTTCGACCATCGTTGCGAGTGCTTTTGAAAGGGCAAACGTACGGACCAGATTCCCCCGTTTGATGACCTGGCTGAACGGCTCGGGATGACGAGAGATATCTCGATAAGCGCGAGCGCATCGGGTGCCGATTCGGTCGTCGCCACCACTGATCACGGTGAGATCGCCGATGGCTTTAAGCTCTTCTGCAACCGCATCGTTTTCAAACCAGCGAACTCGGCCGCGGTAATCAATGTAAGCCTTTTCAGGATCGATAAGTTTTTCGCGGGCTTTGAATATGGCCTGCCGTACCTCGCGATCTTTAGTGTGGTCAAGCAATGGAATGCCATGCGCGCCCTTCACATTCGCCATTTCTGGGTCAGACTCCAGAAACCTCTCTACCTCTTGCAGCCGATCTAGTGCACACGCCATAAAGATATCGAGTTCCACGCCCTGAGAGAGCATGTATTCCAGAATCTCTTTCTGATGACAATGCGCGGCCGCGTGCTGAGGCACCTCATCCTCGAGTGTGTAATCGACCGAGTTCAGGGCTTCGACAAGATCCTTCCGGCCATCGAGGATTTTTTTGACGACCTCCAATTCGCCGTGTGAGGGCTCGAGGAGTCCGCTCTCTTCAACAATCGGCCAGGCTTCTTCGTGAGTCATTGCAAGTACGGTTGATGGTTGATGCAGATGGGCAGGCTTGGCACCATGTGGCCGGCGGCTAAAGTAGCACCACTCACCCGAAGATGAAAGAGATGAATTCACATACGAGCATAAACCTCCAACCTGCATCCATAAAATTGTGGATTGAAAAGGCTCGGACCAAAGTAACGGAAGGTAGATTCTCTGAAGAGGATTTGAACGAGCTCGCATCTAACTGCGATATGAATTCAAAACTGCGGCAACGCCTCCTCTACCTGCATGCGGACACTCCTTCACCACGCAGCGGAATCTTGTCCATGTATCTGGTCGAGCCGGTGCCTGGCGGCGCCGCTGTGCGGCTCTCTGCCGGGCCGGAGTTTGCCTACAAGACAGTTCACGAAGCCCTTATCGATGGGTGGCAGATTGTGCATTTTCCGGATCACCGGGCCGCGGTGAGTGACCGCGAGATTGACATTTATGGTTATGAATTTGTTCTTCAAAAATTGGAGACTTTCTCATGAGTAAAAGCGCACAAGCCGAACCTGTACTCTTTACCGATGACCAGGTCATTGATTTTGTGATCCAGGGCTACCTGCTCATCGAGCCTGATATACCCATCGAGATTCATGAGCGGGTATGCAGCGAATTTGATGGAAACGGCACCATTAATGTCGACCTTCAACATGATCCTCTCGGTCTCAGTATTTTTGAGAAATCGCCTTCACTGAAAGTCGTCTTCGACGATCCCAGGATTCGAGGCGCCTCTCAAAGCCTGCTCGGGCCGAATGCATTTACTTTTGGCCGTTACTGCCATGCCATTGCGCCAGGCGGCGGCGGCGTCGGTTGGCACCAGGATGATGTAAATGTTCGCCATCATCAGCTTCGCCGGCTGATGTTTCTCTACTACCCGCAGGATGTCACCGCAGACATGGGGCCGACCTATGTTGTGCCGGGCACGCACCTGCTGAATACACCGACAGATCGCATGCAGACATACGGCAACATCCGGGGACAGGTGCCGTTGGTTGTCAAAGCCGGCACTGTGGCCGTTACTCACTATGACATCTGGCACACCGCGTCCCATAACTGCAGCGACAGGATGCGTTACATGGTCAAGTATTACGTTGACCGCGCTCAGGAGCCGACCGGCCCGACCTGGCCCCATAATCCGGAATATGCGATTCCGCTGGCAATGAATCGAATGCACCACGAAGCAGTGTTGACCCGCGGGAGCGATTACTACAAGGAACGTCATCTTCGCTGGAAGATGTATTCACACCTCCTCGGC
This sequence comes from Planctomycetota bacterium, assembly GCA_027625095.1. Lineage (GTDB taxonomy): Bacteria > Planctomycetota > PUPC01 > JACPCR01 > JACPCR01 > JAQBXN01. Next base: position 24,624 of record JAQBXN010000085.1, on the reverse strand, counting down.
AGCGAGGTCGCGGTAGTCTTCGAAGAATGGAAAAAGCTGCATCCTGCTTCCAGGCCGCTGGCAAACGTGCCACTTGAAGAGATACAGGGATACATCGGTGCTCCGCTGGTTTAGCCCCGGCTCTGACAAGTATGTGTCCGTCTACCAGAATCTAGATGCCGCCTTCAGACCAGAAGTTCCGGTTCGGCGCTGTCGAATCTCTCTGTTTGAGTAATTTCATAGAATCTTTTGAAACTGTCAGTTTGCTCTCAGGATTGGTCATCAACGCCTGGCCGCTTGCCCTTACCGCTGCGGCTGATTGCTCTGATTCAGTTGTTGAAAACGCTTTCAGTCGTCTTTGTGGTCGATGTAAGAGATCGTGACTGGGGATGCCTGAGTTACTGAAGGCGAAGCCAGGCAGGAGGAGGTGAAATCCTTCCCAATCTCGATCTTGATCTCACTTCTAACCACGGCACATGGCCACAACCAATAATTTGGAGAGTTTCAACGGAGAGTGCTCCGATACAGCGAATGGACATTGGATTCTGCTCTTTTCCCGTTGTATCGGTTTGCCATCCGTTGGCGTAATCAAGAATACACGCGCGAACTTTCACGGGCAGGACCGGGTTGTCAATTCCTGACAAGATTCAATACTCTCGCTTTTCGCTTCAACAGAATCGGTCAGGTTTTTGTGTGGCATCGGCCTGTCTTGTCTTCCGACTGGAGGCGGCAATGCCAACCTGAGTCATCTGGCGGGCACTTTATCTGAATAAACGAATCACCCAATCAATGGCCTCATCTGCAACGCTAGGTTGGTGGACATCTAGTGGTGTCGCCCCATCGACGGATCTCAGAGTCGCGGTAGGACGGATATCTGTCCCGCTGACAGCGGTGACCAGTAATGGTCAGATTGCTGTCGGCCAGAGCGGCATATCTACCTTCGGCGGCGAAGCTCCCGATAAGGGTGCGCTCCCTATTAAGGCTTACGTCCCAGCCTGCCCCATCGAACATTTTGGCGATACATCTTTTTGTGCTGATCACGGGATCAAATACCCCTATTTCGCTGGTGCCATGGCTAATGGGATCGGCTCGGCCGAGATCGTTGAAGCTATGAGCAGGGCGGGGCTACTTGGCTTTTTTGGAGCTGCTGGACTCCCACCCAAACGGGTCGAAGAGGCTATTGTTCGTCTCCAATCCAACCTTGGCGATGCGCCGTACGGCTTCAATCTCATTCACAGTCCGAATGAGCCCGACCTTGAGGCCGGTATTGTGGATCTCTATCTGAGGAAGGGTGTTAAGCGGGTCAGTGCGTCCGCTTACCTGGGCCTCACTCTGCCGGTCGTGCGTTATCGAATGCACGGAATTCGTCGTGACAAGCAGGGGCAGGTCGTTACGCCGAATCGGATCATTGCCAAGGTTTCGCGCACCGAAGTGGCGTCCCAGTTCATGTCTCCGCCTCCTGAAAAGTATCTCAAAGCGCTTGTTGAATCTGGCAGTATCACAACCGAGCAGGCCGGGATGGCCGCAGAAATCCCAATGGCTCAGGACTTCACCGCGGAAGCGGATTCTGGTGGTCACACGGACAATCGGCCCTTGGTCACTCTCATCCCCACGATGCTCGCTTTACGGGATCAGTTACAGGCGAAATTCAAATACCGGCAGCAGCTCCGAGTCGGCGCGGCCGGCGGAATTTCCACTCCATCCAGTGCGGCTGCGGCTTTTGCCATGGGCGCGGCATATATCGTTACTGGGTCGGTAAATCAGGCGTGTGTTGAATCCGGTTCTTCCGACCGCGTCCGGCAAATGCTCGCAGAAGCGGGCCAGGCGGACGTCACGATGGCGCCTGCGGCTGATATGTTTGAAATGGGCGTCAAGGTCCAGGTGCTGAAGCGGGGGACAATGTTTGCCATGCGCGGGCAGAAATTATTCGAGGTCTATCGCTCATGTGCCAGCGTTGATGAGATTCCTCCGGCTGAGCGTTCCGCGCTGGAGAAAACGGTTTTCAAAGCCACGATCGAGGAGATTTGGTCCCAGACAAGTGACTTTTTCAAGCTGCGTGATCCTGCCCAATTACAACGGGCGGAACAGGATCCCAAGCATAAAATGGCGCTCATCTTTCGGTGGTATCTCGGTCAGTCCTCACGTTGGGCAAATGCTGGAGAGCCTACCCGGCAAATCGACTATCAGGTCTGGTGCGGGCCCGCGATGGGTGCTTTCAACGAGTGGGTCAAAGGCTCATTTCTCGAAGAACCAGCCAATCGGAAGGTTGTTACTGTCGCCATGAACATCCTCTATGGCGCGGCCGTCATGAACCGCCTTAATTCCCTTGCCAACCAGGGAGTGAGGTTGTCCACCCGCATCGAGCCGCTGACTCTGGAGGAGATTCACAAGCGGATGTGAACCATACAACCATCTTATTCTCATCTTATATCTCCTCTGTTTCAGGATTCGAAGAATAGGCCCCAGCCTGTGCAATCAATATGCAGGTTTCCGGCCAGCACTCCGAATCAAAAGCGCTAGACCAGAGGTTATAAGTGAGTCTAAAGTGGTGGTTCTTCCATCAACTATTAACCATTAATTATTCCGCCCATGCCCTCTTCTATCGCCATTATCGGAATCGGCTGTATGTTTCCCAAAGCGGAGGGCCTCGAGGAATACTGGTCGAATATCAAACACAGTATTGATGCGATCGAGGAGATACCGGACACCCATTGGAAGCCCGAGGACTACTTCGACGATGACCCCAAAGCGCCGGACATGACCTACGCCCGGCGTGGCGGATTCCTTACTCCGATCGAGTTCAGCCCGCTGGAATTCGGCATTACACCCAATGCCATCGAGGCCACCGATACCACCCAGCTCTTTGGTATGGTGGTAGCCAAACGCGCACTCGAAGACGCAGGCTACTGGCCGGCTGACGATGAAATTCGCCGCAACGTGAGTGTCCTTCTGGGCGTCACCGGCACGCTTGAGCTGGTCATCCCCCTCGGCGCCCGGCTCGGGCATCCGAGGTGGCGACAGGCATTGAAGGATGCAGGGGTAGAGGACGCAGTCGCCAAAGATGTGATCGAACGCATTGCCGATTCTTACGTGCCCTGGCAGGAAAATTCTTTCCCCGGTCTGCTCGGCAACGTCGCTGCCGGCCGCATCGCCAACAAGCTCGACCTCGGCGGCACCAACACTGTGGTCGATGCGGCATGCGCCAGCTCGTTAAGCGCCATTCACCTGGCATGTATGGAACTGGTCACTGGAAAAAGTGACATGGTCGTTTCGGGTGGGCTCGACACGTTCAACGATATTTTCATGTACATGTGCTTCAGCAAGACCCCGGCACTTTCGCCTACGGGGAATGCGCGGCCGTTCGATAAAAAAGCTGATGGCACCATCCTTGGCGAGGGAATTGGCATCGTCATTCTCAAGCGGCTCGAAGATGCCGAACGAGACAACGACCGGATCTACGCCGTCATCAAGGGCGTCGGTTCTTCTAGTGACGGCAGTGGAAATGCTATTTACGCGCCATGTGCAGACGGACAGGGCAAAGCTCTTCGAGATGCCTTCAAGATTGCCGGTGTCAGCCCCGATACCATCGAACTGATCGAGGGGCACGGCACCGGTACGAAAGTGGGGGACATCACAGAAGTAAACGGTCTGACCAAAGTTTTCCGTGAATCAAGACCTGACGGCCGCTGGTGCGCGCTCGGTACGGTCAAGTCCCAAATCGGCCACACAAAAGCCGCGGCCGGGGCGGCGGGGCTGATCAAAGCTGCGCTTGCACTCCACCACAAAGTCCTGCCTCCAACAGCCAAGGTCGACGAACCGCTTGAAGTGCTTGCCCCGGAGACGAGCCCGTTTTACGTGAATACAGAAATGCGACCGTGGATGCCGAGACAGGCACATCCCCGCCGGGCAGGTGTCAGCTCATTCGGATTCGGCGGCAGCAACTTCCACGTGGTGCTCGAAGAATACGAGAGCCGCAAAGCTGAAATTGACTGGGACGGTACCGCCATCATCCTGCCCTTCGCCGCGGCCAGTCGCGAGGCCCTCAACGATGACCTGGAAGATCTGCCGGATGACCTTACCTGGGATGAGATCCGGGTTCGAGCCCTGGATCTTAGAGAAGTGTTCGACAGCCAATCAGTTTGCCGACTGGTGATCGTGCTTGAGAAGGACGGCTTTGATCTGCCGGACACAAAGTCAAAAGCTGCCCAACTTCTTTCATCGGCCACCAGCCATCAGCCGTCAATCATCAGCCATTCTGCCGGCATTTACTTTGGCGAAGGCGAACCGGGAAAACTCGCGGTTGTCTTCCCCGGCCAGGGATCACAGACGACAGGCATGCTGCGTGATCTGGCGTGCCATTTCCCCGTATTCCATCAGACCCTCGTAGTGGCGGACTCGGCCTCACCTTCACGCCTTACCGACCTCATCTATCCACACCCGGCCTTCAACAAGGAAACCAAAGCTCAGCAGGAATCCCTTCTCCGCCAGACCCAAAATGCGCAACCCGCCATCGGTGCGGTCAGCATGGGCGCTTTCAAGATTCTGGAGGCATTCGGACTGCATCCGGACGCGGCTGCCGGGCACAGTTTTGGCGAACTGAGCGCGTTCTGCGCGGCCGGACGTATCGATATCGAAACTCTGAACTCACTCGCCAGGTTGCGCGGTGAATTGATGGCCAGTGGCGAGGGCGACCGAGGTTCTATGCTGGCAGTCAAAGCAACTCTCGATGAAATAAATGAGGCAATCGATGAAGAGTCGCTTGACCTCATCATTGCGAATAAAAACGCGCCCACTCAGGCCGTGTTATCCGGCACAACTTCGGAGATCGAAAGAGCAGAACAGGCATTCAAGAATCGCAAGCTACCGTGCAAAAAACTGCCGGTGTCCGCCGCATTCCACAGCCCCCTGGTTGCGGCAGCCAGACAACCGTTCGCAGATGCTCTCTCCGAAGTGGATTTTTGCGATGCCCGCTTCCCGGTCTACTCAAACACCACTGCAGAGGAATACCCGGCTGATGGCTGTGAAGCTCAGGCAATCCTGGCCAGCCAACTGGCCTGCCCAGTCGAGTTTGTCCGGCAGATCGAAAATATGTACGCCGCCGGCATCCGCACTTTCATTGAGGCCGGCCCCGGCAGGATATTAACCGGCCTGATCGGCGACATTCTCAAAGAGAGAGTTCACGCGGCTATCGCAATGGATGCTTCCGGCGGCAAGCGTTCCGGCCTTCTGGATCTGGCATTCGCCCTGGCCCAGCTTGCTGCTGCCGGTCGCGGTGTAGCTCTGGAACGCTGGGATACTTCTGCCGAAAAGCTGCGCGCAAAAGTTGAATCCAAAAAACCCGCAATGACAGTGAAGCTGTGCGGTGCCAATTACGTGAGCCCAAGGGAGAAGAGGCCGCCGACAGTCAGAAATCAGGCATCAGATGACAGGAGATCGAAGCCATCAGAAGCTGTCCAGCCCCACGTAAAGGCAGAAAAGGTAGAGTCATCGAAATCAATGAAGGAGTCATCGTTGGGACAAAATTTCCACCAGGGCGAACCAAGACAGCCGGAGCCGGCACCCACCGCACCATCCGCCCAAACTCAAACTTGGTCAACGGGCTCGAGCCGCGTGATCGCTGATAATTCAGCGCTCGCACAGGCCCTTCAGGCAGCGCAGCAGAATATCGCCGCGTTGCAGCAGCTTCAGCAGCAGACGGCTGGACTGCATCAGCAGTTCCTCGAAGGTCAGGCGACCACACAGCAGATGTTCTTAAAGCTGATTGAGCAGCAGGGGAACCTGATGGGGCATGTCAGCGGTGCAGGGCCGGGAACCGGAATGGGAATTTCGGAATTTGGTGTCAGTCCCCAGGCAGCCCCGTCTACTCCAGAACTCCATCATTCCGGCATTTCGCAGCCTTTACATTCGGAAGCAAGTGCCGAGCCCGCAGCCCACACTCCAGCATCTGCGCCTCCCAGACCCTCCCCCGAGCCTCGCGGCCGGGCTGTCAGCCCCAAGACCGATGAATCCCGAATTTCAAAATCCGAATTCCAAATTCCAAAGTCCGCTACGAACGGTAATGGCCACTATGAAAAAGGCCTTCTGAATATCGTCGCTGAAAAGACAGGTTACCCCGCCGAGATGTTGAATCTCGATATGGAGATGGACGCGGATTTGGGAATCGATTCGATTAAGCGTGTCGAGATTCTGTCCGCGTTTCAGGAGGCGTTTCCGGATGTGCCGGAAATTAAGTCGGAGCATCTTGGCGAATTCAGAACGCTACGGGATGTGATCGATTTCCTGCACCGGTTCGGCGAAACCGAAGAAGCAACACCTGAAGCGGAAGCCGAGATCTCCCACTACATCGAAGAGGTGACCGAAGCGCTCCTGGAGGTGGTCGCTGAAAAGACAGGCTATCCGGTCGAGATGCTGGAACTGGATATGGAGCTCGATTCGGATCTGGGTATCGATTCGATAAAACGGGTGGAGATTCTAAGTGCGCTGGAAGAGCGGCTTCCAGGTTTGCCGGAAATCAGATCCGAGCATTTGGGGGCATTCGAAAGTTTGCGTCACGTGATCGAGTTTGTGGCGGAAAGCCGTTCGGATGTGCACATAGCAGTGCCCCGTCGCGTCGCGACGAGACCACAGGAAGAAAAGCCCCGTCGCGGAGCGACGAGACCACTTTCGGATGAAGTTTCCTCCAAACTCCTCGAAATCGTCGCGGAAAAGACAGGATATCCAACCGAAATGCTTGAGCTGGACATGGAGATCGATTCCGACCTTGGGATCGATTCAATCAAGCGGGTCGAGATCATGAGTGCGCTCGAACAATCGATGCCCGGCCTGCCGGAAGTTCAGTCAGAACACCTCGGCGCGTTCCAGACTCTGCGAGATGTTGTGGAATTCGTGGCTGCAGGGGATGCAGTATCGGCAGGCGAATCGGAGGCGAGCGAATCGGGCACTCCGGTGCGCGGGGATTTGAGCCAGCAGATCGAGTCCGCGCTGATTCAGGTGGTCGCAGACAAGACTGGTTATCCTGCTGAAATGCTTGAACTCGACATGGAGATCGATACCGATCTGGGTATTGATTCGATCAAGCGCGTTGAGATTCTTTCCGCGCTTGAAGAACAGGTGGATGGGCTTCCGGAAATTCAGTCCGAGCAGTTGGGAGCATTCAATACGCTACGTGATGTGGTGAACTTTTTGTTGCCCGCCGGCGGAGGCGAGATTGGCCAGCCTCTGAGTTCAGCCGGGAAATCCGGTGCGGACGTCGCCGCGCACGATGCGTTGAGAAGTGTAGACCGAAGAGAAACGAAGGCTGGCCTGCAGCGCTTTGTTGTGAAAGCTGAGCCGTTGAACGAGCCAAGAGAGAAGGTAGAGCTGCCTGCGGGAGCCCGCATTCTCGTGGCGGGGGAAGGGGCTTTTGCCGATCAGGTATGCACGGTGCTTTGCGAGAGGAGTATCAATGCAGTTTTGACTTCGCTCACCGATGCCATCAGCACCAAAGAACCACTCCACGGTTTGCTCATCCTCTCTCCCACCCTCCCGCCGTCACACTCCCACACCTTCGTCATTGATGCATTCAAATTGATGCAACAGTCAGGGCCGGCCCTGCGGGAATCGGGAGGTATTCTTGCCGCCGTGACCAGACTGGACGGCGCCTTTGGATTCGGCGCACAGGAAATCCGATTTCCAGTTTCAGGCGGTCTGGCCGGATTGATAAAGACAGCCGGGCACGAATGGCCGGAAGTCTCCTGCAAGGTGTTGGATGCAGATCCGGATGCAACGGCTGAACGGATTGTTGATGAGTTGCTGTTCGCCGGGCCGACGGAGGTTGGCTTGACGGGACAAGGCCAGGGAGCGGAAACACGAAGAATTGTGCTTGAACAAGTGGCTGCCGACGACGGAGAGGAATTTCCCTTTGCGGCCGGAGACGTCATCGTCATCACGGGCGGTGCGCGAGGTGTTACCGCCGAAGTCGCGCTGGCGCTTGCGGAAACTGCTCAGCCCAGTCTGGTGCTCTTAGGACGCAGTCCTGTGCCATACGATGAACCTGACTGGCTCGCAGGGTTGACCGCGGATGCGGAAATCAAGAAGGCCATTCTTGCCCAGAGCAATGGCGACGCATTACCCAAATGGGTGGGCGAAGAATATCGCCGCCATATGGCCAATCGTGAGATTCTGAAGAATCTGGAACGTATCCGGGCTGCAGGCTCCAAGGCCCACTACCTTTCAGTGGATGTCAGATCTGCTGAGTCAGTTAAGGCCGCTTTCGCGGATATTCAGGCCGGCATCGGCAATGTTACCGGCGTTATACATGGGGCGGGCGTGTTGGCCGACCGCCTGATTGAAGACAAGACTTCTGCACAGTTTGAGATGGTCTACGAAACAAAGGTTGCCGGTCTTCAGAATCTTCTCGCCGCTCTGGATGGAGGAAGCAAGCTGAAAGCCCTGATCACATTTGCTTCATCCACCGCACGGTTCGGCCGCAAAGGGCAGGTGGATTATTCTGCAGCTAACGAGGTTTTGAACAAACTCGTGCAACACCATGCACGACAAAACCCGCACTGCCATGCCCTGTCGTTGAACTGGGGCCCGTGGGAAGGCGGAATGGTGACGCCGGCATTGCGGGAAGTTTTTGCGAGCGAAGGTGTGGGACTTATCCCGCTGGAGGCAGGAGCCAGGCTGCTCGTCGATGAACTGAGACGCAAGCCTGGACATCCAGTGGAGCTGGTGGTTCTTGGCCCGGGCTCGACGGTTGTTGAGACACCTTGTCCCTGTTCGGGGGAGGAACCGGCAGCGGTCGTTGCAGAGAATGAGAATCTCAGTGTTGCCTTTGAACGCTCCGTTTCAGTGGAAGACCACCCGTTCCTCGCGTCGCATGTGATGAACGGTAAAGCCGTGCTTCCGATGGCTGTTATCATGGAATGGCTGGCGCATGGCGCAATTCACGAAAATCCGGGATTGACATTTCATGGTTTCAACAACATTCGTGTTCTGAAGGGTCTGGTCCTGGAGGAAGGCGAATCGGCCGATCTGAGATTCCTCGCCGCCAAGGCTCACAAGGAAGACGGCCTTTTCATCGTGCCTGTCGAAATGCAGAGTGAATCCAATGGGCGACTCATTCGGCATGCGAGTGGCGAGGTTGTGTTGGTCAAGAGTCTGCCGGCAGGATCGCCTCCAGCCGCCGAGCCTGCAACAAAAGCGTTCAATGGCTCGGACGTGTATGCAAGCCATCTTTTCCATGGAGCAGATTTCCACGCAATCCAGGAAATCGAAGGCTGCTCAAAGGAGGGCATCATTGCAACTGTGGTCTGCACGCCGAGTCCGTCCCAGTGGATTCAGCAACCCTTGCGCGGCACATGGCTGGCCGACCCACTGGCCGTCGACAGCGTGTTCCAGCTTATGATTGTCTGGAGCATCGAACAGACTGGCAGCCCGTCTCTGCCAAGTTTCACCGGTTCCTACAGACAGTTCGTTCGTTCTTTTCCACGAGAAGGCGTTCGTCTTGTTGCGACCGTAACAAAGTCCACCGCACACCAGGCGACGGCTGACATTGATTTCATGGACGGTTCCGGCAATCTCGTGGCGAGGATGGAAGGTTATGAATGCACTATAAACGGTGCACTTCGCGAGGCGTTTGCGGCAAACGAACTGTCCCAGCCCGTGGGCTGAACTTGCAGGCAGGCCAAGGCCAGGCATTGGGGTGTGCACTTGGATCCAGTTTATGGTGTCCAATCGAGTCATGCACGAACCCCCAATCTGCAATTCTTGCCCCCCATCAGTTAACCGGCTTCTGTGGTTTCTTTTTCTTCTGGGGTTCATTGGTGGACAACGGTTTGGCCTCTTCTTGTGATTGGTTCCAAAGGCGAAACGGATCATCCAACCGCCTCATCTCTGCCAGAAGCAGATCTTCCATTTCCTTCAGTTTAGCCGCATACCGGGCGTTGCCGGCAAGATTGACTTGATTGGCTTCGGGTTTGATTCCCGTGAGAGCGACAACCTCTTCCGAGTGATGTTCTTTCAGGAATTCATTTGGGTTTTCGGCAAGGTTGAAGAGTTGTGTTTCCCTGACCTTGCCGTCGAGCACGTCGTACTTGATGAGTTTCCAGTCCCCCTTCTTCACGCTGCGGATGCCGGGCTTCGTGCCGCCGCAATAGACACCGTACAAGACATCGCGAACGGTCTCCTTTTCACCTTCGAGCACTGGTTTGAAACTGATCCCTTCGTTAGTCTTTGGTGCTTCTATGCCTGCGAGGTCGCACATGGTGGCCAGGTTGTCGAGTAGATAAGTGTTGCCTATCACTCGGGTGCCTGCCTTGATGCCGGGGCCTCTTGCAATGAAGGGAACACGCCAGGTGTGCTCGTAGAGATTCTGCTTGCCCTGGAGGCCGTGGCGCCCTATCGCCATGCCGTGGTCGGAAGTATAGAAGATGTAGGTATTCTCCAACTCGCCCATGCCTTCGAGCTTTTTGAGGACGCGGCCGATCTGGATGTCAATGTTTTCTCCGCATGCATACTCGCGGCCCAGCTCATTGCGGATGTGGGCCTCATCACGGTTCTGCATGACGCCCTGCACCTTTTCTTCGTCACGCAGGCCGGGATGCCCGTGATGGAAAGGATGCGCTGGTAAATAATTGACGGGCAGGGCAGGGGCCTGGGGATTTGGTGGGGCGGGTACCTGCGTGCTGTCCGCACCATATTTCTTGAGGAGTTCCGGTTTCCCGTTACGGGGATCATGCGGATGCGAGAATCCGAAATAAATCAGGAACGGATCCTTCTCTTTGCTGGTCTCCCGCTGGTGGAGGTAATCGAGCACCTGCTCCGCATGCCAGGCGCTGCCTGTCTCATCAGTGCTGCCTCGTTTGGTGGCGTCCTTCCTGACTGTAAACTTCGCGTTGGCCCCTTCGTAGCTGTTGCCGAGCTTACAAGTGCGCATAGTTTTGTAGCCAGCCCGATTGAATACCGCAGCCATCGTGTATTCGGCCAGGTCGGGGGGACTCATGCCGCGGATGCGGGGCAGGTGCCAGACGGTGCGTCCACTCATGATCATGTGGCGAGAGGGTGTGCAGACGGCTCCAGACCAGGAGCCCATATGATATGCCGCATCGAACGTCATCCCCTCAGCGGCAAGGCGGTCGATAACCGGCGTCTCAAGAGTGGACCTGGCGTTGTAGAGTTTCAAATCAAATGGCGATTGATCGTCAGCGAGGATGAACAGGATATTGGGACGTTTAGCGAGGGCATCTTCGGCGTGCGCACGTGGGCAAAATGGGCAAAGGGAGAAAAGTATTGCGGCAGAAATGGGGCTGCGGTTCATGGTGTGCTCTCGGTTCAACTGGGATTTACTTGTAGCCGGTGAAGGGAACTCGGGAACTTGTTTCTGCTTTATCCTGCTTATCGTCTCATTCCACGATACGAGCATCCCATGGGATGGCATAATCCGTTTCATTGAGTGGGAGCATTTTTTCGCATGGAGCGACGACCAACCCTCGCTGAACAGGCAATTGCTGGTAAGTCTTCCTGAACGCCGTGATCCCCGAGGTATCCTTTCGTGCCGGCCTGCTCTTTCCTTTGACCTCCATTGGAAAAAACTTGCCGTCTCTTTCCAATACCAGGTCAACTGCGGCGCCGCTGTGGGTATGCCAATGATACACATTCGGCCGCGGAGAGAGCAGGGAAACGGCCTTTCTGATTTCCGCATAAACAGCGGTCTCAAATATGGCGCCCCAGGAAGGGTGGCTCGCCAGGGCAGCCGGCGTAGAAATTGCTCGTGACCAGCAGGCGATTCCAGTATCGGCGATGAAGCCCTTTGGCTTGTTGCTGACCTTCTTGATGGCACTTCCGTTGTATGCTGGAACTTCAAACCATTGGAAAGTGGCCTTCAGAATATCCAGCCAACGCTGCGAGGTCTGGGGTGTCACACCTATCTCACGGCCGAGTTGGGAATGGTTTACCTGTTGGGCGGTCAGTGCGGCGGCCAGTCGCATGAAGCGTCCGAACTGCTGCCAGTCCGAAACATCTGCCATCAGGCGGGCGTCTCTTTCAATATAAGTTCGCTGATAGGCAAGCTGGAAGTCGGACAGGACTTCCTGGGGTAGAAAATGCGCCTCTGGAAGCCACCCTCGCCACAATCGTTCGAACAGGGTGTAATGACTTTTATGGCGTTGGATGGATGCATTTACCAGATCTTCAGGATTCTCAAGCCAGACGTGAAGCCAATTTGTCGTGTCCGGAGTCTCGCAAGTTTCGGCAAGGGAAAAGCCTTCCATGTCAATAAAAGCTGCTCTGCCGGTAAGACTCTCGGCGACGGTCTTCAATACGCCCCATTGCTGCGAACCGGTGAGAAGATATTGCCCTGGAGTGCGATCCAAATCGATGCGGCGCTTCAGGGACGCCACAACCTCCGGCGCATATTGGATCTCGTCAAGGATCAGAGGTGTGCGGTGGTTTTCAAGAAACAGTTCCGGATCCTCCCTCGCATTTTCTACGTCGAGGACAGGATCAAAGACAACGTACTCCGCCTCAGGTAGCTCGTTCTGCAGGAAAGTACTCTTACCCACCTGTCGCGCCCCCGTAACAACGACAGCCGGGAAGGACTTCAGCAGCAAATTCAAGCGATGGTGGGCCGAACGACGAAGATACATATACCCTGAATTTTGATGACGACATCATCAGAATTCAAGGCATTTTGCCGAAATTATCAGGGAAAGGCCGATTTTTCCCTAATTTTCCACCTTTTCTGGCGCTTCAATCCTTCAGGCACTTTGAAACTCCCTGCTTCATGGAGGCTACTCACCCAGCCTGTGGGATAGTGGTCTCGACACTCCGCGGCGGGCGTAATCAATTACCTGCCGAACTTTATCTTCAATCCCTTCAATTCCGGCGGAAGATCGACCTCCACCTCACCTGCCCCGTCAGGACAGACAACTGTGATGGACTTGCCATCGTAGTGCAACGCCGCGGGATGCCGGGAGGAAAGGCCGAACTGCTTCGACTGGATACGGCCATCATTCACCATCAGGCGAAGTGACGAATCACTTCCGGTCCTTGCGAATCCGGATCTGCCTTCAAACGTAACCAACTCGTCCTCAAAGGAGAGTTTCTTCGGTGACAGAATAAGCCGATCTGAGATGCCCTTCGACTGAATCGCCACTCCCGTACCTTCGGCGATAGTTCTGTATTCCGGTTTGGCCGAACCTGGCCAGCGAGGTGCCAGAAGTGTCAGGTAGCCCTTTCCGGCCGATTGCTCAATCCGGACGAGCTGCTGGTATTCGTAAAGTTTCATGTTGGCGCAATACGACATGCCGGGCCCGACGCCGGCTGCATCCGTAATGATTTTGGGATCAGCAGGGGAGGCGATGAACAGATCGAGATCAACGCCGCACTGGCCCTGAAAGTGTTGAAGCTGGCCTGCAAGTTTGGGCGCCTCCTTCCAATTCTTGCCGAGGTTCGCCAGCCAGGACTTGTCATTCTGTCCCTTGGGAGCAATCACACCAGGCTTTTCGAGCCCGTCCGGCTGAACCTGTTTCGACATCACCCACCAATGCAGGGCCGAGGCCGAATCCGGATGGCTGACGTCATCGCGCACAAGCAGGTAAACCGGATCTTCCCTTCCGAGGTCTTTGGCAAAGAGCACCTCGCGCCGCCAGTGTCCGTCCCTTGTGACTCCGGAGGCAAAGTCGGCCAGATTCCCCATGGACGCATATTCGGTCATGTTTCCGAGGGCATCCGTCCACTCGGGATTCTCATTCTTGTCAAACACGATGCGATTTCCGAAGGGAATGCTCATCAGGTTGCACTGCCCCTGTTGGCCCATCCAATAGCCCCCGAAGCGTGGGAGAAGAGGGGCGCCCTTCCCGTAAAAGTAAACTGCCCCGTTATTGGCCTCATATAAATTCCAGCAGAACGGGTCGTGGCGGAAAACGACATTCGATTCGAAACCACTGCCGACCTGGCTGCGGAACATTGCACCCATTCCTTCCCATCGAACGCTCTTCAGAGGCGGCGATTCGGAAGGCTTCACTCCAGAGATTCGGCTGAAAGCCAGAAGCGTCAGCCCCATGTCCCGTCCCCCGGTGGTGCCCAGAATATCTGGGGAAGGGCGTCCCTGAGCCTCCCAACTCCAGCGCAATCGTTGAAGGAATTCGGGATCGTCTTTCCCGAAAGGTTCTGCCGCAATCATCAGAGTGGGGTCGATGACTCCCGAAGAACTCCGGCCAAGGGGATGATAGACGCGGCGGCCGCCCATGCGCGGCTCCGGCACCGTGAGCATGTCGCTCAGATAGAGATAGCAGTTCTTCAATCGTTGCAACCAGTGATCTACCTTTGGGCCCTTCACACCGGCCCGGGTGAGAGCTGTCCAGAAAGGGCCGAAACGCATGGTGTCCCTGCTGGAATAGAAGGGCGACTCCAGGTGCGCTCCGCTCGGTGCGACGGAATCGGAAGCTACCCGCTCGTATTCTTCGATGACTCGTTCCATCCATTGGCCGTGCCGCGGATGGCTGGACAGGATGGACGCACACATCCCCAAAGCCGTGACATAGCAGATTTTCTGATTCGGAGTGCCCTGAACGTAGGCCGGATATGGCTCAGGCAGTTGGGGACTGAACGGATAATTGGGAGGCCAGAACATGGTGTCATTCATCAGATGGACGGCGAAGGAGATTTCCCTGAGCGTTTGAGGGAGCTCTTCAGGTGAGAGCAAGCCGCTTCCGAGCATCAGCTCTATCCCCACGTAGCGCTTGAGCAGCTCATCCGACATTTGCATGAAGTTGAAAGAGTTGTCCTCATAGAAGCTGGCCTGGTTCAGAAAAGCAGTCGGCACCTGGTCGATGTAGTTGTCCTTCTTGAACATTTTCTCCAGTGCCTGCATATCCTCCGGTTCCCCATAGACCAGTGCAGGAACTGCCGCATCCGTCAGCGAGCGCTCTTTGAATTGTCTTGTCTTTTCCACGAACTCCTTAGTCACCGAATCGGCCTGAAGGCGTTTGCGGATTTCCGGTAGCTCGTCAGCACTGAAAAAAGTGTGCGGGAATTTGAGTTCCTCCATTCCGGGCCAGTCGATCTGCCAGTTGGTTATTTTGTCCAGAGGCAGAGCGATGTTTCGCCACCACCAGCGATAGAAATCCAGGTCTGGCGTTGGAAAGTTTTCTGTCTTGCCTGCATAAATTCCCCAGTGTCGCTGGCCGGAAGACAGGGAAGCCCTGGCACGAAGCCCGCCGCCGGCAACTGTCTCCACATGAATCGCCTGGTTGTAGGGGAAGGGCAGCCAGTCCGAATCCGTGCTCACCAGCGCCAGGCAGTCCCCGCTTGGATCGCCGGTCAAAGGCAGTGCTGGAGCAACTTTTTGATAGAAACCGTCCCAGCCCACGAACAGCGCAACGAGCCCCGGATTTTCATAGTCGACCGGCAACAGCCCTTTTCCGGCGCCGACCCGAAAGCTCTGATAGTGTGCCGCGGTTGGTTTCAGATTCGCACCCAGATTGAAGACAACGGACCCCGCCCTCCGATATCTCTCATCAATTCTTACAAGTGGCTCATCCGCACGCAGGGTGACGTCCATGGCGTACTCACCATCGCCTGCGAAACGATAGGTGACCCGGGCTCGGATAAAGATCGGCCCTTGAGCAAGAATCTCTGTTTCATAGCCGACAAAGGCTCCGGGTTCAGCTTCCGGGATCGGTTGAATGATCGGAATTTCAAAATCGAACTCCTGTCTGCCGAACACCCTCGATCCGGCGGTCCAATTTCCTGACGGCAGTCTGATCTCAAGAAGCGGTCCTGGCAGACCGTCTGAACCTGAATCTTCAATCTTCAGATGAGCAGCAAGGGCCTTCGCCGCCGCAGCGCGCCCTCCATCAGATTTGAGCGCATCAAGAGTGCCGGCCGGAATACGAACTGCGGTTCGGCTGTTACTCAACACCAGGACCTGGCCGTTTTGTTCCAGGCGCAATTCGGATTTCAGGATTCCAGTTCTCCTTTTCGATGCCCGAAGCAAAAAGGCCCGCGCTCCGTGGGCCGGCAGATCCGACCGAAACCACACATCCGCTTCCCGGATACTTCCATCGGGGTAAACAGCAATGTTGTCCAGTTGCATGTCCACCTTCTTCCCATCGGCAAGCAGTTCAGTCTGGCCGGCCCAGAGTAGCCCCTGCTTCCCGGTTCTGACGCGCTGATGAATGAGGCCTGCATCTCGGCGATGGCCAAAATATTCACGAATCTTTATTTCCCATTGCTGCTCTTCCCCTGGAGCTGAAGCGAGGAAAAACAAGAACTGACTGAAACAGAGAAGGGTAGTTACGAGTTTCATAAGTTTGTCGGAGGATGAAAGCGGGCCGGCGGAATACTGATTAGAGGTGACGTTGAGATTCCAAATCTTTAATCCGGGCAGCGATTTTAGATCGGCGAGGATCGGATTCTTTCAGACAGCTCATGGCGTGCTTCCAGGCAGTGATGGCTTCCATTCGCTCTTTGCGTGCCTCCCTGATCTCAGCCAGCGTCTCCCAGTATTCGAAACGCTCAACGCCCTTCCTCTGAATTCCAGTAACAGCCAACGCTTCAGTGAGCGCTGCATCTAAATCCCCGGCCAGCATGCTTGCATATGCCAGATTGTTGCGGGCGTGTACGAAGTCCGCGTCAAGAGACAGAGCTTTTTGAAATCCCGCAATGACGGGGGCGAGTGAGTCTTGGGACAAGCCAGTTGAAGAGGTCATCTTGAACAGCACGTTAGCGCGGTTGAAGTGGTAAACCGCTTTGGCGGGCTCCGCTTTGATGGCCTTTTCATAAACCGCGAGTGCCTGTTTGTTGTTATTCATTGCCTCAAAGCGAACGCCCAGGTCATTGTATCCAGCCGCATCAAGGGGCCAGGTTACATGATCAGGTGGGGCCATGACCAGGGCCCAATGCCGGGCGCGCGACCATTGCTTCGTGAACTTCCTGTAGGAAATGATCCGATTGGCCAGATAGGCATCATGAGTGATGAACTGTCCCCTCGAGTCATCGAACCCGATCATGACGATAAAGTGATGCTGCCTTACGATGGGTGGCCCGACCTGCATCAACGCAATCACCGGTACGCCTTGGCGAATCCAAGCCTTGATGGCATCGAGGGTTTTAACCTGCTGCGACCAGAGATTTTGTTCTTTAGCGTAGAGATGAAAATCCAGCGTCAGAGTAGCTTTGATGGACTTGGCAAAGACCTGCTCTGCTATCTCCGATTGATCCACGTCCCGGCCATTGAACTGCTCAACGACAGCAATGGCGGCCGGCCCGCAGAAGAATCTCTGTTGGCGGATGAAGGGTACGCCGTTGATGTAATGAGCGGATGCGTCATTCTGAAACGTAGCAACGTTGGCCTGTCTGGGCGCCAGACAGCCTGAAAGCAGAGCCGAAAAGAGAAGGAAGAGGATGAGTTTTGGCACCATGCTGCAGCCTGAAATTGCGATTCTTAAAGACCCACTTTCGCTTCCTCATCCTGCGAACGCGTGCATCCTTTCATACCCTACAAAAAAAGGCAGCAACCTTGCGGATGCTGCCCTTTAAAGGTATTCGGGGTTGCTACTTTTCGACGCTCTCTACTTCTGATTCGGCGTAGCTGTTCATTTTCCCGTCTTCGCCTTTGAAGAAGACTTTAGTTGCTGTCTTAGTGATCAGGCGACCCTTGATGACTGTGCCGTCCTTGAGTGTCAAGGTATGGGGAGTTTTTGAAGACTTCGGGCGGGTTGTCTGGGAGGTTGTCTTTGTCGAGGTAGAAGTCTCCTTCGCTCCTGAAGACTTGGAGAATTTGGGAGCGCCCGGCGTCGCTTTGGCGAGGGTAGCTTCAAGCACGTCGTCCGGCAGCCGCTGGATGTGTCCACCCCAGGCAACAATGCCGTCCGGACCGATTAGATAACCGAGACTGGCGTTGTAATTGGGAAAGCGTTTTCCGGTGGCACTGTCCGGATCGACTGCAACGGCATAGTCGATCTTGTCTCTCTTGATGGCCTCGGTGATCTCTTCCTCAGCCTCCGGCGAGACAGCGAGGATGTAGAGGCCCTTCTTTGCATACGCATCATGAAGTTTCCGCAACGCGGGAACGTGCCTCTGGCAGGCCCTTCACCTGGTATCGTAGAACTCAAGCAGGACGGCTTTCCCCTTCAAGTCCGAGTTATTGGGTATCCCCGTCGTGTTCCAGACCTGGCCTACTGTAATCTCAGGGGCCGGTTTGCCCGCGGCAGAGTCCGCAGAATATTCTTCTGCCTGGACCGCCGGGCCGGCGAATAGGCCGCTGAGAAGCACGCACGCAGATAACTTCTTGCCTAGCTGCATCATACTTGATTCTCCTGTCCATTAGACATGTGAATGACGGGCCTCATTATTGAAGCCAAATCGAATCATGCAAGACATACGATTACGGGAATGAAGAACGCTGAACGCGTCGCAGTCTTCGTCTTCATCAAAAGTTACTTCATAAAAGCCCGGGCGTGATGGGCTTCAGCATTGAGCTTTTCACCATTGGATGCCGCCTTTAGTAGGCCGACAATTTTAGTTTTGGGCATCCATATTCTTCGTCGCAGTCTTCGTCGTAGTCTTTGTCTCTTCTGGGTAACCGGCAAATCTTAAAACAGACAAAGACTAGGACGAAGACTCTTTGCTGGGTCATCCAACTCAATCGCACAAAATTAAAGATCTACTTTGGAAATTCTGCGCGAAGGGCGTCTACAACTGCCCAAAACTTGACAGAAGTGTCAAGTTTTCAGAGCGACGGACTATCGTAGCTCTGGCCTCCAGGCCGGAGTGGTTTTTCCTGCGAGCCTTCGGCTCGAATAAACCGCCGCCCTGGAGGGCAGCGCTACGAGGGGCCGCTCGACGGTTTGAGGCGAAGCTTCGCTAATCCTTTGAGACCAACTCAATCGATTTCTGACTGCTCACTCCGGTCGCGGTATCTGTCAGCTTTATCCCCCAGATACCTGGCACATCGCTGAACGCAAAATCGATACGGCCTTCGGCGATTCCATCTTTAGTCTCAAGCACGCCACCATACCAGCTAATGTCTTTGCGGTTCGGATCCGTAACGCTCAGTGACAGAACGTGGCGGTTCTTGTCGGCCTGCGCGGGGAGAATGCCGACACTGAAAAAGAGCGTGCCGCCCTGTCTGACTGAATCGCTCTTCAGCTTTACATCGACCGCCTCAACTTTGTAAGGCAGTGTGGCATACACCAGTGCGAACAGTTTCTCCTCGATGCTGTATCGCGCCTCGAACCGATCCGTAAAGCCGACGTATTGGCGGCGCCGCGAATCGTACACATGCCGTTTCTGATCGAGACTCACTTCGTACGGTTTGCGCCACATGTCCGGGTTTCCTTTGTAGCCGGCGCCGAGGCAGATATAGGTGGCTTCTTTTTCACTGAAACGCCAGAGCTGGCCCCCGCTGATTTTTACCGCGGGGCGGATATCTGTGTAGCTGATTAATTTTTCGAAAACAGTTCGGAAGCGTGCAGCAGCGATGCCCTGCAACTCCTTAACGGTGACTTCGACCTCGTCACTTCGTCCTTCGTCTTCAATGACCTGGTAACCAGTGGCCGCGAAGTTCAGATAGACGGCCTTTCCCTTCCCGAACCCGTTGACGAGAAACGCCGGATGCTGCTCGTTTTCGAGCGCATAGCTGGCGAGGGGCTTCGCAGTCACCGGCGTAACATCTCCCGGGCCAACCGCATTGAAGGAAAGTTCGAAAGGCTCGCCAAATTCTGAGCCGAAGCGAACCGGTATTGGTTTTCCGTCTGCAAGGGTTCGTATGCGCATCCGTTCCTTCGACTTCCTGCGTTCGATGCCGAAGACGTGATCGAGCAGGCCGGCCTCCATCCGCTTGCCGTGCCCGTCCCGCAGACCGGTATGAATATCACCGACGAGAACGCCCCCCTCTCTGACGAACCGCTCCAGAGTAGCGGCCTGCTTCGGTGAAATGCATTGGGTGTAAGGTAAAAAAAGAAGCTTCGGCGTGCCGAATCTTCCGAAGTGGCCCTCCTCCAACTGGCCGTAAGCGGTGGCGAAATGCAGGAGTCCGCGTCCGCTCAAAAGGCCTCTCCAGGTTTGCTCAATCTCATGGCAAAGCTCGTTGTAGGCGCGGCCCGCGTTAACCATGTTACCGATGAATTGTTTCGGGTCTTCTTTCCAGTCCTCTACCTGGGCTATGTAGATGCTTGCGGGGTCGTAGTGGATGGCGACTGGATCGATCTGCTGATGGTAGACCAGGAGTCTGTCGAATCCGGTCTGTCTGATTTCATGCATCGCTCGAAACATCTCTTTGGGCGCTTCAAAGAAAGTGAAGTCCGGTTGGTGCATGGGGTAATTGCCTTTGCCGTAATAGCTGATGGAAGTGTTGCCATCGAACATCATCCACCACGGGGTAAAGTTCTCGCGGATGGTGCTGTATTTTTTGTGGTAGCCCACCCAGTGCGAGTTTGTAGATGTGCCGAAACTCGCCCACTGTACATGGTCGCGATCCAGTTGGTTGTTGTCGCAGTACTGGGACATCAGATACGCGTCTATCCCGCTGCAGAGGCTGGTCTTGAAAATGTCACCCCAGCCAATGCGGTTCAAAGGCTCGATAGCTTTAACTACATCCCGGCCTTCTTTGAGGAGCTCAGCGACTCGGTAGTCATCGAAGCGGCGATGGTCGATAAAACGAGCCCACTGTGACTCGGGCGGGGCATTCAAGTCATTGACGGTCTTGTTTACGATGGGCCGATCCACTTCCTCCCAGCTTTTGAAGGTGGTCTCCCATTCGTTATTTAAAGCATCAAGATTGCCATCGAAAAGCTTCCTGGCGTAGGGACGGAAAAGAGCCAGGCAATGGGTGCATCGACACGAGTTAGTATCTTTACCAGGCTCAAATGAGCGGCGCCATGGATATTGTTCGTTATTCAGTTCGCCCTGTTTGGTAATGTACCACTCATCCCCCCAGCCGCCGCTGAAAGGGCCAAAGAAGCTCTGCTCGAGATACAGTCCCCTTATGCTCTCCTGTATCGCTTTGCGGAGATCAGGATCATTGATGCAGGGCAGGCGCACCCAGCCGTCTCTCGGATCAACCGGTTTATTTTCGAATTCATTATCGACTTCATCCAGATCTTCCTTTTTCTTGGCGCCGGTCTTGTCTGCTTCCGTGAGAGCGCCAACGGCCGGTAAAGCGGGCGGCTCGTCGAGCACCTCGCCCGGCACGCTCACCCGCCTCATCGTCGGTGGCCCGCCCATCCACGCCTGAACTGATACGTTGAACCAGGCGTGAAGCAAAGCACGGCTGAATGGAGCGGCGCCCACGCGGGCATCGTAGCCGGTGATAGAGCGGTCTACTTCGCTGGCCTCCGCGTATGCACGAAATTCAAAGACGGGAAGCCGAGCCGCTTGAGGGTGAATAAAGCCACACAGCCGGCGTTCACGAACACAGCCATCCGCATCGAACGCACGAATACTTACGATGAGAACTCGATGCAGGCAGGCATTCAGGGGCACACTGAACTCGACCTCGGGATTGGCCCCGCCCGGTTCAACTTCATGCTCTATCTGCGAAACGGTTCTGTCCCAGGGATCAGTCGCTACGAGAGCGACACGTTTGATCTTTTCGGATTTTGTGAGCCCGCAGGTCAGCTTCAAAGTAGAAGTCGACTTTGAAGTGAACAGCATGCTCTTTATGTCATTCTTGAGTGTAGAGAACACGATCTCACGTGGATTTCGAACACCACTGACGAGGCGGATGGATGCGATGTCTGCAACCGCCTCAAGCACGACCGGAAATCTTTCCCAGGTGAGCGTGCCGCCGGACGCGTTGGAAACATATGCATCCAGACTCAAATTTCCGGCGGGGAGAGCGAACGATATCGGAACAGTCTGGCTGCCAGTGGCAGGGATCGACAGATCCGCCTCCGCAGTCGCACGCTCATCCCAGAGTCGGCAGACGCGGTAGGAACGAAGCATCTCCGAACGTGGATAAAAGGTGTAGTCCTTCTCAAGATCCTGGCGGGCCACGACCTTCAGTTTGCCTTTGAAGGACTCCTTGGTTTTGTTCTCCAGCCTGAACTGAAAACGAGTGGCGCCCGCTGATCGATCGATTCCCAGACGCTGCTTTGGAGAGGCGAGTGAAATGGCAATGCCCGGTTTCCTGCCCGCGGCCCAGAGAAGCATCTTGGCGAAATAACTTACCTCGGTGTCGGTCATCTTCGGGGTCCCGCACATCCAGTTGGTGAAAAGCTCTTGCGAATTCCCATCAAGAAACACAACGCGACCCTTACCAGCACGCGCCTTGCGAAAGTTAGGAGGACAGCCCTCGCTGGTCGCTATTTCGCTGAATTTGGCGAAGGAACCGAACAGGTGTTCCGGCAGCGGTAAGACCAGGCCAACTCCATCTTCCCGGACTTGCCGGGCGATCTCTTCAACGATATCCAGCGTCAGCCATTGTCCGAGAAGAATTGGCAGTACGATCACTTCATGCTTTTTGTTGAGAGCGGATCGGCAAAAGTCGATCTGGTCAATCGCCGCGCGCTTCCGGCCTCCAGTCTTAATCCCGTAGCCGCCCACACCGGTCACCACGCACTCGAAATTCAGCTCCATCCGGTGCGCCAGTTCGATGACCTCCCGCGTACGCAGGTGAGGCGTTATGAAAAGAGCCTTCAATGCTCCGCCGGCCAACGAGGGCGCCAGATCAAAGTGCGGGCGTTCAATCTCCATCGAAGGCTGCCAGCCGGCCTCGTATGGCCACATGGGCCGCGCCCCGACGTGGCTGTAATAAAACTCCCGGTTGACCTCTCCTTCCAGAGCCGGAGCGTCCGGCAGATAGAATCCGCTTGGATGGTGAGCGATCACCGGTTGCTCAAAACGGGCAAGCTCCTTTCCACCGGATTCGACGATCGCCTGGACAATGTGCGTGCCCACCTCCTTTGGTGACACTTCCAGATCGACGGGCACCGCCTCGCCTCTCTGAAGACGCACCTCGCGCCTGGCTATGTCTTGCCATTTGCCGTGAGGATTGTGCCGCATCCGAAACGAAATACGGGCTTCCCCGTCGATGGCCGATTCAAGCAACATGCGAATACCCACGGCCGAGCCATCGTACTGCATCTTCACCCGATTCAGCGCCTCCTCACCTTCAAGCTCGGCAAGGACCTGTTCCTCCTCGGTGAGCTCCGTCTGATCAAATACACCGGCATCAGGTGCTCCAACGGCGAGCTCGGAATTATCCTTCTGTTTGCCGCCGAGATTGATGGCGACTTCCAGGTTCGATGGAAGCTTCGAAGAAAACTCCTTCCTTTCCAGAGAGGCCCTGCCGTCCGCGCTTCCCGGAGTTACCTCAAAATTGGCCACCACTGAATTTGCCGCAGCGACGATTCGAGTCACATTTTTCAGAGGCATTATCCAGCCGGACGTACGGAACGTCTCACCGGGTTCGATCCTCACCTTTGTGCGGCCCAGCAACACGCTGCCAGATATGAGGTCAGGCTGCAGAAATGAAATGTGCCGTGAATCGAAAGCACCGACGGCCCCGCGTCCCTCTTCGTTCAGCATTCCGCACCACGCAGAAGGCACATCATAGAGCCACGGAGAAGTGGAGTCCGCCAGGAGAGGCAATCGATACGCATCTTTTATCGGGATTGGAAAGCTCGCCGCCCCCTCCCGGGTAGCGATACTGAGGTTGGAGCCGGCGAAGGAGTGGGTCGTTCCCAGACAGACCTCAATCGTCTCTTTACCGGTGTTGCTCAACTCGTACTCGACCGTCAGCACGGCGCTTGCTTCAGGCAAAGAAAACTTCTTCGTCAGTTGCAGGCTCTCATAAGGCCGCGGCCAGTCGATAATCGCCTTCTGGTTGTAAGTAATAATTTCGCCGACGCGCCCGACCATCTGCTCTCCAAAGTCAATGGGCATATCTGCCGGCAACCGGGCCTTGAGGTTCCAGCCTTTGGCCCCTTCACCAAGAATTGGGTCTGCACTGAAAGCGGTCGTCCCAAGGCTCTGAATGCGACGCCCAGGCAGAATGTTCGAATCGAGAAAGGACGGCCCGGCGAGGAGCTCATGATTATTAACTTTGTCCTTGAACGAACTGAGGGCAGAGCCTTCGATGGGGTTGATGACGGCCCTGACAAAGTTGTTTTCCAGGACGAGCTTGTCGTCAGCCCGTGTAGCCGACACAGGCTCACCGAACGAATGGATCGGTATGACGAGTATGAAGAGTCGGATCAGCGAAAACATCAAATTGAGCCTGTGTGTGATTCGGTCCGCAAATCAAACCACTTTGCATTCTCTGGGAACGCCAGCGTCGCGCAGACTGGTAGCCTGTTCAAGAAGTCAGACTGTCGATTTCCGGACGCCGGCGATACCGGGCTCCAGTTTCCAATCAGCCTGAGGAGCCCGGAACGAGGCGGTCAGATAATACAGCGGCCAGATTAGATTCCAAAGGATCTGATTGACAGCGATTCGTGATTAATTGATGCCCGGGTAAGTGGTGCCCTCGCTCCGCAGGGGCTCTGCCTCCCCACGCCTGAAAGGAGTAGGTCCAGTAGGCCGTCAATTTTGATTATGTGCGATTCGGATTGAATGACCCGGCAAAGATTCTTCGTCGTAGTCTTCGTCCTAGTCCCAAAATAAGCGCGTAAAGGAACGTGAGACTTTGGGGTTGATTTTTGGGGCGGTCAATCTTTC
>JAQBXN010000084.1 GCA_027625095.1 Planctomycetota bacterium | reverse complement strand
TGTCCAAGGCGATACTTGAGCCCGCCTCTGTCTGTCAGGCATTTCTCAATGTAATCAATGGCCTTATCGATGATGCTCTTGTGAACAACGATGCCGGCGTTTTTCGCACCGCGCAGGCCCTGCACCTGGGTGATAGTGACTGAGCCCTCATCAAAACCGCTGCCGTCCCGAGCGCTCACATAACCCCAACCGCCGTCCTTGGTCTGAGCTTTCCCGCAGAAGGTCGCGCCCATGGTAAGGATCTGTTTCAATTTCTGGCGTCGTTCCGGGTCTTCCTCTTCGCCGTAAATCTGCGAAAGGAACAGCATCGAAAACCCGTGGCCGTACATATACCGATCATTTATGCGCGGGCTGCCGATGAGTCCGTTACTCTGGGATTGGGAAATCAGGTAGTCCACGGTCGCTGCGACGTTTTCTGCATATTTGCCCTCGCTGGGGGTGCTGCCCTCCATTGACAGGGCCAGCCCTGCCAAGGCGGTCATGGCTACTGGATACGCTCCACTGTTCGCCCACCAGTTACCGCTGCGGGATTGGGTGCGCGCCAGGTAGTCCAATCCCTTCTGCGTTGCACGTTGTCTTGCAAGCTTCTCGGCAACGTCGCAGTGGCACAAGTTCGGGGCAACAGTGAGCAGGATGAATAAGAGATATTTCATTGAGTTTATTTGTGGTGCGGGAACTCCGCGACCGAAAATGCTAAAAGTCAGGAAAGTTAACGAGACAACCCTGTCTTTGGCAAGCATCGATCGAAAATTGCCGGAAAGACGTGCGTTTAATCCATGTGGCGAGTGAAGGGAGCTGAGTTTACCTTTCTGCCTTCCCGGACATACAGGAGCTTACCATCTAACTGGAGGGCAAAATTGTGATACGGATTAATCAGTTCATTCAGTTTGCAGCTGCAATACTCTTGACCCATGCTTATGGTGAGGATCCTTGGATTTCTTACGCAGGCAAGGACGGCCCAGGCAAGGGCAAGAAAATAGTTCTAATCAGCGGCGATGAAGAATATCGGTCTGAAGAAGCCCTGCCGATGCTCGGCAAGATACTGAGCCAGCGTCATGGTTTTGATTGTACGGTTTTGTTTTCCTTCGATTCGGAGAAAGGGTTTATCGATCCCTACAAGGGGAACAGCCTGCCTGGAATGAAAGCACTGGAGGGTGCCGATCTTGCGATTATTTTCACTCGATTCCGCACTCCGCCTCAGGAAGAGATGAACTATCTCGAAGCCTTCCTTGACGCGGGCAAGCCGGTTATCGGACTCCGTACGTCCACTCACGGATTCAGCGGCAAGTGGGGTTATTTCGGCATGGAGATCCTCGGTGAACGCTGGGACGGGCATCACGGCGGCCACAAAAGCCAGGGATGCCGGGGCGTCATTGAAGAGGCCAACAAAGACCACACAATCTTGAGAAGTGTGGAAGACGTCTTTGCTCCCTCTGATGTGTACGGGGCACGTCACGTCACCGAGAAGGACACTATTCTGCTCCGGGGAGCGGTGACTAAGACGCTCGATCCAAAATCAGAACAACTGACCGGCCCGAAGAATGAACCAATGATGCCGCTTGCATGGCTTCATCCGTACACCTCCAAAGGAGGCGGTAAGGGAACTGCGTTCACTACCACCATGGGAGCGGCCGTGGATCTCGTCAGCGAAGACGCGCGTCGCATTCTCGTGAACGCCGCCTTCTTCCTCACCGGCATCGAAGTGCCGGCGAAGGCAAATGTCGACTTCGTCGATCCTTACTATCCGAGCTTTTACGGCTTCTGGAGCAAGCCGAAGGATGGGGAATGGATTTGGGCCAAGCGAAATCTGCGTCCTTCTGATTTTGCTCTGGGCAAATCACCAGTAGCTGTCGATCCGCCTGGCACGCCGAATTGGCCTTTCCGCGAAATGGGGCCCAAGTAGACGAAAGTCGCGCCATCACGCCCCGGTAGGGACATGTACCGGCTCATCAGTCTTTCAAGAATCGATTGATCACATTCGCGGTAATCTTCGATACATGGTCGTCGACCAGAAGTGATGCCCCGTAGGTGATCGAACCAACGGAGTAAACGGCGCCGCCGCTCTCCGTTTCGTAAACAACGATTTCGGCACCTCCTTCATCCTGGTTTGTGCCTTTGGCGAGGAGGGCAGTTCCCGGCGGAGAACTCGGACTCATCTTGTCGGTCTCGTGTCCCGACGCTCCGCCGTTCACTCGCTCCTGCTGGTTTTCCTCCCCGAACAGGTCGCCGTTCTTAAGGCCCGTTCCTTCGAAGATCCAATGCGGAGCGTCCAGTACACGGTAAGGGGCCGCCGTCATGATGCCTGTGTGAGTGGTGACGACGCCGAGGAGGCTCGCTTCGCTTTCTTTTGTGCTGCGATGCATGCGGCTTTCGTAATACGTTTCGGGGTCGTCCGGATCGCGCATTCCGAGTTCACCTCCTTCGGGGGCCAGGTGGCTCAGGCACTTCATGGTTGAATCGTCCAGGAACTCGATCTCGCAGTTGAGGCCGTTCCCGCCGAGATACATCAGGCGGCCGCCGCGCTCATGCACCCAGGTCTGCACCCGCGTGAACATCGGAGTCGACCAGTATTCAGGATGGACGCTGATTATGAGGATCTTGTACGCGTCCAAATCGAGTTGGCCGTCGTGCAACTGGGCCTCGGCATAATAGTCGTATTCGATACCTTCCCGTTCCATCCAACCGAGCAGCCGCCACTCCGCAGGAGCACAGCCGCACGCCAGCCGTCCCTTGATAGGATCGGTGACCTCTTCGTTTTCCAAAACCTTGTTTCCGAGTTCAGGTCTGTCGAATGAAAGAGGAGCGTATTCGTTATCCTGGAAACTCCAGGTGTTGAATGAGCCGGCCATCGTGTATCGAATCATGTCGAGGCGCGCATTTACAGTCGGTTTGGGCGGAAGTTCGTTCGAGTTGATGTAGTTGCTGCGGCCCCCGAAATTGTTGTAAGCGTTCCAGGTGTTCGACGAAGCAAGCACGGCAATCTGTGATTGCGGCGTTGTCGGCGCAACTACCCATGGGAACGAAAAGAATTCGCCTGATACTTCGCCCTTGGCATGAAGGTAGTAGAGTCCTGAGCGCTCCGGGCCGGCCACAAATTGAGTGTGGTGGAGGCTGCCGTATCCCTGCTCATTCCAGCGAACGCCGGTCTGTGTGTAATCGCCATCCGGGGTGATCTGCATGACCGCCCGTGGGCCATGCTCGTCAAACCATCCCAGTAGACGGACGAAATCCCTTTGCAATCCATAACGCCAGAGTGTGAGCCGATAACACTCCGGTGAATGGACGCGGAACTCGCTCCTCTCCCCGGTTCTGACCCACTTGGGCCACATGTAGCCGAGAATGCAATCAGAGAGCAGGCGAAAATGATACGGATTTTCAGGGTCGGCCTGCATGGTCACGCTCTTGGATCCGAACCCGTCTTTGACCAGGGTCACGAGATATTCTCCGGGCGCGAGATCCGCACGGACTGCCCCACGCGGCGAAGAACGGACTACGGCGACGCTCTGGCCGTCCCGCTCGAATTCAAGCAAAGCGTCTGCTACTGCGACGTATCGTTCATCGCTGACATATCCGATAAGCATCTGGCACTCCGAGGTGTTTTTTGGGAAGCATAAGCTGATGGAAAGGGGTGTGTTTCGCACGCAATGGCGAGTTACTGCTTGGCTGAGCTTACGAGGCGATAACACTACCGATGCACTTTGAATCCACTGGTCTGGTGGAACTTTATCTTCTAACTTTTGTTTTTCGTAACGACCGAGTCTTCAACATCATCTATTCGGTTCAGAAATTCAATCCCCTTTCTTGGCGTCAGGAACAAATCCCGCCGCCGTGGTCAGGGCGGCGGCATCCATCCCTTGATGACCTGGCGCGACAGGCGATCGTTGATGCTCAGGCTTTGTGGGTTTGATCATGCGAATCGAGTTGAAGGCATGCCGGGATTCTGACGCTAAACTCCTGCCCTGTTAAATTTACTTTCAACCAACCATGGGGTCTATATGAACCGCGTATTTGAATGCTGCAGTTTACTCTGCTTCGTTCTTTTCCCGCTCTCCTCCGTTGCTCAAGGCCAGATGTGGAAGAGTGCTGACGATCCGACCATATCAGTAGATTTCAAATACCAGGGCGAGTATGTCGGACAGATTGCAGGGGCGGGAAAGCTTGGCTGCCAGGTGATTTCTCTGAGTAACGGTGAGTTTCACGCGGTCGTCTATCCGGATGGGTTGCCGGGCGATGGCTGGGATGGGAAGAGCAAGATTCAGATGACAGGTAAGCTTGAAGGAGAGGAAGTGAAATTTTCACCGGCTACCGGGAAGAGGAACTATCTCGCAGGCCCGGGTGCACAGTTCAGTGCCACATCCAAATTTCCGTCCGATGGCCACAAGGAATACTCCGGCTCTCTGACCGGCGAGACTCTTTCCGGGACCACGGATGATCAGAAAATGTTCGAATTGAAGAAGACGGCACGCGAGAGCCCAACCCTTGGAGCCAAAGCACCTGCTGGCGCCATCGTGCTATTCGACGGTTCAAACGATGAGGCGTTCAATGGCGGCCGGCTGGATGAAAAGACGAAACTTCTCAACACTGACGGACGCGACGTCAAGACGAATCAGAAGTTTCAGAATTACATGATGCATGTTGAATTCATGCTGCCTTACAGACCCAGTGCGAGAGGGCAGGGGAGGGGTAACAGCGGCTTCTACCAGGTTGATCATTACGAAGTGCAGGTACTCGATTCCTTTGGGCTTGACGGCAAGAACAACGAATGCGGCGGCATATACCAGAATGCAGACCCGATGGTGAACATGTGCTTTCCGCCGCTTACCTGGCAGTCATACGATATTGATTTCACAAATGCCGTGGTCGTGGATGGAAAGAAAGAAAAGAAGGCAGTGATCACCCTCCGGCACAATGGCGTGCTCGTTCATGACAAAGTGGAGGTTAACGGCCCGACCGGAGGCAGCCGCCGCGAACCGGAAGGCACACCCGGGCCGATTAAGTTCCAGGGGCATGGCAACCCACTTCAGTATCGGAACATCTGGATTGTGGAAAAATAACTACCGCCCATGAATCGCGCGGATATCGATCCGGCTTTCGACATCATCTGATACCTTTGCGCATGCATTTACGGCTGCGATGGATTCCAGGCTCATCAGTGCGCTATCGACGAGTGGATTGGAGAGGGTGTAGTTCAAGAGGAATGAATCGAGATCGTTGGCCTCGGCAAATTCAGGAAAACACTGTTTCATGAGGCTCGGGAAAGCATTACTGGTGGTGCTTCGCATCGTGAAGATGCCCATTCCTTCTTTTTCTGCTTCAGCCATGATCCCTTCCTCGCAGAAGCCGTCATACATGGCCTGGTAAAAGAGATTGTAGTGGCACTGAATAGCGTCGAAATGGCCCGTCCGGATCAGCCGTAGAACTCCTTCGCCTGGCCCGTCGGCCGAAAATGCGAGGAAACGGATTTTTCCTTCCTCCTTCAGTTTCAGATAGGTTTCGAGCCCGCCTTCGTTGAGGATCTGATCCGCATCCTCCGATGGTATCCAGCCGCCGTGAAACTGAAGAATGTCAACGGTTTCAATGCCGAGTCGGCGCAGGCTGCCTTCGACAGTTTCGATGATTCCCGCCGGGTCTCGCGGCTTCGTCTTGGTCGCGAGAATGACGGAGTCTCGTCGACCCGCTATGACTTGACCGATGATTTCTTCGCCGAGTCCCCCGCCATAAGTTGGTGCTGTATCGAAGAAGTTTACGCCGGAATCGATCGCATGATTCAGTACTGACTTAGTTTTGTCGATATCCTGACCCGGGCGGACGCGACCACCCCCATAGCCGATTTCTGAGACTGACAGGCCAGTTCGGCCAAGTGTGCGGTAGTTCATTGGATCGTCGCTATCAAGATAGAAATCCGGGTCACCACTGCGTATCGAGTCGAGTGGTCTGTTCGGGCGTACTGTGGCGATACTCAAAATCTGCTGCCGGTTTCGCTTGATGAGCGAGTGTGACGGCTTCATCGATTTCCACGCCAAGGCCTGGAGTATCCGGCACCTTGATTTCGCCTCCGGCTTCCTGAACGGCACCCGGAGCGACTGCGTAACGCCATGGGACGTCCTGAATTTTATGTTCGAGGAAATAACAGTTCGGAATGGTTGCCAGCACATGGACGTTTGCCATCTCGACGATGGGGCCGACGGAGCCGTCGTGGGGTGCGACTTTCACAGAATGGGCTTCGGCCATCGCTGCGAGTTTTTTTAGTTCGGTGATTCCGCCGAGACGTGTCGTTTCCGGCTGCACCAGGTCGACGATTTTGCGAGACAGGAGTTCGGTGAATGCCCATTTCGTGGCGAACCGTTCACCGGTGGCGATAGGGACATTGACTTTTTCGGCCACCTTTGCCAAGGCGTCGATGTCTTCAGGAATGACCGGGTCCTCCAGAAATGCGGGCCGGAACGGTTCGATCGCCTTGCCCAGTTGAATGGCTGCTGCCGGCGTGAACTGTGCATGGCAGTGCACCCCAATTTCGACTTCCCATCCGACTGTGGCCCTGAGGTTCTCGAGGGTCTTAGCGGAGGGCGAACACTTAAAAGCTCTGTAACCGGCGTCTATCAGTGCCTTGGCTGCATCCGGCGAACTCGCGTGGCCATAGACTGGAATTGCCTCGCGCATTTTACCGCCGAGCAGTTCGTGAACCGGAACGCCAAGTGACTTTCCTTTTATGTCCCACAAGGCCATGTCGATGGCGCTGATCGCGCCGCCTCGTACCGCGCCTGTCACGCCGTGCCCGTGGAGTAGGTGATAGAGCTTGTGCCAGAGGTGTTCGATGGCGTGAGGATTTTCGCCAAGCAGGAATGGCTTTAATTCGTGGATGGCCTTCTCGACTACTGCTGGCCATCCTCCACCTTCCCCAACGCCGCTGATGCCGGCGTCTGTCTCAATTTTTACGAAGAGCCAGTTTCGGCCCCTGGGCCGGTCGGCGTTGTTGCCTTCCTGTGCGCAGATCAAGTAGGTTTTTATATTTGTGATAACCATGAGAGTTGGGTGTGGGTTGTGAGCGTCAGGATCGGTCTCGGTACTTCTCTACTTGATCCATGTCGAGTTCCACTCCGAGGCCCGGGCCTTCAGGTACTCTTGCGGCCACTGGGCCGAGGCTCAGAGGTTTCGTGATCATGTCTGCCTCGTGGTAGAGCGGGCCGATGAAATCACCTGGGAAGTTTTCGCTCTGGACGTTCGGGGCGGCAGCGCCAAGATGCAGCATGGCCGCGGTGGCAATTCCGAGCTCGAGGTTGCTGCCCATCGAACATGCGATGTTTGCGGCCTGGGCCACGTGAATGATTTCGAGAGCGTCCAGAATACCGCCATTCTTTCCCGGATAAATACTGATGATGTCGGCTGCGCCAGACCGTGCGACATCCCAGGCGTCGCTGAGGGTGAACACGCTCTCATCGGCCATTATCGGGATGTTATATTTCATTCGAAGTGCGGCCATTTCTTCGTTCAGTCCAATCTGGAGTGGCTGTTCGGCGAACAGGATGTCGTATTGTTCCATTTTGGCGAGGGCGCGCCTGGCTTCGTAAACGGTCCATCCGCAGTTGGCGTCCACGCTGATCCGCACCTCAGGGCCGGCCAGCTCTCTGATAGTGCGGACCCGTTCGACGTCTTCTTCAGGGTCGAGCCCAACCTTGACCTTCAGACAGCGGCACCCCCAATCAAGGAACCGTTCCCCGAGCTGCCTTGCCTTTTCCATGGAGAAAGCGCCCACAACCATGCGAATCGGCATCTCGTCTCGAACCTTCCCCCCAAGCAATTGGTAAACCGGCAGGCCGGCGACCTTTCCTTTGATATCCCACAATGCCATCTCAACTGCTGATTTGGCGAACGGGTTGAGTTTGATGGTCCGCGCCATGGTCTGACGGTGACGTTGGATATCACACGGATCTTCTCCGGCAAGGGCCGGCCCGATCAGATCTTCCAGGACTACGACACATCCACGGCTGGTTTCACCGCTCCATCTCGGTGCGACCGTCGCCTCTCCAAGGCCGACAATTTCTTCATCCGTGTGGACGCGGACCATGACGTACGGGGAATCGATATGTTCCCCATGCGCGGTCTTTGTGGTCAGCCCCTGCTTGAGCGGAACGTTTACAGGAATGGCTTCAATGTGCGTGATCTTCATCAGGTGTACTCCGGCAAAAAGGATTTCCAGTTTTCGTAAATGATGTTGTGGATGATCTCTGCAGAAATCTTTGGCAAGTTTGTTCCCTTGACCACGTCATTGACCTTGTGCTGACCGGCGATCACCTGGGCAGGTGTGGCTGAAGGGAAGTCTGAGCCGAAAATAAGTTTATGCTCGACACCATATTCAATCGCAGACATGAAAGCCTGATAGTGCCTCAGCGGCCGATAATGAAGAGCGGAGATATTGGCGTAAAGATTGGGGTGTTTGCGAATGAGGACCACACATTCGTCTTCCCAGGGATGTCCCATGTGAGCGATGACGATGCGCAGATCGGGACACGCTATCGCTATATCCTCAAGTTGGATTGGATTCGCATACTTGAGAGGGCCTGGCCGGACGAACGACGTCCCCTGGTGGATGTTGACCGGAATGCCGAGCTGCTCTGCCTTTTTGAACAATGGTAGATGCTTTGGATCTGCCGGATCCCAATTCTGATAAATGGGGGAGCACTTGAGGCCGCGTAGACCGAGGTCGTTCACATAGTATTCGAGCTGTTCAACGCAGTCAGCATCGTTGGGATTCACCGAGCACCAACCTATGAACCGTTCAGCGTTTTGCTTTACAAAATCTGCGATGAGTTCCTGTTCTGCATTGATTCCACAGAAGGGCGCCTTGATGCCGAAGACGATGACTCGATCCGCATCTTTTGTCGCTTCCAGGAGTTGTTCCGGTCGTGAATCGAAAGCGTTTTGTTGGCTTACCTCGCTGCCTGCAAAGTAGACGTCGGGCGAAAGTTTCATTTTGGCTCGCTTGGCCTCCCAGGCGAATTGCACAAACTCGTCGGAGAGATGTTCCGGGTACCACATCAGGTTGGTATGAGTGTCAAAAAGCATGAGAAATTGTCTAAGTTGCGAGTGAGAATCGAGTCGTTTTTATCTTTTTTGATCCTGAAATGAAAACCGCAGACCGAGCCGAACCAACCGATTTTTGAAATTTCGAATGCTGATTTCAAAGAAAAACACATCAATTGTTAAATTTCTCTTGACACTCAAAGACTTATAACTTTAATGCTCACTTCGTCCTAGCGTTGACCAATAGGTCAATCCCGCCCTCAAATGTGCACGCTGTCCCCGCAGTACCGCACAACTGTAGACAACCCGCCTGACACACACATCATCGCTTCCGAGCGTTAGCTGTTTTCTCTTAAAACAGCTTTTCTATCGGTAGTCCTCTCTGCACCCAGCCCCCTGGAATGGGACTGGCGTTCGTCAAAATCCTCCGGGATCTCCGGAAGTTGCACTTAAGGGTTGATAGTTCGGCAGCTAGAAGGCTGTCGGGCATCTGGTTGCTCGCGCGCCACACTTAAAATTTAAGGGGACTACTACCATGTTCGACGAACTCGCAGAGGCTGAACTTCTGGAGAAAATTGCCCAGCTTGAAAACCTTCTGAAACAGAAGGAGGCAAGGATTTCAGAACTTCAGAGCTTAATCGGGAGCTCAACGGGCAATGCTAAAGAGGATACCGAGACCTTGGCCATTGAACTGAAGGCCCGGGAGTCTGAGCTTGTTTTTATCTCCAAGGAGCTCACTCAGCGTGAGCGTGAAGTACAGCAGTTCAAGGATCTGAGCAGTCATCTTGAAGAAAAACTGTTCGCCCAGTCCGGCAAATTCGAGCAAGCGCAGATTGAATGGCACCAGAAAGCGAAAGACGAAATCTGGAAACGCCAGAGTCAGATTAATGACCTCGATGGTCATGTGGCAAGGCTGAGTTCTGCTGTCAGTGCTCTTCAGAAGCGTGAACAGGAATTACTGCAGGCGCGGGACAGTGTCGTCGCCGAGTATGAGGCGAGGTTGGAGGAGTTGGCGACCAGGAACGGGAATTACTCCGCAGCAGTCGCCCGCGGTGAGGCAAGAGTGGAGCAGCTTGAAGCGATGGCCGAAATGCTCTCCGAGAAAGAACGTTTGCTTGAAGATGCGTATCACGAAATCGAACGGATTCGGCATGAAGCTCAGGAGAGTTCAAGCCGTCTGTCCGAGCAGGCGGATCAATTGGTTGAGATGAATCAGTTCCTGAAAACTTCGCAGGATGAAATAGCGCGACTGAATTCAGATTTGAGAACGGTTCAGAGTCTTTCAAAACAGCAGCGAGCGGATTTCGAGTTTGAACTCAACGATGAGCGCTCTCGGCGCAAAGAGATCGAGGCCGAATATCAGAAGGAGCTGGATGACATCGACAAGATTGTTCAGTTCATGCAGGGGCAACTGGAAGATGCAACGGAACGGGGGGAACAGATTGAAGACCTCAAGAAGAGGCTCGGAGAAGAAACGTCCCGTAACGGATCGTTGAAAGCGGAGTACCAGGAACAGACGGCGCTTCTTGAAGGTCATCTTGAGGCTTTGAGAGCTCAAACTGGACAGGCCGACGAGACCGGCCGGCAGCTCATGGATATCGAGGCCCGCCTGCAAGACGAAGAGGCCAGACGATTCGGGCTGGAAAGGGAATACACAAATCAGATTGCCGATCTTGAAAAGCAGATCGATGCTCTTAAACAGTTGTTGAGCGAGGCCGAAGCCTCGGCTTCGCAGGCGGAAAGCATTCGCGGTCAGCTCAGTGCTGAGAAAGAGATCCACAAAGGTGTGGAGGAGGAATATCTGAAACAGATCGGCGAGATCGAAGCTCTCAATGACTCCCTCCGTCTACAACTGGCGGAACTCCAGGCTGCGGGCTTTGACAGTTCAACCATCCAGCAGCAATTGCATGAAAGCCGTGCATCATGGGAGTCCCTCGAGTTCGATTATCAAAGGAAGCTCGAAGCCCTGGAGCATCAGGTGGAGAGTCTGCAGTCTCGCATGGAAGCAAATACCGATGAGAAGCAGAGAGCCGACGTGCTCAAGAGGGAACTCGATTCAGCCCAAGCCAGGCTGAAAGAATCAAATGCCATTCGGGAAACCACTCAGAAAGAAATGAAGCATCTTCGTGCAAAGATACAGACGCAGATGGAAGAGCTCGAAAGCAAACCGATTTCCGAGGAGTGGCAGCTGGATCTTGATGCTCACCATGCCGAGCTCCAGCGTGTCCAGGCTGAAAATGTGGAGCTAATCCATCTTGTCGAAACAGAGAAAAAGGAGATCGAACTTAAGAAGGCCAAACTCCTGGAGTTTCGGGATTCATCGGAGAAGAGAGAAGCAGCCCTCAAAGCCGAGAGCGAAGAGATCAGTCGTATCCATCAGGAATGGATGGTCGTCTCTACACGGCATATCGCTGAACTCGAAGAAAAGATTCAACTGCGGACTGAAGAAGTCGACAGGCTGCAGGACAGAGTCGATGAACTCGAAAACGTCGAGACGGAATTGGAGCTTGCGAGGGCAACTATCCAGGATCTTGAAAAGTCGCTTCAGCAGGAAGAGCGTGCCATCCGTGATTTGGTAGAAAACAATCAGCGCACACTGCAGGAGCTCTCCAATAAACACAACGCATACGAAAGTGTCCGTTCCCAGATGGGTCAGTTGCAGGCATCGCTCCGTGAGACTGAAGCATCCAACCACGGCCTGCAGGCACGAACCTCCGTACTGGAAGATGAGCTTGAATACGCTCGCTTGAGCATTGAAAAAGCAAGTGCTGATGTTCGAGGCGCAGCAATTTCCAGCACTGTTGAGAGCGAGGAACAACAGCAGGAATACGAACACAGCTTAGGCAAGGCCGAAGCAGAACTTGCCCATTCTATTCAGCATGCACAGGCGCTTGAACAGGTGCTCGAAGACGCCTTGGCAGCCCATGAGCGTGTGCGTTTGGAGAATGAGAAGTTCGAGCAGGATCTGGCAAATGCGAAGACAAACTTCGATGAAATGGCTCGCCGTGATATTCAGCATCGCGAAGAAATCGAAGAGCTGTATTTCAGACTGAATGAAACACAACTCAAGTCAGAGCAAGCCTCAAGGCAATTCGAGAACGCACTAAGTAATCATGAAGAGTCCAATACAGAATTGGTTGGCGCTCTGCAGGCAAAGCTCGATGCGGAGTGGTCTGAACTGCAGCAGCGAACTCTGCGACTTCAAGAGATTGAAGCCCGCCATGTACAGATGGCGCAGCAACTTAATCAACTGGAAGCTGAAAATGCCGCCTTCGATCTGGAGATTCAAGGGAAACAATCAGAGATTGTTACTCTGCGAAACGAAGTCATTCCTTCATTGGAACGAGAACGTGACATGCTGCTGGGTGAGCTGTCTCATGAGCGCAAGAAGACTCAAAAGCTCTCACGCGAGCACGAGATCAAAGAGACAAGACTTCAGGAGATGCAGTCTCGAGTCCTCAGCGCCGAAGAGCACGCCTTGCTTGTGATTGCCCAGGTTGAGGAGGAAAGCCGTGCTGCGCAAAACAAACTTTATCAGCAGGTAATTTCCTTCGAGACACAGCTTGAGGGCAGCAGAGAAGAGCTTTCAAGGCGTGAACTGGAAGTGCTCGAGAGCCTGGAGCAACAGGATGCGCTTAAAGAAGAGTTGGACATGGTTAGCGAGCGAAACGAGTCCCTTGGCCAAATGCTCGATACTCAGAAAGAAGAACTCCTTCGCCTGTCCCAGATAGAGCTCCCGGAGGCGTTCAACGAACGTGACAGATATCGGAATGAGCGGGATGACGTCAGCGAAGAATTACAACGGGTATACGGTGAAAAGGAACAGAAGCAGGAAGAAGTGCAACGGTTGGCCGTCGCACTGGAGGACAGTTCGATCTCGATTGTTGGGATTGAACAACGTCTTCAAGACAAGGAGCGCGACTACACAGATCAAGTCGAAGAACTGGACAACACGAAGCGCCAGTTACGACTTGTCCGTGAAGAAAAGCTGGTAGAACGCAATCAGATGGAAGCCATCAGGAATCGGCATATTTACGTCCATGCTGCGGCGGTAGCGCTCATCGCCGCGCTTGGACTGTATTTGATAAGGCAGCCTCAAGCGACGCCAAGTCAGCCGGGAACGTTCCAGGAGTTGGCAAAAATCAATGATGCCACGCCGCTACTTCCAAGACCCCTGGTCCCCGTCGGAGACCAACGAGAACAGCCGGCCGAGCTTACTGCAGTCGGGACCAGTATTGGTGGGAGTCGGGTATCTGATGTCCCCTCGGAAGATTCATCAGAATCCAATCCTGGTCCGATAAGTTCAGGTTCAGAAGTGCAGGAGCAGAATGTAGCCCAATTGGTTTCAAAGAAGCCAGTAATGACGCGCGGTGCGGATATCCCGGATTTGGAGCCATATCGTGAGCCGCAGCAGGTCGCCAAGGCTAAAGATCCTGGAACGACAGGGCAGCCCGCTGTGAAAAAGTCGGCAGAAGAGTCGAGATCCATGCCGAATCTCAGCGCTCTGGCGCCTGCCCAGGGCACGGAACCTGGTAATGCGAAGAAGATGTACACCATTCAAAAGGGCGAAAGTCTCTGGATTATCTGCAAGCGAGAACTCGGTGACCCGATGCTTTGGAAGGACGTGGCGAAGGTCAATGACCTTTCGGTCAATGACGTGAAGCGGCTGCGTCCCGGAAACCAGATAAATCTTTCGCTCAACAAATAAAGGAGATTCGCGCCTTGTCCCGGGCGCTTTGTTTGCCCCGCCGCGGCACGTCCCAGCCGCACAGACCGTCCCACCTCCCATACACAAGGCAGCGGGTGCTTGCTACGGCGCACCCACTGTCTTGTCGTCCTTCTGGCGCGAGCGTGGGATCAGACAGGTATTGGGGATCAGGAGGCCTCTCCCTCACAGCGTCTGCGAGCGAACCTCCCACAGGGGGACCACACGAACCATGTCGCTGAGGTCGTATGTGCGTGAACCGGGGTAAACTACCCACAGCGCATCGAGCTGAAGATCCTCGATGGCGATCGACATGGAACGGCTCAGCCGGGGCCCGTCCTGGCGTTTGAACTCGATTCCTAACCGTCTTCCCTTATGGATTAAGAACAGGTCGAGCTCAGACCCGCTGTGTACCGCGTAGAACCATGCATCGTCGGGCTGTAATGCCCGAAGCGTTTCCTCCAATGCGAATCCCTCCCATGAGGCCCCCAGTTTTGGATGAGTCTTCAGCACGGATTCCGATTCGATCGATTGAAGGCTGTGGAATAACCCACTGTCACGAAAGTAGATTTTGGGTGTCTTGACCAGTCGTTTGCCGACGTTTGCATGCCACGGTTGCAGTCGGCGGATCATGTATGTCTGTTCCAACGCATCGAGGTAGGCGCGCGCCGTGTTGGGGGCGATGCCCAGGGACGCCGCCACTTCGCTGCCATTCCAGAGTTGCCCGTGATAGTGGGAAATCATCGTCCAGAAACGTCGCATTGCAGTCGGAGCCATTCCGAAACCGAGATTCGCCAGGTCTCGCTCCAGAAATGTACGAACAAAGTCACGGCGCCAGCGCAGACTCTCTTGCTCTGTTGGCCCGAGGAACGATCTTGGGAATCCACCGCGAATCCACAGCTTGTCCCTGTCACTTTGCGGAATCTCGCTCAAATCAAAGCCCTGCATTTCGATGATTTCGACCCGTCCGGCCAGCGATTCTGATGCCTGCCGGGAGAGATCTGGTGAGGCGCTTCCCAGAACGAGGAAGGTGGCCTGTCGCTCCTCGCGATCTGCCAGCACTCGAAGCACGGGAAAGATGCCAGGTTGTCTCTGTGCTTCATCGATCACCACCAGGCCCTGTAACGATTGCAGGGCCAGCATGGGATTTTCGAGCAGTACTTCCACTGCCGGATCTTCCAGATCCAGATAATTCGGGGAATCCGCGGCCAGTAACTGCCTGGCCAAAGTGGTTTTACCGCATTGGCGTGGGCCCAGAAGGGCCACCACGGGACTTCTGCCAACCGCCTCTTGAAGCTGCATGAGGTAGCCTGCGCGATGAATCATAGTTGAAATCTTGCAATTTAATTGCAAGATTTCAAGTTTGATTTGGTGGGACAGGCCATGAGAGTTCAAGCTTCGGCTCAAGTAAAACAACGAATCGTGGTGCTGAAACTCTGAACCTTTGACCTCCGAACCCATGCTCTACCGCACCCTAGGTCGTACCGGTCTGAAAGTTTCTCTTGCCAGCCTCGGCACTGGCGGGCCAAGTCAGATCGGAGTCAGAACGGACAAGAACGAGCAGGAGTCCATCCGGCTGATCCATCGCGCCTTTGAGTTGGGCATCAATTTTTTCGACACCGCCTTGGCGTATCGCAATACGGAAGAAATTCTTGGAAGGGCCTTGAAAGACTTGCCGCGTGATGAGGTAATCGTGGCGACGAAGTTTATGACCCTCAAAGATGGTGAGGATGGTCTGGTTGCTCCGAACGATGTGATAGAGTCATGCGAGACCAGCCTGCGGCAACTCGGAATGGAGGCTATTGATCTCTATCAGTTTCATGGTGTCTTGCCGCAGCACTATCGCCCAGTGGTGGATTCAATCTACTCGGCTGTCGAGCGGTTGCAGAAGCAGGGCAAGATTCGGCACATTGGAATGACCGCCAACTTCAAGGCCGATCCGAAACACGCGATGCTGGAGATGGCATTGACGGACGATCTGTGGGAAACGATCATGGTCAAGTACGGCATCCTGAACGTGACTGCAGAAGACAAGATTCTGGCGATGGCACAGCAGCGAAACGTCGGCGTCCTGAATATGGCAAGCGTACGTATCAAGCTGACACGCCCGGACGAGCTGGAGGAACTGGTCTCCGATTGGAAAAGTAAGGGTTGGATTGCGGAAGATGCGCTGCCGAAGACGAATCCTTTGGGCTTCCTTGTCCGTGAACATGTCGAGTCGGTGGTCGCCGCGGGTTACAAGTTCGCCGCAGCGCCCGAATCCATCTCCTCTGTGATCATCGGGACCGGAAACATCAAGCATCTGGAAGAAAACGTCGAAGCGATCCTCGGCCCACCGCTTCCCGATGAAGACTGCCGCCGGATACGTGAAGTGTTTGGCGGCATCACGGTCGGGATATAAACCTGAGTTCGACGCTCTGAAGCGGATCCTTTCGGTGAGTCCGATTGCACCTTCAATTCGCAGTGCTGAGCCGGATGGACCCGGCGTACCCCCGTTTACCGCGAATGAAGATCCACGCCGAGGATGTCCTCCTCACCTTCCTGAAGCAGCGCCAGCCTGAGCATTGAGCGCACGAGTAAAGGTGTGCCGGACACACTGTAGTAGAGCCCGGGCGTGGTCGGTTCGGCCCATTGATCTATGTGGTATTCGGATGCCGAGGTTGCGCGGAATATTTTCATATTGCTGGCGCCCATGAACATCCCGTTCCGATAAAGTGCCTCCATAGCGAGTTTGGCGAATTGGTCCGCGCTATTGAGGAAGCGTCTTTGGCCGGAGGCCACGTAGGCCGACAAAGCATTGTCCAGTCGTATCTCATAGGTACGTGCAAGGATGGTCACCCCAGGAGGTGGGGGAGGGAGGCATTCGGACTCCCAGCGCGCGTGTTCGATGGTCGCATCCGCAAACCATTCTTGGCCCGTTCTTTTCAGGAGTTGGAGATTTGTGCTGCCCCGGCCGAGCCCTACGCTTTTCCTCGGTTTCCGAAAATATCCGTTCACCCAGATCTCCCCGTCCACATCCTCCTTGATTTCGGGCTTGGGCCGCTGCTTCACCTCTT
Organism: Planctomycetota bacterium; assembly: GCA_027625095.1. Classification (GTDB taxonomy): domain Bacteria; phylum Planctomycetota; class PUPC01; order JACPCR01; family JACPCR01; genus JAQBXN01. Next base: position 20,762 of record JAQBXN010000084.1, on the reverse strand, counting down.
GAATACGGGCATCAAAAAGTTCCATAGCGTAGCCGGCGAATTCATTGCCGATTGGGCTGTCCGCTTCGAAGAGATCTGCCGCATCAGCAACGCTGAGGGCAAGTCCGTCATGCTGGCCTGCTTGTTCGTAGCTCGGTGTCCGTGCACAGCCACGAATAATGCCGTTGGGCAGCGGCTTGTCCGTATGCCATTTCAATTTGCGGCGTGCCCAGTCCGCGTGCGCGGTATCTTTGGATTTGAAACATGCGAAAAGGGCATCAAATATGAAGTGGCCTGAGTAACGGGCGAAATCTTTGCCCGGTCCGTTGTCCGGATTTTTGGGGTCGCGCCACCAGTTCTTGGTGAGAGTGCCGTGCCGATTATGTTCAAAGGTCTCCTCATTGACGATATGCCAGTGCAATCCATGAGCAAAATTCACGACTGCGTCTGGATGATGTTGCCACATCTTTTCCCAGAACCATCCCGGGGCGAATCGCATGTGGTCGTGAATGATGTAATTGTCATGAAGGTAATGCTGCAGGCCATTCGTAAAAGCGCAGGGCAGGGCACATCGGTCATGGAAGCTCCATTGAGCATGCTCGCCCCAGGGAAAGAGTCCAGTATCCGGGTGAGGACAGTGCTTTCCATAGAACTCAAAAACATCATCCACGGCCTGTGAATACTTGGAATCACCGGTCAACTGGCTGAGCGCATTCAGCGATTCCAGAAACGGGACATCGTGCATCAAGTTGTTGCCGCACCAGTTGAAGTCACTCAGTCGGATGCCCGGTGGCGGCATGATCGTGCTGGTGGTGATTTCCCTGTCCTTGACGTCGACGGTGCCGGAAAAGAGCGGACATGGATTTTCGAAATGGAGCGGCCGACCGTATTCGAGCATGTTGTCAGCATGCTCACGAACCGCCTGAAAATATGGATTGGACTGGAGTGGCATGGAGGAGGTGAAGAGAGGAATGATGGAGGGTTGGAATAATGGACGCTTGCGAGCCGGGATACCATTCAGGAAAAGGCATGTGGTGTCATCTCCATTTCGGAATTAGATGAACAAGCCCGCTACAGCGGGTTACTGTTAACCTCTGCCATCCTCGGCAGGGCTCGCCCGCCCTTGAAATACACCATCAGGACGGAGATGTCCGCCGGAGTTACGCCAGAGATGCGTGACGCCTGGCCGACCGTCAATGGGCGGATGTGATCGAGTTTGCCTCGGGCTTCGTTGCTGAGTGAGTTGATGGCGGAGTAATCCACATCCGCAGGCAGTGCCTCCGCCTCCAGTTCGTGCATCTTGATGACCTGCAGCTCCTGTCGCTTGATATAGCCCTCGTATTTCACCTGGATGTTGATCTGTTCCCTTACAGCTTCTGAGAGTTCGAGCGCTTTGAGTTCCGGGCTCATGGCCTCGATGTCATCGTATTCTTGCTCAGGTCGCCGCAGGTGCTGGACAAGGGAGCGCTGGTCGAGAAATTTCTTATCCATGAATGCAATGGTTTCAGCGATTTGCTTTTCCTTCTGTTCCAATTTTTTCCATGCGGTCTCGGGTAATAGACCGTACTTCCAGCCGTATTTCATCAGGCGGCGGTCTGCATTGTCTTGTCGAAGCAGGAGTCGGTATTCCGCACGAGAGGTGAACATGCGGTAGGGCTCGCGTGGGTCTTCGGTGACCAGGTCATCTAACAGCACCCCGATATATGCTTCTTCACGGCCCAGGATGAAAGGTTCTTCGCCTCGCACTCTTAGTGCGGCGTTGATGCCAGCCATAATGCCCTGGGCGGCGGCCTCTTCATATCCTGAAGTACCGTTGATCTGGCCCGCATGGAAGAGGTTTTCAACGAGCCTGGTTTCGAGCCACGGATAGAGCTGCCGGGCGGGCACCATGTCGTACTCGACCGCGTATCCGTATCGCATGATGTCCGCGTTCTCCAGGCCGGCGATGGCATGAACTATCTGTGACTGAACGTCCTGAGGCAGGCTGGTGGAAATGCCGTTGCAGTAGTACTCGAGGGTGTTTTCCCCTTCGGGCTCGAGGAAAATCTGGTGAGCCGCCTTATCCGCAAAACGAACGACCTTGTCTTCGATGGACGGGCAGTAGCGGGGGCCGATACCTTCTATCTGGCCGCTGTACATGGGTGAGCGATGCAGGTTTTCGTTGATGATCTGATGGACTTTTTCGTTGGTATAGGTGATGTGGCAGGGCAGCGATGGCCGCTCGATACGTTCCGTTTGAAATGAGAACTGAGGTGGAGGCTCTTCTCCGTGCTGGATTTCCAGTCCGGCAAAATCAATCGTGCGTCCATTCAGTCTGGGGGGCGTCCCTGTCTTGAGTCGCAGGATATCGAAGCCGAGCTGGCGGAGGTCATCCGAAAAGTGTTCGGCCCTTGCATCGCCCATGCGGCCGCCCCCGATCTTTGCCTCGCCCATGTGCATCAGGCCCTTGAGAAAAGTGCCGGTGGTTACCACGATGGTTTTGGCTTTATACACCCGGCCGGATTGAGTCAGGACGCCGGTGACTTTGTGACCATTCATCTCGAGAGCGTTCACCATGTCTTGCCGGATCATCAAGCCTTCCTGTTGCTCCAGGATGTGCTTGACGGTGAATTGATAAAGTTTCTTATCCGCCTGTGCTCTCGGCGCGCGGACTGCCGGCCCTTTGCTGCGATTGAGCATCCGATACTGAATGCCGGACTGGTCAATGACCTGCCCCATGATACCGCCCAGAGCATCGACCTCTCGGACCAGTTGCCCTTTGGCGAGGCCGCCAATGGCCGGGTTGCAGGACATCTGTCCAATGGTGTCAAGATTGATGGTGCAGATCATGGTCCGGCAACCCATTCTGGCCGCGGCCGTGGCTGCTTCCACGCCGGCATGGCCCGCGCCGATCACAATTACGTCGTATGTCTCGTCCATGATTTTTATATTGAGTTTGCCGCTTGCCTCGCCGGAGCGGATGCTGCTTCGTTCGAGATTTCCACTTCGACAGAATGTTCGGAGAGGACGGTGGGATTCAGGTCTTCATCCACTTTTCTGCCTTCCCGTTTGACGATTTTCGCTGGCGTTCCGACCACAGTGCTGTTCGGCGGGACGTCGTGCATGATGATGAAAGAATTTGCCCCGATCTTCGAGTTGTGGCCGACCCGGATTGGGCCGAGCAGAACCGCACCAGTTCCGATGAAGACGTTGTCTTCGATCGTCGGGTGGCGTTTGCCGTGGTGTTTTCCGGTGCCGCCCATAGTTACGTTGTGAAAGATGACGCAGTTGTCACCTATCTCCGCCGTTTCACCGATGACCACGCCCGTCCCATGGTCGATGAAGAACCGGTTGCCGATCGTGGCGCCGGGATGGATTTCTACTCCCGTCCACCAGTGCGCGATCACAGAGATAAAGCGTGGGAGAACCGGGAGGTGCAGACTGGTACGAAGAAAGTGCGCGACCCGGTGCAGCAATATCGCATGTAAGGGGGTATGGCAGAGCATTGTCTCGATATAGCTCTTGGCCGCTGGATCGTTGTGATGAACCGCTTTGATATCACCGATGATGGTCTTGAACATCTTTGGATTCGACAAGAATAAAAAAGACCCGCTTCAAGGAAGCGGGTCTCAGAATTTTCCCATGAAAATCAGACGCTTCCTCATTGAAAATGGCCGCAACGACAAGAGTGCATGGCGAATTGGATGAAGGTCATGATTTTTCTGAAGTCTGCGTTAAAGCCTTGCAATGTGGGGGAAGTATATTGGGTAAGGATCCCTGTTCAACTATAGCGACTGCTTGTCCTTCCTCGCGTGAAGCTTGCTTGTTGCGTGATAGACTCACGCACCGAACTTTCATACTTCCCCCAATCACTCGATGGGCAACACCAAACGTTACAATTCGAGGATCATGCGGGCTCTCGTCGATTTCAAGACGCAGGCGCCATTTTATTCGAAGCCGAATTTTACAATCTTCAGCTCGGGGGTTGCTCTGGTGCTTGGGGTGATTACTGTGCTTGGTCTCGATTATCTTGGAAACAAATTTCTGCGGAACCCCTATTTCCAGGATGGCGCAAACCTTCCTGAAGAAGCACAAGTTATTAAGCGGCTGATGTTTGACGGCACCTGGCAGTCATTTTGTATCGGAATCGCGTTCGCACTCGCCGCTGCTTTGATTCACAAGGCTCTGATTCGGGCCAGGGAAGAACATTGCGTGGAGTACACCTTGATGACCGTTAGAGACAAGCTCAAGATTCCAGCGTTGAAGGTGATGTTTACCGTCGGCCTCCCGCTGATACTTGCCCCCTTCGCGGCAGCTTTCCTGGCCTACCTGGTTCAAATAGCGCCTTTCCCCGCGTTTGTCGTCACAGGCGCGTTCCTGTTTATCTGCTATCCGGATTACAAACGTGTGTTCCGAAAGGCACAGGAGAAGGCGGCTCTGGTCGAGGCGGATGACTAATTCTGACTTGGCTGGTGGTTTCCAGGCGACCCAATAACATTTCACTTCCGCGTCGGAATTACGCCCTCAAATCAACGGAGATAGTAAATGAGTGAACAGAGAATGGTCGATTGCATTAAGCTTGGCAAAAGCCTGCCCGGTCTGAGGCGTCCTCCATACAGAGACGAGCTTGGCAAGCGGATTTACAGCAACGTATCGGAGGAAGCATGGAAGATGTGGCTGGAACAGCAGAAGATGATTCTTAATGAGTATCGTCTGAACCCCACGAATCCGGATCATATGAAAACCATTAAGGAGCAGACCGAGCAACATTTCTTTGGAGGTGGCGTGTCGAGTCCTGAAGGCTTCGTCGATGGGGATTCCGGCACTGCGAAGCCCGGGCAATTTTAACCTGCGCATGCCCCGTCAGTCGAAGGCCAGCAATGGATGTCTGCTTCCGGCCACTGCAAGGTATGCGGTTGAGTGATGCACAAAAAAACGGGACACAGTTCGCTGTGCCCCGTTCCTTCGTTTTCGCGTCTTGAAGCGAATTATTTCATTTGCTTCTTCCCCTATTTTTCTACTGGCTTCTGTGCTTTCTTCTGGTTGCGCAGCTCTTCGTACTCCTTTTTTGAAGTTTCCAGGCTGGCCAGCAGGGCCTTGCCGTCCGCGTCCTGTTCGAGGAGTTTTCCAGCCTTCGCATAGAGAGCCGTCTGAGCTTCAACATACTTGGCCTTGAACGCGTTCAATGCTTCCGTATTCCACGCCGCCTGTTCGGCTGTCCGTGAATCGGAAACCTTCTTCCTGCCGGCGGCGAGCTCGGCATCTTCGCTTTTCTCGATTGAACGGTGTACCTCGCGTAGTTTGTCATCCCGTCCTTTCCAGCCGTCTGATATTTCCTTAAGTTCCGCTTCGGCAGTTGCTATTTCCTTATGAAGTGCCAGGCCTTCGGGAATAGCAGCAACCTTTTGCTTGCGGAGCTCATAATAAGCAGTCTGGGCCTTGTTTCGTTCGTCTCGATCTTTGATGTTGTAAACGTCATTTCTGGCTTTGCTTAATTCCGGATCTTGCTCCACCTTCAGAGACACGGGCGAATACCTGTTCGTGAGCTTGAAGTTTGCAAGATCGATCTGATATCTCAGTTCCAGATTGCGGGAGGCATACTTCTCTTGCGTGGCAAGGATTTCTTTCGCTTCCGCGTTCTCCTGAAATTTCTTTGCCAAAAGAGCTTTCAATTCCTCCTCCACCTGCGCAGTTGCTTTCTTTGCGGCCATGACCCCGGCGTCCGCATTGCCGGCGTCCATGTATGCCTTTGACGCCGCTGCCACGGCCTCCTGTTCCGCATTTGCTGCGTCGGAGCGCATGAGTGTGTAACGTAACTTGTTGATCTGGCGGTCCAGGTCCGAACGCCTTTTGTTGATTTCCTGATATCGGGCTCTTGCCGGGTCTTGCTCGGCAGCGGGTTTCTTGGAATCTTCGGCCCAGTTCGTGAGAAGGCTCAGCATGAAGCCGATAAGAACGGGAAGGGTGATGGCTCGTTTCATGGTAATACCTGTGAGAAAAGTGTGGATGGCTTCCGCAATCCGTGGATGGGGGTACAGCTAATGACGGGTGAGATGTTCTTGGGTGTCCGTGTCATATTTGCCGGAAAGGGCGTCCCGCGGCCGATGATTGGGCAATCTCTCAGATTTCTACCAGATCGCAAATTGGCGGTGATTTGACCTGCAGGGCCTGACTGATTGCCTACTTCTCGAGCCTCAACAATTCCCCGCCGGCCTCTGCGAGTTTGAACTGCACTGATTTGTTTTCTACCTCCAGTGGGACCCAGCGTCTTCCGTCTCTGTTGAACATGCTGATGCCTTTGGTCGCTTCCCGGAACTCCAGCGACATCTCCTGAGGTGCATAGGTGTTGTGGTTCGCAAAGAACCAGGCGGTGCGGCCATCAGAGTCTTTGAACTGGCCGACTACGGCCTCACCAGATGTCACCTTGAAGAGATGGTCCTCGGGGAATCCAGCGAGTGGACTGGGGATGGCAGGATCTTCTGCTCCCTTATCTTTGTTCTTATTGGTTCTGGTCGTTGGTGTTGAGTAGACGGCCTCGGGATTACCCAATTTCATCATCTCCGGGCCGAGCGGAAGGATCGTCTCATTTACTTTGGCGATATCTCGCCCCATCTCCGTCATCTCCCAGGTCTTCTGATCCATCATGTCCTGGCCAATGAACCAGAAGATGCCTTTGAGCCCGTGAGCCATGGAGGTGGTAGCTGTATAGAGGCAACGAAGTTGATGGCCGGTGCCCGTATTGTTGAAAGACGACTTCACCCACAGCCATCGATAAAACACAGCGTTCTGTTTCCTCGCCTGATTCGAATAGGCCTGTAGATGAGGGAAGTTGAGGTGGGGGCCACGAACCCAGTGGAAATCGTAATAGGCGAGAACGTCAGGATGCGTCAGACGGCTCATTCCGCTTGTTTTTACAAAACCGACAAAAGTTGGATGTGTCGGATCCCAGGAGTTTGCGTTGTTGATGTCCCGATCTCGACCGCTGGCTGTTTTGGAATTCGTATCGCTGAAAAGGTGATAGCCCCAAATAACCTCGTTATCCCGGAGTGATTCGCAGAGCTTCTTAGCGCCTTCCACATTCTTGTAAACGTGGTAATCGTCGGTGAGTAGATTGACGACGAATTTGAGTCCGTGCTTCTTGCAGAGGTCGACTTTCCAATCCGCGTAGGTGGCCATGATCGAAGTGAACTGAGCGGCCTTGACTTGTTTGAGGACCTTCTCAAATGTCTCCGGATCTTTGGGGAACAAGTCATCTCCTCCGTAGCCAAAATTGAAGCAAATGTTGAATTCGCCGGGCAGGACGGTAATGCCTTGGGTCGTTTGTTCTTCCCCGTTCACGTCGGGGGGGAGGGAAAGATAGAGAAGCATCAGAGTGAGCATCGGAGTGTCCTGGGTTGGTGATGGCGTGGCGGCTTGAAGCCCGAGCTTAACCTCTAATTCAACGTCGTTTATGCGTCAATCTCTAAACGGGGTGACTACTCGGTACGCCGCCGATAAACTCCTTCGCGCGAACTTGCCCACACATACTTCACAAGGAACTCAGCATGTTGAAAATCGCTTTTCTTTCCGCGGCTCATACGCACACAAAAGGATTCCTCAACGCCGCGCGCGCTCACGAGAAATGCGAAACCGCAGTTATCTGGGACGACGTTGCTGACCGCGGCCAGCGTTTCGCGGACGAGTACGGGACAGAGTATTCGGGTGATCTGGATGCAGTCATCGCCCGGGACGATATCGACGGTTTTATTATCTGTGCCGAGAACACACGACACCTGCCGCTGCTCGAAGCTGCCGTGTCAGCCGGTAAACCGATCTTTTGTGAAAAGCCGTTCATGACGACGACTGCTGATGCAAAGCGGGCTGTTTCGCTGATCAAGGAGCATGGAACAATTGTGCATATGGGATACTTCACACCGTTCACTGCGGAATCGCAGGGAGTGATCAAGTTCTTGGGGACGGGCAAACTCGGCAAAATCACACATGCTCGATTCCGGAATGCCCACCACGCCGCTTACGGTCACTGGTTCGATTCGAAGGATCTGGCCTGGTTTCACAACCCGGAGTTGAGCGGGGGAGGGGCGTTCATGGACATGGGCACACACGCCGTTCATTTCGTCCGAACTCTATTCGGGCCTGCGAAGCGGGTCTTTTCACACATCAGCAACGTCTCGGGCATTTATACGGAAGTGGATGACAACGGTATCGCGCTCATTCAGTTTGACAGCGGTTGCCTCTGTACCGTTGAGGCAGCCTGGACCCAGACCGGTGGACTCGGCGGTCTGGAAGTTACCGGCAGTGAGGCCACTCTTTTCAATCAGCCCGGCAAGGGCTATGTGATTGGATCGCCCGGAAAAGAGCAGATCGAGGTGTCTTCCGGTGCTGCAAAACCAACTCGGGTGGATCGGCTGGTGGCCGCCATCGAGGGTTCACTGCCCAGAGAAGAATTTGATGCGGACCTCGAATGCGCGGTGGACGCAGTGGCTATTATGGAAGCCTGCTACAAGTCAAATGAGTCCGGTACCTGGGTGGATGTGTAGTCTCGGGAGTCGCTCTTCAGAATGCAGGGGCGTACTGAATACCTCACTCTGAACTGAACAAGTCCATATTGATCCCTTCACGCATTTTGATACCCAGCAACTGAAGGCGCATTGGCCCGGCGTTCTCTATCAGCCGCTCGCACTTGTTTCCCGTGTAGTAGGTTGCCTGCTTGATCCACCAGGGGATGAAAACGAAAAACATCGCCGGCCGCGTCGGCTTGCCTTCGGAATGCAGGCCGGCCCGGTGCATGGTGTTTGCACTGAACGCGAGCAGGGAGCCTGGCTTTGCAAGGAAGTCGACCTTGTGCGGGAAAAATTTCTCACCCTTGTGAGCGTCGAGGTGGCTCTCCGGAACGACACCGGTCGGACCCCCATCGATAGGCACTTCGTCGATATACAGGCAGACCTTCAGGAACATGTTCGGACAATGCTTCCCGATGCTCATCTTGTCTCTGTGCCAGCCTTGGGCTGTGCCCGTCGGCTTCGAGACGAGCACCTCGTTCGCATACAACTGCACGTCAGGCCCGATTACCTGTTCAAGACCTTCAAGCAGGACAGTGTTGTCCAGAATCTCAGCGAATGCGTCATCAAACTCGATGATGTTCGGGTAGTAGTCCTGATGCGGCTTTCGATATTCCGCGTCCCCTTCTTTCATCAACCGGGCCATGGCCTCGCGCAAACGGCCCAGATGTTCTTCGGTGAATATGTTCTCGTCCGTGTAGTAGCCGTACCGATTCAGATGTTGAAGCCGCGTTAAGCGCGGTTGGCCGATATTAGGCATGGTTGTTCTGTTCCTCTGGTGAAAGATTCGTAATTCGAATGCAAGACTACCATGTAGCAGTCACCTCCTGGGTTCGGGCTGGTATGTGATGGAGCGAGGAATGTGACTTCCAGTGGGCATCCAGATAAGTCGAATTGCTAGTTACGGGACAAGGTGCTGCTCTATTATGCAGTATTCAGGAATACCCTCCCAAACCCAGGAGCATCCGCTCTTCCGGGGTCGCATTTCCAAGAAACTGTTTGGTCAATCCATCTTCGGGCTGAGGCCCACCGTGTGGCGACTTGCGTAACCAGGAAGGGGTATAGCTGAGGATCAACATTCGCCGCTTCTTGCTCCGCGTCGGCATCGCGCGGTGCCAGAGATTGCCGTGGATCATGACTACGTCGCCGGCTTTTACGCACAATGCCATCTCGCCTTCCGCCGGTTCGTAGGATTGGGCAGGAGGCTCCTTGTCGAGCCACTCATGCGATCCGGGCACAAGGGCAACGGGCCCGGTCTCATCGTTCAAATCATCAAGATAAATCAATGCGTCAATGCAGTGCGGGCGGGAAAACCAGGGCGGCAACGGATTGGAGATGACTCGCAGATGGATGTGCCAGGGTGTCTCTTGAACTTCATTGTTCGGATAACTGATTCGTGCGCTCAGGCCACGCAGCCTTACCAGAGGCCCCATCATAGCCCGTGCGATCGACAGGGTCGGTGGGAATTTCAGCAGGTCAAGGAACGCCTGATCCTTGTCCATCAGGTAGCGAGGGACTCGCCCCCAGGATTTTTTGGATGACGAGGGCTCTGGAGGAACCGTGTATTCCCGTTTCTCCAACTGATCGAGGGCTTCGCGGAGTCGTTCAAGGCCGTCCCCGGTGAAGAGGGCTTCTCGAACCAGGTAACCTGACTTTTCAAAATTCTGGAGTTCTTCCGGTGAAGCATGGACGTCAATTTCCCAATCTCGATCAGGAAAATCTTTGTCCCCCCAGTTGTTCAAGACCTCGTAATGGACGGTGTGTCGGCTCATAACCAGTTCTTTTTGTGGTTCCTTCACGGAATTTGTGGGTTGATACCGGGTCTTCCGCATCAGGTTACCGTTAGGGGAGGGGCGTGAGGCTTTCGGAAAAGCAACGGCTCTTGCCCGTGTGATTCGGGTTGTATTTGCGTTGAAAGAGGAGCATCCAGATATTCCTTGGTTGGAGTTATCACACTTTCAACACAGGGAACACCGGATGCTCATCAGGACGCTATTGAACCATGTCGAGAAGCAGAAGTCTTTCGTGTACGACAAAGTTCGTATCCAGGAATACGATGAAGGCCCGAAAATCGAAGTTGAGATTCGGCCGAGGGAGAATAGCCGCGCTCGGTGCAGTGGTTGTGGTGCCGTCTGCCCTGGGTACGACACGCTTGGCGTTCGCCGCTTTGAGTACGTCCCGCTTTGGGCAATCCCGGTTTTTTTCTTATATGCGATGCGACGTGTGAACTGTGCTGATTGTGGAGTTAAGGTGGAAGAGGTGCCCTGGGCGACGGGAAAGCATCACCATACCCGTGCCTACTCAAGGTTCTTGGCGAAATGGGCACAACGTCTTTCCTGGAGTGAAGCGGCCTTGGTCTTTGGGACGACATGGAATCGGGTGTATGACGCGGTGAGATGGGTCGTCTCGTACGGACGTGAGCATCAGGACCTCTCCGGCGTGACTGCCATCGGAGTAGATGAGATATCCTACAAGAAAGGCCAAAACTACCTTACGGTCGTTTACCAGATAAACCAAGGCAGCCGTCGGCTACTGTGGGCAGGTATTGACCGGACAGAAAAGACGCTGAAAGGATTCTTCTCGTGGCTTGGCAAGGAGCGCTCCGACCGTGTCGAGTACGTGTGCAGTGACATGTGGAAGCCCTACCTGAACGTCATCAGAGACATGGCTAAGAACGCCCTGAACGTACTCGACCGCTATCACATCATGGCGAACATGAACAAAGCGATCGACGAGACTCGGCGCAAAGAAGTTCAGCGGCTCAAGGAGCAAGGCTACGAGCCGGTGTTGACCAAGAGTAGATGGTGTCTTCTCAAACGCTGCCACAACCTCACTTCAAAACAGACAGCACGGCTAAAAGAACTGCTGGCCTACAATCTGAGGACGGTCAAGGCATACGTGATGAAGGAAGACTTCCATCGCTTCTGGGAATACATCTATCCTCGCAACGCTGAAAAGTTTCTCGATGACTGGTGTCAACGTGCGATGTACAGTCGTATCGAACCAATGAAGGATGTGGCTCGATCACTTCGCAGGCACAAGGAACTCATCCTTAACTATTTTCGCGCCAGGAAGGAGATAAATGCCGGGGTGGTCGAGGGCTTTAACAACAAAATCAAAACGACTACCAAAAAATCATACGGTTTCAGAGTGCCAGAAGTCCTTATAATAGCCCTGTACCACGACCTTGGAGCACTACCATGGCCACCTGCAACCCACGAATTCTGAGGAGCAAGCCTTTTTGTAATGAATTCAGGAACAGCAGGAGTTCAGCGCTGAACGGAAGTGTTCCTGGCGAAATGTGGGCTGAACTATTCTCTATCCCGAAGGACAAAGTTCACCTGGTCGACGACGCGCTTCCAGACACGGGCGCTGGTTTGCATGCCTTCGCGGGTGTTGTGGACGCCGTCGTCGGCGATGAGCTTTCGGAGATCGGGGTGGCGCTGGTATTCTTCAAACAGGTGGCCGCAGGGGATTCGAAGCCGACGACAGGTCTCGACGAGGGCTTGGTTGTATGCAGCCTCCGGTTTGGATTCCGGGTCATTGAATCCGCGCGGGGGAATGGTGCCGAGGATGGGAATGATGCCGCGCTCGGCCGCGGTGCTGGCAATGGTTTCAAGATCTTTCATTGCCTGTTCGATAGCCTGGGGGCTCTTGCTGTTGTTGGTTCCGAACAGAATGAGCGCGATGCAGGGTTTGCCAGCTTTATCGAAGTTTGAAGCAGCATTGGCGAGGCCGAAGGATGTCTGCTGGCTGGGGAAACCAAAACCGACGACCTTTTTTGTTCCCAGCGCGCCCTGGACCTCCAATGGATAGCCAGTGGCACCGGTGAGCGAATCGCCATAACACATCACGAGGTTTCTGTCCCGATCGCCTTTACCATTCCCGGCGATTTCAAGGACTCGTTCTCGATATGCGTTCCGTTCCACAAATTCAATGGCGACATCGGGCTTCAGATTTTCTTCCCCCCGGGTGACCTTGATCGATGCTGGTAAAGACCATTCGCCCAGGTTTTCCTCAAAATCGCATGCCAGCACCCGGTACTGATAGATTCCGGTCGCCACCGGGCGATCCTTGTAAACTACCTCAACACTCTCCGCGATTTTTTCAAAAGGGCCTCCGTCCCTTGAGCGCGAGATGACGTAGAGCATCACCGAAGTGTTGTCGGTCGAAGGACGCCACCACAAAAAAACTTCTCCGGGGGCGGCCTCTCCTCCGACTCCCTCCACCCGTGACGGCGGTGTGCGGTCATTGCCTCGGTAGAGGACAAAGTTGTCCATCTCCATCCAGGTGTCTGTCGAGCCCGCCTGTTCACCATGAAAATTGATCTCAGTGTAGAAGGTCTCCGGTCGCACTCGTGTTCCGACACGCTGGGAGTTGTAACGGAAGGCCTCGAGGTAATAGAGGATGGGACGCCATTCCTTATCAGAAAGCCATCGATAGGCATTGCTGGTGGTGTTGTCTTTGGAGAGGCGGTCGCTGGCATTCAGGCCAGCGTAGGGCATTCCAGAGGCCCGGCCGTGGTAGGCGATCTTGAGATCGGTTGCTCCAGGGATGTTCACCGGGAGCGAAACGCCAAATCCACCACCGGCCTTTTTTCGGGCAAGCCGCAGCGTCTTGGCCATCGTGACCCCTTCGCCTACCGCAGGCCCCATGTTGTCCGTCCAACGGAAGCCGCCGTTGTCGTTGTCGAAATCGAACTTGTAGAAGACGGTTACATCGCCCACCTTTTCACCAACATCGACGACCGAATCAGATTTCACAGGTTCTTTACGTTGGCGAGTGACACCAGTTTTTTGTTCGGGGATGGTCACACCGGTCAGCCGGCCAAACGCCGCCGGCTGGTGAAAGCTGGTAGAAGGGAGGATGGCCCATGAATATTCCGTGTAGGGATCTCGGCCCCGTGCCGGCCGGCAACGGGTGACGTTTATGCGCCAGTCGAGTCCGTCGCCCACGTAGGCATCGAGTTCCTTTAATGGAATTGCGAGAGTAGCCGTCCAGCGTTGATTCTTTTCGATATGAGTCTTGCAGTCCAGGGGGACGTTCCAGGCGATGTTGTTCTCGCCCCCGGCCGGGCACGACTGATCGAAGATCGTTCCTTTGGGATTCAGGCCGATGTGTTTGTAGCCGATGTCCGGATCGGCCGAGATGAAGACCTCCACACAATCGTCAGACCAAAGCTCACCGTCGGGCTGTGCGACGGATTTCAGAGATCCAGTATCCGGCTCCTGGCACTCGACTCCGATGTAAAGAATGGTGTTGCCGAAGAGGATGCGGACGGTGGATGTCAGAGTGGCCTTGCCGGGTCCGATAACATCACCCATGGCCAGGAGAGTGGCATTCTGCCAGACAGGGTCATCGAGAGTGCCATCGAGCTTTGGGCCAACTTTGGTGTGAGCGGCGAGGGCTTTGCCTCGCTGGGTTTCAGATTGTGGGGACGGGTTTTCAACCTGGCCTTCTCTGGGTATTTCTGTGGCCTCCGGGGTTATCACCTTTTCAGTTCGGTCAGGTTGTAAATCTGTCCCCACACCCGCAACGCCTTCCTTATTCAGAATCAGCTCCGCCAGAGCCCTGCGTAATTCAGATATCTGCCATGCCTTCAGAGTGTTGAATTGCATGGCGTCTGCATTGTCTGCACCTGATCCGGCTTTCTGACCGGCCTGAATGTTCACCGCACGATGAACCATTGCCTTCACCTGTTCCCGCTGCAGCTCGTATCGGTCGGCGAGGATCGTCATGTATTCGGTGAGTTGCTGGCCCTCACGAAACGCCTTGAGACGCATGTCGCCAACGACACTGATTCCGAAGCGTTTACCGGGAACTATCAGAGCGTTGCCGCCTCCGCGAGGGTCACCGTTGTCGAGAGCGGAGTCGTCGCCGAGTGTCTGCCAGGGAAGAATTCCGTGCGCACCGTTTGTCCAGACATTGAGCATCATTACCACCGAGCGGGTATTGCTTTCGCTGTCGCTATTGGCACTGCCGTAGGCCATAATTTTCAGGCCGGACTCCTGTTGCAGGAGGCGGGTGCGGCGATATCGGAGCGCACTGGTGTAGCCGCCGAAGTAGACAGTATCCACAATCCCGTCGAGCACCTTGCCCTGCCAGTTCGGGCGCGAGATATCGGCACGGGCCATCCAGAGCGTTGGGTCGGCATCGCCTCTGCCTTTTGCCCAAAGCCGGCAAAAAAATTGTAGCGAAAGCCAGTCGTCCCAGTGATAGGGCTCGTCGGTGGTCCACCACATGTTTGAGCCATACTGGGTGCGGTGGGTGTTCTTGCCGCCGTAAAAGCACTGCATCTCGGTTTGTGTCCAGCCGTTTTCCTTGAAGTGTTCAATGAACTGCCGCTGGACAGAAAGGAAAGCGTCTTTGTAATCCTGGCTCAGAGCGTCGCCGATATAGGGGGCCTTCATGTAGTGCTCGGTGAGGTGCTTGTTGTCGTCGCCTCGTTTTGGCCAGTATCCCTCGTAGTTGTAATTCTCTTTTGAGAGGGCTGTGGGCCAACTGTCCTCGAACGGCAGGTACATGCACGGCACCGGCACCCCGGCCCTTCGATTGTTCCTGAAGGCTTCACCGGAAAGGAGTGGGCCCACGTCTTGGTCGTAGCGTTCCCAAATAGTTTTTATGCCTTTGCCCTGGCCTTCGAGCTGCGGCTGAAAGCGCCAGTAATTAGCGACGCACCGATGCTGATGGGCGAGCCGATAATAGTCGTGGGCATTTCGGGGAACATTATAGGCGTTCAGTTCCGGCCAGAAACCGAGCCGGTCGGGCAGGGCGAAGCCGTGGACCATGATCGAGACGGGCAAATCAATGGTTGCCTCGCCTTCGGACTCGACCCTAACTTCTCCGGAATAAACGCCAGGCGTGGCGTCCTTCGGAATATAGACATCGACGTAGATTGTCTGGTTCTGCTGGCTGGCGAGTTCTCGTTTCGGATCTGGAATCTGGAACGGCTCGCCCGGTTTCAGAGGCACGCAGAAGGCTGGCTGCCATTGCTTGTTGCCATTGCGGGTGTACCAGTTTTTGTAGAGTTCGATTTCACTTCCGCCGATTGTCGAGTTGTTGGGGCCCTTGAGGAGTGCAGGTGCAACTCGAATTCCGTTCAGCGGTGCTTCGCCCAGTTTTTCGATGCAAAGCTGATAGGAGACGTATTCCCCTTGAGCGCCATGAAGGCGGATGCGCTTGCCGTCCCAGACCGCGTTGGACTGCTTGTACTCAGAGGTTGCACCAAGGTCGTCGAACATGGATGACGAGCTTTCCGGGCTTACCTTCACCAGGCCCGGCAATGCCCATACTTTGACTTTTTCAGCCCGTTCAGGGGGCGAAGCACCCTTGCCTGGTTCGGTAAAGTCTACGAGTCTCAATCCCTGTGAAAGCGCATCGGACGACACTACTTTTACCTGAGCCGCATCGGAGGCTTTTCCGCCAATTGAGACGGCGATGACCTCAACGTTCAGTTCTTTCGATGGCGGCAGGTCTTCAAAAAACATGACTGTCTCGCCTTCGGCGGCCGGATGCTTCACTCGCCATCTCTCGATGGCCTGCCCGTCTATTTTGATCTTCCAGCAGAAGACATTCGGGTCCTCATCGATGATCAGCTTGACGGCGCCTGCCTTGAGGTGTGCGCGCTCTGCTGAAGGTTCGGCTTTTACAATTGGCGCCGGAGGCGCCGCCACTTCTTTCCCCAGCGTTACCTGGATGTAGGGTTCGCTGCCTGGGGATTCAGAGCTGTGGATGAAGTTGTTGAAGTAGGACAGATTGCCCCCGTCCATGACAGCGAGGCCGTCCGTGTCACCAGCAACCATCGAATAGACCAACTGCGGAGTGAGCGACACGGAAACCCAGCCGTCCGGCAATTCCTCGCGCTCTGCCCAAGTCGCCAGACTGTTCCCCGAACTCATGATGACATCGCAGAACTGTGAACCGGGCCATGCCCACGACTTCTTAATGTTCGCGTCGGCCCACATATAAGTCGCGCCACTGGCCGGGCCGTAACCACTGGCGGTCGTGCCTTCAGCCCAATCCTGATTGATTGTTGAAACACGCACGTAGCGCAGCATGTCTTTGCCTGCGCGCCGCATGTGAAGATCGGCTTTCAGAATCTCGTGCCCGGCGGCGGGCGATGCATCGAATCGAATCGCCGCCATCTCCTGGATGCTCTTGATCTTGAATCGAGGGTGCTTGCCGGCGCTGCTGTCGCGTTCTGAATCGGTCGCGTCTGACAGCCATATGTCGGCAGTTGATTCGAGACGCAGTGTCTCCGCGGTTAAGGGAATCAAAACGAGTGTGCCTAACAGCGACGATGCAGTCATTCCATGAAGAGATCTAATTTTCAAGTTTTGTTCTCAGTCCAGTCAGGGCAGCCTCTTTGCTTAACCGGCCCCAGGTGCGTCTCAGGCGCACAGGTGTGTGAATCCCGGCCGGCATGAAAGTCATTTGAATCGAAGAGGTCGAAAAACACAAGACCACGTCTGTAATCGGCGATTGGATATTAGAAGTTGCTTCCACCAGATCCTAGCGCATACGAAAATTCTTTTGGTAGCGATTGACTCTGAGCGATTCAAAACAATATCAGAATTGTTTGTCATATTCAGTGACGGAGGACATTAGCAGAGAAAGGAAGCTCTTCGTGAACGAAGTAAATCTTGGACTGTTCGAGCCGATGGTTTATCGATTCATTCTTTATTTGATCCGGGACGTCACCGCTGCCGAGGATCTGACGCAGGAGACGTTCAAAATCGCATTGGGAAAAGGCATTCAGGCGATATTGCCTTGTGTCAATACTACGCCTCCTGGCGGCAGTGCTTGAGTAATCTCAATGCTGAATGTGGAAGTCAAGGTCGGCATCAGATCTCTCGGAACCCGTAGGCTAAACGCAATCCTGATCAGTAAAGCCCCTCCTTCCCTTGGATCCGAATGGTGGGAGGATGCCTTCATGCCTTCTCGGACAAGCGCTAAAGCGCTCACTCCAACATCGCCCGAACAGTTCCGACAGACTTAAATGAACAGTATCGCGGCTTGCCGGAGCTTTTCTGATTCCGAATTCTTCCATTTGCATAAAATCAGTGGCCGGCATACTTGGTCTGCTCTCTGCCCCAGCGATCCTAACCCAATCTCATTCTGGTAAACGTCATGCGAGCACCACGGCTGAGTAAGACTGCAATCGTCGAGTTTTTCAAGAACGGTTTCATGAGCGTTGAAAAACTGACTACGAAGGGTGATCTTGAAGTTATCAGGGCTTTGCTCGACGGCCTTTACGAACGCTTTGATGAACTGCCGAAGGAACTTGTCTTTGACCTTGGGGACCTGAAGTATCACGACGGCACCCAGCGAAGCCCTCAGATAAATTTGGCTACCCGGTTTGAGCCTCGGCTCAAGAAAACATTGGCTTTTAGAAACGCCCGCATCGTTGCCAGACAACTGCTGGGCAGGGATGCCGAATTCGGTTTCGACCACGCCATTTTCAAGGCACCAAACAACAAGGCAGCGACTCCCTGGCATCAGGACATGAGCTATGGGGGAAACGTCGAGCGCATCAGTTGGAACGTCGCCTTCTGGATCCCGCTCCAGGACGCCACGGTAGATAGTGGCTGCATGCAATTCATTCCGCACAGTCACCTCGGCCCACTCAAAGAACATCACCGAGTGGGGCATGATGACAAGTGGCATACGCTGGAGACAGACGACGTCGATGCGTCCAAAGCCGTGGCATGCCCACTTAAGGCTGGCGGCGCAACGCTTCACATGTCCAAGACGATGCACTACACAGCGCCGAACGAAACTGACGTTCCGCGTCGGGCCTGGATTCTGAATTTTCGGGAGAATCTGAATATATGAATGGGCTGATCGTGGATTCGACGTTCCGCGGCGAGTCAGGTATCGAGCCCTCGCGGAGCGGGTGAACCTACAGGTGGACTCCATGTTCCGCGGCGAGTCAGGTTTCTATGAGTTCTCCTGCAACAGTTTCACAATCTCCGGTGTTGAATCCTTTTCAGCTAACTCGATCAGGCTCTTTCCGTTCGAGTCTTTCAAATCTGTGTTTGCCCCACGCTTAAGCAGAAGGCAAACTATCTCTGCGTGTTTCCTGGTTACCGCTGAAGCCAGCGGAGTCTTCCAGTCAAATTCTTGCGGGTCAGGTTTGCTGAGCACGTCCTTCAGCGTGATTTCAAGCTGAGTTGAATCGGACTCCAGGATGCTTTCTACACGTTTCAGATTTTCACAGACAATCGCGTCAAAAATATCGATATCGCACGTAGCGAGATAGTCGACGATATTTTGCTTGCCACTGTAAACGGCCCATTGAAGCGCGGTCGCGCAATGAGAGTTGTCACGAAGACTCAGGTTTGCGCCCCGGGCCAGGAGAAGTTTGACCATATCGAGATGGCCGCCCCAGGCCGCCTCGTGAAGGGCAGTGTTATGGGTCAGCAGGTCGAGGTTGGCGCCGAGGTCTGCCATTTCCCGGACAGCATCCAGCCGATTCGATCTGGCGGCATCATGCAGCAGGCCCGGCCGGGCATCCTGAATTCGTTTCATGAGATCGGGCTCTGCTTCGAGCAGCGATATGGCCTTTTCCTGATCCCCGCTCATGCAGGCGCATGCGAATTGTGCGAGTGAATCCAACTCTACTTTTTCAGCACCGTGGGCGAGCAGATAGTCGGCAAGCTCAGGATTCCCGGCAATCATTGCTGACTCGTAGAAAGATTTTTCTCTGTCTCCAGTACTAAGGTTCGCGCCGTGGTTGATCAGGAGTTTCGCTCGTGCCGTGTGGTGATTGTTCACAGCCCAGCCGAGCTGGTAACGCAGCGTCTGCTCGGGATTGGTTTGAAGACCCTCTTCGTTATCGATCAGCCAGTTGTTTCGGTCTTTATCGCTGAGGCCGTACTCCAGGAGCATTTCGAGACATTTGCTGCCGTCCGTAAACATACGGTTGTAGAGAGCCTGGCTGTCATTGGGGTTGGCCCCGGCTTCGAGCAGCAGACGTGCAAGGGCTTCGCACTGCTCATGCTCCGGCAGATTCTTCAGCCCGCCTTCCCCTTCACCGAACACACCTGTCAGCGCGGTGAATTTATACTGGCCTCCCCACATGTAATAGACGTTGGGGTCTGCTCCGCGCTCGATGAGCAGCCGGGCCACATCGAGGGTCGAACTGTTCGGAAGATTCACCCGTGAATAACACGCATACATTAGAGGCTCCCAATCGAAGTAGCCTCCCCGTTTGTTCAACAGAGATGCGTCTAAGTCCAGGAATGCTTTCACTGCGCCCGCATCCCCCACGGTAGCAGCGGACCAGATGTCCTGACTGGCGAGTGATGGCGCCCCCTTGAGCAGAGTTCGGGCGCGTTCCCAGTTCGAGGGGCTGTCTTCGTGACAGTAATTCAGACATCCGAGTTGTTGAAAGTTGGGCTGGCTCTTTTGAGGATTCTCCTTCTCCGCCTTTGCAGTGGTCAGGAGAAATACCTCGAGTTGCCGCCAACTGGCGAAGCCATGTTCGCGGGCAATCACAAGCTGTGGATCTTCGATGGCGGCCCCCTGTCCCGGCTTAAGCGCTTCCGCCAACTCCTGCATTTTCTTGATTGATGGATTCTGTGGGAGTTGTTTCGGCATAAGACATCCAGTTCCGGAATTGGTTTGGGTTGCCTCCGTTCTAACAATCGGCAGGCGTGCTACCAGTAAACGGGGCTTGAACAACGTATCGCCTGCATAGATGGACCTTGGAGTTCAGGCGGTAACCTTCTTGATTGTAACGTCGCCATCCTTGCCGAAGAGACAGGCATGAAGATCGTAGGGATCGTATTCAGGCCATGTATCGCCAATGCTGTGGGCGGAAGCAAGGGATGGGGGATGGGAATGTGGGAGGATAGGAGTGATGCTGACACTCCGCAGTGGCCCGGAACAGACTTTGGTAGTGAGCGCCGACCACGGAGTGATCAGACGACAGGTAGTGGACTCACTCCGTAGGGGCTCTGGAAAGATAGTGGTGCACTCGCTCCGCGAGGGCTCTGGAAGAAGATAGTGGTGCACTCGCTCCGCGAGGGCTCTGGAAGAAGGAGACTCCTCGCGGAGCGTGGAGACCACGTCTGAAGTGGTGCACTCGCTCCGCGAGGGCTCTGGAAAAGAGATCTCCCCGCGGAGCGTGGAGACCACGTCTGAAGTGGTGCCCTCGCTCCGCGAGGGCTCTGAAAAAGACATCTCCCCGCGGAGCGTGGAGACCACGTCTGAAGTGGTGCCCTCGCTCCGCGAGGGCTCTGG
>JAQBXN010000221.1 GCA_027625095.1 Planctomycetota bacterium | reverse complement strand
ATCCTCTCGCCACTCGATTTCCTGGCCGAGTTTACACAGCACATTCCACCCAAGGGCTCGCACCTGATCAGGTACTACGGATGGTACTCGAACAAGTCACGTGGCGTGCGGAAGAAGATGGCGGCGGAAGCATCCGCCGAGGCTCCGGCCGACCCACCCCATGAAGAGGCCGCATCGCAGCGCAGCAGCCAAGCCTGGGCGATGTTGATCAAGCGAATCTACGAAGTCGACCCCTTGTCTTGTCCCGAGTGCGGCGGCCAGATGAAGGTCGTGTCGTTCATCGAGCCGCCTCAAGCCGAGGTGATCGAAGCGATATTGAAGCACTGTGGCTTATGGCCGTCGTCGTCTCCAAGGGCACCACCGGAAGTGGCTGAATTGGTCCTGGAGCTGGACGCCGCTTTTGCCGACAGCTCGCTTGAATCTGCGGACCAAGCGGACCCGTCCCAGGAGTTGACCTACGTCGACATGGACACCTTCCTGGAGAACTTCTAATCGTCCGAGGCGGAGTGGGACGGGGACGGTACGCGCTGAATTCTGGATTGATCCGTATTTTGCCCTCCGGCAGGCCCCCATTTACCCGGAAATAGGTCAAAAACACCTGTCCCTCCGCCAACGAACAAGCTTTCATGCAGGTAGCCTGGATTGGGCCGCAGAAACCAATTTTCCTCCAGTCGCCGGAACTCCGTTTAATGGGTTTTTCGGAATTCGGTGGCTGGGGGGAGCTCCGGCTGCCTCCCTCGGGAGGCAGCCGCTTTCTGAAATGGGGTCGGATCCAAACCATTTGACCACCGACCAATCACGAATAATCTACAGATCATGATGAATCGCAGAGAGATGATGCATCGAATGGCGGCCGGCATTGGCATCAGCCTCCTTCCGAGTTACGCCCAGTCAGCAATCCATCGTCCTGGCAGCCCCAAGCGGGTGATTTTCTTCCTCCAGAACCATGGCTTTGACCCCTTGACCTGCATCCCCAAGGGACTCACTGAAAGCTGTTCTCTCGACGGCGTGCCCCTTGCGGAACCCATGCGAGCCTTGGAGCCTTACAAGGACATGATGCATATCATTACCGGTCTGCATGGCCGTCACACGAGCCCCGGGCATAGCGCCTATTTCGGCGCTCTCGGTGGCTATCGAGGCAGCCAAGGGGTCCCTCCCGCAGGGCCAACCATCGATTACGCCCTCAGCCAGTCGCTTCCCAAGACAATCCTCCCCCCCCTGTGCATCGGCATGGAATCCATGGAGAGCATGAAAGCGCGACCAACCATCGCCACCCTGACCGCCAGGGGCGCGGGCCAGCCGATCTTCATGCATTCCGACCCCAACAACTTGTACGAGATGCTCTACGGCAGCATCGCTGATGGCGAGGTCAAGAAGCACTACGAAGCCCGGTCGGAAGTCATGCTTCAAATCGAGCGGGTCGCAAAATTGAAATCCGGGGGCCTGCTCCATAGCGAGAGCCAACGCTACGCGGACTACGTGGGCGGGTTTCGAGACATCAATGGATTGCGCGAGAAACTTTCCTCGATCTCCCCGCACCTCAAAAAGTATGCGCCAACACCCGATGAACGCTACACCAACCCCAAGTTCGAAACGGACTGGCACGATTGCCTCTTGGAGATCGGAATATCCGCTCTGAAGGCAAACCTGACCAATGTCCTGACCATCGGGTCCGGTCGCGGCGAGTATTTCGGTGCCTGGAAAGGTCTGGGCGTCACCGAGGCCGGTCACGGCCTCGGTCACACGGAGCAAGTTGGCGTTTCCAACTGGATCAAAATCCGTCAATACAACTGTGACATGCTGGTCAAGCTCATGAAAAGTCTGGAGGCCGTCCCCGAGGGCTCGGGCTCAATGATGGATAATACCTTGATCGTCTATACCAGCAATAATGCCGACAAGCAGCACACCGACGGCTCAAACTGGCCCTTTGTGCTGATCGGGAACGGCGGCGGGCGTTTCAAGACCGGTCAATACACTCACCTTGAGGGCCGTCCGATCAACGATCTTTATACCACCTTCCTCCATGGCGTTGGCGCACCTGTCGATCGCTTCAATGTGCCCAAGAACATGGCCAATAAATGGAGTAGTCAGCTTGGCCCGATCGAAGGGGTGTTGGCCTAGCCCTATGAATGCCTTCAGATCAATTGCTTGCACGGCGGCAGCTTGCGCGATTGCATTCACCTCCCTGCTTTCTTCGCAATCTACTGCGGACGAAGCTCGCCCTTCCAATGCGACTTCTGGAACGAAGGAGAAGGCTGCTGAATTGAGAATTTGGACTGACGAGGAAGGTCGCACGGTTGAGGGGAAGCTCATTGAGCTCAAAGACAACAAAGCTCATCTGCAGGACAAGCAAGGCAAGGTGTGGCCTGTCCCGCTTGATACCTTGAGTGCCGCCGATCAATCCTACCTCCAAAAAGTAAGCCACCTCAGCAAAGATCACTTGGCCACTTCCGCCAATCAGGGAGCACATGGCGGTGATGCTGACTTCAAAAAACTGACCGGCCCCTTCCTTGAGAACTATTGCCTGGATTGCCATGATGATGAGATGAAGAAAGGGGGCGTTTCTCTCCAGGAATTGAGTGTTGTCACGGCGGGAAATGCCGACATGTGGAGACGGATTTGGGAGCAGGTCGCATTGAAGGAGATGCCACCCAGGAAGAAAAAGAATCAACCCGAACTGACGGAGCGACTCGAGATTTCCAACTGGATTACGGCCGGACTGACCACGGCGATGAGAGATGGAGGTGGCTTTAGCGATCACATGCGCCCTATCAAGGGCAACCACCTTGATCACGACCTACTTTTTGGCACCAAGCATGAACACCTTGAGCCCACATCCACTCCGGCGCGTCTGTGGCGCATTCATCCGCAGGAGCACTTGGTCCGCCTGAACGATCTATTCAGTCTGAAAAGAAAATATGACCCGAAGCGCCCGGGAGTGAACACGCACGGCGATCATATTCCATCAAATCTGGATGGTGAGGTGAAAGCCTATCTCGGACTGGATCGACGTATTGACGGTGGAATGGTGCCCAGCATTCAGCAGATCCTGACGACCGCCGACGATCATGGCCTGCGCAATTACCCATTCCTCTACTCCGTGAACAGCGCCGAGGCGTTGCAGATTACAAAGGACGCAGAAACGATTCTGCGCTTCATGGCCTACGGACCCAGCGAGGAGAGCGGCCCGGAGGCCCCGAAGTATGGCAACGAGGTCATGAGGCCGTTGACTCCTGTGTATGAGTTGATCAACGATTCCAGACTCAGCGATGAGCGACTCAAGGCCGCGGTTGAATTCCTCTTCGAAGCTCTGACGCTCAGGCCCCCCACTGCGGAGGAGACCGCCATTTATCTGGGAATCGCCAGGAAGTCCATCGAGGATCTCGGCAAGGAAGACGGGGCGATCCTGGGCCTGACCCCGATCTTCCTCGACCGCGACGCCCTCTTTCGCCCGGAGTTATGCAAGACCGGGAAACCCGATGAATACGGACGTGTCATGCTCAGCGGAGACGAACTCGCGCTCGCCATCAATGCGGCCTTCTCATACATCCGCCCGGAGACAGATCATCTGAGGACGGCGCTGGCCAAGGGGCAACTGAAGACGCGTGAAGACGTCAAGCGGGAAGTCACCCGCATTCTGAATGATGACAGCATCAGAAAGCCCCGCGTTCTGCAGTTCTTCAGGGAGTATTTTGATTACGATCGCGCCGCCGGCATCTGCAAGGATGAAAACGCCATCCGTCAAAGCGGAGGGCACCCTGGTACCTACTACGCGGCCATGAACAGCATGATCGCCAACACCGACCGGCTGGTCGAACTGATCCTGCAGGAAGACAAACAGGTCCTGAAGGAGCTCCTGACCACGGACCGGGTCGTCTATCAGCCTTACACCTCTGGAAGCCACGCCTTCGGGATTTTGTATTTCACCGATGTCCGCTACTTCGGCAAGGAGGGCACATATTACATTATTCCGGTCGAAGGCGTCGTCATCCCGGAGCCAGAACCAGGCAATCAAGCCAGAGACATGGAGATCAAGATTGCGACACGGAAGTCTCGGGAAGAGGGAACGCTCCGGCATGTCTTTCCGAATCCCTCCCAACCGATCTACGTGCGGCAGGCACAAGCTCCCGCCCTAAACCGCCCCCCTGCCATCGATGCTCTGAAGGCAATCACCACGGTTGATAGAGACCGGCGCCTCGGCATCCTCACCCATCCCGCTTGGTTGGCCTCCCACTCCGATGCGATGGACAACCACGCCATTTTGCGCGGCCGATGGATCCGCGAACGTTTGTTGGGCGATGCCGTGCCTGATGTCCCAATCACCGTCGACGCCATGTTGCCGGACGAACCGCAATCAACCCTGCGTCACCGGATGCGGGTCACTCGCGAGAAGGAATGCTGGCGATGCCATCAGAAAATGGATCCCCTCGGCCTGCCCTTTGAAATGTACAATCACCTCGGACTCTCCCGCGACAAGGAACAGGGCCAGCCAATCGACACCAGCGGCGAGATCCTGCTCAGCGGTGATCCGGCGTTGGATGGGCCGGTGACCGATGCCATCGATATGATTCGAAAGCTGGCGGCGAGTGAACGCGTCGAGCAGGTTTTCGTCCGCCACGTCTTTCGATTCTGGATGGGGCGCAACGAAACCATCAACGACGCACCAATTCTTCAGGAGGCCCACCTTGCCTACAAGGACAGCGGAGGCAGCATGAAAGCCCTGTTGGTATCGCTGCTCACCTCCGACGCCTTTCTTTATCGCAAGGTTCCCACGGAATAGGAGGCGGGGGGAATTCCGGCAAGGGGACCGGCTCCCGGAACGCACGGCCCGTTTCCCCGGCGAAATCGGCCCCCTTCAATCCGCCCGCCCGGCAGCTGACCGGCCTCACTAGGCAACCATTTTTTCTAGATCTGACCCAATAAAATGGGTGTCCCTGCGGCCAATCGGAGATAGATTCGGTGGGATTGGAAGGAATTGGGACACTTTTCCGAAGCCGCATGAATACCCGCCCGCAAGCATCCAATTCCGTGGAATGTCGTTCCCTACGTGGGTTTGTCTTGATCGTCACCGTGTCGCTGTTGGTGCTGCTGGCCCTGGTGGCGGTGGGCTTGCTGAGCCTCTCCACGGTGACGGTGCGCAGTGCCACGCAGGGTGGGGCGCAGGCGGAGGCGCAGGCCAACGCCCGTCTTGCCTTGCAGCTGGCCATCGGTGAGTTGCAACGGCAGGCCGGAGTGGACACGCGGGTCAGCGCCCGGGCCGACATTCTTGACGAAAACCACCCGCCGGTCCTCGGGGTTTGGAAGAGCTGGGAAGGGACCGATCACGAGACGAGAGGTCCCTTTGCCGGGCGCCCGGTGTCGCCCGGCGACTACCAGGCGGCCAAAGAAAAGCGCTTCGTGGCCTGGCTGACCTCCTCCAACAGCGTTGATCCCGAGACCCTGCCGGACACCACCAGAGGCACCGGCAAAGTGGCTCTGGTCGGGACTGGCTCGCTTGGCGACGATGCGGAACGCGAAAAACTCCAGATTCACCTGGCCCCGACACCAGTCCACTCGGGGCGCCTGACGGGAGGTCTGGCCTGGTGGATCGGTGGCGAAAACCAGAAGGCCCGGCTTCCTCGCCCACACGCCCCCGACAACGACAGCCCGGCGGGATGGGCGGCGCTCGCCAAGTCGCATGCCGTCGCCGACCCGGAGCCGTTCCACCTCGAATCATTGCTGGACAACCCCGCGCCGGCGGACAAGGCGATCACCTTGCACCAGGCCGATCTGATTGCCTCCGCGGACACGGAGGCGGCATCACGGCAATTTTTTCACGACCTCTCCGCGGTTTCGGTCGGACTTCTGACCAACACGGCCACTGGTGGATGGCGCAAGGACCTCTCGCTGCTGACCGAAAGTTGGGACAAGCAGCCGACCTCACGGCTTCCCCTCTTCCGCCTCACCCCCGCGGAAAATTTCCAGGCCAGCCGGCCCACCCCAGGCACCGCGGTTCCGGCGGGCTCAATGCTCTACCCCTGGGCCCAATACCGCGGCGGGGACACGATCCCTATCTATCAGCACGGCCCGGTCACCAGCTGGGCAAACCTCGTCGACTACGCCACCTTCTACAAGCGCGTCACCGCCACCAACAACGGCCGGTTCACGGCATCGCCTTATGCGATCTCGATCGGCGGAGACAGCTACAACTTTCTCCACAAGGTGCGCATTCTGCCGGTCATCGCGCGCATGCATTGGGTGTTTTCGCACAGCGCGGCTCCCTCCAGCACCGGGGATGCCCGCCAGCTGGAACCGAGACTGTTGTTGACCCCGGCGATCACGATGTGGAACCCCTACAACGTGGAGATCAGCGTGCCCTCCATGTCCTTCGGCATCCCGAGGCCGTTGCCCGTCGCCCTTCGCTACTCCATCGATGGCCGGGCCAACAGCAACTACAACGCCCTGATGTCGGGTAGCAGCAACAACACGCCGTCGCTCGGCTCCGGCAATCTGAATTACTCGATCAATACGCTCTTCACCCTCAAACCCGGCGAGTCCCAGATCTTCAGCCCCGAGTCCACCACCCCGGTGAATCATGGCTCCTCGATCACCCTGAAACCCGGCTACCGCAGTGGCGGCGGCCATTCCT
>JAQBXN010000083.1 GCA_027625095.1 Planctomycetota bacterium | reverse complement strand
AGCTCCCTCTCCAGGGGCTGCTGAAATGTCAGTATTCGATCTCAACATTGACCTGAAAAATAAGGCTGGAAGGACCACTAGAGTGTTTTGTATTCTGGTGGTGATACGGTCCGCGGGTTCGATGAGGAGGTCTCCTGCCTCCGCGGCGAATACCTGTCGGCTGTTCCCCGTGAAAAAGGTGTGAATTTGTCCCTTCTGACCTACGTGCAAAATGACAGGCTCGCGGCAGCGATTTGTCAGCACAATGTCCTGCGGCCCTTGGTGAAGGACTGCAAATTCGCAAGGCCCGTGCTGATATACCTGGCAGCTTCCATGTCCACGGTAATCCAGTGACAGGTCGCCGGCAGCGCTGGCAGAAGCACCCGTCTCTTCAGGCTGTAGTTCATGTGCATTCCCTATGCACTTTCCCTGGGTGGAACGCGCTGATTTAGCTAAGAGTTTTGAATCCCTCCGAGGCTCTCAGGGGGATTCATGAGAAGTAACAATTCACCGCTTGCCAGGACTTCGACCAAATCTGTTCCAGGGGGAATTGAGACCCCGCGCGAGTTTGAACGATCATGCAGGACAAGCTCTCCGTCCCTGGTAATGCGGATGACTGCGTCGTTCGTGTAGTGGTTTCTTATGCCAACAGGGAACGCAGCATTCGAGATGACTTTCAGGTCGGCCCCGCTCTGATGATGCACTTCAATATTTGCCTTGCCGAGATTCTCAACGGCGACATCGCCATGGTTGCACGCGTAGGCTCTTGCCGCACCGGCCCCCCGAGTGCGGGCGCAGGCATTGCCGGCTGCATCACGGGCTACCGTGGCGTAGGCGCAGCCCGTGTACTGCGAGGTTGCTGAGGCACTGCCGGTAGCACCGGGCTCAACGCGGGCGATAGCGTTTCCATCACAGCCACTCCAGGCGGTCGTCGATCCATATGAATCCGGGGCGGTGATGGCCTGGCTTTCGCCGGCCCCTTCGGAGATGGCTGTCGCACATCCAATCGAACCGCTGCCGGTTTCGGCGATGGCGTCCCCGGTGCCCATCCCACCAACCACGGCGGTGGCCAAACCCGCGTTTCTTTGAATTCTCTTACCTTGATTTCCGATCTTTCGGGTCTTCTTGACAGGTAAATCAGCCATGCTGAACGCCTTCAATGCCTTGGCTTTCCGAAGGTTCCAGGCGACCTGAGAATGAAGGGTTGAGGATGAATCCATCGGAACGCCCAGCATCCACAGGGCATCCTGAGGTGAAATCTCTCCCTCAGCTTGTAAGCGATTTATCGGAAGGCCTCCCACTAAATCCTCCTGCCATACAGGGTTAGGGTGTGAAGGACACGCACAACGGACTTTGGGTAAAATCCGTGTTTGGGAATTTCTACATCCGGAAGTTCTATGTGAACTAAAATCGTTAAGTTCAGAAAAACTTTAGATCTTTGTATGAAGTTTTGCCTGAGAAGCGCGGAAACGCCTCTCTGCGCGGTGCCGCCCACCGGTACTCGAGCATCTTCTAGCCCGCATCAGGAACTCACATTCTCCATCAGCGGTCGCGTGGCAATTCGGTTTCGCCCTTTTCTTTTCGCCTCGTACAGGGCTGCGTCCGCTACT
Source organism: Planctomycetota bacterium (assembly GCA_027625095.1). GTDB lineage: Bacteria > Planctomycetota > PUPC01 > JACPCR01 > JACPCR01 > JAQBXN01. The sequence continues at coordinate 36,088 of JAQBXN010000083.1, read as the reverse complement.
CGAATCATGTCTTCCCCCGAAAGAACCCGAGGGGTTTCCATGGTGGTCAATCCGATACTGACGCTCAGATTCAACTGCACCTGCAGTTCGGTCACCTCGACAGGTGTTTCGCACAGGGAACTGCGGATGCGTTCGGTGACCATGATGGCGTTATCCATTGTGCAGCCCGGCATTACGATGAGAAACTCTTCACCACCATAACGCCCGATGCCGTCATAGATGCGAACCGAGCTTTTCATCCGTGCGGAAGCTTCGCGTAAAACGGCATCGCCAACGAGGTGGCCATGAAGATCGTTGACCTGTTTGAAATGGTCGATGTCTGCCATGGCAACGCTCAGGGGCGTTGCCTCTCGTTTGGAGCGTGCAAGCTCACGGTTAAGGAGGTCAAGGATGGCCTCCCGGCTAAGCAAATGAGTCAGCGAATCATGAGCGACCTGAAACTCCACGGCCTTGTGAGCGGTGATGAGCTGAGCCTGCAAATCAAAAATGCGCTTGGCAGCCCTCAGTCGCACCACTAATTCCCGATGTTCCAGAGGTTTGATCAGATAATCATCCGCACCGACTTCCACACTGTCCCAGACACTTGGCATATTCGGTTCATGTGCCAGGAGAATGGTGTAGACGTAAGGGCGGTTTTCGAGGCAGCGAATTTTTTCGCACAGTCGCACGATGTTTTCGCCGGGCAGATTGAAATCAATGATGGCCATGTCCGGCCCGTCGTTCTGACGGAGGAGGAAGTGTACCTGTTCCGTATCTGCTGCGGTTACCACATCCCGATACCCCATCTGTGCCAGCGTCTGCACCACCATATCACGCAACAGCTTGTCTGTTTCGGCCACTAAGACTTTCAATGTTTTCTCCTGCCAGGATAAATCGAGCGGCAATTAAAACACGACCCAAGATACCAAACCAGCAGTGGAGAGGCCGCTGATGGACGCATTCTTTCTTCTATAAAAAAGGCGACAGTCAGGCTGTAAAATAGAGGGAATCCTCCTATTGCCCTGAAGCTTTACATTGCATATCTTAACTTTGACAGGGAGGTCGCGGTGTTGAGTAAAGTTCGTCACCACAACGAGGAGGTCTCCAATGTCGAAAGTAGCTCAGTTACTGCAGAACAAGGGCAATCAGAATATCTGGAAAGTCAGGCCCGACGACGAAGTGATAACTGCCCTGAAGTTGATGGCTGAGAAAAACATCGGCGCGGTTCTGGTCTTTGACGGTGATAAGCTTGCAGGCATCTTTTCTGAACGTGACTATGCGCGCCGGGTCATTCTTCAGGGCAAATCGCCCGAGCATACTCCCGTGAAAGAGATCATGTCGCCGAAGGTACTCTGTGTAAAGCCGACCCAGGCCATCGAGGAGTGCATGGCTCTGATGAGACATCACAAACTGCGTCACCTGCCGGTTACCGAGGGCGACAAGATTGTCGGCATTATTTCCGTCTCTGATGTGATGAAAGCGCTTATGGCCGAGCATAAGTTCATCATCGAGCAGTTAGAGCATTACATCCAGGGGTACTGATTGGAAACAAGATCAAGAGGGAGGGTCTGTCTTCATACATGGACAAATACCTCTCTCTTAGAATATGACAGGCAACATGAAGAATCCGCAACAATTACTTCCCGGCCTATACCAATTTCTTGACACCTGCAACGTCTACGTCATCAGTCGGGATAATGGCAGTATCGCCGTGGATTTTGGGTCCGGCGACTGGCTTCAAGAGTTTGAGAAGCTGGGTTTGCCGCCGCTTGAAAAGGTCTTGCTCACACACCATCACGCGGATCAGTGCCAAGGACTCCTGAAGAAACGCTCGTGGCCGTTCGAGATTCACGCCCCGGTTGGCGAACGGAGGTTGATCGAGCAGGAGGGGGTTAAAGAGTTCTGGGAGGGGCGCCGAAATGGTGGCGTTCCGGCCAGTTATTCTGTGCTGCCTCGTGGGTTAAAGAATGTCACCTGTAACCTTGCTGGTTTTTCTGATTTCAATTGGCGTGGGGAGCGTCTTCGGTTTCTCGAAACCCCGGGGCATGGGAAAGGTGCGGTCACGATCTTCGCGGATGTGGCAGGCCGACAAGTGGCTTTCTGTGGAGATGCTGCGCACGCAGGGGCTACCGTCTGGAAGCCGTACAACCTTGAATGGGATCACTGGACAGGAAGCGGCGCCATGGCTGCCTACGAAGGCGTCGCACGGCTTTCAGGTCCGCGCATCGATCTGCTTTGCCCTTCTCACGGACCAGCCATCAATGAAAAACCGCGAGCAATGCTGAAGCAGCTCGCAAAGAAACTACTTGGCTTTTATGAGGCCAAAGGCTCTATTTGCCCTGATGAACCTGACAACTACCACCCGGTCAAAGTAGTCGGCGAGCGGATTCAAAAGTGTCTGAAGGGCGTCTATCACTTCGGTACCAACGGCTATCTGTTGATGTCCAGGACTGGCGAGGCGCTCGTGATCGATGCGTACCAGGGTGACATTCCTTCGCTGGAAAAGCTTCTCGAACTGCTCGGCCATCCAAGGGTGACGGCCGCTACCGCCACTCACTATCACAGTGATCACAGTGACGGCCTCCCTATCGTGAAGAAACGTTGGGGGGCCAGGACGGTTCTGCATCCGCGTGTGGCTGAGCCCATTCGCAAGATTGGCGAGATTGATTGTCCCTGGCTGCCGTCGAAAGCCATCAGGCCAGACGAACTTATGCCGCGTACAGGAAAATGGCGGTGGAACGAGTTCACATTCACCGTTGCACCGTTCCCCGGTCAGACCTGGTGGCACGCGGCATTCCTGGTCGAGATCGCAGGCGTCAAAGTCTGCTTCTCCGGTGATAACTATCAGCCGTCAACACGCTGGAACGGCACCGGCGGTTTCTCCTCATTCAATGGAAGCCGTTTTATCGAAGGCTTTGTTGCGAGTTCCGAGACGATTCTGAAGTGGAAACCGGATCTGGTATTCAATGGCCACAATACGCAGTTCCGATTTTCGGCGTCGTATCATCGGAAGGTGATCGCATGGGGAAAAAAGTCTGAACGGGTGACGAAGGCTTTGTGCCCATCCGGGAGCCTTGAGAAGGATTATTATCTGCATCAGCCCATGAGATGAATTAGCCGCGGTCGTCTCATCTGTGCGCGGGCTGAATCCATTGACACTGATCGGGGACCCTTCGATACTTTCGCCCCGATGGGCGGGATGCAGCACCAACAAACGCGACAAGACCTATGAATATACTCGTCACTGGTGGAGCAGGTTTTATCGGCTCGAATTTCGTCCGGTATATCCTTGAGGAGCACGATGAATTCAAGGTCCTCAATCTCGATAAACTCACCTACGCCGGCAATCTTGAGAATCTGAAAGAGGTGGAGGCAAATCAGAACTATGAATTTGTCTGCGGGGACATCTGCAATGCCGATCTGGTCAGCCTGTTGCTCCGCCAGCACTCCATATCTGCAGTAATTAATTTCGCGGCCGAAAGTCACGTGGACCGCTCAATTGCCGGGGCAGCCGAATTTGTGCAGACCAATGTTCAAGGGACGCTCAATCTGTTGGACCGGGCAAAAGAACATGGCATAGACAGGTTCTTGCAGGTCTCCACTGACGAAGTGTACGGAAGTCTTGGCGACACCGGCGCGTTCACCGAATCGAGTCCGCTGCAGCCGCACAACCCGTATTCAGCGAGCAAGGCCAGCGCGGATTTGCTCGTCCATTCGTATCACCACACCTTCGGGATGCCCGTTCTTATAACCCGCTGTTCCAACAATTACGGGCCATACCAATTCCCGGAAAAGCTGATCCCGTTGATGATCAGCAACGCGATGGAAGGCAAGCCCCTGCCTGTCTATGGCGACGGTAAGAATGTCCGTGATTGGATCCACACCCTTGATCATTCGAAAGCCATCGAGGCAGTCCTCCTGAACGGTAAACCCGGGGAGACATACAACATTGGTTCTGAAAACGAATGGGCCAATATCGATCTCGTTCACCGCATCCTGGAGCTCGTCGGCGCCAGTGAAGACCTCATCACATTTGTTAAAGACCGCCCCGGCCATGACCGGCGGTATGCGATAGATGCGTCCAAGGCCAAAGCGGAGTTGGGCTGGGGCCCGCAGATCGGCTTTGAGGATGGTCTCGCCGAAACCGTGAATTGGTACAAACAGAATCAGGAGTGGTGGCAGAACATCAAGGCCGGCGGCTATCAGGATTATTACCGCCGCCACTACCTCAAAGAACGAGGCATTAAAGATTGATCAGGCCGCCGCTGAGTGTCGTCGCCAAAGCTTATGAAACTCTCCATCGTCATCCCTGTATATAACGAAAAGGAAACCATCGGGGCGCTTTGCCAGAAAGTACTCGACGTGGATATCGGTGACATCCAGAAGGAGATCATCCTGGTCGACGACGGGTCTACCGATGGCACTCGGGAACTGCTCGATGAATTCGATAGCGGTCTCTACACGATCATCAAACACGAGGTGAATCAGGGGAAGGGCGGCGCCTTGCAGACCGGTTTTGAAGCATGCACTGGCGACATCGTTATCGTTCAGGATGCGGATTTGGAATACGATCCGAGCGAGTTTCCCCGCCTGCTCGCGCCTATTTTGAAGGGCAATGCGGACGTGGTTTACGGATCCCGCTTTGTCGGCCACGACGCGCATCGAGTGCTTTTTTTCTGGCACTACCAGGCCAATCAATTTCTTACCTTGCTCTCCAACATGATGACCAACCTCAATCTGACGGACATGGAGTGCTGCTACAAGGTGTTCAGGTCTGAGGTGCTGAAACAATTGAATCTGAAAGAGAAGAGATTCGGCATCGAGCCGGAAATGACGGCCAAGGTCGCCAGGCTGAATGTCCGTATCTATGAGGTTGGCATTTCCTATTACGGCCGCACCTACGATGAAGGCAAGAAGATTGGATGGAAGGATGGAGTCAGGGCACTCTATTGCATCCTGAAGTACCGATTTTTCTCGTAGGCAATCATTTTGTGCTGGCCCGCGTGATCAGGGCTTTCACATCGGCAACGGGCAACTTTGTAAAAGACAGTGATAGACGGACGGTCACTTCCCACTGCGATGCTGGAAGCACCTGTAAGCGCAAGCTACGAGTTCCAGCGATTCAAGACATGGGGTTGCCTGTCGGAACAGGAAGGCGGCATGCATGAAATCAGATCCCCCGGTCAGAACCGAGGCATGAATCAGGCTCTCGGCTAACTGTATCCACAGTTCATGGCCGGATACCTCGTTCACCGCTCAGCCCAGACAACAGGTCGGAGCGGATGCCAGTTAACTAAGTTTTTCGATCAGCCCATCAACATCGAGCGCTTCCTGTTCGCCCGATACCAATTCTTTCAGTCCATATCGCTGGTTCCGAATCTCCTCTTCCCCAACGATAATTACGAACGGTATCTTTAGTTCATCCGCGTACCCGATTTGCCTGCCCAGCTTGTGCTGATCCGGATAGATTTCCACGGCAATTCCCCGTTCACGTAATTGGCCCGCCAGTGAGATGACCCCTTCAAGTGGTGTATCCTTCAAAGCGCAAACCAGCACTTTGGCCCGTGTTTCGACATCGGGGTAGAGGCCCAGATCATCCATCAACAAAAGGATTCGTTCCAGACCAATCGAGAATCCGACTGCCGGAATCTGCTGTTTACCGAACATCCCAATCAGGTTGTCATACCGTCCGCCCCCTCCCAGTGAACCCTTGAAATCGGTAGATGTAATTTCGAATATCGGGCCGGTATAGTAGCTGAGCCCCCGTGCCAGCCGGGGGGTAAGCTTCAGCATCCCCCCCGCCGGTGATTCGCTGCATAGATGGAGAAGCGTCTTGAGGTCGGCCAATGCCGCAGCTCCTACTCCCTCTCTGAGATCGCTTCGGAGATGGGCAAATATCTCATCGTTCGAGGCCTCTCCAGTGACCGCCACCAGTGAAAGAAGTTTCTGTGCGCTTTCTTTGGAGATCTCCTTTTCCTGCATCTCATCCAGAACACCTTCTTCACCTATTTTGTCAAGCTTATCGAGTGCGGTCAGCGTAGTGCCTTCAAGTTTGGGTTCAATACCTGCAGCAAGAATCATCCCCCGCAGCAGACCGCGGTGATTGAGGTCAATCTGGCAGTTGTTGAAGCCAAGCTTGTTGAGGATGCTGGTCACCGCGTTGAGGACGTCTGCCTCGGCCATCAGCGATTCGGTTCCTGTGATATCTGCGTCGCATTGAAAGAACTCTCGGAAGCGTCCTTTTGCGGGCCGATCCGCACGCCATACGGGCTGAATCTGATAACGCTTGAAGTATCTGGGGAGATCGTTCCGGTACTGTGCTACTACACGCGCAAGGGGGACGGTGAGGTCGTAGCGCATGCCGAGCTCGGCCAGGTCGTCCTCGGTGAAGGTTCCCTCGTCCAGTGCCCGGGTCAGTTTTTCGCCACGGTGCAGCAGCCGATAAATAAGCTGGTCGCCTTCCTCGCCATACTTGCCCAGCAGAACAGAGAGATTCTCCATACTGGGCGTTTCGAGCGGCACAAACCCATGCAGTTTGTAAACCCGCTCGATGACCTCAATGACATATTTTCGTTTATTGACAGCCTCCGGCAGGAAGTCGCGCATGCCACTTGGAGGCTTGGTACTAACAGACATTTTTTTGTGCAGAACAAGAGTGAAGGGGCGGAAGCATAGCGACCGATTAGGACTTTGCAGGGAATAGCGTACATCTATCGAACTTCACCAAACAGTTGCTTTAAATTCCATTTTTCGTATCCAACCTAGAACATCGTTGCCGGTGGATGCCTGCTTCCACTGCCTGAATCTATTCTCAACTCTTAAGAAAAACCATGTCCAATAAAACCTACCGCATCGGCTTGGTCGGCTGTGGTGGCATGGGCCGCCATCATTTGAAGTCCATTGAGTCCGTCCCTAACGGAGATTGCGTCGCTCTCTGTGATGTCTTTGAAGAGAATCTGAAAAAGACCGGTGAACAATACGGCATTGAATCTCAGTTCACCGACTTCGAAAAAATGTATCGTGAGGCGGATCTCGATCTCGTCGTCGTAGCGACGCAGACCCGCGGTCATCATGCGCCGGCCATGGCCGCTGCCAGGCACGGAATAAATATCCTCTGTGAAAAACCGATTTCCATTGATCCTGCTGAAGCAGACGAAATGGTCGCCGCAGCCAGAGCGGCTGGAGTCAAGTTTTCCATCAACCAGCAAAATCATGTAAACGCATTCACTATCAAGACACAGGAACTGATTGCTGGCGGACTCATTGGTGATGTCGTGCTTGTGCGTGGGCGAAATAAAGCCGGACGTAAGAGTGGGAATGAATTTATGGAGATGGGTACTCACATCACCGACATGATGATGTGCATGGCGGGCCCGCCGGCCTGGGTGTCTGGGACGGTATTCGTGGACAACCGATTGGCCGGGATTGGCGACATCATGGAGGCCAAGGAGATGTCACCCAAGGATCGGGATTCGGGCCTCGTTCTGGGCCACCGGGTCCTCGCACAGTACGGATTTGAAAACGGCATCTCCGGTGAGATTCACTTTCTACCCTTCGCCAAGCGGAACAATAGAAACTACGGATTCGACGTCATCGGTACTGAGGGTCAGCTCGCCGTACGTGCCACGGAATACGGCGAGAACGGCCCCATCCTCTGGCACCTGGATCGCCCCATGGAAGGCTACCCGAGCGACCTGAACTGGAAGCCGGTTGAGGCAGATGGAATCACCATCGAGGAGCCCATCATTACCATGTATAAGAAAATGTTTAAGGCCATAGAAACCGGCACAGAGCCGCCGAGCAGCGGCGCCGAGGGAATGCTTGCCCTGGAGATGATCCTGGGTATCTATGAATCGCACCGGCAGAACGGCGCGCGAGTGAACCTGCCAATGGCCGAAAGAAGCCATCCGCTTGAGCGATGGAGAGCGGAAGAGAGGTGATGCGGAGCAGAAGGAGGTGTTGGAATGTTGGGCGGCCGCCGAACTCCACTGCTTCCTGCTTGTCCGCGGAGAGTCGGATGCGGTGAGCGATTCTCGCGGGCCGCGTAACCTGCGCGCCTTGCTTTATAGACTAACGCCCATAGTTTGAATCAATGAAATAGTTACCTCAAGCAGGCTCTCTGAAGCCTTCATCTATAACTCGCAATTCCTATCTTGTTTTCACTCTCGGTTAGCCGGTTTTGAATTCCTATGAAACTTTCAGTCTTCCGAACAGTCGTTACGCCGCCGTTTGGTCACCCCCTGTGCGGTGGTTGGATTAAGCCCGTTTTACACATCACCGATCCGCTTTTCGCTCAGGGCATCATCCTGCTGGATAGCACTCAAGATCCTGTAGTTCTGTGCGCTGTCGACTGGTGTGAAATCCGCGCTGAAGATCATGTCTTGTGGCGTGAGTGTATTGCCGAGGCGGTAGGCACTGAGCCCGATCGGGTAGCTGTTCAGTGCGTCCATCAGCACAATGCTCCTTTGACGGACCTTGCGGCGCAACGGCTGACCAGCCGGTACGGTCTGCCGGAATTTGTTAACGAATCATTTCTGAGATCGTGCGTGGGCCAGGTAGCGCTCTTTGCAAAGGATTCTCTGAACAGAGCGCAGCCGGTGACGCATATTGCCAGAGGTCAAGCAAAGGTGGAACGGGTTGGGGCCAATCGGCGAATCAACAGAGTGGAAGGCAAAGTCCAGGCCATGCGCGGCAGCAGTTGCCAGGATCCGGCGCTCCGTGCGATGGAAGAAGGCATCATCGATCCGATCCTGAAGACCATCAGCTTCTGGAACAACGACGAAAAACTTGCGGCCATGCATTACTACGCCACCCACCCCATGAGCTACTACGGCGATGGTTGTGTGACCGTCGATTTTGCTGGCCTGGCGAGGGAGCGTCTGACCGCCGAACAGGCGGCTATGCACCTTTATTTTACAGGGTGCGCGGGCAACATCGGTGCCGGCAAATACAACGACGGTTCGAAGCCGGTTCGGCCCGCACTCAGCGAACGGATGTATAAGGCAATCTGTGAAGCGGAAGGTAACAGTGAAAAAGTGGAGGCAGAGAGTTTCCAGTGGCAGACCGAGCTTGTTGCTTTGCCACCCGGGCAACAGCTGAATGAAAGTGGTTTGCTGGCTGCGATTGCTGACTCCGAATTATCCCAGGCTCGTCGAAAACATGCCGCAATGGCATTGGTCTACCTTCAGTGGGTTCAGGCAGGTAAGACCATTCCGTTCACCAGCCTTCGTCTTGGAGACAAAATCAGAATTGTGCATCTGCCTGGAGAGCCGTTCGTTCAATATCAGCTTTTTGTTCAGGAGCAACACCCTGATCTCTTCATAGCAGTTGCTGGATACGGAGATGGCATCCCAGGGTATATTCCCCTTGCACATTCTTTTGAAGAAGGCGGGTATGAACTGTCCGCTTCCTATGTCGCCCCCGAATCAGAAGAAGTAATGAAGCGAGTGATGTGTGCCCTTGTCGAGTGAATGGATGTCACCCGACGGTCTGCAACGGCGGGAGGCGGTGGCAGGTTTTTAACGTAGATTACTGGGCTAAATGTTGAATTGGACCGTTCAAGAAGCCGGGCGTGCATTCACTTCTGGCCCATGAAAACGTTCCAAGCATTTATTCAGATTCATGGTTCTGGATTGAAAGGGCTTAGGGCGTTGCTATAATCCCCAACTTTTCAAATCAGCCCCTCAAATCGGGGACAGGAAGCAGCGCATAAGTAGTTGTCTGAATAACAGCTTAAGCGCAAATTTTTTTGAGTGGGCAGATACCCAAGTGGTCAAAGGGGGCAGGCTGTAAACCTGCTGGCATAGCCTTCGGGGGTTCGAGTCCCTCTCTGCCCACCAGTTTCTGTGAACGTTTTTTCGCAAGTATTGTGAATTACCTGACACAGGAAACCGCGGGTGTAGCTCAATGGTAGAGCTCCAGCCTTCCAAGCTGGCCACGAGGGTTCGATTCCCTTCACCCGCTCAGAAGAGAGTGCTGGGTGCTCTTTGTTTGGAGTGAGCTTTGTTTGCTCCGTTTCGGCTGCTGTAGCTCAGGGGTAGAGCGCGTCCTTGGTAAGGACGAGGTCATGGGTTCAATTCCCATCAGCAGCTCCACTGAGGCTGTGTCGATGCCCTCGGGATTTCCCAAAGGGATTCAGGGGGCCGGCGCAGGAATTGTAGTTCTCAACTATTTTGTATTTGTTTGTCGTTGCTCGTTTTATAGGAGAGCTTAGATGGCTAAGGAAAAATTTGAAAGAACTAAGCCACACGTAAATGTCGGCACTATCGGCCACATTGACCATGGCAAGACGACCCTGACCGCGGCTCTGACATTTGTTCAGGCTGCAAAGGGGCTCGCCACCAAGAAGTCATATGCGGATATTGCCAAGGGTGGAACTGTTCGAGATGCCAGCAAGATTGTGACGATTTCCGTCTCCCACGTAGAGTATGAATCCAAGAACCGCCACTACGCACACATTGACTGTCCGGGGCACGCGGACTTCATCAAGAATATGATTACCGGTGCTGCCCAGATGGACGGTGCTATTCTCGTCGTCGGGGCAAATGACGGTCCCATGCCTCAGACGCGTGAGCACATTCTTCTTGCCCGTCAAGTGAACGTGCCCGCCCTGGTCGTCTTCCTCAACAAGATTGACCTCGTTGATGACGAAGAGCTCCTCGAATTGGTTGAGCTTGAGCTTCGTGAACTGCTTACGAAGTACGACTTTCCTGGTGATGATATTCCTATCATCAAAGGTTCGGCTCTCCCGGCTCTGCAGTTTCCCGACGATCCCGAGAAGACTGCTTGTATTCAGGAACTGTTGGATGCGGTAGACAATTATATTCCGACGCCAGAGCGTGCGGTTGATATGCCGTTCCAGATGCCTGTTGAGGATGTCTTCAGCATCAAGGGCCGCGGAACGGTCGTCACCGGCCGTATCGAGCGAGGAAAGGTGGTTGTTGGAAATGACGTTGAAATAGTAGGTATTCGTGACACCCGCAAGACGGTTGCCACGGGTGTCGAGATGTTCAATAAGGAAATGACAGAAGGTCAAGCGGGTGATAATGTCGGTGTTCTGCTCCGTGGAATTGGCAAAGACGATGTCGAGCGCGGAATGGTGATCGCAGCGCCTGGCTCGATTCTTCCTCACACCAAGTTTGAGGCCGAGGTTTACGTCCTTTCGAAGGATGAAGGAGGCCGTCATACGCCATTCTTCCCGGGTTATCGGCCCCAGTTTTACTTCCGTACCACCGATGTGACCGGAGGTATCGAATTGGCAGAGGGTGTTGAGATGGTCATGCCCGGCGATAACGCCAAGTTCACGGTTGAGCTGATCTGTCCGATCGCAATGGAGCAGGAAGTTCGCTTCGCCATTCGTGAAGGTGGCCGTACTGTCGGTGCAGGCGTCGTCACGAAAATTCTTCAGTAGGTTGCGAACCTGAACATATAGTTTGAAATGACACGCGCAGAAAGAGGCTGAACAAGTTTCAGCTTCTTTCTGCAGCTATTTGTGCGCTAAATCAGTCTCACCGAATGGGTTGTATTTTTTTGACTTGGGTGAAGCTGATCTTAATTAAATGCTGGGGGCGGGCAGGGGCCTGCCGGTGATGGGTTTTTGCCCATAATCAAAAAAAAGGAGTCTGAGGGTATGACGGCCAGGACGGCATCATGCGCCGGAAAATAGGCCAGTAGCTCTAACTGGCAGAGCGTCGGATTCCAAATCCGAATGTTGGGGGTTCGAATCCCTCCTGGCCTGTCAAAATGAGTTCAGTGGCTTTAATAGAAGATGTTTATAAACATTCATAAGAAAGACCAGGGCTTGGTTGCGAGGCTGTTAGCCATTGCCACTGCCACCATATTCTGCTACTTCCTCGGCGTTGAGGTGCACATTTTTCTGCACAAGTTTTTTGGCGCTTCGGAAGGGACTGGGATGACGCTGGGCGTGATCTCATGCGTGGGTGTGTTCCTTGTCTGCGCTCATTACATCGGCAGGTATCCCAAGACGGTGGATTATCTGATTGAGACCGAAACGGAGATGCGCAAGGTCAACTGGCCGACCAAGGCCGAGATCATGGCATCGACTGCTGTTGTCATCGCCTGTGTCGTCATCTTGAGTTTGTACATCTTTGCGAATGACCTCGCAGTTGGTTTTCTGTTGGAGAAGCTGAGGATTTTCTAAGAGTGGATGGAGCATCGACTTATATGTCCGAAATGCAATGGTATGTGGTCAGGGTCCAACCCGGAAAAGAGGAATTGGTTCAGACCAATCTCGCCCGACGCGTAAAAGAAGCGGGGCTGGAGGAGAAGGTCGGCCGAGTTCTCGTAATCAGTGAGAAGGTTTCAGAAATCCGAAGCGGGTCGAAAAGGGTTACCGAGAGGAAGAGCTATCCTGGCTACATCTTTATTGAGATGGTCCTTGAGGATGAGTCCTGGTTCCTAGTGCGTGAGACGCCGGGGCTTGGTGATTTTGTCGGTCCGCAGATGAAGCCGGTCCCGCTGGGATATGATGACGTTGAAAAGTTGATGCTCGAGGCAGACAAGGTTGAGGAGAAGCCGAAGCTTCAGATTAATTTCCAGGTGGGCGACGGCGTCAAGATTAAAGAAGGTCCGTTTCAGAATTTCGATGGTGTGGTTGATGAGGTTATTCCAGACAAGGGTCTGGTAAGGGTGGTTGTGACCATTTTTGGCCGTGCCACACCTGTAGAATTGGAATACTGGCAGGTAGAAACCCTTTAGGCAGGAGATATCCGTGGCTAAGAAGCAGCTTGTAAAGACGATCAAACTTCAGTGCACCGGCGGTCAGGCGACACCAGCCCCGCCGGTTGGGCCGGCGCTTGGTCAGCATGGTCTTCCGATTGGTGAATTTGTTCAAAAATTCAATGAGCGGACAAGGGACCAGATGGGCACGACCCTCCCTGTGGTAATTTCGGTTTATTCAGACCGTTCGTATGACTTTGTTGTCAAGACGCCCCCGGCAGCAGCGCTCATCAAGAAGGCAGCCAACATCGCCCAAGGGTCAGGCACCCCAAATACCGAAAAAGTTGGTTCGCTCAGCCGGGATGCCGTACGCGAAATCGCCACGCTCAAGATGCCGGATTTGAATGCTAGAGACGTTGAGGCCGCTATGAACATCATCGCAGGAACTGCCCGTAGTATGGGCGTAGAAATCGAAGGATAAGAAATGAAGAGAAGCAAAAGATATCGCGCTCTACTCGCACGGGTAGACCGCAATAAATTGTACTCGGTCTCGGAGGCCATAAGCCTTCTTAAGACAACCGCCACCGCTAAGTTTGACGAAACTATTGAAATTGTTCTGAAGTTGGATATCGACCCACGCCAGTCTGATCAGCAGTTACGAGGCTCGTATTCCCTGCCCAAGGGCATCGGTAAGACCCTGCGAGTCATCGTCTTCGCCGAAGGTGAGAAGGCGGAGGCCGCCAAAGCTGCCGGTGCCATCGAGGCCGGCGGGCAGGAACTCGTGAAGAAGGTAGAAGATGGTTTTTTGGATTTTGATGTTGCCATCGCTGTGCCCGAAATGATGCGTTTTGTGGGTCGTTTGGGGCGCATTTTAGGGCCTAAGAACATGATGCCGTCTCCGAAATCCGGCACTGTGACAAACGATGTGTCCCAAGCCGTATCCGAGTTCGCGGCGGGAAAAATAGAGTATCGCAACGATAGCACCGGTAATCTGCAGATTGCGGTTGGTAAGGGTTCATTTTCCAATGAAGACCTGGAGGCCAACGTGACTGCCTTTTATAACTATGTGCGTGCCCTGCGCCCAGCGGCCGTTAAAGGCCGATACATAGAAAAGGTTGTCCTGAGTAGCACGATGGGCCCGGGTCTGAAGCTTGATCTGAATTAGGAGAGGGAAGATGTCTGAAAGAGAAACGCAACCAAACCGTCTCAATACCTTGCTTTGCTCTCAGTTGAAGGCTGAGTTTGGGCCGGTCGGTCATGGAATATTCGTGGACTACAGTGGCCTGACTGTCTTGGAATCTAATGAGCTTCGTGGCAAATTGGTCAAGCAGGCGCTCAAAATGCAGGTCATTCGCAATCGGATCGCCAAACGGGTTCTGATGGATGCTTCTGGTGTTGACCTCACTGAAATTCTCAAGGGTCCCATTGCTGTCATTTACGGCAACGAAGATCCTGTTGAGGCAGCAAAGATTGTCCTGGATGTTGCAAAGAATAGTGAGAAGTTGAAGGTGAGGGGTGGGTTTGTCGAAGGCAAGTCGCTTGATGGCAAACAGGTGGACGCTCTTTCGAAATTGCCGACCCGGGATCAGCTTCTGTCGCAGATCCTGGCCGCCATTTTGAGCCCAGCGCAGACGTTTGTCAGCGGAATAAACGAGATTCTGTCCAACCTGAATTTCAATGGCGTAGCGAGAGAGCTTCATGGCCTCTTCAGCGCCTATCACGAAAAGTTGAAAGAAAAGGGAGGCGAGTAAGCCTCTCGGAGTTACTGAATTTGGTGAATTTTTTATTTTTAGTGGAGGTTAATTACGATGTCTGAAGGCACTGCAACCGCGACTGCACCGTCTGAAAAGGTCGAAAAGCTGCTCGATCAGATCGGCAACTTGAGCCTGTTTGAAGCTGCCGAGTTGGCAGAAGCTTTTAAGGAAAGGTTTGGCGTCACCGCTGCCGCAGCCCCGATGGGCATGCCGATGATGGGGATGCCGATGATGGGCGCTGGAGCGCCGGCCGAAGCAGCGGAAGAGCCCACAAGCTTTACCGTCATCCTTAAGGAAATTGGTGGCCAGAAAATTCAGGTCATCAAGAAGGTGCGTGAGCTCACCAGTCTTGGCCTGAAGGAAGCCAAGGACCTTGTCGAGAGCGCCCCGAAAGAAGTCAAAGAGGGCCTCAGCAAGGAAGATGCTGAGGCGGCCGCAAAGGCCCTCCAAGATGTTGGCGCTACCGCCGAAGTCAAGGGTGTCTAGGGCTTCAAGGCCTTTCAGCGGAATCCAGAGTTCCCTGTCATTTATGAAGAGATGAAGCCCGTCCAGATCGGACGGGTTCATTTCTATTTAAGCGCAAATCTATGACTCGCTTCTTTACATAAGGAATAATTTATGGAGATTCGTCATTACGGTAAGGTTACAGAAATTGTACCCGTACCGGATCTGGTTCAGCTCCAGACCGCCTCTTATTTGAAATTTCTCCAGAAGGATCTTGATTCCGGAAGACGCGAGGATCGCGGGCTCGAGTCCATTCTCAGGGAAGTTTTTCCCATCGAGAACAACGATAAGAGTCTGAAACTCGAATATCTCCGTTATGAACTTGGCTCCCCTCGCTACACCCCTGAGGAATGCCGCCGTCTGCGGCTTACCTACGGCATGCCGTTTAAAGTCTGGATGCGCCTCGACAAGCAGCAGCCGATTGAGGAAGAGGTCTACCTCGGCGAGCTCCCCATCATGATTGGTGGAGGTGAGTTCATTATTAACGGTGCGGAGAGAGTGATTGTTTCCCAGCTCCATAGAAGCCCTGGCGTAGATTTCAGTGAAGAAATCCATGCCAGTGGTAAGAAGCTCCATTCCTGCCGCATCATTCCCGAGCGCGGCAGTTGGGTCGAAGCCAATGTCACTCGCAAGGATGTACTTACCATCCGCATCGACCAAAGCGGTAAGTTCGCCTCCACATGTCTGCTCCGCGCCATGTCCCCCGAGTACTCAACGGACGCTGACATAATCCGGCTCTTTTACCCGACCAAAAAGATCAAGGTGAAACCGGGCGTAGAAGACATCCTCAAGAATGCTTATACCGTTGAAGATATCGTTCGTGTCAATGCGGAAGACCCGGATAAGGTGGACATCCTCGTAGAGGGCGGCAAACAGATTACAGAAAGAGTTGCCGAGGCCATCGTTGCACAGGAGCTCACCAATGAAGTGGAAATCATCGAAGAAGTTCAAGATCAGCTCATCCTTGCAACCATCGCCGAAGACGCTTCCGATTCGCACGAAAACGCCCTCCTGCGCATCTACCGGAGATTACGTCCAGGCAATCCACCTTCACTGGAAAAAGCTCGGCAGCTTTTCAATGAACGATTCTACGATGTGGATCGCTATCGTCTTGGACGAGTTGGTCGCTTCCGCCTCAATCGTAAGTTTGATCAGGCCATCCCCGAATCGGAAATGACCCTGACGGTTGACGATCTCATTTCCTGCATTCGTTACATCATCGGCCTTCGCCGGGCCAACGTTCCCGGTTACCATATTGACGACATCGATCACCTCGGCAATCGCCGTGTCCGCACTATCGAAGAGCTGGCACAGGAAGAACTCCGCAAGGGTTTTCTAAAACTCAAACGTACCGTCGAAGAGCGCATGGGCCTCAAGGATCAAGAGGACGTAAGCCCCCGCACGCTCATCAATTCCCGCACGGTCTCCGCCGCTATCGAATACTTTTTCGGCCGTGGCGAGCTTTCGCAAGTGGTCGATCAAGTCAACCCGCTGGCGCAGCTTACGCATGAGCGCCGTCTCAGCGCCCTCGGCCCCGGCGGACTCAACCGAAAGCGTGCCGGCTTCGAGGTGCGTGACGTGCACATCTCCCATTACGGCCGCATTTGCCCGATCGAAACCCCGGAAGGCACAAACATCGGCCTTATTGTTTCACTCAGTATCTATGCCGGTGTCGATGACTACGGATTTCTTACCACGCCGTATCGTGTCATCAGAAATGGCAAGCTGACCGATGAGATTGAACATCTGCGCGCCGACTCGGAAGACCAGTATCGTATCGCAGCCGCTGACGTGAAGGTTGACGATAAGGGTAGACTTACTGATGAGCAGGTGTTCGTCCGTTATCTCGGTGACATGCAGCTTGGTGAGCCTAAAGAAGTGGACTTTATGGACGTCTCACCGCGCCAGATGGTCGGTGTCTCGGCCAGTCTGATCCCGTTCCTTGAGCACGATGATGCCAACCGGGCACTCATGGGATCGAACATGCAGCGGCAGGCTGTGCCGCTTCTGGTGACCGAACCACCGCTCGTCGGCACCGGAATGGAAGAGCACGTCGCCCGCAACTCAAGCATGGTCGTCCGAGCCGAACAGGACGGAACGGTTAAAGCAGTAGATGCAAAGCACATTCTGCTCGACGATAAGTATTACGAGCTCCGGAAGTTCCGCGGTCTGAACGAGCGCACCTGCCTTAATCAGCGACCCATTGTCGTACCTGGCCAGAAGATCAAGAAAGGCGAAGTCATGGCCGACGGCCCAGCTGCTCGAAATGGCGTCCTTTCGCTTGGACGTAACGTGCTTTGTGCGTTCATGCCGTTCGATGGCCACAACTTTGAAGATGCCATCCTCATCAGCCAGAAGCTGGTGAAAGAAGACATGTTCACCTCGCTTCACGTAGAGGAATTCGAGGTAGAAATCCGCGAGACCAAGCTGGGTCGCGAGGAGTTCACTATGGATATCCCGAACGTCTCAGAGAAAGCGCTTCGCAATTTGGATGATGAAGGTATCGTTCGCATTGGGACGCGGGTTAAGCCCGGCGAAATACTTGTTGGAAAGGTTTCACCGAAAAGTAAGACCGAGCTTTCTCCCGAGGAAAAACTTCTCCACGCCATTTTCGGTCGCGCGGGTGAAGATGTGAAAAACGATTCATTGGAAGTCCCGTCTGGCGTTGATGGAGTTGTTATCGATACTGAAAAATTTTCCCGCAAGGCGCACCTCACCGAAGAAGAGCGCAAGCGTGATACAGAGCTCGTTCGCAAGCTCGAGAAGGATTACAACTCGCAGATCTCAACCTTGGTGCGTGAGCTCCTCAATGTCGCAGCAGAAAGCGCCGGAGGCAGGTTGCTTGACCTCGAGCTCGGCGATCTTCACACCCTTATTGAAGGGAAGACCGAAAGAGAAATAGCCAAGCTCTGGGGGAGCCTCAATCCGCTCAATATCAAGTCCGACAATCCCACCGCGGTTGAAGCTGTTTTCTCCGATTATGGCAAGCGCATCAATGAGATTGTTCAGGAAAAAGAGCGCCGTGTTTACCATGTTAAGCGGGGCGACGAGCTTCCAACCGGGGTGCTTGAAATGGTCAAGGTTTATGTCTGTGCCAAGCGCACCCTTTCTGTCGGTGACAAGATGGCAGGCCGCCATGGCAATAAGGGCGTCATTGCCAAGATTCTCCCGGAAGAGGACATGCCATTCCTCGAGGATGGAACACCGATTCAGATCTGCCTGAATCCGCTGGGCGTGCCTTCACGTATGAATCTCGGACAGATTCTCGAGATCCATCTTGGCTGGGCAGCCAACAAACTTGGATTCCGTGCAGTTACACCAGTCTTCGATGGTTGTTCAGAAGAGAAGATTCGAGACACCCTGGAAGAAGCCGGCCTGCCGCGTTCAGGCAAAGCCATTCTTTACGATGGCCGTACAGGTGAGCCTTTTGATCAAGATGTGACCGTTGGTTACATGTACATGCTCAAGCTCGACCATCTTGTTGATGATAAGGTCCACGCCCGTGCTACCGGTCCTTATTCGCTTATTACACAGCAGCCCCTGGGTGGAAAAGCACGCTTCGGCGGTCAGCGTTTTGGAGAAATGGAAGTCTGGGCTCTCGAAGCTTATGGTGCAGCGCACATTCTCCAGGAACTTCTCACCGTTAAGAGCGACGATGTCGAAGGCCGCACCAAGGTCTACGAATCGATGGTCAAAGGCACGAACGTCCTTGAAGCGGGCACGCCTGTTTCGTTCGATGTGCTGGTAAATGAAATCAAGGGCCTTGCATTGAATATCAAACTGGACAAGGAGCGCGCGCCTGGTCTGGTTTCGTAAATTTCCCTTTTTTCGGTGTCGTTAAACCTCTGAAAGGAGCACAGCTTTCATGGCTGATTTGAAATACGACAAGATTAACGATTATACCTCGGTTTCCATCTCACTGGCTTCTCCGAACGATATCCGGAGCTGGTCTTACGGTGAGGTTAAAAAACCTGAAACCATCAATTACCGCACCTACAGGCCGGAAAAGGATGGTCTGTTCTGCGAGCGCATCTTCGGCCCGGAAAGGGATTGGGAATGCGCATGCGGTAAATACAAGGGTATCAAGCACAAAGGGATCATCTGCGATCGTTGTGGTGTTAAGGTAACCCACTCCCGTGAGCGACGTAAAAGGATGGGCCATATCAACTTGGCCGCGCCGATAGTACACATCTGGTTCTTCAAATCATTGCCATCACGCCTCGGTACGCTTCTGGGCATGAAGACTGGCGACCTGGAACGAGTTATTTATTTCCAGCAGTACGTCGTCACCGAACAGGGCGATAGCCCCCTCGGTGAAAAGGAATTGATGTCGGAAGAGCAGTATCGCATGGCTCGTGAAGAGTATGGGGACTCGTTCGAAGCCGGCATGGGAGCGGAAGCCGTCCGTAAGCTCCTGCTGCAGCTTGACCTTGAAGCGCTCTCCGGGGAACTCCGCCAGGAACTCAAAGAGACTGGCTCGAAACAGCGGGCCAAAGACATCATCAAGCAACTTAAGACCGTCGAGGCCGTTCGTGACTCCATCAACCGCCCGGAGTGGATGATTCTGGAAGTCATTCCCGTCATTCCGCCGGACCTTCGCCCGCTCGTTCTGCTCGAAAGTGGCAACTTTGCAACGTCAGACCTGAATGACCTCTACCGCCGCGTCATCAACCGCAACAACCGGCTCAAGAAATTACTCGAACTGCACGCCCCCGAAGTCATTATCCGCAACGAAAAGCGAATGCTTCAGCAGGCCGTCGACTCGCTGTTCGACAACGAACGCTGCAAGCGCCCGGTCCTCGGCAGCAGCAACCGTCCGTTGAAGTCACTTACAGACATGATCAAAGGTAAACAGGGTCGCTTTCGTGAGAATCTCCTCGGCAAGCGTGTCGACTATTCCGGCCGCTCAGTCATCGTCGTCGGCCCGGAGCTCAAGCTTCACCAGTGCGGATTGCCCAAAAAAATCGCCCTCGAACTTTTCCAGCCGTTCATCATCCGCCGTCTCAAGGAGCTTGGCCTCGCCGATACCATCAAGAGTGGCAAGAAGATGCTCGAACGAAAAGACGAGCGAGTCTGGGACATCCTTGATGAGGTCATCCACGAGCATCCGGTGCTTCTGAATCGTGCCCCCACTCTGCACAGAATGGGTATCCAGGCTTTTGAGCCGGTGCTGATCGAAGGAAACGCAATCCGGATCCACCCGCTTGTCTGCGAAGCTTATAATGCTGACTTTGATGGCGACCAGATGGCCGTCCACCTGCCACTCTCTATTGAAGCGCAGACTGAGGCCTTCATCCTGATGCTGTCCACCAACAACATTTTTTCTCCCGCAGATGGCAGCCCGATTATTTCGGCGACTCTTGATATCGTTCTCGGTCTCGCCTATCTGACTGTGAATATGGAAAACTTGAAGGGTCAGGGTATGACCTTTGCCACGCATGACGAGGCCATGCTTGCTTTTGATGAGGGAAAGGTGCATCTGCACGCAACCGTCAGGGTACGCATCCCTGCAGGCCGCCCTGTCAAAGACGTCGACTTGAAGATTGTCGAGCGTAAAGGGGATCTCGTCCAGACCACCGTCGGCCGCATCCTCTTCAATGACATCCTTTCTGATGGCATGCCTTACTACAATTTCGAGCTTGATAAGAAAAATATCGGGCGGATTGTGGCTGAGTGCCACGCTTTGCTTTCCCGGCGGGCCACGATTGCGCTTCTCGATGCACTGAAGGACACCGGATTCAAGTGGGCAACCCTCGCCGGTATCTCCTTCTCCACCCACGACCTCAAAGCGCCGCCGAAGAAGAAGCAGATTATTGAAAAGACTCAGCTGGCAGTGGACAAGATCGAAGGCAACTATCGCAGCGGTGTCATTACCGAAGGTGAGCGTTACAACCAGATTCTTGATCACTGGACACATGCCACCGAAGAGGTCGCTGCAGACCTCATGGAAGAGCTGAAAAACGATACGCGAGACGGTGTTCGGTACTTGAACCCTATCTACCTGATGACCTCGTCCGGGGCTCGTGGAAATGTTGCTCAGATTCGCCAGCTCGCCGGCATGCGTGGCCTTATGGCCAAACCTTCCGGCAAGATTATCGAAACGCCGATCAAGGCAAATTTCCGTGAAGGCCTACCCGTGCTGGAATACTTCAGCTCCACCCACGGTGGACGAAAGGGACTCGCTGATACCGCACTTAAGACTGCGGAATCCGGCTATCTCACCAGAAAGCTCGCCGACGTCGCCCAGAATATCGTTGTCAGCATGTATGACTGCGGAACCGTCAACGGCATTACCAAGGCCGCCGTTTATTCCGGCGAAGAGGTCGAAGTACCTCTCGCTGATGCCATCCTTGGCCGCATTGCCCGTGATTCCATCAGCCATCCGGTAACGGATGAAGTCATTGTCAGGGAAAACGAAATCATTACCCCGCTCATCGCGACAAAGCTCGAAGATTGCAAGATTAACAAAATCCGTGTTCGTTCACTGATGACTTGTGAAGCCGGCGACGGCATCTGTGCGCTTTGCTATGGGGTAGACCTTTCCAATGGCAACCTGGCCGAACAAGGCCTCGGTGTAGGTATCATTGCCGCACAGTCCATCGGAGAGCCGGGCACACAGCTCACCATGCGAACATTCCACATTGGTGGAATTGCCAGACATGGTGTCGCTGAGTCTGAGGTTAAGGCCGAGAATCCGGGCGTTATTGAACTCCATGGACTTGAAGTTGTTGTAAACAGCGAGGGCAAGAAAGTTGTCCTGAACCGCCGCGGTGAGATTATCCTCAACGATAAGAAAGGCCGCGAGCTGCGCCGCTATCAGCTCCAACTTGGTGCATACGTGCTCGTCGATGACGGTGAGGAAGTCAAGAAAGGAAAGCTGCTTGCCCAGTGGGATCCACATCTGATTCCAGTCCTGACCGAAAAGACCGGAAGAGTGCGTTTCGAAGACATCATTGAAGACGTCACCATGCGTGAAGAAGTCGATGCCGCCGGAACTCGCCGCAAGGTCATCGTTGAGCACAAGGGAGACCTCCACCCGCAGATCATCATCGATGATGAAAACGGACAACCGATCAGCTTCTATCCAATTCCGGAAAAGTCACATCTTGATGTCGAAGACGGTGAAGAAGTGAGTGCTGGAGCCTTGCTTGCCAAGACGCCTCGTGAGGTCAGTCGTACTCAGGACATCACCGGTGGTCTGCCGCGTGTCACCGAGCTGTTCGAAGCGCGCAAGCCGAAAGATCCCGCGGTCATCAGTGAAATCGACGGTATTTGCAACATTGCTGCGGAGCGGAAGCGAGGCAAGCGTAATATTACGGTAACGAACGAAGCTACTAATGAAGAGTTCGAACACCTTATCCCCCAGGGCAAGCACCTCGCCGTCCATTCGGGTGACCGTGTTCAGGCAGGGGACCGCCTCTGTGAAGGCCCGCTTGTGCCGCACGATATTCTGCGAATCAAGGGCGAAGAGGCTGTCCAGCAATACCTGCTCGATGAAGTTCAGTCCGTTTATCGTTCACAGAATGAAAAGATCGACGACAAGCACATGGAAGCAATCATTTCTGCCATGATCCGCCGCGTTCGCGTGGGCCAGGATGTGGGAGATTCCGACCTTCTACCAGGCAGCATCGTCGACCGTTTTCTCTTTAAGCAGGAAAACGAGCGTGTCCTCAAGCTTGGTGGCCGACCTGCCAGCGCATCACCGCTGCTGCTGGGTATTACCAAGGCTGCGTTGAACTCTGAGAGCTTTATCTCTGCCGCCTCCTTCCAGGAGACGACCAAGGTGTTGACCGAGGCATCCTTGTCTGGCAAGAAGGACACACTCCGCGGCCTCAAGGAGAACGTCATCCTTGGCCACATGATCCCTGCAGGAACGGGCTTCAAGAGTATGTTAGAAACTGAAATCCAGGTCCGCATACCGAAAGCTGATCAGGAAAGAGAGCTCGCCGCTGCCGGTGCTGAGACCGCATAACCGCATTCTATTTGTCTGGAAAAAACACATGCCAACTATCAATCAACTCGTTCGTAAAGCCCGTAAGAAGATCAAGACGAAGACCAAGAGGCCAGACCTCGAACAGTGCCCGCAGAAACGCGGGGTCTGCCTTCAGGTTATGACCCGAACCCCGAAGAAGCCGAACTCTGCGCTCCGTAAGGTTGCCAGGGTTCGTCTCTCCAACGGCCGTGAGATCACCGCCTACATTCCAGGAGAAGGCCATAACCTTCAGGAACACTCCATCGTCCTCGTTCGAGGCGGCCGTGTGCGTGACCTTCCTGGTGTGCGCTACCATGTGGTCCGAGGGACCCTCGATACTCTGGGCGTAGACGGGCGACGCCGGAGCCGCTCAAAGTACGGGACCAAACGCCCCAAATAAGCAGTTATTTACCATCATCCATTGACCATCCCCACCTATGGCTAAGAAGTACAAATCAACGGAGAGATTCCTCATTGGCGACCCCCGGTTCGACAATGTCGTCTTGTCCAAGTTCATCAACAACATCATGCATGGCGGCAAGAAATCCGTGGCCGAAAAAGTGGTGTACAACGCGCTGGCCATTATCGGCAAACGTGTCAAAGACGCCGATCCAATAGAAGTTTTCAATATAGCGATTGAAAACGTAAAGCCGATGCTCGAAGTCCGTTCTCGCCGTGTTGGTGGCGCTACCTACCAGATCCCGGTTGAGGTCAGCCGAAAACGTCAGTACTCCCTGGCCATACGTTGGATACTGATCGCAATCCGGAAGCGCAAGGGCAAGCCCCTGTCCCAGAAACTTGCCGACGAACTCATTGATGCCTACAACAGGCAAGGTACAGCAATAACCGTCCGCGAAAATACCCACCGCATGGCCGAAGCGAATAAAGCCTTCGCGCATTTTGCCTGGTAGAAATGGCATAAGCGCCTCTGCAGGCATTGGAAGATTTTGAAAGCCATTCTGGAAGACCAGAATGGCTTTTTTATTTCTTTCCGAGGGCAGTAACCCAGGCATGTCTGAAGCGGGCATCAGCTAGAGGCTATTCGCTTGTCCCATGGAGTCTCACGATCTGGCATTGGGATACGTGAAACTCAGCGGGACAAGCCCTTGGGCTCCCTCTCCTAGAGTCAATACTGCCAAGTTAGAGTGAAATCTTTAATCTTGAATTTTGAACCGTTCAAAGGTTCTTCACGGCTGCCATCACTACGTTCCACCAGTCAGACTTTCGAGAAAAGCCGGTGATTTCCAATTCGGTCTGGCCATCAAAGAGATCCACTTCGTGGGACAAATTGCCACCGTGCAGAATTGCATGAGAACCGGGAGTGCCCTGCAGTGTTGCGGTGCCGGTTATGACGTCGATCTCAAGTGAGACGGGTTTGGGTGATTCCAGAATGAGACGCCCGCTGTAGCTCAGGGACGTCGCATTCAATAATGAAAACGCACGTTCGTTCAGCCAGAAAGCTTCGGCCTTGAGCCTGATATTCCGCAGGATGGTTTCACCTTCACAAGTGCCGAGTCCGATCAGATATCCTTCCCGCATTCTTGCAAGTCGAATAAACCTTTTGCCGGCCAGATCGACCTTCCAATTTGCTTCTTCCATGCGTCCAAAGAGGCAGAGCTGCGGTGCAGGTGTTCCAGCGTTCGACCCAAAGTTTTCGGTCTTCAGGATTGCTGGGGAATCCGGCCACGCGTAATCGAGATTGCCCGCGGTGACTGAATCAAAAATGCAGAGAAAGTAACCGGGCCTGGAGATGACTGTTCGATAAAGAAGTGTTCCGTCGACCGTATCAACTCGAAGCTGCTGAAATGTCGTTCCTGGGAACGATACCTTTTCGTCTTCGGCCCAATCATTCGAATCGCCGGAGTGCTGACCGCCCACCTCAAGCTGCACCAGGCCACCGTGAAGGCCGCCGGAAACAAATGGCCTCAGATCCATCGTGAGGTCTCTGTTTCCCTTTTGCGTAGAAAGTCGCGTGATCATCTTCATGGATGCGCATCCATGTAACTTTTCAAGAGTATCTGAGCGGCCATCCGGTCTACCATTCCTTTCTCCCGTTGCTTCTTCCTCGTCAGCCCCGCCTTGCCAAGTATTTCCTCGGCTTCCCAGGACGTCAGTCGCTCATCCCACAGTTCGACCGGTAGATTTGTCGCAGCCCTCAGTTCCCCGGCAAAAATTTCGACTTCTTCCGTCATCTCACTTTTCGTCCCGTCCATACTCAGCGGATGGCCGAGGATGATTTTGTACACTTCTTTTTCCTTGATGAGCTCACGGATGTGCACCATGAGCGCGTCTCGCGAGGCAAGCCGCTGAGTCTCCAGCGGTTGTGCGGTGATTCCCAGCGCATCGCTGACCGAAAAACCGACCCGGCGGCGGCCGTAGTCAATGGCAAGAAGACGACCGATTCTCAGAGGTAGTCCTCCAATCCAAGTTTTTCGAGTCGCTCTACGATTTTCTTGACGTTTTCAGCATCGTCCTTGCGGCAAACGAGGGTAGCATCACTGGTCTGCACGATGATCAGATCCGCTACACCGTAAGTGGCGATGAGGTGGCCCGGCTCGGAAGCGATGATGCAACTACTGGTCTCGATGCCTTCAAAGTTGCCGATGGCGGTGTTGCCGGCCTGGTCCTGCTGGTGGTGGTTGGGGACGGCCTTCCATGACCCCACGTCGTCCCAGCCGAATGTCGCCTCCACCACCTTCACTTGTTCCGCCCGTTCCATCACCGCTTTGTCAATGGGCAGCTTCTTGATGCTGCTGTACTCATTTACCAGAACCTCGTCGGCATTGTCAGTTCCAAAACTGTCTTCAATCCGTTTAAGCGACGCATGAATCTCTGGCTCATGCTGCTGGAGTTCTCTCAGGATGGTCGAAGTCTTCCAGACAAACATGCCACTGTTCCAATAATGGTCACCACTCTCAGCCCATTGTGCGGCGACTTCCGGCGCCGGTTTCTCCTCGAAACGTGTCACCCGGTAACTGCCGGCGGGCCCCGCCTGTTCGCCACGAAGGATGTATCCGAACCCAGGATTCCCCCAGGTGGGAGGAATGCCGAAGATGACGAGTGTCCTCCCGTCCGCAGCTAAAGATTCGGCAGACCTGACGTTTCGCCAGAATTCCGATTTTGGCTGAATCACATGATCCGCAGTCACCACAAGAATGGTGGCATCCGTATCACCGCTGCGAGCCTTGACATGAATCGCACCCAGACCGACTGCCGCCGCAGTGTTGCGGGCCTGCGGTTCGGCAATGATGTTTTCCGGCGGAAGCTCGGGTAGCTGTTCGCGGGTCATCCCGACCTGTTCGGCGATAGTGACCACCAGAATCCGTTCCAGTGGCACCTCGCCTTCGAGGCGTTCGAGCGACTGTTGAATCATGGTCTTCTTGCCCGCAATCGCGATATGGTGTTTCGGCCGCGTCTTTCTACTGCGGGGCCAGAATCGAGTGCCGGATCCTCCGGCCATGATGACGGCGTATAGCATTTTATTGATTGCGATAGAGCTTCAAACTTTCTGCTTCAAGACAAACTCTGTGATCTCCGGCCGTACGTTGAATCTAACCTTGGCCAGGTAGCCCAGCCCGGTGTTTATATAAAGGCGTCTTCCACCTTCCAGAGCGAATTCGCCACGTGAGTATCGGCTGTTCTGGACCGGCAGAATCGGCGGCGGCAAGAACGGTGGTTTGCACTGGCCGCCGTGGGTGTGGCCGGAGAGTATCCATCCCTTGTAGTCGCCCCATAATGGCAGGTCAACTACATCCGGATTGTGGCACAGTACCAGGCCGGCACGGCCGGCATTAATGCGAGGCAGGACGACTTTGGCTCCAAAGTTTGGCCCCCAGTAATCGTCAATGCCAGCGATCTGAAGCCCCTGCCATTCGAGGATTTCGTTTCGGAGAATGCGAACCCCCAGACCATTCAGGGAAGATTCAAGACTGTTCCCGATACCCTCATCAGACCAGCCCGGTCCATAGTCGTGATTCCCGAAGATGCCAACGCACCTCGTCAGCGAGTCGCCGAGGCTTTCAATGATGCTGACCGCCTTCCTGACACTCGCCCCATTAGTGTATGTTATAAAGTCGCCCGTAATGGCGAGCAGGTCGGGCTCCATTCCTGCCACCTTGTCGAGCATCTCTTTCATGTATAAGTCATCCACCACCGGCCCGATATGCAAATCGCTGATCTGCACGATGCGCTTGCCATCCAGTTCCTCCGGCAGGTTCTGAATCGGGAGTGCTCTTTGAACGACCTTTACCCAATGAGGTTCAATCTTGATGGTGTAAAACGTTGTCCCGGCCGCGGCCGCGATGGTACCCGTGACAGCCCGCCGCATAAAAGTTCTACGATCCATGGGAACAGGCCCGGAAGTTTCGGTATCGGATAAGCATCATTACTCGTACTGAACTGAGCCTCCCAGGAACTCCTCACCTTGCAGGAAATTTCGGGTGAGACTTCGTTACTCCCCTACCTTTGCACCCGGCCCGATCCGGCCCCCCCGGCCAGCGCTTTCACCTCATCGACCGACACCAGATTGCAATCTCCTGGTATGGTGTGCTTGAGACAACTCGCGGCCACCGCGAAGTTAATTGCATCATCGGCGCTTTTTCCTGAGATGAGCGCGTAGATTAAACCAGCGGCGAAGCTATCGCCTCCTCCGACCCGATCGACGATGTGGGTGATATCGTATTCGCGAGCGATATGCATTTCTTTGCCATCGTAAAGCAGGCCGCTCCAGGTATTGTGTGAAGCGTTGATACTGCCCCGGAGTGTGATGGCGATCTTGCTCAAGTTCGGGAAACGGCTGGTCATTTCATCGCAGACATGCTGGTAAGCAGCCGCCGTAACCTTCCCGCCCTCGACGTCCACTTCGGGCGGCTTGATGCCGAATACTTTTTCAGCGTCCTCCTCATTTCCAATGGCTATATCTACATATTGCAGAAGCTCAGGCATGACCTGCGATGCGGGCTTCCCGTAGTTCCAGAGTTTCTTACGGAAATTCAGGTCGGCGGACACGGTCAGCCCTGCATGCTTCGCGGCCTTGCACGCCTCAAGGCAGGTGTCCGCTGCGGATTGGCTGATAGCGGGCGTGATCCCTGTCCAGTGAAACCAGTCAGCACCTTTAAAGGCTTCGACCCAGTCGATATCTCCCGGCTGAACTTGTGAGACTGAGGATTCGGCACGATCGTAGATTACCTTTGATGGCCTTTGGGACGCGCCGTTTTCCAGGAAGTAGATTCCCAGCCGATCGCCCTGCCAGACTACTTGTGACACCTCAACGCCCGCCGCCCGAACGGAGTTTGCCGCGCATTGGCCCAGATCGTTGTCAGGCAGGCAGGTGACAAAGCTCGCATTCAATCCAAAACCCGCTAGAGAAACGGCGACATTTGCTTCGCCGCCGCCATAGGTGACGTCAAACGACTGGGCCTGCACAAATCGCTGAAAACCCGGGGGAGAGAGCCGGAGCATGATTTCTCCGAAGGTGACGACTTTAGACACTTTTATTCCTCTATTAGTGTTTGGTTATTGAAAAATTATTAAGACGCTGTCGCGCATTTCTTGCAAAAGAGCTTGCTATTCATGTACATCGCCTCGCCGCTGCTGACGTCGCTCATCATGATGATCTCTTTGCAGCCTGAACAGACAGACATCTGGCCAAAGAGCGAATCCGTGCCTGCAAATCCGCTCATCGTGGCTGCGTCGCTTTCTCCTTCATCTGCCAAACTCATGGTCGACTGTGGGGACGGGCTGAAATCGTCATCAAGGCTGAGCTCAGCCTTGGAGAAATCCGGTACGGGTGCAGGCTCCGGTGGCGGTGGTTCAGGTGAGTACGGCGCGGGGCTCTTTGGTGGTCTGCCGGGCCGTGGGGGCGGTGGAGCAACGTCTTCCAGCAATGACAATTCATCTCCGCCCGAAGGAGGCGGCATGGGTTTTTCAAAATCTGGTTTCCGGATGACGCCTGTCTTCTTGCCGCCAAGGGCATCTGGGATCGGATTCCCACGAGTGGGTGCGGCAGGGCCGGCGGGTCTTCGGACCATCCTTATTCTGGCTGTGTAATGGCGTCGGGAGTTGCGGTCTAGATTGTCCAATGATTCTTCGAGTTGGCCGCTGCTTACCTTGCCTCTTTCGACCAGAATCTGTCCGAGAGTTCGTTGGCCTTTTCTATTGCGCTCATGGGCAAGTTCGTTCAGTGCATTCTTGGCTTCCCTGGGGCTGAGCAGGCCATTCTGGACGAGGATCTCGGCGAGCTGGTAAGCATCTTCTGAAACGGCCATCACGAAAAACTTGAAATCGACCTTGCCGATTCTTACCGAATCGCCGGCCGAAATTGCCTCTTCCGAGATTTTCTCTCCATTGATTCTGCAGCCGTTCGAGCTGCCTCTGTCCTGAAGCATGAACTTTTTGTCTTTAGCTTCGATGGTGCAGTGATGCCTTGAGATGGTTTCGTCCGGCAGCGCGATATCGTTGTCGTTCAGGCGACCGACAGTGGTAATACCGTTGATAGCTACACTGAACCTTCTGGCCTTGAATCTGCCCTCCTGCCCAACGAGGACGGCAGAGCTGCTTGAAATTTCGTCCAGCGCAGGAGTGGCAGCCACAGCGGGCCGTTCGACAAGTGTAGGGGGCATATCCTCAGGCGAGATGGGCGCCGCCTCGTTCAGAGTGGCGGATCTGTTGAGTGACTGCAAATTCATGAGGATGGCGTGCATGCTCTGCGGTCTGTCATTCGGATCTTTCCGGATCATGCTCATGATGAGCTCGCAGATCGCATCGGGCAGCTCCGGCCGGCATTCCTTAATCGACACCGGCGAGTCTTTAGCATGTTTCAGGATGACGATCATGGGCGACTCGCCCTGAAACAGAAAACGTCCGGTCAGACAATGAAAGAATGTTGCTCCCAGCGAATAAATATCGCTTCGTGCATCCAGTGGCATATCGTTCATCACTTCAGGCGGCATGTAGTAAGGCGTCCCAGCCACATCTCGCGATTCTTTGACCCCGCCTTCCGCCCAGACGGCAAGGCCGAAGTCTGTCAGCTTTACCGAGTTTCTGGCATCCAGGAGCATGTTCGCCGGTTTAATGTCGCGGTGAATGACTCCTTTTCCGTGCGACTCCACGAGGGCCTGGCATGCCTGGGACATCACGTTTAGCCAAAAACCCATGTCGACGATCTGACCGCCTTTCAACAGCCGATCAATACTGTTGCCTCTCACATACTCCATCACGATGTAATACAGCCCATCGTCCTCACCCGCGTCATACACATCGACAATATTGGGATGGTGGAGGCGGGCCGCCATTTTTGCCTCATGCAGGAAACGGCTGACATAGTCTATTCCGCGTTTCACCTGCTGCGGGGCAAGAATCTTGACTGCTACCTCCCTGTCCAGAGGATCTTGAATCGCTTTGTAAACAACACCCCCTCCGCCCAAGCCCAGTTTCTCGGTGATCCGGCAATTTCCAACCTGAAATCCAGCGGGAAGTGAGTGCGGGTTTGGAGTGCTCATAACGAACCACGAGGGAAAGGAACCTTGCGGGGCAGGTTAGATTATCAATTTGAATATGAAAATTAAAAAGAGTGCATGCATAAAAAAAGGCTTCCCTGACGGGAAGCCTTTATTGATCGGTTTCTGCCTTATTCTTTGACCTTGGATTTGGCCTTTTCTACTGCTTTGGCCAGTTCATCAATGCTTACCATACCGACACGGTTGAGTTCATCGCCGTCTGCACTCGTAAAGAGAAGGGTGGGAAGAAACTCTACCCCGTACTTTTTGTAGAGTGATGCATTGACCTGTGCATCCGCATCCACCTTGACGATAACGAGGTCTTTGGTCAACTCTTTTGCCTTTTTATTGCCGAACGTAACACGGTCCAGCTCCTGGCACGCGCCTCACCACTTGGCGGTGAAGTCGAGCATCACTAATCGTTTGTCCTTTTGAGCCTTCTGAATGGCGGTCTTTACATCCTTTTCCCAGGGAAGATCTGAGCCGTCTACGCTTCTGGGAATCTGGAATGCAAGCATTGTGAAGCCACCAAGAGCAATCAACGCTGATTTATGCATGTCGTTACCTCAATGTGTTGGATAGTAACCGCAGGTTTGTCGAAACAGCCGGAGTTTTATTTCTTCTCGCGGTAATGGGAGCATTGTCCAGGCAAACCAGCTCAACGCAAACCTGCACCGGGTATGGTGTTGTTGAGTCCCGAGTCAATCCACATCGATTCCAGCGGCTGTCATCTCCTCTTTGGCCTTTACCGCCAGCGGGCTGTCGGGATTGGCCGCCACAAGGCGCTTGTAATACATCTTGGCCTCCTCCGGTTTCTTGTTAAGGATGAACTGCTTTAGAAAATTGTAGTCGCGCAGGGCAGTCTTCTCCTCTTTTGTAGCAGCTACCGCTGTGCTTCCACTGCTGCCGGTCGATGTCTTTATAAAATCCAGGGCGTAAATCTGAACCGAGCCATCCGAATGCCCGACTCCGAGCATTTTGCCTGATGGCGCAGATGCGATGGTTGTGATTTGCGCGCCGTCCTTTGAATTTATGATTTGTTTGATCTCCAGACCAAGCACTTTTGAAATCTGGAGGATTTCTACCTTCTTCCCGCCTGCATCGGCTACTGCGAGGTAGCCGCTCGAACCACAGAATCGCGCCGAGCCAGCGCCGTTGTAGGAGAACCCCGCTTTTTCCTTACCGCTCTTGCTGTCGACAAGCACTATTCGGCTGGGCTGGGCAGGTACGATGGCAACCAGGCTGCCATCCGGGCTGAGGTCATAACCAGAGTGCTCGAAGGGCGGTGCAAAATCACCGGCGGCCTCCAGGCCAGGCAGGTTAAAGGAAAGAAATTTTCCCTCCGCATTCCTTGCCAACAGAATTCTGCCATCCTGGCTGATACGTATGGTGCCGGTTTCGAGGGCCACTGCTTTAGAGGTCTCCATCCGGCCCTGTTTCAGATCCCATATGCGGATATTTCCCCCGTGCACCTCTATGCAATGATTGTTTCCGATGGTCCTGAAGAATCCTTTGAAATCGGGAAGCTTACGCAGAGTGGCGGTCGTCAGCGGATCCCAGACCCTGGCCCCAGCTTCACCCTCGTTCGAAACAATGGCCCCATCCTGCAAAAACGCCGCTCCGACAACTTTGGACTGATGGCCCTGGTAGGAGCGGATGAGGCGAGACTTAGATGCCTGCCAGACGTTCACCACCGCGCCGCTCGAAGCGATGCTCGATAGAAACCTGCCGTCGTTTTTGAAGACAAGATCCGCAACTGGCCCGGTGTGATTCGTCGGCTGTTTATCGTTAATGCCGAGTAGATCGGATCGATCAAAATTTGTCACTTCGGTGACTTTTGCCTCGGGCACCCAACCAACGACATCACCATTTGGCGTTTTGAGGATCACCTTGGCGCGACCTTCTGTCACCTGTTTCTGAATCAAAGGCTGGCCCTGTCTGACCTTCACCTTTTTGTTCGCATCTTCAATTTCCAGTTCATCTTCGGCGGCGACCACAATGCGATCCTGTGAAATCGTCTTCTGAACTGCTCCTAACGCTTTTTCCGCACTCTCTTTGGACATCACCTTGGTGAGCACTCCCTTTGTGAGGGCTGCGCCTTCCCGGATGGCGCCGCCAACTCCGACTAGTCTTGTTCGATCCCAG
The DNA here is from genome assembly GCA_027625095.1 of Planctomycetota bacterium. Taxonomy (GTDB): domain Bacteria; phylum Planctomycetota; class PUPC01; order JACPCR01; family JACPCR01; genus JAQBXN01. The sequence goes on along the minus strand of JAQBXN010000083.1, from coordinate 3,560 downwards.
AACCAGTAGCCACCGTATAGGAATGTGCCCAGCATTAACACCGCCGCAACCTTGAAAATGGGCAGCTTACGTTTGGGCCCTTTTTCTACCTTACTCCTTGCTCCACCACCTACCTTTGTGCCACAAGTGGGGCACCGCTGAAAAGTCGAAACGACTGGGCCATGACACTTTGGACAACTCCGCGTCTCCGGTTCTTCATCGCTGAACTGTACCGGCTGAGCGCCGGTAGAGGGCGAGGTGCTGGCAGACGTATCCAGCCCCATTTCCATATCGTCGACGCTCTGCAGGGGAATGCCCGCGGTGGCGGAAGTGGTCTTAGGCTTAGTGAAGTCGATACCGGCCAGCATGTCGTCATCGAGGCTGGACGCGCTGCTGGCTTGAGGTGACTCGGCGAACCCGAGGCTCATATCATCCGCAGCTTTTTCAGCACTGGTGATCGGATCGGCGAATCCCGGATCCGCAGGGAATGTGGTTTTCGGCTTGGACACATCGATGCCTGCGAGCGACATGTCGTCATCCAGCGGGAACTGCGGCCCGCGACCGGCAGGCGCCGAGGTATCCAGTGACAGACCCATGTCGTCCGCCATCGCGGGTTTCGCGGGCGCACTTCCGCTGATTGGTTCCAAAGCAGAAGTTGCTTGCTTGTGAGCCCCTTTTTTTGGCTTGAGAGTGCTGGTAACTTTGGTTGCAGGCTCAAGAGCGCCTGTTGCTTTAGTGATGGGCTCGAGCGCTCCCATGCTTGTTTCAGTGTCGGGCACCTTCAAAGCCGGGGCGCCGGCTACAGCGGGTGTTAAAAAACGCCGCCTACAGTTGGCGCACTTTACCTTCTTGCCTGCCAGGTTCGCTCCCAGCTTGAATCGCTGCCTGCAATCTTCATACGGGCAAGTTATCCGCAGTTTGTCATCGGGCATTGGCCAGCACCCCTACTTTCGGCCCTGAAAATTATTTAGCCGTCTCCACACATTAAAATGGCTGACAATTCACGTCTCAATTCAGACAGGAATCATACAGGCAGTGATAGTGCGGGTAAAGCACATGATTCTCTCTCAACCTTTATTGTTACAAAGTGGTTACGCGGGATCGAGCAATTCCATGTTACTCTGCGATACGAACTGAAAACAACCATCAAAGCGTGGAGGTATTTGTGATGATTCTATTTTCCGTCCTTACTGCTCTTTCCCTACGACTCCCGGCTGTGGCAGCCCAGAACATTGAATCCACTGCTCACCGGGCCTGGGCATCACATATTGTCGTGCCGCAGGCTCGCTCCTTTTCCGCTCGGCCTCAACCTGCCAGTGTGCAGATAACTGGCGTCAATGTGGACGTGATTCTTGTCGAACAGGTCGCCACGACGATCATGGAAATTGCGCTCAGTAATCCAGGCAATCAGCGGCTTGAAGCCGAAATGGTGGTGCCCGTGCCTGAAGGAGCTGTGGTGAAGGGACTCGACTTTCAGGGCACCGCCAATGCGCCTACCGCACAGATACTCCGTAAAGATGAGGCTCGAAGGATTTACGATTCCATCGTGGCGCAGGTTAAAGACCCGGCCCTGATCGAATTCATTGGATTTAATCTGATTCGTTCGAGCGTCTTTCCGGTTGAGGCCCAAAGCACCCAGAAAATCCGGCTGACTTACGAAAATCTGCTTCCTGCGGATGCCAATCGGGTTGACTATTACGTGCCGCGAAGCGAATCCCTCGATTACCGCGTGCCGTGGAACATTTCGGTTTCCATAAAGTCCAGGAAACCAATCTCAACCGTTTACTCACCAAGTCACGAGATCGAGGTTGTTCGAAACAGTGCCAACCTGATGATTGCCAGGGTTGTCCAGAGCGCAACGACTGAGCCCGGCCCGTTTCGCCTTTCATACCTTTTGGATAAGTCCGGCGTTACTGCTTCGTTGATGGCTTATCCCGACCCCAAAGTCGGCGGCGGCTACTTCCTCCTCCTGGCCGGGCTTCCCGCGAGCCCGAAGGTTTTCGAATCCAAAATTCGTCGCGAGGTCTCGCTCGTCATAGATCGCTCCGGCAGCATGAATGGCGAAAAGATTAAACAGGTGCGCGAGGCAGCGATGCAGGTCCTCGGCGGGCTTGAAGACGGCGAGGCATTCAACATCATCGTTTACAACGAAGCTGTCGAATCATTCTCCATTCAGCCAGTGATCAAAGACGAGGCCAGCATGACCGCAGCAAGTCGTTACCTGAAGAGCGTCTACCCTCGGGGCGGCACAAACATCCACGACGCTCTGGTCGAATCCCTTAAACAGAAACCGATCGAAGACACGCTTCCCATCGTCCTGTTCCTTACTGACGGCTTGCCCACCATCGGCGAGACTGCGGAAAGAGTTATTCGTGAAACGGTGGTCAAATCCAACCCTTACAACAAGAGAGTTTTCACCTTTGGCGTCGGCGTGGATGTAAACACACCGCTCCTCGAAAATATTGCTTCGCAGACCCGGGGGACAACCACTGTCGTTTTGCCCAGGGAAGACGTCGAAGTGAAAGTCGGCCAGGTCTTCAAACGTCTGTCAGGGCCGGTACTCGCCGCGCCAGCGCTCTCAATGCAGGCCAAGAATGGAACCCCCGATCTCGGCCGTATTCGAGACCTCATTCCGAACAAGCTGCCCGATTTGTTCGAAGACGATCAGCTCATCCTGCTCGGACAATACATCGGAAACGAACCGTTGCAGTTCAAGCTCGAAGGAAAATACTTCGGCAAGAAACGCACTTTTGAATTCGACTTCGGGCTTGAGCACTCTACGACCAGGAACGGCTTTGTGCCGAGACTTTGGGCCAGCCGCCAGATAGGCATTCTGCTTGACGCCATCCGTATGGCCGGGGCCAACGGTGGCCTGCCGCCCACCATCCCAGCGAACAATTTAGATCCAAAAATTATGGAACTTGTAGACGAGGTCGTCCGTCTTTCTACAGAGTTCGGCATCCTGACCGAATACACCGCTTTCCTGGCACGTGAGGGTACGGACTTGTCTCAGAAGGCAGATATTCTCAAAGAGGCGGAACGCAATTTTGTCCAGCGTTCCTACGGCAGCCGTTCAGGTATCGGTTCATGGAATCAGGAATTCAATCGTCAGCTTCAGAAGGGCCAGAAAAGCCTCAATATCAGCAACGGATATCTCGACCAGAACCTCAAGCGTGTTGAAATCACCAAAGTGCAGCAGGTCAACGACTGGTGTTTCTATCGCAAGAACGGGCGATGGGTAGACAGCCGGGTCGTGGATAAAGATGACAAGGGCAAGCCTGAGCAAGTCATCGAGTTTGGCAGTAAGGAATTCAACGACCTGGCCGAAAGGCTCGCCCAGCAGGGCCGCCAAGGCAGCGTCTCGCTCCGGGGCGATATTCTGCTGTCCATCGAGGGTAAATCAGTGCTCGTAAGAAACGCGCCTTTCACAAATCCCCAGGAGGCAGATGTCGACCGCTAGTCCAATTCTCGTCCGTCCGAATCCTTGGGAACCTCTTCCTTCTTCTTTTTCCTCGTCCGTCCGAATCCTTGGGAAGCTCTTCCTTCTTCTTTTTCCTCGTCTTTCCGAATCCTTGGGAAGC
>JAQBXN010000220.1 GCA_027625095.1 Planctomycetota bacterium | reverse complement strand
GCTAATTGCCGATTTTGTTACGTATACCGGTGGTTAAAACCACCGGCTACTTGCCTATACGCCTCCGGCGTAATCTGAAACAGAATGTGGGCAAAGCTCAGGACTTGCGCCCCAGGCTACATGCTCCCGCCCCTCCCTGGCTGCAAATGTGTAACACAAATTCTGGAACAAGAAACCTCGCAAAACCACCGCTGGAAATCGTTTACAAGCCAATGTCCGGAGTTCCGCCTCCAGACGGAAAATAAGGCGCGAGCCAGCGGCCCCTCACATTGCTCAGCAAGACTTATCAGCAAAGGACAGCGCCAGCCCACCGGAGCAAGAGACTTGCAGACTTACAGAAATTTTTTACATGGATAGCTTCGTGTTGCCCCTCCGAGTGCATTGATTCGCCGCCGTAATCAGTCATTCTGGAACAGCACTCATCACAAATGGCACGGCTCAGAGAACTCAAATTCCCGAGATGAATACTAAAGACAACTCCATCAAGATCGGCAACATCCATCTGCAGCTCAGTGAGCCTGTCCAATCCAGCCAAAAGTGGATCGGACAGATCGAAACTTTGAGGCAGCTCCTCGCATGCTGGCTCATTGTGGCAGAAGAAGACCTGCCCCTCGCGCCACGCATTGCCGGCCTGCCCGGTGTTGGCAAAACAACTCTGGCCATGGCCGCCGCGGCAGAACGGAACCAGGAACTGTTCATTTACCAATGCACCGCTGATACCCGGCCGGAAGACCTCCTGGTCACTCCCGTTCTGGCGGAATCCGGCACCATTGCGTATCACGCCTCGCCGCTTGTTACAGCGATGGTATCCGGTGGCGTATGCATTCTTGATGAAGGCAACCGCATGAATGAAAAATCATGGGCCAGCCTCGCGCCACTGCTCGACCACCGCCGCTATGTTGAATCCGTGGTGGCCGGAGTAGTGATTCATGCCGATAAGGAATTCCGATGCGCTGTCACCATGAATGAAGACGAATCCACTTATGAGATCCCGGACTACATTCTCTCCCGCCTGCAGCCGACGATCTCGCTCGGCTTTCCAGAACGTGACGACGAGATGTCCATCCTGAAGTATCACCTGCCCTTCGCGGAAGACGACCTGCTCGCTTTGACCGTCGATTTCCTGCAACGGTCGCACGAACTCAAGCTTGACTTCAGCCCACGTGACGGCATCCATCTGTTGCAGTACATGCTCAAGCGGCTCAGCCAGGATTCCTCCCATCCGCTCTCGAGGGACAAGGCTTGGTACGAAGCACTCCAGTTGGTGCTCGGCGAAGAAGCCATGGACCTTGAAGCGATGTCAGAGAAAAAGAAACAAGCGCTTGGCGGCGAATTCCCGCCTATGGGACTTGGAAGTCTACTGTTCGGTGACTTGGAGAGTCTGAATCCCGACAACTGGGAGGATGAAGAGGACGATGAGTAGATCTCGATACGCGAGACTGGATGCTTCGTCCCTTGGTCCATGTCATTCGTCTGTCCCCATTCGTCAGTCCGTTTAAACCAGCATGGCTGAAACCGTTCAAGACATCCTCTGGTTAACTGAGAAGATAAAGCTCCTGCCGGTCATCCATGGGAGTGGCGATTTTGCTCATGCCGTTCGCGAGGAGATGCTCTCACACAAATGGGATTGTCTCGCAGTGCCGCTGCCACCCTCTTTCAAGGTGCAGGTAGAAGAAGGCATCGAGAAACTTCCTGCCATCTCGATGGTAACGATGGAGGAACCGGCGCCGTATGACCCCGGCGCCGGCGAAGATGAAAACACTTACAGCTACGTTCCCATTGATCCATGCCAGCCAGTCATTCTCGCGCTCTGGATTGCAAGTCAGGAACGGATGGCCACGGAATTCATTGATCTGGAAACCGAGCGCTTCGAGAGCTATCCGGGTTACCTGCCCGATCCGTACGCGCTCAAGAAAGTGTCCATCGAAAAATTCGGAGCAGCCGTTCTGCCTGCGATTCCCCCACCGCACTCTGAACAACATGCCGCACGCATCCGCAGGATGGCTGCCCAGCTTCGAGAACTCGAAGCTCATCACGATTCCATCCTTTTCGTCTGTTCCGTTCTGGATTGGCCATGGATACGCGACGCATACGCACGGGAACTTCCACATTCCCAACACCCAGCCTTCTACGCTCCCGTTCGTACCTACAAGGTTCGAGAATCCACTCTTCTCTTCATACTTGGCGAATTGCCCTACATAACGCATCTCTACGTGCGCAGCCGGCGAGAGCTCTTACCGGACGACGACCTCAGTATCGAAGGAATCAAGGAGCTTGTTCTTGAGGCTCGTGATCACTGGCTTGGAGAAGATGAGCGGCGCGCCCAGCGTGTTACTCCCCAATTGCTTTCAGTCTACTTCCGCTATGTGCGCAACCTGACGCTCATGGATCGGCGTCTCTCGCCGGACCTGTACAACCTGATGCTCGCGGCCCAACAGATTTTTGGTGATGATTTCGCCATCAAGATTGCGGAGACGGCCCGGAAGTTTCCATACCAGGGCGAAGGGCAACCATGGCAGGAAGCATCAGTGGGCATCAATCAGGCCAGTTTCCCGGAGAGCGGTGTCGTCACGATCAAGAACAGGCTCCCCGGCCTGGCCGTTTCCTGGCGCTCCCTCGAGCTGAAACCTCCACCAAAGCAGCCGGACGTTGAGCGTTGGAAACAGCGCTGGAATCCGTTCGGCCAATGCTCATGGCCGCCGGAAGATCAAAAGATCGAGAGCTTTCACACCCACGTTCGCGAACAGGCAAAAGCCATCATCGGGGCCGACCTGGCACGAAGCGAGAAATTCACCACCAGTATTCGCGATGGCCTCGACATGCGTGAGACGCTGAGGCACTGGCACGAAGGTGACATCTACGTAAAAGTCATCCCGCCCTCCCGCGGTTCCATTGAGGTCGTCATCTTTCTCTTCGATACTCCGGCAGACTTGAAGAAATATTCCTGGCAGTGCACCTGGTATGCAGAGCACAAGGAGGAGTCCACCCTCTGTTTCTACGCCACCGACTATAAAGAAAACCTGATAGGCCCGGGTATCGCGGAAGCGACTTACGGCGGCGCCTTCTTCCTGTTCCCACCCAGGCCCATTGTTGATGTCTGGAGTGACCCCAGAATCCCCGCAGATTTCACTCTTGAAGAACGGCTACTGGCTGGGGCTTTCATGAATTCAAAAGAGCGTCATGTAGCACTCGTCTCCCCCACCCCACCCAAAAGCTCCTGGCGCAAACTCGCACGCGGATACGGGCGCAAAATCGTGCATCTGCCATTGAAGCGATTCAGCCAGCAGACAGTGGAAAGGCTTCGACGTTTTCATGTCCTGAACGGCAAGGATGTGAGGACCTACGCAGCGGAATACATCCGGGAGATGTGACTTCCTTTTGCTGAAGCCCTCTCCATCCAAAGATTTCGATCATTGGTTTGTGATTGGCCGATTGCATCGGTATGAATGCGCTCCATGAATGAAAAGGCCAAAGTCATCGAGCTCCTGTCAGAGGGAAAGATCCGCGCGGACGAAGCAGCCACTCTTCTCAGGGAACTGGGCGCTCCCCCGGTCGATCCGAACAGCGGTCTTAAATCCAAACCAAGGTTTCTCAGAATCATCTCTAAAGAGCCCGGCCAGCCCAACGGCAAAGGCACGCACATGCGAATTCCCTTTCCGCTGCTGAGAACAGTAGCCAAGCTGGCAAAGATGTTCCCCAAAGCTGCCGCCCGGAAACTGAACAGGATACTCAAGGAAAACGGAATCGATGCCACCCTTGAAACCGTAGATGTGGAAGACATGCAAACGCTGTTGGAGCACCTGCCGGACCTGCAAGTGGATATCGACAATGAAACGCAAATTTTGAAAATATTCTGTGAATAACCTAACCACTCAGGAGAACCGTCATGGGAAGTAAAGCCGCAGTTCAGATGTACACCCTTCGCGATCACACCACGACCCCCGCAGCCTTTGCTGACAGTCTGAAAAAGATCAGCGACATCGGTTACGAGGCCGTCCAGCTCTCTGCCGTCGGATGCATGGGCGGAGCCGAGCCGGAAGTGGACGCCACACAGGGAAGAAGAATGCTCGACGACAACGGTCTCAAGTGCATCGCAACACATCGAGGCTGGGACGACCTGGCGAACGAAACCCAGCGCGAAATTGATTTCCACCACACCCTCGGCTGCACCTATACGGCCATCGGCGGCATCCCCGGTACGTATCGGGAAAAGGGGGCGGACGGTTTCCGCGAATTCGTCAAGGATTCCGCCCAGACAATCGCAAAGCTTAAAAGCGCCGGCATCACCTGGGGATATCACAACCATGCGCACGAATTCGTGCGTTACGCACCGGGGCCCAAGACCTGGTACGACATTTTTATTGATGAAGGCGGTCCTGATTTCACTCTTGAACTTGACACCTACTGGACCGTTCACGCAGGTGCCGACCCTATCGCCATCTTCGATCGTTGCCACGGCCGCGTCCCGGTCATACACGTCAAAGACAAAGAGGTAGCTGCCAACGAACCCATTATGGCTCCCGTCGGCGAAGGAAATCTTAATTGGGACGGCATCATCGAATCATGCAAGCGGGCAGGCGTGGAATGGTACGCAGTGGAACAGGACCGCTGCTACCGCGACCCATTCGATTGCCTGAAGTCAAGTTTCGAGTTTCTGGTCTCCAAAGGCGTTTAGAGACTGCTGCCGGGGCGTCCGCGCACTTTTCGATGAATTCCCCCGCAGAGCCACCCGCCGGCCATCCGCCGGCCACCGAGTGGATAAAGCATGACGCACAGGATTTAAGCTCGGGAGTCCTGGGGCTCCCCTTGTCGACCTGAGCATTCCAACATCGTCTGAGGAAACCTTGGATACATCACTCGCAGGACACTGGAAACTTGACGGCGATTTGCTGGACTCATCGGGCAACCAGAATCATGGCGAAGGGCACGATTTTGAAACAACCCCGCACGGTCTGAAAGGCCCCGTCGTTGAGTTCAATGGCCACTCGTCGTTCATCTCCATTCCGAAGAATGAATCGCTTCAAACTGGGAACGGCGATTTTTCAATCTGTGCATTTATCCATACAGAGAAGAGTGTAAACGACCCGATTGGCGACATCGTCAGTTGTTTCGACCCTGTTGCGAGACGCGGGTTCAATCTGAGTGTGAATCGGCATTCGGCCGCGCCGGGCAGCCTTTCGAACTACCGCAACGTTCACTTCGGAATCGACAATGGTGACACTTCATCCACCTGGCAGGATTGCGGCCGGCCCGGAAACGCGCGATTTGTCATGGCGCTGGCCGTCCACGAGGGCTCGCTCTTCGCCGGCACTTATGAAGAAGGCGAAGGGGAAACCGGCCATGTTTATCGTTACACGGGTGAGGGCAGATGGGAAGATTGGGGTGGTTCGCCGGACGGTTCAAATGCGGTGATGTCGCTGGCGCCTTTCAAGGGGAAGCTGCACGCGGGAACGGGTCGCCTGAAGGGCATCGGCTCGGCGCTTGAGAACTCTCCCAATCGCACCGAAGGCGGCAAGGTCTATCGATTGGACAACAGTGAATGGATCCCCTGCGGTGCGCTGCAGCCGGCTAAGGGTTCCTATGCTGAGTTCGTGCACGACACCGTGCATGGGCTGGAAATTTTCCAAAACGAACTTTACGCCGTCCCCCTCTACACGCAGGGCCTGTTCCGTTATGACGGCGATCATGGCTGGAAGGATTGCGGCAGCCCTGGCAATCGAGCGTTCACCCTCAGCGTCTACCGCGACCAGATCCTGATGGCGGAAAACGGCAGCGGAATTTTCAGGTTCGAGAGTGGAGAAGACTGGACGCGATGGACACGGATCGGAGACCTCCCCGGCTCGACGCAAAACTATTCATTCGCAGTCTATCAAGGCAGGCTCCATGTCGGCACATGGCCACACGGGGAGGTCTTCAGACTCGAAGAGAACGGAGAATGGACGAACACCGGGCGACTCGGCGAAGAGAAAGAAGTGATGGGAATGGCGGTCTACAACGGCAAACTGTACGCAGGCACCCTGCCGCTCGCCCAGGTTTACCGTTACGACGGTGACGGCAACTGGACTTGCACCGGCCAGATCGACACCACGCCCAACGTGATATATCGCCGGGCCTGGTCGACCGCGGTTTACGACGGCAAACTATTCTTCGGCACCCTGCCCACCGGACACGTCCTCAGCCTCGAAGCAGGCCGCAGTGCAACCCACGACCACGAGCTTGATTCAGGCTGGAAGCACATCGCGGCCATCAGGAATGGTACCATCCTCGAACTCTTCATTGACGGCGAGAAGGTCGCCACTTCTGCTACTTTCAGCCCTGCGGATTACGACCTCTCCAACGACCGACCGCTCACCATCGGCTTCGGCGCCCACGATTATTTCCATGGCCGTATGAACGATGTGCGATTCTACCGGCGGGCGCTCACTGAAGATGAATTGAGAAACCTCATTGCCCGGAAAGGTTCTTAGTCCCTGGAAATCTCCATAGGCCGCCTTTACGCCATGGAACCCCTATTGCTTTCTGTACTGGGAAAACTTAGCTTAGCTCCTTCAGATTCGGGGCGACGGCCTAAACCGCGGCCCCTCCAATGTCATCGCATCATGAATATGATCCAGCGCGGCGCCAAAACACCGAACA
>JAQBXN010000219.1 GCA_027625095.1 Planctomycetota bacterium | reverse complement strand
TCATCATGATCTCAAATTCTTCATCTTCCTGCGGGATAAAAGCCATGGTTTAGAGCTTCAGAGGCACGATTCAGGATTCAGGATTCTTTCAACTTCTATCATGCTACTTCCTGTTCCTTCTTGACCTCGGCCATTCCTTTCGCGGCGGAATCGAAGTCTTCAAAGTGGATGAAAACGCGGTTGGTGATTTCGGAAATTTCGACGATCAGGTTCTCTGCCTTGCCACGGAAATGGTGGTGGAGCAGCAAGGCCGGGATAGCGATCATCAAACCAAAGCCAGTGGTCAGGAGGGCTTTTGAGATGGAGCCGGAGAGCAGTTTCGGGTCGCCGACCGCGCCGTGCTCCGCGACGACCCGGAAGGCACTGATCATACCGTTGACAGTACCCAGAAGTCCGATCATGGGAGTGATACTGGCAACGATACCGAGAGGCTTGATGTTCTTTCGAAGCCCGTAGAGTTCACGGGCGCTCTGCTCATCCGCCACGCGTTCCATTTCGGCGAGAGGCATCCCCGCTCGTTCGAGTCCGGCAAGGAGCACGCGGCCCAGGCACGATGGATGCATCAGGCATTTATCTTTCACATCGGCCAGTGAGTTTTCCTTGAGATCATTCTCAAGAACATGCAGCAACGGCGACGGGATAATTTTTGATCCGCGCACATTGACCAACCTTTCGAGGGCAAAGGCCATGCAGATGAACGAACAGACCAGGATAGGGTACATCCAGACCCCGCCAGCCTTGAACTGGCCTAGCAGGGTGTCGTTATCAATTTCATTATCGCTACCGCTCCGTGAATCTGCGGGCGGTGTTGATTTATTAGCTGCCGTGGGAACTGTTGTGGTGCCATCTTCGCCCTGCGCCGTGCTGAACAGTATAGCCAAAGCAACAAACAGAAAGTGCTTCATGTCTGTAAGATTTGAGAGGATCTGAAAGGCCCGAAGGACTGTTTGGGGCTGGGCCGGGGGAGGCAACCGTCAGGTAAGGCGAATGATAGTAAACCCTTGGGCCTTCACCATTTCGACGTTTACTGGCGACCTACAGATTCTTACTTTCTGTTACAAGCTGCCGGCGGATGTGAATCCTGAATCGTAGCTGTTTCCTGATGTCTCTTGCCATGTGGAATGACCGTCATATAAGGAGCTGAACTGACAGTGCCGTTCACCATTCACTATTTACCGCTTCCCCATGCATCTAGAAGAAATGCGTCCCGCTCAGATCCAGGATGCCGTAGCCCGTGGCGTCCCTTTGCTTTTACCGGTTGGAGTCCTTGAGAATCATGGCTGGCATTTGCCTTGTGGAGTCGACTTGCTGGTGACCTGCGGTATCTGCAAAAAAGTCGCTGAGCAGATCGAGGCTGTCATCGCGCCTTCACTTTCCTACGGGCCTGGAGTAAATCTGGTCGGCCGGCCCGAAATGGGCAGCCTGGAAGTGGGTTACCGAGAGTATCTGCCTCACGCTCAATCAGTGTTGACCGGTCTGGTGAAGATAGGTTTCCGAAAGATCTTCGTCATCTGTCATCACCAGGGGACGGGCGGCCAACAGGGACTATCCATGCAATTGGCCGCCGCACACCTGGGCGCGGAAGAGCCGCGTACTGTTCATCCTGTCTGGTGGGGTGAACTGCCACCGGACAAGCAGCCTAAAGCACCGTTGATCCAAGTCTTGGGTACTTCCAGCGGACGCTTCCTCGATAAAAAATATCACGGCGGAGATCACGCGGGATTCGTCGAAACGTGCCTCATCCTTGGGCTCAAGCCCGAGACCACCGATCTTGATGAACTCAAGCGTGGCGAGCCCTGGTTTGGCCAGCGCGACCCACACCCCAGCACCTGCACGGCGGAATACAGCGAGGAATTCACAGACGCTTGGGCAACCGCATTGGCGGAGGAAATCGCCATCCGTGCCGGGAGGAAGACCTCAGAAGAAGTCAAAGCGGAACGTGACATTAAAGAAAGCCAACAGGCCGGCGCCTAAGGCCCTGAGACCTCACTTCCCCTCGCCTCGATTAAACAGTAGAAATGTCCCTGACTTGCCCGCCACGGCGATATCCACCTTCCCATCACCATCCAAGTCAGCGGTACAAATCTGCAACCCAGTCCCAACTCGGCCCTCCTCAATGGTGAATCGCTGGAACTTCAAGTCTGAAGCATTCCACTTGTAGTAATAAATGCAGGGCTGAAGCATCCCGCCCGGATCGCCGCCGTTGTGCGCAAAAACGCGCTTGCCAGTTATGAGTTCTTCCCTGCCGTCCCCATCCAGATCAGCCAAGTGAAGTGTGTGAGGCTGTGAGAATGTCTTGTCGATCAGATGTTCCTTGAATTTCAGCTTGCCATCTTCGCCCGGCTCTACCTGCTGCCACCACTGCAGGCCAAAATGGTGGCCCTTACCCCAGATCAAATCGTTGCGGCCATCGCCATCAAGGTCCCGAACCAGCATCGGCACGCTGGCGTGCAGATTTGACCAGTCACGGTGAAGTTTCCACGGCTGCGAAAATGCATCACCCTCAGGTCGCTCATACCAGCCTTCTCCGAACACGATGTCTTCGCGGCCGTCATTATTGATATCGCCAAAACCCATCCCATGCCCGTTGCCCTTTTCACCGAGCTGTTTCTTGATCAGCACCGGCAACTGCTTCTTTTCCTTGCCATTCACCTCGTGCTCTTCGGCGGCAAGTATCCAGGCGATCATCGGGTTGTTATTGTTCCAACTGTTGGAAATCCAGTCGGGCTTTCCGTCACCATTCATGTCACGAAAAAAGCTTCCCTCATTCTGGGAGTAGCCGGTATCTACAAGTTTGTTCTGCTTCCACAGGTGTCCTCGAGCCAGCCCCTGCTCCCCAGGATTCTTGTACCAGTGGACTTCTTTCGGAACGAACGAGCCGGAGACGATGTCTATCCATCCATCGCCATCAATGTCGTACGCGAAATCGCAATTGCTCTGCACATATCCATTCCAGTCGTCGATCTGACGCAGAGGCCGGGAGACGAAATCCGGCCCCGCAAACCAGTTACGGCCAGCAGCGACATCCAGTTTGCCGTCTTGGTTTAAGTCGGCGACTGCGATACCCTCATTGGCATCGACGACGAGCGCTTTGATCTCGAAGCGGAGCCCGGTGGGTTCAGCGGAAGTCGGCGCGAACCGAAGAAAGAGCATCGCGAGCAGGGCAGAGGACATTAAGACCCGGAATCTGGATTGTAGTGACATAATGGGCCGGAATTTTGAAGTCGGTGGAGGGTGATTCGTAGTTGCAAGCAGCCGGCTTACAGCAGGGCAGCAAGCCAGCAGAATGCGGCTACGCGGATGCCTGCTGGAAGGCTCGCTGCCGGTACAGATGCTCGAACAAATTCCCTTCATGAGGCTGATCCCACGACAGATGCCCTGTCGGCAACGGCCCGATGTTCAGGCGATCAATGTGAATGCAGTCCATGAGACTACGCTGAAAATCCGGGTCGTTTGTAATGGCCGAACACACCAGAGTCGGGCCGATGCGACCGAGAATCTCGTTCTGGGGACACTCGACCACGCTGGCGTAAGGGAAGAGGAATTCCTTGTTCACGAGGGTGTGTTCGAGGTCTTCTACCCAGACGATGGTCGGCATCAGATAAGCGCAGCCATCCATCTCTACAAATCGTTCCCCTTTTCTTCTTGACGCGGTCAGATCCTCCGCCCCCGGCTCCTGTAACCCACGGTCGATCATAGCCGAAATGCCCTTTGCCATATTCGGATTATTGAATGCAGCTAACTGGGAATCCGGATGCTCTGCCGGCAGCGGTTGAATCGTCGCGAGACGATCAGCGAGGGCCTCGGCTATTTCACGGCCATGTCGAGGAGTCCAGACCGCGCTGGCGTTGATACAGGATCGGCCACCGTTTCGCGCAATCGAATCAACGACGATGTCGAGATATTTTTCCCAGTCATCGACCGTGTCTTCGCCGAAGATCACTTTCGAATATCCCGGTCCGTGAATTTCTACAGACGGATCATTCTCGTAAGGCCGGGTGGTGGAAGCACCGCCGAAAACCATCGACCGATCCACGCAACGCAGTAACTCAGCGGCGGCAGCATGTCCGCTGGGATAAAAACCAAACGCCTCTTCGGGAATACCTGCTTTGATGAATGACTGGATAAGCCGTAAAGGAGACCACGGCTCTTCGCGCCCCGGCTTCAGCGCAAGGGGCCATTTGAGAGCAATGGCCGGAATCCAGAGCGAATGGACACCCGGCGAGTTGCTGGGCAGGACCGCACCGAAACGTTCTCCATTTGGCACGTAACTGAGCGTACGCCCGTCTTCTGTCCCGTAGCCTCTGTCAAGAATCGTGATGTCCAGGCCGCGCAGGAGTCCTCCGAGAATCTCGTCTATGTTCGCCATCACATAGTAAATTTTCCCGATGTTGGCGTGGCACAATGCCTCGGGCAGACCTGTCGTACCAGAGAGTTGTTTCACGTAATCTTCAGGCGACTGCGTCGCATCACCGAGCGGAAGTTCGTTCTTGAGAAAATGCTCTGCGGCCTCCTTCGTCATTCGGATGAGTTCCCTCATCGGCATCTGCTGCAGTCGCCGAAATGCCGCAGCGGAAGAATGGAGATCACGGGCAATCAGTCCGGCATTCGCCTGGCTGACAACCGCAATCGGTTCATGGGTACGGTGATGGCGAATCTCGACGGTGTCGAGGCTGTAATATGGCTTACCGGCGCGAAGGATGGGAATGTGAAGCATGTGGTGAGTTTCTGTTCCAAGCGACAGTCCAGCAAATTGGGCAGACCAGTCAAGGGCAGAAGAGTCTAATAAACCCCTTCAACTACCTCTCCGCCAAATCCGGTGAAGGGGCGGATATTTGCAACACCGTCCCACGGGTAATCTGCAGTGGGTTCGACACGCTCAGCCTCATCGCGCTCGAGCATGTTCGGCATGAAGAATTCCCTGGTCAGCGTTGTGAGTTTCACTCGGCCGGTAGCGTTGTAATCGACTACCTTGAAAGCATCATCAGGCTCAACGACCTGCAAGACTGCGCGGGGGACGGGTGGGTAATAAATAATCCAAAAGTTGTCTGCGGGATCGAAAGGTTTGTGGACTGCAAGCCCCATCAAAGTGTTGCCATAGGTAGCGGCAAAGTACGCGCCCTCGAGCAATTCTTCTCTTGCAAATCGATGGAACTGGGGCGTCATCTCCGTGCCGCCGATAAAGACGCCGGTGATACCGACCTTCTTGAGCGAGACTTTGTTACAGAGCGATTCGAGCAGCTTGGGAGTGGTGAACAGACATTTGATGTCATGGGACCGCAGAATGGTGAGTGCCTGCTCGACGCAGTGGTCTTTATACCGATGGATCATGTCCATCTCGCCCCACTGCACGAGTTTCTTCACCCAACGCGGATCTAGATCTACCTGAAAACAGATACCACCACGGATTTGGGCGAGGTATTCCACCGCGAGCCGAAGACGCCTCGGCCCTGTAGGCCCAAGGCTCAGCCAGTCGCCGCCGCGTGGGAAGAATTCATCCGGCAGCGTCTCACTGAACATCGAGTAATCGATGCGATAGTCGTCGATGCTGATGCGGCTCTTCGGCAGGCCGGTGCTTCCTCCGGTTTCAAATACGCTGATGTGCTTGTCCGCATAGGCTTTCGGCACCCAACGACGGATGGGGCCTCCCTTCAGTTGTTCGTCATCGAAGAGGCCGAATTTTTTGAGATCGTTGAAACACTCGATGCACTCACGGGGATCCCAGTCGAGCTTGCTGGCGTAATCGAGCCAGAATGGGCAGCCGGTTTCAGGATTGAAATGCCACTGAACGATTTCACGCGTCCAGGCGTCGAGTTCGTCTTTGAATTGTTTGGTTCTTGTTTGGAGGTCGGACATGATGCTGATGAACTATTGAAGGTCTGATAAATGATCTTTCCAGTAGCCGGGCTCCCGTCGCTGATCCACAACAGCCAACAAAACAATCTCTGACTCATTTACGGTGTAACAGACCGTAAATGGGAATCTCTTGAGAAGCACGCCTCGAATCTCCGATGAAGTGTCAGGGTCTATAGTACCAATCCGAGGATTATCTTTGATGCGGCTAATTGCATCCGCGAGTCTGCCGAAAAACGCAATACCAAGACCTTCACCTTCAGACTCATACCAGAGATAGATTTCTTCGATATCTACCTCTGCTTCGAGCAGCGGCCTAAAAATCAACACCGTATTTTTCTTTCATGCGTGTCCGAAAACCATCCCAGTCCCCAAATTGTGCGCTTCCATTCTTTACGCTGGCGAGTCTCTGTTTCAATTCCCTTTTCCACGCATCCGAGTATTCAGGTTTTGTGGGCAAACTGTGAAGGAGTTCTTCGACAAGTTCAGCCCGGTCATCATCTGTCAAGGAGAAGGCTCCTTGAAACACTTCACCTTTGGTCATCAGAAACCTCCGGAAAATGAGGGCGGAAAATCGACAAAAGAAGACATGTTGTAAGACAAACTGCACTCCTTGCCATTAGTCCTAATGCAGCCATTGGCAAAACCAATCAGAGCTACGTAATACGTAATACGTAAGCTTGCAGGCACTTAGACTTCGACAGCAGGCTGGCATCTCAAGCGCCCACCGAAGGGAGGTCGCCTGTTCGGCATTACGTCATTACGACGCTGCTAAGGTAGTACAC
>JAQBXN010000082.1 GCA_027625095.1 Planctomycetota bacterium | reverse complement strand
TACTGTCTCAACCCCAGGGTAGCTCGCTACGCTCGCGAACCCTGGGCTACGTTGTTTAACGTCTTCGACGGGAAGAAAAAAAGCAGGGCGAAAGCTCCCTCTCCAGGGGCTGCTGAAAAGTCAGTATTCGATCTCAACATTGACCTGAAAAATAAGGCTGGAAGGACCACTACAGTGGAATCACAATCTCCTTGCCAGGCACGATGGACCGCGGCTTCAGGCCGGGGTTGGCTTCTTGGATACGGCGCCACTTGCCTGACTCGCCGTAGACGACCCGGGCGATCTTCATAAGGGTGTCCCCTTGTCTGATCTTGTACTTTGTAGATCGCTCTGGTTGTGGGGATGTCGGGGTTTGACTGGCAGTCGTTGTCTGCAGTGAAGTTCTCTGTGCTCCGGGAATCGTCAGGTTGGTGCCAACCAGCAGCCATTTGCTTTTTGAAAGAACGGAAGCGTTAGCCTGTTTTATGCGAGTCCATTGGTCTGCTTTGCCGTAATATTTTTCAGCGAGGCTTGTAAGTGTTTCTCCTCTCTTGACCTGATGTGTGATAGCTGGTGGTGTCGCCGCAAATACTGGGTTTGGTATTCCGCCAGGGTGGGCCTCTGGCGCAGAGCCCTCACGCTCATTTATATAAACGATGTCCCCATCGTATTGGGCCGGCATACTCTGGCCGCTTGATGGTTGACCCTGTGGGCCGCCCACTCTGACCTGTACCTGATGGTCTGGTTTTCGGGGAAGGGTGTGGCGAACACGAAGTGCCGGGTCGGAAACCGCGTCCCGGAAATTGGATGTTGGACTTCCGGCTGCGCGTTTTTGCCGGGGCTCTAAAATTTCCGTCCAGACTTCGCTCGCATTGGCGATGTTGTCAAGGTTTGCGGTCAGACCGGGGGTACCATTCCCAGCCTTACGTTTAAAAGCATCCGACCACGGATTCAGTACCGTAAACAGATTTATGAAAATGCCGAGACCCAGAATAATAGCTATGACAACGATACGGTCGACTCTCATGATGATCCCTCCTTTTCGTGCACGTACAGACCTTCATTAGAGCTGAGGAGAAGTCAGCTTTTTATGTATGCTTAGAGAAAACTAAGCAAACCCATCGAAGCTATTGGGTCAGACGTTAATATGGCCAAGGGGGATGGCCATCGGGCGGGGTTGCCACTCTCGCCGGCGCATCGTGCGCAGGCACTTGTCGTCTAAGGCTTCCGGTCATCGCCTTTTTCGGCGAACCAGGTTTCCCAGCGCACCACCAACGGGCAAGCCACGAAGACGGATGAATAGGTGCCCACCAGGACGCCAAGAATCATTGCAAAGGCGAAGCCTTGAATCTGTCCGCCCCCTAAGAAAATGAGGGCAATCAGCGCCACCAGAGTCAGTGAACTGGTCATGATTGTTCGAGCCAGCATCTGATTGTTACTCAGGTTGACCAAGTTCGCGTACTCGGATGGCTGTTTGTTATTCTGTACGTTTTCACGTACGCGATCAAAGATAATGATGGTGTCATTTACGGAATATCCAATGATGGTCAGCATGGCAGCGATCATGGTGAGGTTGATCTTGCCGTCGACGAGGCCGAGTCGATCGGCCAGCGAAGTCAGCACGAGAACAACCAGGGCATCATGAATAAGAGCGATGATGGCTGCGGCGCCGTATTTGAAGCCGTGGAAGCGGATGCCGACGTAAATCAGGATGGCGACCCATGAGAGCACCAGGGCTGCCAATGCCTTGAAGACGAGGTCTTCGGCTACTGCTTTACCGATTTTGGTGTATCGCTGGAATGGTTCGGACAGCTTGCCGCTGACGACTTCATACCCGCTGATAATGTCCTTGATCGTTTCATAACGATTCTCTTTGTCCGTGCCCTTTTCGTCCGTGATCTTGACCCGCGTATGAGCCCCTTCGTCCCCGGCGACGCCTTCTACTTTTATGCCGTCGAGGAGCTGCCTCAGAAGTTCCTGTTCCAGTCCTGCGGCGTTGATGCCCTCCCCAAAATTCACAAACAAAGCTTCGTCCGTTTGTTCAAATGCCTCCGGCAGGAGTAATGCGCTGATTTCGGGTACCTTACGAAGATCGTATTTAGGCAGATCGTTGAGTGTTTGACCCATGATGCGGCCTACTTCTTGAGCCTCGGTAACTTCGGAAGTCAGCGCGACATCCAGTGTCTTGCCTTCCCCGGTTACTTGTACGTTCGTCAGTTGCGCGGCGGCGGTCAACCGGTCCTGAACAATCTTGGCATCCACCGAGTCGTGGAAGATGAGCCTTGCGGTAAATCGGTCTGCACTGGAACGTTTAGGGGCGCCGCCTTCGATGGCGTAGCCGTAATCTTTCTCGGTACGAATAACGAAGTCTGTGGAGCCTTCCGCTGTTGTTTCGCCGTATTGCTGCACCTCAGGTTTGCGGAGGTCAGCCTGTTCAACGAGCTTGCGGATCGCGTCGGTTTTCACCGGTTCGCTCAGCTTGATATGAATGAGATAACCGCCCTTGAAATCGATATCAAAATTATCCGATCCCCGTGCAAAGAAAAGCACAAGACCAATCACGAGGATGGCGCCCGAGCTGATAAATGCCTTCTTGTCTTGCTTCAGGAAATCATAAGCCGAATCTTTAAGGAAGCTGAGCTCCATCATCTTGGCTTCCTTCATCCATTCCTTTTCAACGAGGTAGGTGAAGATCGCCCGTGTCACGTAAATCGCGGTGAAAAGGCTGGCGAGGATGCCGATGGCGAGCGTGATACCGAACCCTCTGACCGGGCCAGTCCCGATAGAAATGAGAATTCCGGCAGTAATAATGGTGGTAACGTTGGCATCGAGGATGGTCCGAAACGCGTTGTCATAACCGGACTCAATGGATTTGAAGAAGGTGTCACGTTTAAGCCGTTCTTCACGCATTCGTTCGAACACGAGCACGTTTGCATCGACAGCCATACCGACGGTTAACAGAATTCCGGCAATGCCAGGCAGGGTCAGCGTGGCGTGGAACATTGCCAGGCTGCCAAGCAGAATCAGAACGTTGAATGCCAGTGCAAAATTCGCGATGAGGCCGGATTGTCTATAGTAAACGACCATCGCTACAAAGACGAGAGAGCCTCCGATAAGAATGGCCCAGAGCCCGTTCTTGATGGAATCGTCGCCAATGAACGGGCTGACTTCGTTCTCCATCTCGAGCCTGAGGTCAGCGGGCAGGCTGCCTGCGGAGAGAATCGTCGCCAGGTTCTTCGCCTCTTCGTATGAGAAGCGGCCGGTGATGATACCGACGTTGTCGATACGGGTGTTTACGTTTGGCGCGGAGAAAACCACGCCGTCCAGGATGATACAAATGCGCTCATTTGTGTGTTCCTGGGTCATGCGACCGAATTTGCGGCCCCTGCCAGCCTTGAAGCGGAAGCCAACAGCGGGCAGGCCATTGTCATCCTGGGTTGGATAGGCGCTCTCGAGGTCAGCGCCACTGACGTGGTAGTCGTCTGGAGCGACTACCAGGATTTTCTCCACATCGCCTGCGTCAGGGTCTCTTTCAAACTCGTACAGTTTATGCCCGGGTGGGACTATCCCTCCGAGGGCCTCCTTTTTGGCTTCCTCGTTGTCGTTGACTACCCGGAACTCAAGGAGCCCCGATGTCTGGACAATACTTTTGATACTTTCAACCTGGGTTTTGTCTTTGCCCGGCATCTGGATGAGGATGCCGTCGGTGCCTTGTGCCTGGATGCGAGGCTCTTTGAGGCCAGTGATGTTGATGCGGCGTTTGATGATGTCGACGATCTGTTCCGTCTGCCGCGACTTGCGCTCTACCGCGCTGACACCTGAGGCAGCCTTTTTCTCTTCTTCAGTCAATTCGCGTGGCTTGACCTGATACACCAGCTCTGTGCCACCGCTCAAGTCGAGACCGAGATTCAAAGTGTGTCGAACACGTAACACCTGCCTGAAACGCACCTTCTTGACCATGCGTTTCAGCTTGTTGCCATTTGCAAGCTCGAAATCCAACTCTTCCGGGCCCCAGACAACACGGCCCCCTTCGGGCATACCAGCCTCGTCGTCCTGGGTCGCGTCGTATCGGCGGCGAATGAGCCAGGAATACCAAGTGCTCTCGTGGACCTCTTTCGTGTTGGCGTCATCCGTGGCAAGGATGTCTACCTGCCTGACCAGTGGCTTGCCTGTTTTCCAATCGAGGATCTTATTCTTGTAATTGCCCTCCACGCCATACATCCGGACCACATCCCTCGTCACCAGTGGTGGGTCTGAGAACGGGGGCCAGACAAACAGGAGGGAAAAGAGAAAAACCAACCCTATAACGATAAATCGATTCTTTAGCTTCTCGTTCATGAATAGTGTGCTAGCAGAGCTCTTGATGCTCGTCTCTGGTGCAAAAAATCATTGGGCCTGACTCACCTGTGGAGCAGACTTCCTAATGAAGAGGATTCAGGCCTTCAGGGCGCTCAAAAAATTCCCCGAGCTAAGCCCATCGGACACTTAATCTTCCACGGATTCTACCTCGGCCTCCTCGCTGTCGTCGCGCTTGCCCTTTTTGACGGTCTGAATGGCGCTCTTGGCGAACTTGAGCTGGACACCATCTGCCACTGTAACCAGAACCGTATCTTCTTTTAATGAACTGACCGTGCCGTGAAGCCCACCGATTGTGACGACTTTGTCATTTTTGCGAAGGCTTTCCAACAACATCTTCTTCTCCTTTTCCTGCTTCCTCTGTGGCCTGATGGCGAACAGATACATGAAAACGAAGAGGATGACGATCATCGGCAGCATCTGGGCAAAGACCTCTCCCCCGCCCGGCTGCTGTTGCATGAAAATCACATAATGGGACACGTCCAAAACGGTATCCATTTCAGAAGAATTGGGTTAACCAGGAGCCCGTCGAAAATCGAAAGGCGCACAGTTAATAGATTTCTGCGAGTTTCGCCCCCGGATAATAGTGATTGAGAATGAATTCGGCAGTGTAGCCGGCAGATGCCATCCCCTTCGTGCCCCATTGGCAGAGACCCACACCGTGCCCCCAGCCGTTTCCGCTGAAAACAAGCTCATCTCCGGAATCTTTTGTGTCAAATGATGTACTGCGCAGTTTGCCTGTTCCCATAATGTGCCTGAATTCCGTCGCTTTGAGGCTTAACTGCCCCTTCGAATGCTCGATCTGAACGGTTCTTGCTCGGCCATCAACACCCCTGCCGACGGGTCGAATGTCCTGTATGACACCGACGCTGTGTCCCGAACGACTGAGCAAGGCGGCAATTTCACCTTTTTGCACGGCGAAATTCCACCGAAAATAGCGCGACTCATCACAAAAACCGCATTTTACCGGTGACAGCGGCGCCCAGCCGGCCCGATCCAGACCGGTTGACGCATCCGTGGTGTGACCTCCACAGGAGGAGCTGAAATAAGCGGGGAAAGGTTTTCCATTATAGTGAAGTACCACTCCATGGGTCTGTTGGACTATGGCTCGGGCGCTCTCGCTTTCGCGCTCCATGCCCCGGTAAACCTGATCCCGAGTATCTGAAACGACATCAGCCGGTTCATCCTGACGCTGTAACATCTGATATAGAGCATAACTGCGTGAGGCGATAGCATTTGCCTGCAACGAGGCAACTGGCCAGGACAGGATGACTTCACTGCCGAGCACCCCACCGAGATAAGTGTCAAGAGGAACAAAATTAACCGCACTGATAAGTCCGTCAGGGCTGTGGCTCAGGTGAAGACGCCCATGATATCGAATGCCGTTCACGGTCAGGTCCGCGTCATTCTGTGGAATCAATATGACCTGGTCGACCTCAAATTCGGGATAGCCTTCGATAGCAAATCCCGTGGTCGAAGAGAGGACAGCAGACTCGGCAATGGATGGCATTTCCATAATCAGATCACCGGCCAGGGTGGTTACCTGGGCGGACCCTACCGAGCTCAGCCGAATCTTGCCTGACGGTGCCGCCTGAAACAGCGAGACACGGATAATCGGCTCTTTGCCATTGAGCAGCAGGGCCTCGCTGGAAAGTTTGGGCGGAGTCTTATTCCCTTCCTTCAGACGGGGCGTAGGAGTCCCAGTGCAAGAGAACAGAATTATCAACAGCCCTGCGCCCAGGCTGGCGCTGAAGAGGGATGCAGCCGGATTCTTCATTTCAAAATGTTCCTGTCGATTGCGCATCAATAACTCGAACGAGGTCGCGCCAGGTCATCCGCCAGATAAGGGGCGGAAATTAAAGGGGAATTTGTGTTGGATTGCGAACCGTGTTCTGGAGTGAGTCAAGATTCAAGATTCAGAGGTACAGAGGTTCAGGGTTCTTCCATTTTTCTGCCTTAAACCTTTTCGCCATTCTTTCTTTTCATTGTTTTGCCTCAATTGTTTTGCCCCTGCTTTTCCTTCAGATACTCAGCGAGCCTGGCCAGTTCCTTGTCCTCCCCCAAAGCTGCCAACTCAAGGAACTCACTGAACTCTTTCTTCTTGAGCACCCTCGACAACAGCAGCAGTCTTCGGCGATTGCCGGTCCGCCATTCCATCTTCATCTGATCCGAAAGCATCCGGCTCGCCCTCTCTCCGCCGAGCTCGACAATGATCGAGCAAGCCATTCGAGAGATGCCCATATCCTCTGCACGATACAGGGGCAGAAGAAATGCCCACTCCAAGTCCCGGCTGGAACGCTCAAGTGCTCGATAAATAAGTCCGATGCAGTGCTGTCGCTTTTCCTGGCTTGCGGCGGCAATGAATTCGGCGATCTGCATTTTGGGGATATGGGTGATGGCATCCTCAAGTTTGTGCAACTGTGCGCGCATGAATTCGAGACGATGGCCCATGTCTTTCCACAGAAGACGGCCCTGAATATCGCTTTTCGCAGGCCCCCTGTAAGTCATAAAAAATGCGCTCAAATATTCAGAATTAAAAAGGTAACTGTCGTATGCATCGAACATTCGCATGGCCGTCTGGGGCGCCCCGCAGTTGTAGAGCGCTATCAGGGCGTCCGCTGAAAGTTCTTCCTCCGTTGGCAAAACGTCGCGGTATTCATCGGAATCGGTAGCCGTATCGAGTTTCGATGCCGGCAGGCGGGATGCGAATCTCTGAAGGGGAGGAATAGCCTTTTTCGAACCCAGAGCGGCGAGTCCTTCCAAAGCTGCGCGCTGGGTATGCACCTCCTTGGATTCGAGCGATTCGAGCAGAATCGGGGCCGCGGACTCCGAGTGGGTCGCCCCAAGAAGCCTCAACCAGTCTCGGACAAAAGGAGGGTCCGTGCGGGCCTTTAATTCGATCAGACCGGCTACCCAGTCAGTTTTGGCAAAGGGGCGTATGACTTTGAGGATGCTGAGCTGCAGCTCTGACGGCAGCGCATCATTGTCGACCAACTCCTGCACCAGAGCGTCCGCCGTTTCTGCATTGCAGGACTTAATCGCCTTGCGGACAAGAGTGATTTTTTCCTCGTCTTCAGCGAAGGCGAAGTCTTCTAATTCATTCGTCGAAAGGCCAGGCAGTTTGGATGAGCCGTTTTTCTTGTTGGGTGAGCGCACAGCCTGCTCTGGTGAAATGAGCCATTCGATGATATTGGCAAGCAGTTGAGGCCAGTCACGCCATTGCCAGAACGTAATGATATCTTTCGGCGGCTCACCGTTGACCGTCCCGGCGAATACGGCAGTTCTCCCTTTTCCGTACTGGCCTGTGATGAGGATCGGATGTTCACCGCCATTTACCAAGACCATTGCATCCGGCCGGGGAATGAGTCGATGGTGAAAAAACGTTACCGGCTTTGCCGACCAGTCCACAAGGCCGGTGACAAGATGCTCCCTCGCAGGTTGCAGAACCATTCCTTGCGGAACATGAGGGAGACGGGCTGCATTTCCCGGAATCGTCACCGGGAGGATTCTCTCAAAAGTCGTCCCACGCATTCCGCCCTTGTCCAGGGTCCAGTAACCACCCAGCAGCAAAAGGCCGCCTCCCTGCTTAATGTAGTCTTCGATCATTTCCGTCTGCTCATCGGAAAAGGAGCGGGCAGCCACATTGGTCAGAACCAGAAGATCGAAAGCAGACATCTGTTCAGCATTACCGGGAAAGCCCCATTGGCCTTCGCCCTTGAGAAAATGAAGACCGCTGGAGCTGCCTCCGTGGAAGTGCAGCGATTCTTTGAGGTCTGCGCCGCCGGCCATGGAGAGTGCTTCAGGTAGACGATAGTGTTCGTTCCACAAGCCCTGGACAGCGAGGATCCGAGGGAGGCGCCGGGGGTTGTCCGGTGGCTCGGGGTAGGCAAGTCCGAGAATACAGAAGGTGAGCAGCAAACTCACAGATCGCAGAATGGTGGAACGGAATTTCATATTCGGCATCAAGAAAGCATTAGTCCCGAAACTCCAACATCAAAACGGTCCAGTAGTGATGCTCTGGAATCGTCACTTCGAAAACTTCTCCTACTTTTTTCAAAGCGACCTCAAGAGTTCGCGTCTCCGGCTCCGCGGTACATGCAAGGACACGCCCAGGCTTCAATCCTTCGAATTCTTTAAAAGTGACTCGTACATCCTTTTGTTCAGGCGGCAAAGTCTTTGCCAGCTGGAAAGGCTTTTCTGTCGGTGGCGCTGCAATCAGGTGGAGCAGAATCGAGGTGCGGCCGTCTACCTGTCGAATGCATACATGCTTCTGCCACCAGATCGGGTAAACGGAGGAGACCGCAAAATGCTTCTCCGGCTCGGGCAGCGTCTTCCAGTCTTCGTGCCACAGCAGTTCGCTGAAGCGGGTCGCGAATTGAGAGTAAGTGCCTGTTGGCGAGTTTCCCCACTGATAGGTGCCGATGTAAGGGTGGGCTCGGCCGGCGAGAGTGAAAATTTTCATGTAGATGCGATCGAGTTCCGTCAGTCCTTCGGTGCTCATCCCGACAACCTCAAAATGGCCCCCAAGATTTCGCACATAATCTGATTCGCGAAGAATACGATCGGCGTAATCCTTCCACGGGCCTGCCCAATGCCGGATGGCCTCGTCCATGATCTGCCCGCCGCCCGCGCACGCCTCAGCGTAGGCCCGGCTCGTCTGCTGACGGCCCTGGTTGTCTTCCTTAATGAAAGGGACGCCCCAGTTATACGAATACACAAAGTCAGGAAACTGCTTAGAGATCGTGTGCTTCGTCCAGCGAAGATTTCGTAAAGAAACTTCGTCACCCGACCAAGTATCCTGCTTGCCGTAGAGATCCGGCAGGAGTTGTTTTATTTCCTCGTTGATTCCAAGAGTGTCGAATTCGGAATGCACGCCTTTCCCGCCCATCGCGCTCCAGGTCCACGGCATATCAAATCGAACGCCATCCCAGCCGAGCATCTTTGCCGAACGCGCTATTTCGTTCGCCCCGTAATCGATTGCGCTGAGTTGGCCGCGGTCGATGCTGCCAGAATGCCACTGCCGGCTCACTGCGGCGAGGAACGGTTTGCCGCTATCGTTTGCCCAGCGTCGAAAACGCAGGTCTCGAACATTGAAACTCAAACCAAGCCCGATCTCCTGATTGGAGATCCAGCCCGGATTCTTACGGGCGAATTCCATCCCAATCGGCCCGCTCGCAGCCGGCCACGAGTAGGTGATCATTTTCAGTCCGTTCTGCTTTGCGAGGCGAAACCAGCGCTTGCCTTCCTCGAGAACCTGGTGATAGGCATTCTGACCTGTCCACCATTCCTCTTCGCTGGGAGTCAGATCGCTGAAGCTGCACGGTGCCCATGAAAATGCCTCGACCACGTTCATGTAAGCCGCCCGATCCCGTTCGACCATGTCTTCAATAAATCTGGTTCGCTGCCCCCAAACCCATTCAAGGAATCCAGGAGCTTGAAGTGAAATCTCCCAGACGTTTTTGCTTACACCGAAATATTCAGAAGCGCGGTCGACCAGCTCATCGCCTGCGAAGAGTTCAACCCGTGCCTCATGCCCGAACCTCTGTCGTGCGGTCCAATCGAAACGCACGGTTGTTTTGCCCGGCATTAGTGAGACCCTCCGTCGCTCTGGCAAGATGGCCGGTTGCGTTTCTTGCAGGCCGCCGAGCACTCGCAATTCCAATGCGACCTCTCGCTTCTGCCCGCCTACATTGCGCAGTGTTACTTCAATCGGATTCTCTTCACCTGGCGCAATGTGGACCTTCTGAGGCCAGACCCGCTCGATGAAAACATCGGCCCCGATTCTTTGAATGGATAGTCTGTCCAGTAACAGACACGCGTATTTGATTTCATTCAGCTCAAGCTCAATGACGCCGGAATCCAATTCTTCCTCGTCCTTTCCGGCGCCAAGTGTCCCGTCCTTCGGAAGCGTCGGCGCGTTTCTGGCTGTGGCGATTGCCGTGGAGGCGGCGTCACGAATCCAGTGAAGTGAAAAGCTGAGGCTGGACGGTTTTTCCAGGACGAATTGCAGAGAGACCTCTGCGTATTCATCTGGTGTGGAAAAACTCAGCCGGCCGCACGAGACTGTCGAGAGTTGCTCTTCCCTGGCACTTACGGCCAAGCTGACTTTGGTGGCATCTACAAGGGGAAGGTGAAGCTTGGGAGAGCGAACGCGCAGGGTCGCTCGATATTTGCCTGCCGGGACCTCCTCAACAGTATCAAATCCGGTCCCCCCACTGTCTTTTTCCAGCGAGACGACGCATGCGATCTTTTTGGATGCGGATGGATCTGCGGCAAGATGAAGACCCAGGTCGAGTTCTTCGATTTCGATCAGGAGCGGCGCGGCAGCGGAATGGGGCGACCACAACAGGCAACTGAATATGAGCCAGAGAGTCATGGGGATCAAAGCTCAGGATCGAAACCTCTTATTGAGGGCCACCGGTATTTATAAATGAATCTCTCCGCGGTGTCCCAAGTCTATTTGATTTTCGATGCCTTTGATGTCTCTGAGGATAGAAGGCAATTTTTCGAGCCTCCACTCAAGGCTGAACCATAATAGCGTCCTCTGCATTTTGGTCTGGACTATTATGCAGAGTTGTGTATTTTGGTTCGCTATGAAAAGGGTGTATGACCGGATCTTTGAAGAGCATCTGAAAAACCATCGGCAAATGGCATTCGTAGCCGGCCCCCGGCAGGTGGGCAAGACCACGACCTGTCGAGCTCAAGGAGATGTCTACTTCAACTGGGATGCAGCCAGTGACCAGCGTTCCATCATCGCCGGCCAGGAGAAGGTTGCTCAAGTGGCTGGATTGGAGGCCCTGGTGGAAAAACCACCAGTGCTCGTATTTGACGAACTGCACAAATATCCGCACTGGAAGCAATTCCTCAAAGGGTTCTTTGATCTTTATGAAGACGACTGCCGTATCATCGTCACAGGTTCTTCTAAACTGGACGTTTTTCGGCGCGGGGGCGATAGCCTGATGGGGCGGTACTTTCTGTTTCGGATGCACCCGTTCTCCGTGGCCGAGCTGGTTACGACGGCTATTCCCGGAGAAGACGTTCTACGTCGCCCGTCGGCTCTGGACGACGAAGCATGGGATGCGCTATGGCGTCACGGTGGTTATCCGGAACCAATGATTGCCGGCAGTGAACAATTCACCCGACGATGGCGGCGACTCCGTCACGAACAAGTTTTCAAAGAAGACGTTCGCGATCTGACTCGCATCCAGGATGTGGCCCTGGTCGAAGTCATGGGACGTCTTCTTGAGGAGCGCAGCAGCGAACAGCTTATCATTTCCAACCTGGCCCGGGACACCGGTGTGGCCCCCAACACCGCCAAGACATGGATAAATGGACTTTGCTCGCTTCATGTTGGCTTCCTGGTGAAGCCGTGGTATCGCAATGTCAGTAAATCGTTGCGCAAGGAACCGAAATGGTTTCAACGGGACTGGTCGGGCATTTCAGATCCTGGCCAGCGCACGGACACGTTTATCGCGTGTCATCTCCAGAAGGCGGTCGAAGGTTGGACAGACCTGGGCCTGGGGACCTTCGAACTCTTCTACCTGCGAGACAAAATGAAGCGGGAGGTCGACTTCCTCGTCGTGCGTGACGACCAACCCTGGTTCCTGGTTGAGGCGAAACTGGCCGAAACGTCCCTCTCGCCACATCTGTCCTATTTCCAGCAGCAGACAGGCGCTTCGCACGCTTTTCAGGTCGTGATCGAAAGAGACTACGTGGGCAAATCCTGCTTCTCTCTTCAACGTCCGACGGTTGTTCCTGCACGCACCTTTCTCTCCCAATTGTTGTGACTCATCTACCGGGTCCGCTTTCAGCTACTGCCCGCCGATAATCTTCGCTCCACCGGATACCTCCACAGAAAAACTCCCTCGACCTTCCTGCTGATCGATAATCACAGTCAGCCAGTGAAGGCCTTTGGTGAGTGACTTCGCGTCCAGCTTATCAATCGGGTCGAGCTTTCCGGCTTCCAGCCAGTGAAGTCCCCGCGGGGGGAGGAATTTGAATTCGATGTCGCCGGGCTGGGTGACGTCGATTTCGAATTTTACCGCGCTGTATTGCTTGCCTTCGTGCTGCCACCTGGGGAGCTGCGTCAGGGGCAGGCTGCCATTGACAAGACTGTAAGCTGGCGTCCATTCGTCAGTTTCAGCAAGCACGCCGCCCCCAAGCTGTTCGATGCGCTTCATAGTCTGCGGGCTCGGGGTCAATGTTCGCCATCGCCGCACGAACGGCTGATGCGATACCGTAAAATCTCCCTTTCCGACCTCGGACAAAAAACGCAGCAGGTGTATGAACTCATCGGTTTTCAATGAAGCCGTCAGCCCTTCAGGCATAAGGGAGGTCTGCGTAATCTTCTTTGATGCAATCTGATCGGCTGGAAGCGTATGCTCCTCGCCTGCGGCATCAATCAGTATCAATTCGGTGTCTGATTCCTTGATGACTGTGCCGGACAGAACTTCATCGTCTTTAGTCAGGACTGTTGTCGTGTGGTAGCCCTCCTTGATTTTCTTGCCGGGCTCGAGGATGGAATCGAGAAGGTAATCAACCGGGGCGCTTGCGCCGAGGCTGCTGATATCCGGGCCCACCAACCCACCCGCACCGCCGATGGCGTGACACTGCTGACATGTGAGTGCTGGAAGGCGATAGATTCGTTCACCCAGCGTCGGGTCTCCCTGTGATTTAACTTTTGCGAGTATCTCTTTCTCCTGGGCGGGAGTTAGCTTCCGCGGCATGGGCGGGATCTCCCCGGCCTTGTTCAGCGCTGCGAGAAGCTCCTGGCGACCTGTGCGGGCCGAACGCGCTTTCTTTTGGCCGATCAATAGGACTTCAGGAGAAACTGCTTTGCCTTCGAGGG
This sequence comes from Planctomycetota bacterium, assembly GCA_027625095.1. Lineage (GTDB taxonomy): Bacteria > Planctomycetota > PUPC01 > JACPCR01 > JACPCR01 > JAQBXN01. The sequence goes on along the minus strand of JAQBXN010000082.1, from coordinate 24,700 downwards.
CGCTGGCCAGAGCCGTTGGCCCCTGTTGATGCCGAAGGAGAATGTCGAAGATGCTGCCAGCCTGCGCGACGTTCTCGGTGTTTGAAAGTAAAGAAACGGCGCCCTGTGCACTGAGGTTGATGTCTACGGAAACAAGCGCGTTTACAGCTTCTCGGCGTATAACGAAGGACTGCTCCGGTCCGGTCATTGAAAGCAGGAATTCCTTTGCCTCGGCGCCGCCGATGAATCCGAGGCCCTGGACGGCTGCGGCACGCAATGGAGCTCTATCAGAGCTTCGGGCGACTTCGAGCAGACGGGGTAACGCGGGCTGATGTCTGACACGTCCGGCCATGCGAAGCGATTCGGAAAGCAATCGCTCGTGCTTCACAGACAACAGAGTCTGAAACTGTTCCTTTGTTCCAATGTCTCGAATATTCCTTCGAACAATGGAAGGTAGAATTAAAGAAATCAGTTTTTCGCTGGTATCCGGATTGCCTTCAGCCGTCGCGGCCGCCATTTCAATCAGCGCACCCAACTGCTGCTGATCGCCCTTGTCCGCAAGCAGCCGAATCGTCTGGTCCAGGAATTCCGGGGTAATCTTTCCTGCCCTGAAGGAATCCAGCAGAGGTTTGAGGGGAGCATTGCCTTCCGAAGATTTCACTGCAAACAACAATGCTGCGGTGCTTCCTCCGAATGGTTGCTCGCCTGCGGCCAATTTCGGCGCCCATTGCTTTTCCAGTGTCCTCATGGTGAGTTCGAGAGCAAAGTCAAGGTTTGGGTCCATCGGCATCTCGATAGCTTTCATGGCGGCCTGGGCAGCGTCCGGGCTTTCTGACAGCCGCAAAGCATTGACTGTTTCGAGCCGAACCTGCGGATGCGGATCAATGACAAGTGTCTTGAACAGTGCGGATGCTTCTGGCAAGCGATTCTGCCAGTGGGATAGCACCCGTACAGCGGCCGCTCGGGCGCGGTGGTCTTCTGATTTAATAACTCGTTTTAAGAGTTCTGGATTGGGGACATCTAATGCCTGGTAGACCCAGAGAGTTTCGAGAAGGAGGTGGTTGGCGTCGGCATCAGAAGACCCGGCTAGAGCCGTTCCTCCAACCCCGTTCGCCTCCCATCGCTTTAGCGCTGGCATCACTTTCTCTTTTCCCATTTCACGCAGGAGACGTTTGGTGGTGGTGCGCGCCCACTGTTCGGGCTGTTTCAAAACCTGAAGGAGTGCATCGGGTGTTGCATCAATGAAGGCAGGCGGATTAACAAGCGGTCGCCCTTTGGCCGTAACGCGCCAGATGCGGCCGTGGTCTTTATCGCGGCGCGGGTCACGAAAATCGACTTCTCCGTGATTGATGATCGGGTTGTACCAGTCGGCAATGTAAAGGGCGCCATCCGGCCCCATCTTCACATCAACCGGACGGAAGGAGCGGTTCGAAGAGGTAATCAGGTCGGGCATCTTGGTCGATTTGTATCCGCTGCCCTCCTCCGTCAGCACAAATCGGCTTACCCGATGGGCGCGAAAATCATTGACGATGAAGCTGCCGTCGTAGGTTTCAGGCATGTGCCGTCCAGAGAGGATCTCCAGGCCGCACATTTTGGGCTGGCCCGGATTCAGGCCGCGCATGGTTCGGCGGACATCTCTTGCGGTCTGGAATGCGGAGCCGGGGAACGCGTAGTAGATGCCTTCGCCTCCCGCGCCGTCTGAGGCAAAGGACTGACCCCAGCGATCCCAGTGATGTCCCCATGGATTGACCATGCCTCGGCTGACGACTTCGAGCTTCATGGTGGAGGGCTGGAACTGCCAGATGCCGCTGCCATTCAGCCGCCGGACTCCGTAAGGGGTCTCGATGTGACTGTGAATGTAAATCGACTGATTAAAATAAAGCAGGCCGCCCGGCCCCCAACGGAGCGTGTGCAAAATGTGATGGGTGTCTTCGGTTCCGAATGCACTCAGCACCACGTGCGTCGTATCCGCTCGGCCATCGCCGTCTGTATCTTTCAGATGAATCAACTCTGTTGAGTTGGCGATATAGGCCCCGCCGTCTCCGGGAATGACACCTGTCGGGATGAGAAGATCGTCCACGAAAACGGTGCTCTTGTCAGCGACGCCGTCCTTATCGGTGTCTTCGAGAATGATGATGCTGTCCGTTGCCTTCTGTCCCGGCTTGATGTGCGGATAGATCGGACTGGTGGCGACCCATAGCCGGCCTTGTTCGTCCCAGTTCATACGAATGGGATTTCGAATCATCGGTTCCTGAGCGAACAGGTTGACCTCAAACTCTTCAGGCATCTTGAAGCTGGCACGTTCCGATTCCGGATCGTTCGAATCAACAGGAGGGGCTCCGGCGTTCCTCAATTCACCCCAGGGGGCTGAGCCGTATCCGGCCGTGACTTTTGCGAGCACCCACTGTGCGTCATCAAATTTCGGTTCCTGCCATCCCTCGCTCTGGGTTTCAGAAGAGCGCCACTTTTCGTCGGTGACGCATTCGATTGGGTTTCCCTCTTCAAATTCGATGCGGACCGCCGCGATCAGTCCGGCCGGGCTGTCACCGTCATTGCGTGCTTCGGCAGCGATGAAAACCTCTTCAGAATTGAGCCCTTGTTTGAGGTCGGCTGTAGAAACGTCAGCCCAATTGCCATCATTCAGGATCTGCTTTCCGTTAACCCAGAGTGTCAGGACATTATCCGCCGTGCCCATGAAGCGGGCGGTCTTGATTTTCGCTCCCTGAGGGAGTTGGAGCCGACGGCGGAAAAAGCGTGACCCTCCGCTGACATTCTCGAGCGCATTGCCTTTCGGAAACCATATCCAACTGGCTTTCACAAGACTGAGTGGAGACTCCTGGATTTCGGCGGCGGGCTTTGATTCGGTTGGCGGTTCAGGTTTCTGCTCCGCGTGCGCTGGTGCGTTTACGGCGATTTTGCGTGCCGCATTTTCGGGCATCAGTTGATACAGCCGAGGCTGCGGCTTGCTCAGGAGCGTGATGGCTTTTTCCTTTTCCGAGACGAGGGGAATGAACTGGGGGATTTCGACCGCGTTCCTGCCTTGTTCACCTTTGCGGAAACCTAAGATGTAAGTCTCGTTCTGTGGCCGCCAGTGATGAAAGAAAAGCTCGTTCTTCTCTCGAATCGTCTGCCGCAGTTCTTCGACCTGTTGGAAGTCCGGGCCCGAGAATGTCCGAACGCCGGCGGACCATTCGCCCTCGTCGGCGATTGCTACGATCTGCTTATCGATAAGCAGGGCGTGCTTTCCTTTTTTCAATCTATGAAATCGGATGACGCGGCCGCCGTCTTGGGGGCCGGGCGAAGGGGGAAGGGGAAGTAGTTCATCGTGCAGTTGAAACGACAGGCCGGCGTCTTCACTTTTCATATCTGTGAGTTTTGTTCCTTGCACGATGTTCGATGCCCCGTCGGCGTTCAGATCCAATTCCCAATGCGGACGAGGTACGTTCAGATCACCAGCCAGGTGATGCGCGGCCCGCCAGTATCCGTAGGGGGTGAGATGCATCGTGTTGCTGGTGAGCGGCCCATCCGGCCATATCTTCGAAGGTTTGCCGAAGGTCTGGAAGAGATTCACGAATGGAGACGACCTCTCGATCGCGAGTCGTTGGATGGCGTCTGTATAAACTTCGAGGTTCTCGTTGTTCGAAGCGGGATCTGGCAGGGGCAGACCCAGACTTTCATGGCGGAGCGGCGAAAGGAACACGATTTTTCTGGCGCCAGCCTTCTCGAAATCTGCCAGCAACTTTTTATACCCGTCAATAAATCCCTGCAGACCGGCCTTGCCCTCGAAAGCTTCATTGCCACCATAGTTCGCAATGACGACGGTGGGATTGATCGCACTGATGGCTTTCATCAGCCGGCCATAGCCTTCAGCAGCGTTACCAAAGTAAGCACGAGACTCGCCGGTGACGGTGTCCGCCGACCAGCCGAGATTTCGGAAGGTGATGTTCTTGTCTACCAAAGACTGGGTGAGGAACGTCTCGATGTAATCGTTACGTGCCGCCCGCTCGATGAAGGTATTGCCAACGAATACAACGCGGTCGCCGTCGCTGAACTGGAACGGATCGGCCCCGAGAGATGCAGTGAAAAGGAAGGTGAGGGCTAAGAATCGTTTGGGCATTGTTTGGGATGCTTTGAAAAGGCAAAGGGACCGAGTGTTTTGGACAGCTTGATTGGTGAGCCCCGAGATTCAGACTCTAACCAATTGGATGCTGCCAGATGCCACGGCAGGACAAGGATGCATTCTTGCTTACAGAGGAGAACTCAGAGGCTTGGCAGACCAAAAGTGGGCAGACCAATCAGGAGGCGAATGTTTTCTTAAACGATTGGCCGGCCATCCGAGCAGGCCAGCTTCGTCTGACACTTGGCCGCGACCGTCAGGCGACTGCAAGCCTCGAATATGACTCGAACCGACAATCCGGCTACCTGGTCTCGGTCTTAACTGGAGCATCGTCCTCCGCTTCTTCCGGCGGAGATTCATTCGCAGGAGATTCCTCAATTTCTTCGTCCTCTGACGAATCTTTGCCCGTTTCGTCCGAAGGGTCTACCTTGGGTTCTTCATCTCCCGGGGTCGGGGCCTGACCTTCGGCGTTTTCGGCCGGGGTGTTTTCTACGACCTGCTTGAGCTTTGCCAGGCCTCTGTCGAAATCCTTTTCGAGCATGCCTGACATCAATAGTCCGATATAGCGCATAAACGGATTATGACCCCAGGGAACAGTAAACGACCAGGCCACCTTGGTGCCTTCTTCGTTGGCTTCGAGATCAAAGCTGCCCAGGCTTGGGGTCGCCGAGCCGTCAAACCAGCAGTGGTAACCCATGCTGGTGTTGCCTTCGACTGCGACGATTTTGAGCTTCCCGTTCCCGGACTTCTTACTGGTCCAGGTGTGAATAGCGCCGACGCCGGATTCCGGGCCCTCTCGTTTTACCTCGATGGTTGGGTCCATCTCTTCATTCCATGGCATCCATGCGAGCCAGTTCTTGAAACTGGTGATATGAGGCATCACCCGGGTTGGCTCTGCCTTGATAACGATAGTGCGGAAGACTCTGCTCTCCCCTGGCAGGAAGAGCCCAATGATCACAAACAAGAGGAACAGAACGAAAAGAACGAGTGCCGGAAATTTGAGCCTTTGTTTCATGTGTACGCCCTGTAGATGGAGCTTGCAGGAACTTGTCTGTTTGCCTTCGCGCGCGGCGGATTATAGCAACGAGAAATTGCTGGCTACAACCGGAGGCGGCATCGGAGGAACAGGCCGTGTCAACGTATTACTTCGTAGTAAAACGTCTGTTGAGTGCCGTCGATCACGAAAGAGCCGTCTGCCGCGATTTGGATGGGGTTGTTACGGGGCACTCCATAAACATCGAGCGGACGAACCGTGGTTGGAAGGCTGCCCTTGAAGGTCAACGTGGCCTCTACAGGCTCCATAAGGAGTGGCGGGCCGCCGACTTGGGTGAGTTGCGACCCATCCTCATTGAAGACAGCGCCGGTCTGCTTGTCTCGGGCCATGGCTGTAATGAGGATGTGCCTGGAATCGATGAGATTCTGGTTGTCGAGTGGGGTGAAGATGAGCGAAACGAACGGCGTCTTCAGGCGAACCGTAACGCCTGGCAGGTTGAGCGTCTTCCCGCCGGCGAAACCGATGATGGCCTGGGTTTTTTCCGATCGCACTTCGACATATCGCTGTTTGTAATTCCAGACGAGCTCGCCGGTGGTTGAAGTGAGTATGCCCTCCTGTTGATCCCAATAGGGCGTTAAGTCCTCTCCAATTGTCTGGCCCCCATCAAAGTTGACGGTGACTCGGCCGATGGCGACGACTTCCGGCGGGGTGGTGAGTTTGCCGGTGAGCGTTTTCAGGTCGTGAGAGCCGCCTGAGAGAGCCTGGCCGAGCTCGTCCTTGCCGGTGAAGAGCTGGTCCCGGGTCAGTCTGCGTGCGGCGACAACTTCGCCCTCTTTGATGTGATTGTTATAGAGCGCGAAGGCGAGCGCGGGGAATTGACCCATGTAATGCGGAGTGTGGCTGACATATTTGCTCAGATTCGGCCAACCGTCGCCATAATGGCTGCGTCCGCAATTAAAGTGGTATGACGCGTCCCAGCCCTGCAGCCCCATCCCGTAAAAAGCATAGAGTGGCGCGGCCTCGGCCTTGAACGGTGCGGGGGGTAACATGCTCCACTCGCTGACAGCGAATGGTCGCCCCCCAACCTGAAAGAGCGCCAGATTGAGCAGGCCGTGGCCGGGCTGCCCGAGGTGAGATTGATTGTTGATCTTCCCTTCAGTGATGCCGTGTCCGCCTTCTCCGCCGCCAAAGTAATTGTGCCGGTCGATCATCTGCGCCGCGGTGTCTGAGTAGAGATTCGCAGCGCTGGCGGCAGGCCCGCCAGACCTCCAGGCAGTCGTAACGGTGACGCCTTTAAAACCTAGTTGGCGCACCTCCTGTTCGCGTCGGTCGTAATAGCCCTTCTGAAGTTCGGTCAGAAACTCAATGTAATCCCCTGCCCGGCGGGTGTGGCCTTTGAATTCATAGAGCGGGCCATCGCTGCCCCAATGATACGCGCCCATCAGGCCCATCTCGCCGTCTTCCCATTTGTCATCGCGATCCCAGAGATTGTCCCAGGCAGTCCCCAGGGCCGTTTTGGTTTTGTATTTCTTTTTCAGAAATTGATGGAAGCCCTGACGCATCATGCGTGCGAACAGCGGCTGCTTGCTATCCCGGAGGCCGTTAAGTGTGTGGAAGAAAATGTTGCTCTCATTCTGAAATTCCAGAATCGCCAGGGCTGGATCGTCTTTGTATTTCAGGCCCGTGTGCGGGTTGGTGTGATTGAGCAGTTTGTCGAAATACTTGAGAACGATGTCCTGCAGGCGGCGGTCGAGGTTAATAAAATCATTGAGCACTATGGGCTGGCGATTACCGTCACGATGGGTGTCGGAATTATCCATCTCACGAAAGAATTCCGGTTCGTAACCATCGTGCTTCTGAAGGAACGCTCCGTGATGGGGATATAGCACCGACCAGGTGCTGTAGATGCCGTGCTTCTTCATCGCGGCAAACCAGCGGTCGTATCGATCTAGCCCGGTGGGATCGAATTGGCCTTCCGCATTTAACAAGCCGGTCACACCGACCACAGTATGCTGGCGAACGAGGTTTACGCCGTGCTTTCGATACCACTTTGCCGCCTGTTCCATCTCATCGGGATCCATATTGTCTGGGCCGGAACCGAAGGCCCAGAATTTGACCGGGCTCGTATCCTTTTCGAACTGAAGTTTGTCGCCTTTCTGCATGAGAAAACCCCGCTTGCCCGCAGGGGCTTCAATGAGTCGACTGATGTCAATCACGGACTCGGCAGAGAACTCATCCGAATCGGCGATGAACGGAAACCAGTCGCCAGGGCCGGTGGCAGCAATCTGAACGGTAGGTTTTTTTGAACCGCTCGGAATGAACGGAATTCGCACGAGTGTGAAGCAATCGATGGCGCCGTGATTGCTGTTCTGGCTGTCCATGCGGAAGGAGAGCTTGTGATTCCCGGCGTCGAGCTGCAGCTTGTCGGCCTTGACCCAGGTGATGTACCGCATGTCAGGTTTGTTATCGATGGCGATATTCATTGTGCCGCGAGCATCCTTTTTCCAGTCCACCAACTGCCAGTCACCGTTGTCGAGCCGCCAAGAAAGGCTTGCCCCGGCAACAGGATTCGCACGCAACCAGAAGGTGTAGGAATCAGCCGTGATGACCTGAAAGTCGTACTCGAGCATGCCGGCCTTCTGCTTTGTGAAATGCGAGGCCCAGGCACCACCGGAGAGTGTGTCTTTCTTGACGCTGTCATACCAGCCGTGCGGTTGGATGTTCTTGACACTTGCCTCCTCACCTTCGATCCAGATCGCATCCTTCGGGTCGGCGCCCTGTTCCTTCTGTGCCACCGCTTTTCCAGGTTTGGTGGCACCCGACGGCACCCACTCTTCTGTCGTCAGACAGAAGCAATCAATCGCACCGTGGCTGTTATTTTTAGAATGAAATTTGAATTCAATCTTGTGAGCCCCGTTCGCGAGCTGAAGCTTGCCGACTTTGACCCACGCAATGAACCGGAGATCAGGTTTGTTATCGGCCGCGATATTCATGGCCCCGCGCTGATTTCGGTTCATGTCGATCAAATTCCACTCACCGCCATCCAACCGATAAGACAGGACGGTCTGCACGTGATTGGCTCGTACCCAGAAGGTGTAGAGGCCGGCTTCGGTGGCGTCGAGACTGTAGGTTGCCGTGCCCGGCCCGTCTCCTGTGAAATGCGATAGCCACTGACCGCCGGAAAGGACATCGGTCTTGACTTTGTCGTACCACCAGGGATGAGGTTTGTTGGTTCGAGTGGAGGCGTCTTCACCTTCAACCCAGACGGATGCGGCATGGGCGGAGCTGACAAATATCGCAAGCGAGAAAAGCAGGTTCTTCATGTGTTTTGTAATGGATGTTTGAAAGTGGTTCGGCATCGATAATCTCGACGCTCCGCGGTGAAGCAGGGCAGCGGAGCATCCGCACAACGAGGTCAAAGCCGGAACATTCTAGGCTGAGTTCCATGAGCCGCATTTTCTGTTACACATTCCTCACGCGGTATGTAGACTCCCGGCGCCTCAAAGCATTTATCCTGAACTCGAGGAAACTGTCATGCCACTGTCATTTGATCTACCACTTGAAAAGCTGAAGAACTACGAGGGACGCAACCCTCGGCCGGAAGACTTTGATGATTTTTGGAATGACGGCCTCGCTGAAATGAGGGCCATCGATCCGGAAGTGGAGCTGTTGCCTGCCGGTTTTCAGTGTCCTTATGCGCACTGCTTCCACATGTACTTTACCGGCGTCGGCGGAGCGCGTGTGCATGCGAAGCTTGTCAGGCCCAAAAAACAGGAGGGGCCTCAGCCGGCTGTCTTGCAGTTTCATGGATACAGCGGCAATTCAGGACAGTGGAATGAAAAGCTGGCTTATGCTGCGATGGGTTACACTGTAGCCGCGCTGGATTGCCGAGGGCAGGCAGGTCTGTCAGAAGACGTGGGAGGAGTGAAGGGCTCGACACTGCGCGGTCACATTATTCGTGGGCTCGATGGCCCGCCGGAGAAGCTGTTGTTTCGCCAAATATTTCTCGACACCGCGCAGATGGCAAAGATCGTGATGGAGATGGAAACAGTGGATGACAGCAGAGTCGGTGCCATGGGTGGCAGCCAAGGCGGAGGACTCACGCTCGCGTGCACCGCTCTTGAGCCGCGCATCAAGTTATCCGCACCGGTATTTCCTTTTCTGTGCGATTATCGTCGCGTCTGGGAGATGGATCAGGCCAAAGACGCCTATTGGGAACTCCAGAATTATTTCCGCCAATATGACCCACTGCACGAGCGTGAGGAAGAGGTGTTTACGAAGCTCGGATACATCGACGTGCAGTTCCTCTGTCCGAGGATTCATGCAGAGGTCATGATGGGTGTTGGGCTGATGGATACGGTCTGTCCGCCCTCGACCCAGTTCGCCGCTTACAACAAAATCCAGTCAGAAAAATCTACCGTCATATACCCCGACTATGGCCACGAGAATCTGCCCGGGCATTCGGACCGGACGTTTGAGTTTATGTGCAAGCTGTGAGACTAAATCACAGCGCTCACGTTTTCTTGTAGAGATGAGCCACCTGTGCCTCATAGCCGTTGTACATTAACGTGGGCACCCTCGTGTAATCGATCGTGCCTCCCGTGAGCTTTCCCAACAGTCGTTCGGATGCCTGCGACCAGCGGGGGTGCGGCACTGTGGGATTCACATTTGACCAGAAGTCGTATTCGTTCGGAATCAGGTCACTCCAAAACGTCTTTGGCTGCTTGTCGGTGAACTCGATCTTTACTATCGACTTGATGCTCTTGAATCCGTACTTCCACGGTACGATGACGCGGATAGGTGCGCCATGTTGCGGTGGCATTTCATGGCCATAGATTCCGGTGGCGAGCAGCGTCAGCTCATTGTTCGCTTCTTCAATCGTGAGGCCCTCGTAATACGGCCATGGGTACCGGTCAGACTTCTGATTGGGCGCCATGTCTGGATCTTTGAATGTCAAAAAACGGACATATTTGGCCTCGGCTTTGGGTTCGACCTTCTTAATAAGGTCGCTGAGCTTGAACCCAATCCATGGCACGACCATTGACCATGCCTCAACGCAACGGAATCGATATATGCGCTCTTCCTGCGGGAACTGCTTGAGGATATCGTCGATATCGAGAGTTAATGGTTTATTTACCAGTCCACTGACTTCGATCTTCCAGGGCCGGGTCTTCATGTTGCGGGACAACCCTATGACCTGCCCCTTCTGTTCCGAGAATTCATAAAAGTTGTTGTAGTTTCCAGCGACTGCCTCCTCAGTCATGGCTCGTTTCACTTTGAAATCTTCGTTCTTGATGAAATTGATCTTCTTATAGCGAGAAACGTCATAGACAAAATTCTCCGCATTGAGATGGTTCCAGGCCAAACTGCCAACAACGCCCGCACCGGCAATACCGAGCCCGGCCTTGATGAGCTGTCTTCGGTTCATAAAGACCTCTTCAGGGGTAACGGCGTTCTCTGAGATTTCCCAGCCTTCTTTTCGTTGGATCGACGGCATATCGTTTGGCCTCGTCTGTAATTCAAAGGGAGGTGTGCGCATTACAAGCCCGAACATGAGTCCGAGCCTCGATGAGATGCTATTGTAAGTCGCCGGTTGCCGCAAAACCTTATTGTTCGAAGGCGAAGAGTTCATCCCGCCTCTCCCCGAGGCGTTTGCGGAGTTTCTTGAGCAGGTTTTTGTGGATTTGTGATATGCGGCCCTGGGTCAGGCCAATGATTTTGCTGATATTCTTGAAAGTCAGGTCTTCATAATAATACAGGACGATGATCAGGCGTTCAGTCTCGCTGCATTGGCTAACGATGACCTCTTTGACCTCTGCCTGGGAAAGCGCGGAGATGGGGTCGGCATGGCGTCCATCAGGGATGGAGTCTCTGAAACTGTTCCCATTTTCTGAATTGCTGATGTCCAGCGAGAGTTTTCTGCGCAGTGGAACAGATTCTGTCTCTTCTAGGGTTGGACGGCCTCGTCTGCGTTTTTCATCGTTGATTTGGCTGCGCCGCAGTTTGGAAGAGGTCTCGAACGAACGCAGTGAATCGATAATCGATCCACGGATGCGAGTCAGGCAATAGGTTTCAAATTTCGCGCCCTCACAGGGCTCATAATTGTCGATGGCTTCGAGCAGGCCGAGGGATCCAACGCTGGCCAGATCATCGATATCCATATCCATGTACGCCAGGTTCTCACCGGCAATTCGCCTGGCGGTAGATCGAGTGAGGACAAGAAAGGCATCGACGATCTGAGCGCGCAGGACCGGATCGCGAGTTTCGTGGTAGGTAGAAAGGGCTTTGTTGATTTCGTCCAGGTTGTTTCTATCAAGAGACATGGGTTATTCCGTGGGCAGAGGGTGGGCAAAACAGTCCTTGTCGATTGGGGCAGATTCCAGCGAATTTCGCGATATCTGCCTTTGCTGACTAGGCTTGCAAACGATATCTATATGTGTTAGATACTCCGCGTTAGCGAATTTCTTCACATACAGAAGCTGGAAGCGCTCAAAAAGGAGACAGCGAATGCCTCATTTCATCACGCAGGACTGTGTTGGGTGCACCATGTGCCTAAAAGCCTGTCCTGTCGACGGTTGCATCACGGGCGACAACAAGAAACTCCATGTTATCGCACCGGATCTGTGCATCGATTGCGGTGTCTGTGCAACTTACTGCCCTGTTGCCTGCATCGGCAATCCTGACGGGGACTTTCCTGACAAGATCGGTCCCAAGAACCGGCCAATTGCCATAGTAGACATCGATTATTGCACCGGGTGCGAATTCTGTGTCGATGTCTGCCCGTTCGATTGCCTCGAAATGCTTCCGACAGACGAGGGCGGTGGATTTTTCAAAGTTGCAGAAAACGTCAGACATAGCGACTGTGTCGCATGCAAACTCTGCGAAGAAGTATGCATTAAAGACGCAATCACTATCCGCTGGCCCGAAGGCGAGTACTGTGAGGTTGTGGGGGTCGATAAAAACGACAAGATCGCACCGTTAGTAAACTAACGGAGGATTGAGCAAGAGAGGGCGGCATTAAATCAAAAGGGGGAGACTTTGTCTCGCCCTTTTTTATTAAAAGCCAATTTTTTCTAAAGTTTTTACATAAAATGCCCCGAAAGAAGCCCGGAATCATTCAGGTTGCCACATGTCAGTTCGCAACAAGCGCGAATATCAAGCGGAACAGTAGACAGATTCTTCGGCAGATTGAACAGGCGATGGCGGATAATGCGGACGTCGTACATTTTCCTGAATGTTCTCTCTCGGGATATCCGGGCTCTGAATTTGATACATGGGACGGGTTCGATTGGGATTTGCTGCGCGCAGAGACAGAGTCCATCTGCCTGTTGGCCAAAAAATGTAAGGTCTGGGTCATATTAGGCAGTTCGCATCGACTGACGGGAAAACATCTCCCGCATAATTCGCTCTACGCAATTAATCCGCGTGGTGAAATAGTTGAACGGTACGATAAGAGATTTTGTACGGGAGGAGATCTTGGTTTCTTTTCCCCCGGAGACCACTGCTCACTTTTTGAGATTAACGGCGTTCGGTGTGGCATGCTCATTTGCTACGACGTCCGATTTCCTGAGCTCTATCGGGCCTATAAGAAGGAAAATATACAATTGCTGTTCGATTCATTCTGGAATGCCCGCGCCAAAGGCCCGAATATCCATACCACTATCATGCGTCCCACCTTGCAGGCTCGAGCCGCGACTAATTATTTCTGGATCAGTGCCACCAACTCATCCGCGCATTACCAAAGCTGGCCGAGTGTCCTTATAAGGCCGAACGGTGAGATTGTTGCTTCCCTCAAGACCGACCGGGCCGGAGTGATGGTTAATACCGTAGATACAATCGAAAAGCTGTATGACGCATCCGGCGCCTGGCGGGAACGGAGCATGGAAGGTCATCTGAACAGTGGGAACACAGTAAAAGACGCCCGGAGCCGGGATAGGACTTGTCTATAACCATGCAAACACTCGTGGTGGGCGATATTCATGGCTGTTTTGACGAGTTCCAGGAGCTCCTTTCAAAGGCGGGGTTGGCCGAGACGGATCCAATCGTAGCGGTCGGCGATATCCTGGATCGAGGGCCAGGCGCGATACAAGTGCTGGAGTTTTTCCAGACACATCCCAATGCCCGCACCATCATGGGAAACCATGAGAGAAGTCACTTGCGAGGCTCTCAGGGCAAGAGCGAACTGGCCTTGTCGCAACTGATTACAAGAGAAGTGCTTGGGGAGAAAAGGTACCTTTCTGCACTCCAGATGATGCAGCCGCTTCCTCTGTTTCTGGAACTACCGGAGGCCATGATTTTTCATGGTTTCTTCGAGCCAGGAGTCTCGATTGGGAAGCAGATGGAAACAGTCATTATCGGCACGATGAGCGGCGAAACTTATCTCAAAAAAAATTATTCTTCGCCTTGGTATGAACTCTATGACTGTGAAAAGCCCGCACTGGTTGGCCATCGCGACTATCTTGATTCAGGAGAAGGGTTTAACTACAAGGACAGGGTGTTTGGATTGGATACCGGCGCCTATCGAGGGGGGCCGCTGACCGGGCTGCTGCTGCCTGAATTCCGATTTGTTTCTGTTCCCAGCCGCGAGAATTACTGGGCAAAAGCAAAGAAGGAATGGATGCTTCAATGAAGGAGTGCGTCCGCGGGCAGAAAGTAAAACGCGATTCCCAGGATCAGGTAGACCGCGAGCAACATCGCTCCCTCCAGCCAATTGGTTTCACCGTCGTTAGAGACCTGAGCGATGAGTAATACCGAGAAGGCGACGGCGAGCACTTCAAGAAGACTGAAATGCAGATCCATGGGTTTGCCAAATGCATAGCCACAAAAAACCAGGACAGGGGCCACAAATAATACGATTTGCAGGCTCGAACCGGCGGCGATCTGGAGGCTCAGACCCATCCGATTGCGCCAAGCCATAAGGACGGCGGAGCTGTGTTCGGCGGCATTGCCTACGATAGCGACAACGATGACCCCGACGAAGACTTCTGTGAGACCTATCTGTTCCGTCGCATGCTCAATTGATTTCACCAGTATCTCGCTCATTAAGGCTACGAATGCGGTGGAAACGACCAACACGATCGCCCATTTCGTCCACGAGCCGTGGGTTTCTCCTTCATCTTCCGCTCCTCTTTTCCCATTCAGGTCTTCACTATGCCCACCCACGTAGAGGTGGCCGTGGGTCTTCAGAGAAAAATAAAGGCTGCAGATGTAAGTAAATATGAGCACGAACGAAATAAGCAGGCTCATCTTCTGCTGCAATGGCTCAGATTGTTCGCCCGCCATGTGGGCGAATACAGTTGGGATTAGTAATGCCATTCCGCCAATAATCAGCAGGGTTGAGCCTGCGGCAGCGGCGGTTTTGTTAAAAACTTGTTTGTTGTATTTCGGCAAAGCATGCAAGACCAAACACCAGAAGTACGTTGCCAATAATTGAGCCAGTTATGGATGCCTTGACGACCATGATGTGGCCCTCACGCAGCGCCATGATGGCGATGATGAGTTCGGCAGCGTTGCCGAAGGTTGCATTCAAGAGCCCACCGATGCCTTCACCCAGATGTTCGGCCAGATGTTCGGTGGCTTTGCCCATCCAGGCTGCGATTGGGATGATCGCAAGGGCGCTGCAAATAAAAATTGCCAGATGGTTCGGGGATGCCTGGTGTTCGAGAAAAAATGAAATCGGAATCAGAACCAGCAGGCCATTCAGGACGTATTCAAAGGAAAATCCGCCCTTTTTTTGGTTCTTCCGGCATGTTCAAAATTCCAGGCTGTCCAGGAGCGCACGTCCGGTTGGTTCATCGGGCACAATCTTTACATAGGCTCGTACGGCAGCAAGGGCTTTCTGCCGGTTCCCCAGATATTTGTGCAGGCGGGCCAGTTGAAGATGGATGACCGGATCTTCACCTCCCAGCTTTGTCGCCCATTCGAGGTTGCCCACTGAGATAAGAGCACGTTCGAGATCGTTTACGGGAGCAGAAGTCAACTCCAAGACGAGCACTAACGCTTCGTCCCTGATTCGTTTGTCAAAAGGATTCCACCTGACCGCCTGCTTGAGTTTTTCCAGGGCCTCCCACGGCATTCCTTGTTCCACGAGTTGGACAGCTTCGTTGTTGTATTTCGCAGACATGAACCTAGCCGGAACAAACCACGCGCTGAACAGCAGGAAACAGACAGAAACTGCATTCTTCAGGCTGATTCGCAGACGCTTCCTGCGGCGGGCTACAGAGGTGCTATTGCCCACTTCGGTCACAGCCGGTGCCGGCGGAGGCTCTGCGGCCATTAATTCGATCAGCACATGCGGGTTATCGGAAAGTTCCTGCCTGGTACTCTCGATTTCTGCGAGAAACTCATCGATAGTCTTGAATCTTTCACCAGGGGCTTTCGCAAGCATCCGGTTTAGCAGCGATTGGAGAACGGGCTCTGTATCCAGGGGCTCCGGTTCTTCGCGAATCTGATTCTTCAAGATTTCGATGTCATTCTTTCCACTGATGGGCATCTGTCCGGAAAGCAGTTGATAAAGAGTAATTCCCAGGGAGTAGATATCGCTGTTGAAGTCCAGTTTACCCTCGGCGCCAGCCCTTTCCGGGCTGATATAGGGCGGAGTCCCGGCCAGTTTCATTGGATTCGGATTCTGTTCTACAGAGCAGGCCAGTCCAAAATCGGAAACCCTGACTCTTCCATCCCTCGACAAGAGCAAGTTGGCCGGCTTGACATCACAGTGCAGCAGCCCCTTGCTCCAGGCGGATGCAAGCCCCTTCGAAGCCTGGGCCACGATCTCAAGAGCGGCAGGTGGAGATAGCAGGCCGTGCCTGAGCAGTAGTTCCTTCACAGAACAACCGTCCACCTTTTCCATACAGATGTAATGGAAACCGTCCACATTTCCGCATTCGTGAACGATGATTGTGTTGGGATGATCCAGGCTCGATGCAATACGTGCCTCTTTTCGGAGGCTCTGCACTTGAGCGGGGTCTTCTGCCTTTTGCGGCGAGAGGATCTTGAGCACGACCGACCTGTGAAGGATCGCTTGCTCGGCTTCATAAACTTCACAGGCGCCGCCCGAGGCGATTCTGTCCCGGACGATGTACTGCCCCATCCTGTTAGGAACGTCCATACTGATAAGCTGAGAGTAACCGACTAAAAACCAGCAAAGTCTGGCTGACCAGAGGAATGATGAAGTTTGGTATCAGCCTTGCTACCGAGATGCAACCACCGTGGCTTCATGAGGCCGTAACCAGACGCCAAGCCTCATAAGTCGTTGAAAACAAGGGTAATAGCCGGGTTAGGCCTGTTAGGGCCTTTTGAAAACACAATCCGGCAGGAATTCAGCCATAAACTTAGTTCCAAAATTACAACATTGTTTGCAGATTTACTTCAACTTTCTGCCCGACCAGGGTGGAACACGAGGAGACGACAGAATGTTGGTCGCCATTGAATGCGGATGCGGAAACAAATTTGAATTGGTTGAAGAGAACTCATGGGGAAAAGCTCAATGCCCCCGGTGCGGATCCGACGAGCAGTTGCCCGGTATTGATACCGGCACCAAGCTGCTGCAGGTAACGCCGCAAGTCTGGAAGCTCTTATGTGCCTGTGGACAAAAGCTCAAGCTTCCTAGAAAAATGGGTGGGCACAGGTTTCAGTGCCCTAAATGTAAAGTCACTCGAAAAATCCCCCTTGAGCCCCCAAAATCGCAGAAGAGCGCACAGACAGATGCTACCCTGATCGCTGGTGGTAAAGTCCGGCCTGTCAACAGAATGATGGATACCGGCGCTGTTACTAAGAAGTCACAGAAAGATTTCGCATATGAATCGCCTCCAGCGTTTTCACTGGATACTCCGATTCAAAACCATCGAGAGGCAACCGGGGGCCTCGGGCCCCTGGCCTCAGAAGAGGCAAGACCTGAAATACGACAGTCCAACATTGATCTTGAATCGCCCTGGGACGCCGACTTTACCCAGCCCCCGAGGATTGATCCTCAAGGGATCAAGATGACGGAAGTCAGGGATATTGTGGCCCCCACACCGCCGGCGCCGGGGAATCCGGGCCCAGTGGCACCAGTGCCCGGCAATCCGCTGACATCTGCAGGGCCAGAGCTTTTACTGGGACAGTTGGACTTTTCAGAGGGGCCGGATGAAGCACTGGCTGCACTGCCGATTCCCCGGAAAGGAACTCCACTTCGAGCCCCAGGCGCCCAAGAAAATCTGTTCGATCTGACTTTAGATGGAGCATTGGGGTTCACAAATGGAGATGCCGCCGGATCGCCAGCCCCGGTACAGGCATCCCCTCTACCAGCTCAGCCGCTGACCGCTCTGGACATGGACCTTGGCGGTCTGAGTTTCGAGAATGCTGGATCGCAGGCTGCACCGCCGACCCAAGAATTCCAGCCTGAACAGCCGCAACCGGACGCGCCTGTGCAGGGAGGGCTGGAGCTTGGGGATGTGTTGAGCTTTGCAAACGGCCCGGAACAGGCCGAGGTTCAGACTGCGGGTGTTTGCCCCGGGTGCTCCAGCCCACTGGCGCCCGGCGCGGTCATCTGTATTCAGTGTGGATTTAATGTGCGGACGGGCCAGCGGATGGGAATTCCAACGATGGCCCAGGGCACAGATCCAGGCGACTCTCTTTGTGGCCTGCGCGGGGATCTTGTCAGCTATTTCAATACGACAGGCGGCATCGACGCTGCCAAGGCCGGGATTTCACAAGTCTTGAATGGTGGCTGGCTTTATCTGCCGGTCGCTTTGATTGGAGTGCTCATCTGGGAAGCACAGCTATTGCTGCAGGGCGACCCATCAGTTGTGTTCGCTTTTGGATTTCTCGGCCTCACGATAGTTGTGGGCACGCTTAGTTATTCGGGCATCATTGCATGCGTCCGTGACGGCATTTTTCAAACGGAATTTGGTATCAAACGGCTTGGCTATAACAGTGTCTTTTCCTGGCCTGCAATGATCATCGGCTCGCTTCTCAACATCCCATTTGTCCTTCTGATTGGTGGCCTCTCATTCATCATAAGTTGGGTCATGGCTGCGGGAATGGGCCCCGGTGCGGTGGTCGCTGGATTCGTCATCGCCGGTGGCGGTGTTACCTGGTTCATGTTCATGTCATTGCTGTTTCCGGTCGCCATGGTTTTCGAAGGTGGGAATCCCATCGAGCAATTCAAGAATGTAATCACTTTCGGCTTCAGGAATGCCCTTCAGATAGCAACGCTTGCGGTAGCGCAGATCGTGATTTCGCTGGGCGTCCTTTTCACTTTCTGGATGCTCCATTTCCTTGTCGGAGGATTGATCGGCAACTTCTTGCCGGTCGGACTCTGGACAGTCATTAAAAAAATTCTGGGAGGTTTCCTGTTCGCGGAGCTGTTCGGACTGGCCGTGTCGTCCGTCGCCATGCTTTACCTCTCAAGCATCGAAGATGGCAGCCGGCTGACCGCCATGGGCAATCGGGTCAAGGGCCCCGAGGCCAATCCGATGCTTACAAAAATCGTTCTGGCAGTCATGGCCGTGGTTGTCATCGGGCTGAGCTTCACCATACAAGAGTCGAAATTTTACGGTGGTGATAACCGGATCGAATCCGGGGACGGAAGTGAAGACCCGTTCTTTGATGGCGAAGAGGTAGAAGACTGGGAGGCCAAGTTGATAGAAGTCGAGAAATTACAAAAAGAAATTCCCGCTGTTGTATACGAAAAGATGAAGGCCGAGATTCAGAAGAGAATTGAGGCGAAGAAGCAGGGCCAGCGCGGCGAAGCTCAAGGCCAGAAAGCCGCCGCTTCGCAATTGGAACAAGCCTCCGGCGGCGTCGCACCTGCATCAGATTTACCACCTTCCGAACCACCTGCAAAGGCAGGCCTGCCGCCAACGTCGGATCCTGCGGACTTCGAATAACAGGCCGGGTCAAAAGCAAACGGGACAGATGACAGGGATCATTTAAGGAGGCAGGCCCAAAGCATTCCTCCAGCCCTCCCTTCCTCCAATATTCCTAAAAATCCAGCGTCACCCGGATCGCATCCCCCTCATCGCCGAAAGCCATCCCTTCATTGATGTCATCGAATGAGTAATGATGTGAGATCAGTTTCTCGTATGGGTATTTTGTCCTTGTGCGCGCGATGAAATCCATCGCTTCCGGAATAGCGTGTGGTTTGTATCCGTAGGCGCCCTGTATGGTTAACGCCTTTCTGACGATTTCGGCGGGCTCGAAACTCACTTGGCCTTGTGTGATGTTACCGGTCGTGAGGTAGCGTCCGCCGTTGCGGAGCATCTTGATTCCCTCGACAAACGTTGGAGGAAAACCAGCGACCTCGACCACAAGATCGGCACCAAGACGATTGGTTTCCTTTAAGACAGTTACCAGCCTTTCGCGGTCTTTAGTTTTATTCACATTCAGAACCAGGTCCGCACCGAAAGCTTCAGCGAGCTTCAGCCTTTCAGGCTTCGCATCGAGGACGATTATCTTGCCCGCGCCCATCTCGCGGGCCATGGCAATCGAATAGAGTCCCAGCCCGCCGGCGCCTTGAATGACGACCGCGTCCCCTGGGCGAATCCCAATCTTGCGAAGACCAAACATCATCTGTGCCGCCGCGCAGTTCACCGGTGAAACCAGATCGTCGGGCAGTTCGTCAGGAATCTTGAACACGGAATGACCCGGGCCGATGTAATAGTATTCGCCAAAGCCCCCGTTGAAGTGGGGGGGATCGTCGCTGGAAACGCCGACCCAGTGCGCGTGACGTGTGGGGCAGTTCGCATCCCCGGTGAGGCAGAAATGGCAGTGCCCGCAGGGCCGGAAATAGGTGTAGACAATGCGATCCCCTTCCTCGATTTTCTGACCCAGCGAATCTGTCTCGACCTTGCTGCCTATTCTGTAAACAGTGCCAACCATCTCATGCCCAAGTATCTGGGGTAGTCCTTCCTGGAGCTGTGCCGCGCTGCCGTGCCAGAGATGAATGTCGGATCCACAGATATTGCACCGGGACATCTTGACCACGATGGCATCCGGTGCCGGCGATGGAACCGCATACTCTCGAAACTCAAATTCACCGCGGCTCTTAAGCACAACTGCGACGCGACCGGATTCAGACATGGGGGAAGAGAAGTTTGATGGTTGATGGACGCCCGCAAGCATCGTAACCAGGTTCCAGGCGGCGACCAATAACGGGATGGTCATACTTCAGCCATTAACCATCAACCATCAACCTTCTCTTCCCCCATGCCATTCATCCGCGTTCACAACATCCGACTGGATATCGATGAAGATCCGTCGCGACTTTCTGGGCTGGCCGCCGAGAGAATCGGGGTCGCCGAGGAATCGGTGCAAGAACTTCGCCTTGCTCGTAAGTCCCTCGATGCCCGTAAGAGAGGCAGAATCAAGTGGGTATATTCTGTGGATCTGCTTCTGGAAAATCCCCCTGCTGAATCGGACCGTTTTTCATTTGTAAACGACCTGGACCCTTTCGATGAAGTTACTCCGGGGGAGGAGCCACTTCCGGGGAGGCCGGTGATCATCGGGTGCGGTCCAGCGGGGATTTTCGCGGCGTACACGCTTGCACGGTTCGGTTATTCGCCCCTGGTCCTAGAACGCGGAGCGGCGGTAAAGGAGAGGGTGCAGGATGTGCGGAAATTCTGGAAGGGAGGGCCGCATAACGAGGAGTCTAACCTGCTGTTTGGGGAAGGTGGCGCTGGCACATTCTCTGATGGCAAGCTCACCTGCCGGACCTCGAGCCCGCTGATCTCATATATATTAAAAGTCATGGTCGAGCATCGTGGGCCGGCCGAGATCCTTTATGAATCCAGACCTCACATTGGTACCGATCGACTCCGCGCGGTGCTGGTCACCATGCGAAAACACATGGAAGAGTCGGGAGCAGAGTTCAAATTCAATACCCGGATGGATGACCTGATCGTTCGGGACGGCGCAATCAAAGGAATTCAGGCAAGTGGTCTTGGCGTTACGGGACAGGATGGTGGCGAATTCCTGGCCTGCGGGCCGCTCCTGCTTGGTATCGGACACAGCGCCAGGGATACGTATGAGATGCTGCTGAGCCGGGGGGTCGAGATGGAGTTCAAACCGTTTCAGTTCGGCTTACGGGTGGAACATCCCCAGGAGCTCATCGACCGCGGCCAGTATGGCCAGTCCTACGGGCATCCTGCACTTGGGGCAAGCGAATACATTCTGGTGAGGGAGAAGGGGAAGAAGAAGCGGGCCATTTACAGTTTCTGCATGTGTCCCGGTGGCATCATGCTGCCATCCATCAGCGAATCAGGAATGCTCTGCACCAATGGCATGAGCAATCACAAGCGCGATTCGGGCAAGGCGAACAGCGGGTTTGTGACCACCATCGGCGATTTTGAAATAAAGGGCGACGACCCGTTGAAAGGGATTCGTCTTCAGCAGCAATACGAAAGCATTGCCTTCAATATGGGTGGTAAAGATTATGCCGCTCCCGCCCAGAGCATTTCGGATTTCATGCGCGGGATCTGCAGTGGTCGTTCATTCGATTCCACTTACCCGCGCGGCCTGATTGATGCAGACCTGAGCAAGCTAATGCCGCCAGCGGTTGGGCGGGCAATGGCGTCCACATTCAAGGAGTTTGATCGCAAACTCGAAGGATTTTCTTCCGACGCCGCGGTGGTTACCGGCCCGGAATCCCGCGGCTCGTCACCGGTCAGGATTTGCCGGAATGATGAGACACGAGAGAGCATGACTGTGGGGGGCCTCTACCCGATTGGCGAAGGAGCAGGATATGCGGGCGGAATTATCAGCGCCGCGATGGATGGGATGGCCTCCGCGCTGACAATCATCCGGCGATACGCCGTCCCCAAATAATTTCGTGGTCTCGACGCTCCGCGGCGGGTCTTCGTGGTCTCGACGCTCCGCGGCGGGTCATAAATACAAGAACTGAACAAAACCCTTTAATTTTTTACGATTTCCGATCCGTTTAAATTCTGAATGCAAATGTCTGTGAAGCAGTCTGTTACAGATTTATCCGTGCTCGTTTCCGATAAAAACTGAAAGGAGATTATAAATTTCCGCTAATGACTGTATTTCAGATCCGAGAATACGAGTCAAGGGCTGACAGAACCAGACAGCCCGCCTGAGTTTCACATATAAAGTTCACACCAAACTTAAAGTTCCGACTTAGGAATTTGCCATTCCGCCGATAATTATTTCTCTCCATTTCCTCGGTATCCCAGCTAAGAAACTATGTCATTCTGGGCCACGACACTTCCGTACACAGATCCCGGCCAGCTCAAGGGCGGGATTCGAACTCGCGATGCGGTCCTGCGCAACCTCCAGGCGGACGCATTTCGTTCCGCTTCTCAGAACCAGGTAACCGACCAGGTAGCTAATTCGCGTTCAGGCGCAGCAGCTACCAACACCCGTGCAGCTACTGCCGAGATCAGTCAGGCGGCAACCGCGCTGAATCAGAAGAATATCCAGCTCGAAAGTCACGAACAGGTCCTGCGGAATCCGCTGGCTAATCATGTGGATAATGCAGGCGTTGCCGGAGCTGTAATCACGACAGCCACAGACCTGAACACTCTTATCAATTCAGACAACACTCCAGGAGCCAATACCGCCAATGCTAGTTCGATTAATGGTGACGAAGCCAACGATGCACACGTGCTCGTACCAGGTGATGATATCAACATCACAGGGACGGAATTTGACGGTACGGCCATTACCGCGGCAACGTTCGTGTATGGCGCAGCAAACAACGGCACGACCGTTGGCGATCTGATCAATTTCATCAATGGAACAGGTATCGGAACGGGCGGCGGGACGGATAAATTTACGACGGCAACGATGGACCTGATTGGACCGGGTGATGTGAACAACGGAAAGCTTCGCCTGGTATCGGATAACGGCGGGCCGGGGATGCTGTCCATCGATCTCGATACGCCTGATGCGCATATCCCGACTGGAGTGAGCGATTCCTCGACAACTACAGTTCAGGAGGTCGCGACGAGTGATACCAATGCGAGTGGTGGTGGGAACTTTACCTTTTCCACTACTGGTGGAACGGTCGCCGCTACAGCAGGAACTGATATCAATATTTTGGACCAGGTGACTGGCTCTTATGTTAATGGTGACACTATTGCAATTGGTGGTACGGATGCTGATGGAAATGCAGTCAACGGTACATTCACTTTTGGTAATGGAGTTGGACAGGACGGAACGACGCTTGGCGATCTTCGGTCTCGGATCGAAACAATTTTTGATGGTGCAACGGAAGACGTAGGCGTGGTCCTCAGCAGTGGGCGTTTCGTCATGACCGCGGACAATGGCCGAGCAATTGAGCCAGCGGATCTGGACTTTACTCTTGCTGATGGCACTAGTGTAGATGTTGGTATCGAATCTATCGGTTCCACAATCACTACAGAAGGTCGCAATCCGTTCCTTCAACTCAGCCTTAATGGTGGAGCTGCGTTCGCTGGAGGCGATGATCTGAACACTTTGAGTATTGTGGATAACACTAACCCGCTGAATACTGGTGACGAAATAAGCCTGGTATTGACCGACCATGATGCTGTCACTGCAAACAACAGCTCAGTGGACTTTGTCTATGGAACCGATGGTACGACGGTCAATGACCTGATCACATTCCTCTCGGCCAATGGGTTTGGTGGCGAAACGATCACCATAAACACCACAGACAACACTCTCGATATTGAGGCGCCTAGCGACGGTGCCTCCCAACTTTCTCTTACGATTCGAGACGAAGGCAAGCATCTCGTCCTTCAGGATTTCACCGGCCCACCATCGCCGGATCTCCTCAGACTGAATGCCAATACGGAACAATCAGAATTCCTGGCGCGAGGTTCCGCGCACATCGCCCAGAATCAGGGCGGAAATCAGGATGCGTTTGCACAACTGAACAATTTCGCTGGGGCGGACAGCACATCGTTCAACTCTTTGAACCAGAACGCGCAGGTCACGCAGTCGTTCGATGTCGACCTGACCACGACCGTCCTCAACTGCACGCTCGCCAACAACTTTGGCGCCTTCCACGGCGCCCGCTTCCGTGAACTTTATTCCACGGACGACAACAATGCGGCCCAGGCCATCTTCACGAATGGACAGCGCCAGGGCTCCGCAGCCGAAAGAATTCTGCAGAACGCCATCGCAAACGGTGCCGACGCGGATAACACACGAACCATGACCGCGACACTCAGCCAGACCGGCGATGTACGCCATACGGGCATCATCGACATGACCCGCAAGGAGCAGGTTGCCCTGACTCCAAGAGGGGTCGATATCCTTGCCAGGTATGCGGCAAATTCGGCACAGAACACCAGCGCTGCATCCCAGGAGCAGAATCAGGCTCAGAGCGCCATATCAAGCGCAGATGATTCGGGAAGAACGACAGAAAATGGTGGCACCGCGCAGAACCTTTCGACTGGCAACCTGCTCGGCATCGATGCGGTAACTGTCGCCAACATCGGGACCATGATGCTCTGATTCGACCAGCAGAGGGCCGCCTAATCACTGGCGATTTGGCACCGATCCTGAGGTCTGATGAAGCTCGCCGCTTGTCTGCACGAGTTTTTCTCAAGCTGACCCGGCAGACCTAACCTACCGCCTTTATGTACCGCATACGGAGATCGTAGAGGATTTGAACGAAGAGGTTC
>JAQBXN010000218.1 GCA_027625095.1 Planctomycetota bacterium | reverse complement strand
TCAACCTCGTATCGCCAACGTCTGGAACAGAGCTGCCAGCCGAACGGCGCATCTATTTGACAAGGCCAACCTGAACGACAAATCCCATGGGGTTGTAAAGGCTCAAATCGAAACGAAGGCAGACGAAGCAACCGTGGATGTTCAGGCTGTTTCAGCGGCCGCAATGGAAGCGACAACGGCAGAGGCTTCGGCTGAGGAAGAAACAGCGGCCGAAGAAACAGCGGCCGTTGAAACCGATGACAACGCTGAAGCAAAAATTTCGGACGGGAGTTGCGGCGGCGAAGGCGGGGGCTGCGCATGTAACGAGTTTGGATGTGGATGTGGATGCGGCGGAGGAGACGTCTCGGCCTGAGACCGTCTCGCATGAAATTGTAAAACTTCTTACGCTCTGCAAGGTCTCGATTAAATACCGCTCTGTTCGCGTCGCGGGAGCACGATGAAAAGCGCAGCAGTAGAGTTTCGGCGTGTCAGCAAAATCCTGGGGCAGCAATTGGTGCTTGATGGGATAGACCTTCGGGTCGAGGCCGGCGAATTCCTCTCATTGCTCGGGCCCAGCGGGTGCGGAAAGACGACCAGCCTGCGTCTACTTGCAGGATTCTCTAAACCTACTTCAGGCGAGATCCTGATTGACGGGCAGTCCGTGGAAGGGCGTCCGCCCTACCAGCGCGACGTCAACATGGTGTTCCAGGATTACGCGCTGTTTCCCCACCTTACCGTCTTTCGAAACGTCGCATTTGGCCTTGAGATGGAGCGGGTAAACGAAGACGAGATCCAGCGGCGTGTCACCAGCGCGCTCGAACTGGTAAGACTTTCAGGACTGGAGCAGCGACTTCCCAGGCAGCTTTCGGGCGGGCAGCAGCAGCGCGTGGCGCTGGCCAGAGCGTTGATCAAGGAGCCCTCGGTTCTCCTCCTCGATGAGCCCCTGGGCGCGCTGGACCTCCGGCTCCGAAAAGAGATGCAGTTGGAATTGAAGACTCTCCAGAGACACCTGGAAATCACGTTCATTTACGTCACCCACGACCAGGAAGAAGCGCTGGCCATGTCTGACCGCATCGCGGTGATGCACGAGGGACACATCCTTCAGTTGGGTACATCCAAGGAGATTTACGAACGTCCGGTGAATCGATTCGTGGCCGATTTTGTTGGGCGGATGAATTTCTGGAACGGCGAAGTTACGGGAGAAGAAGATGGGATGAAGCGCATACAAATTGAAGAGATCTCCGTTCGCTCAAAACTTGATGACTCGTCGGAAAACCCGTCCAAAGGCCAGGGAGTGCTCGTTGCTGTGAGGCCGGAAAAAATCCATCTCCATTCGGAACCTTCGGAGGATTTTGAAAACAATCTCCCCGCCCAGATTGAAGACGCCTCGTACCTCGGGACGGATACTCAATACTCTGTCCGGGTTTCCAAGAATCTCACCCTTGCGGTCAGGCAGCAAAACGCGTCTTCGCGGAAGGCGTTTCAAGCGGGAGACCGGGTGGTCGCTTCTTTTGCGGCGGATTCCGTGCGTCTGCTTGTGGACAAAAAGCCGGCGAGCAATGACCCGGAGGAGGCCGGCAAGTGACCATTTCGCAACGTTCCCGGATGCTCTTCTTTCTCCCCGCTTTCTGCTGGTTGGGGATATTTTTCTTCGTTCCGCTGGGCATCGTTCTGTTCATCAGCTTCATGAAACCCGGCTCTCCGGTCGAGTTTACCTTCACGCTGGGCCACTACGCCAGGCTCGGAGAGCCTCTGCTCTTTCGCATATTTCTCCGCACGTTATTGATAGCGGCCCTCACCACGCTGCTATGCCTGGCCGCTGGTTATCCACTCGCCTTCTTCATCGTCCGCAGGCCGCCACTCCTGCGCAGGTTTCTCTACTTTCTCGTCGTCATCCCCTTCATGACGAATTCCCTGATCCTCACTTACTCCTGGATGATTCTGCTGCGGGTAAACGGGCTTGTGGATCAGGTCGCCCGATGGATTGGATGGATGGGGGCCGAAGAAAGCCTGTTCCTCCTGAATACCCCTGGCGCCGTCATCCTCGGAATGCTCTACTGGTATCTGCCGTTCATGATCTACCCGATCTATACCTCGCTGGAAAAACTGGACTGGACACTGGTGGATGCAGCAAGTGATCTTGGGGCTTCGGGGCTTGACACGTTCCGGCGCGTCATTTTTCCGCTCTCTCTGCCGGGAGTCGCCGCCGGCTGCCTCCTGGTATTCATTTCGTCGCTCGGCAACTTTGTGATCCCAAAACTGCTGGGCGGAGCGAAGCAATCGCTCATTGGAAATATCATCCAGGAACGTTTTCTCTCCCAGCCGCAGAACTGGCCTTTGGGATCTGCCGTGGCCATTGCCATGATGCTGCTCGTGACGACCGGGATATGGCTCTACTTCAGGTGGGCCGGGGAAGGAGCGGCACGTGTCTGAAACGCGATTCAGAACTTCAGGCCGGCCCTTCATAGACCGCGCGGCCGGCCCCTGCCTCTGGGTCCACGCCACACTGACCTATGCATTTCTCTTCATCCCAATCATTGTCCTTCTGGTCTTCAGCTTCACCGCCAGCCGCAGGGCGACTATCTGGGGCGGGTTTTCTCTCGACCCATATATCCGCCTTTTCGGCCTTCAGGAACAGTCCCAGGAAGAGATTCCCGACATCCGGCGCGACAGCGGGCGCGATTTGGTCAGGAGCCTGAACAACAGCCTCGTCATTGCCGTTGCGGTCACGCTCATCTCCACCGTCCTCGGAGTCCTGGCGGCGATCTGGCTTGAGCGCTATGCGAATCGAAAATGGTTGTCGCTTTATGATTCTGCGATTTCTCTCCCCATTCTGATACCGGGCATCGTGCAGGGCATTTCCCTGCTGATCTTTTTTGCGCTCATCTCGAACTGGGTAACCCGCGCCTTTGGAGGTCAGCCTCTGTTCGGAAAAGGGACGGTAATCATCGGGCAATCGGCGTTTACAATTTCTTATGTGGCCATCATCGTTCGCGCCCGGCTGGCAGGTCTCAGCCCGTCCATTGAAGAAGCCGCGATGGACCTTGGGGCGAACCAATGGCAGGTGTTATCCCGCATCACTCTCCCGATGATATGGCCTGGGGTACTCGGTGGAGCGCTCCTGGCGTTCACCATATCAATGGATGAATTTGTTGTTACGTTCTTCACCGCGGGCCCCAGGGCCACGACCCTTCCCATCCGCATCTGGTCCATGGTAAAAGTCGGAGTTTCAGCGGAAGTGAATGCGCTCTCATCAATCATACTGGTGGTCTCTATCCTGTTAGTGTCACTGTCCATCATCATTCAAAGGAAAAAGCTATGAAATACCCTCTCCTCGTAGTTGCTGTGGTGCTGGCGGCAGTCATCGCAAGCGTCCTCTTAGTTTGTAAAAGGAATGATGCGCCAGCGCGGCGGACCCTCAATCTCTTTATCTGGACCGAATACATGCTGCCGGAAATCAAGACCCGGTTCGAGAAGGAATTCAACGTCGAAGTGATCGAGGATAACTATGCCAGTAACGAAGAAATGCGGGCGAAACTCCTGGCTGGAGGAACGGGGTACGATCTGATTATCCCCACCGGATACATGCTCTCTTATCTGATCCGCGACGGGCTGGTGCTGGAGTTTGACCATTCCCGGATGCCCAACCTGAAGAATCTATCGAAGAAGTTCCTGGACCCGCCGCCTGACAAGGGGAATCGTTTCAGCATCCCCTTCATGTGGGGCACCAGCGGCCTGGGCTACAATGCGGAGCTGGTGAGGACACCACCCGATAGCTGGGCGGATGTATTCGAGACAGAAAAACTGGAACTCTTCAAGAACCGGATCAGCATGCTGGACGACATCCGTGAAACCGTCGGAGCCGCCCTCATTTATCTGGGCTATTCACCCAACTCCACCAAACCGGAAGAGCTGGAAAAGGCAAAAGAACTCCTCAAGAAACAGAAGGGCCTTTTATCGAAATACGACAGCGAGGCCTATGGCGAATCCCTGGCCAACAAAGAGACAGCCATCGCCCACTCCTGGAGCGGAGAAATCATCACGCTCAACCTGGAAAAACCGGAGCTTCAATTCATCATCCCGAAAGAAGGCGTTCTTTGTTTCCAGGACAACTGGTGTATTCCGAAGGGCGCCCCCAACAAGGGCCTGGCGGAGGACTTCGTAAATTTTACGCTTCGTCCCGAGATCACTGCCATCCTGGTCAACTACCTCGGCTACGTAAGCCCGAACGAGGAAGTAAAGCCGCTCCTCGACCCCAAGATTTTAAAGACCGCATGCTACAACATTCCGGAAAACGTCAAGCTCTGGGAATTGGAAGACCTTGGCGAAAGCATGGCTCTATATGAAAAGCTCTGGACCGAATTAAAAGGCGAATAATCGATTTCTTGCGTCTCCGAGCAGTTTCCTGGCACCCTGGCCGCACAGGCCGGGAGGCTCTTCAATCCCAAATATGTGCGAACGGCTTGACTGACCAAGGCAAAGTTCCTTCGTCGTAGTCTTCGTCTTCGTCGGGTGTGCGAACTGTTTGGCGGATCAGTCACCGCGACATCGTTATAGAAGGAATCAAAAGGTTTTACCGTCCAGTTCGGAAAGGCCGCCCCCGGCAAAGCCAAGCTGGACTGGATGATGGTGCGTTGAAATTCTCACGCCCTCGCTCTATGGATCACAACTTGCCGAAATGGATCTGCTCTCTTCAGTTCCCAACTATCGCCACCATTCAGCCAGCAGTATCAACCCCTAAGCTCAGCCGCCATGCCAATACCGCCCTTTGATCAAAACAACGTCCTGCCGCCACACCTGGGTGAGCCGACGAAACGCGAAAGGCTTTCTCCATATCCCTGTACCACCGAAGAGCTTTGCCAGCGCTTTGCTACCTCAGCAAGGAGAAAGACGATTCTTGAAGGTCTTCTCGGATTCCGTAAGGTCCTCTCGAAAGCGGGGTTTTCATCCGGCTTCCAGTGGCTGGACGGCAGTTTTCTCGAACAGATAGAACTCCTTGAAAATCGTCCGCCCGGTGATTTGGATATCGTTACGTTTTACGTTCCGCCAGACACGGCCTTCAACCCGGACGTAACTCAATCATATCCGGTCTTAATTGACTCTGGACAGATCAGAGCCAATTTCCATCTCGATCACTACTTCGTGGATATCTCACATAATCCTCACCTGACCGTCGATGCGACCCGGTATTGGACCGGACTCTTTTCCCATCGACGGGACGGTGTTTGGAAAGGGATGCTTCGCATTGAACTCAACACGGTGGCGGAGGACAATACTGCTGAAGCTTTTCTCCGGAGCCAACCATGAGCGCACAAAATCGACGAACCTTTGTTCAAGGCCAGATTGTGGAGTTGGACCGACTCCTGGCACTGGCCGATGACCATCCGCTCATGAGTCCTCCTCTGCGGCAGCGGCAGGAAGAGCTAAAGCAAGAATTAGCCGAACTTCCCTCGATGCCTCAGGAGCCGCGAACCGTGTTCTTCTTCGCCGGTAATCCAGTTGAGGGTTCAAGAGGTATCGACGCTCAATTCGCTTCGGGTGTCCTTCAGCCGTTTCTGGAGATGGTGAAGACTCAATACGTGGCAACCAAACACGGCGAAGTGGGCGCCCGCGGTCGGCGGCGCGACGAATCGGAGGCCAAGCTGCTGCTGACCGGGCTTCCTCGCGGGTCATTCGGACTGGAGCTTTCGCAGCCGTTCCCTTCAGACCGTCTCAGTTCCCAGCAACTCTCAGAAGTACTTGTTCACCTGACTGCCCTCATAAAGTCAGCCGGCGAAAGTGAAGAGAGCTTCGCAGTGGCACTTGAAGATGTATCTGCAAGAGTCCTCCAGCGCCTCAGGGACTTTTTTGAAGTTATTGCCAGCAACAACGCCAGCCTTCGGATGGTCAGCGGAGACCTGGAGTGCTCTCTCGACCAGGAACGAGTCATTGAGGCCTTCGAGCGGGTAAGCAAGGCCGAAACCCGAGATGAAACCGTCGAAAAACTCGGCATTTTCCGGGGAGCCATTTTAGAGTCCTGGAGATTCGATTTCCGCACTGACGAAGGCGCCATTATCTCTGGAAAACTCGACGAAGATGTGTCTGAAGACCATGCCGAAGCGATGCTGCCGCTGACAAACAAGCCCTGCCTGGCCCGCCTGCGAGAAATCACCGTCCAGACCAGCAGTGGCCTGACCCGAACGCGTTACGAACTCCTTAGCCTCGAGGGGAAAACAGATGCTGGTGATCCTTCGGAATCTCCGACCAGTGAGTCATAGGAGGCGTCTCACCCGTATTCCTGGCCATCGCACAAGTAGAGTTCATGACACTTGCTGGCGGACCTTTGGTAGCGGGTAACGGAAAATTCGGAGGTCAGTCAATGCGACCGGGATTGGATGATAGTGCGGTAGGCTCCCGCCGTAGCCACAAGCTGCCAGCTTGTGATCCCCGCAGCGCTGCAACCTTGCCTCCTGTGAGCCTGCAAGCTGGCAGCTTGCGGCTACGATTCAGCCCCGACTCCCCAACGGATCCGCACCCAATGGACCTGCACCATGTCCCATGCTTCCGAACCATACTCTTCCTCTCGCTGTGTCTGCTGCCCCTGTACGGCCGAGGTGAAGAAATGAAACCTTCTTATCTGATTGGCTACACAGAGGGACGAAACGACCTCCCCGGCGGGCAGTTCGCTAACTGGGTGACGAACCGGGCCTGCCTGGTCAAGGCGGAT
>JAQBXN010000081.1 GCA_027625095.1 Planctomycetota bacterium | reverse complement strand
CATGTAACCGTTATTGGTGAAATCATTCCGAACCTGGGAATTCATCAACTGCGGTGCAGCCTGCTGCAGGGCGTTGTGCAGGGCGAGTTCCAGCACCAGCGGCTGGGGACGTCTTTGAATCGGAAGTGGGGCACCCCCACCACGATATCGATGGGCACACCTTTGAGATCTTCCGCTTCGTTCAGGATCTCCGCCTGCAGGCTGACCCCTGCCTTCTTGACCTCTGGGTCTTCGGCAAGATTGACCCGGTAAGTCGGAATCCAACGCAGGCCGGGGCGGAAATACATGATGGTGAGTTCATGTTCCTTATTGGCATCGGCCATCCGAATCGTCAGCCGTTTTGACCGCATCGTGTTCGTGACTTTGCGGGCCAGTGTCGTTTTCATCTGCGGAATCATCAGTGTGCGAATCTGGCTGACTGGCAGCAGAACGTCCCCATCCGCGGTCGAAAGAATGAAGCTGATACCATTGATTGAGCTAATGGTAGAAGTGGGCGGATTGGCTGAAGAGGTGAGACCTGAAAAACCGAACGCACTGCGTAAGGGGGCCGTGAGCGTAGAGTCTATTTCCTGCATCAGGGTTTGCTTAATCCTGCCTTTGAGGATGGTATCGGAGTTGAGAGTGACGGTGCACTCTTTGCCTGTATTTGCTTCAAGAATCTCGATGTGCTGGAAACAGGGCACTTCTTTCTCCTCCTCCGTCTTCACGGTCTCCCACCCGGATTTCATACCGATCAGCCGTCCATCAGGACTGAATGCCCAGAACGAGCCAAGTATCGCTGCATCCGGCACCTCTTCTGTGAACACCTCGCCAAGTTCGTTCGTTTTGCCCTTCGCCTTCTTGAGAATCAGCGCGTATCCGTCCTTGAAGACAATCACCTTCTCGGTGCTGAGTTCCAGTTTGTCGGGCGTGGACTCGGCGCCGGTTGAGGGAGCAAGCCCGATAACAAGAGAAAGCGTGACGGCAAATGCAGAGGGTCGATAAAACATTGTTTTCTCCAGTCTGGTTGGGAATCAGGACTTACACGAAGCGGGGCAGATTCTATAGGAACCTGCCCGCGTCAGGTGTAACGAGTCTGTAACTTTGACCTTCCCCAGAAAAACCGGACACCTTTCCAGCTAAACTAAGCACCGGAAAGGAATCCGTTGATGACGAAGAGCAAACAAAGACGACGGTACGATTCGGAGTTCATACTGAAAGCGGTTTACTTCGTTCTCTCGGGGGACAGAAAGGTGAATAAGATTGCCGATAACCTGGGAGTCGAGCGGAGCAGTCTGTATCGATGACGTCGTGATTACCTCGCCAGGCATGACGCTGGAGGCCCAGAGACGTCCATGAACTCCGTGCCGCTGGAACAGCCAATTCGCATTGTCTGGCCAGGCTGCATCAGCCTGGGAGTGCCGGTGAAGGCTATCTTCTTTTTCTAATCACCCTCGAGGTAGAGCCGGCAGTGTCGAGGATGTGACATCGATGCAGTCTCCAATCGACCGCAAACTGTGGAGGCCCTTCCGCCCAGGCAATTTAAGACGTAAAAGTAGATCTGTACCCAGACTCCGCCTCTGATGAAAGGAGAGTGCGTAATCAGAATTGAAGTCGCTCCCGAAAACTTCACTTCGAACGGGTTCAGCCACCTGATTCAGTTCAAAGTCGAGCTGGGTTTGAACGACATTATTG
The DNA here is from genome assembly GCA_027625095.1 of Planctomycetota bacterium. Taxonomy (GTDB): domain Bacteria; phylum Planctomycetota; class PUPC01; order JACPCR01; family JACPCR01; genus JAQBXN01. The sequence continues at coordinate 36,622 of JAQBXN010000081.1, read as the reverse complement.
TTCTTGAATGAAAGGGGAAGCCACGCCTTTAAAACCATGTATGCATTTGGGTGAGATACCCGGATCGATTTCGAATTTCGGATTCGTCTCGATCAAAAAGATGAGAGACAGGATCCGGATTGGGTAACTAACAGATGAGTTACCAGCTATCGCTGGGTGCCGATTCGCTGGATTTCCCTTCGCGCCTGGGCCGCCCAGTCACCGGTCGACTCGAATTGAAGGTAGAAATTATAATTCTGGATGGCCGCACCATTCTGTCCCAATGCCGCATAAGAGGCCCCAAGCCCGAAATATGCCTGGTAGAGGCGCGGGTTCAGGGACATTGCCGCGGTGTATTCCCATAGAGCACGCTGGTGCTTTCCATTCTGAGCCAGAAACGCGGCGTTTTGATACCGCTGCGCTGCCACGTTCGGATCGGCTGCTGCCGCGCGGGTGAAGAATGTGTTCGCCGAATCCTGACGCCCCTCCATGCTCTCGATGGTGCCGAGGAACGAGAGAGACCACGCGGATTTCGGATCGCGGTTCAGTTCCCACTGAAACCAGGTGCGCGCCTGTGGGATGTCATTCATAGCCAGGTAGTTCTCCCCGATCCAGGCCCCGGCGCCTGCCAGCCCGCCGTCGAGTTGAAGTGCCTTCCTGTAGGTTTCAATCGCGGCCGCATGCTGTCCCTGCGCGTTTTGAGCCATGCCCAGCCCGGCCCAGGCGGAAACATCAGACGGGGCCGCCTTTACCGCCTCCTGGTAACGGGCCAGCGATTCCTTGACCTTTCCTTCCTGGAACAGCCGGCTGCCATCCTGAATCAGGTCTTGTGCCTTGGCGACTTCCGTGGTGGAAGGAGGCCGAACAGCATTGCCAGGAGAAGGAGGCTCTATTCTCACTCCGGCGGCTGGAGGAGAGGTTCCTATCACGGGGGCAGTTGGAGGCGCACCTTCACCGCCACCAGCAGACGGAGAGTCTGGCCTGACGGGAGGAGAGACGGAAGATACCCCGCTCCCGGTCGCGCCGGGAGTTTCCCGCCCCGGTTGAATCGAAGCCGCCACAGGCGCTGAATCGGGAGCAGTATCAGGAGACGCCTGCGCGGGGATCGCTGCGGGTGGTACGGCACCCGCCTGCGGACGGGTGGAAAAGGGGGTGTCCCCACTACTGGATGAGGCATTCGGAACAGTTCCTGAATTCTGCACTCCGTTCGCAGTTGCGGTTGAGACACTCGCTGGGAGAGCCCGTTTGAATGAACCGGTCTGGCCATTCGATTCCTCCGGCGCTTCACTGAGAGTCAATGCCAGGGTCAATTCTCCGCCGCCGGCAAAGTAATGACTTCCCGTCCAGCCTGAGCTCAAATTAGGCAGAAAATTGAGATAGCCATCTTCGGGGAATGTAAACGACCACTCCGTATCCACGGCCATCCACTTCTCCACCTGCTCCCGGTCCTGCCGTTTCTCCATAAAATTGCGGACAAAAAACTGCTCGTCGACGTGGGCAGAACGGTAGTAGGCCAGGAGGCATCCGGCCGGGTGTTCCTTCGACGCAAAGCTGCCTTTATTCAGCAGGAAATAGCCCGCATCTTTCAGACCGCCGACAGGCTTTGCACTTGGACCTGGGGTCTCAGAAGTAACTCCAAGCAGGTTGAAGAGGTTACTCTGTTTTTCTTTCTCCGGGAGCGCTTTTTCCACCTCCATCATCTTCCCGGCCAGTTCGCGGAATTGGTCCTCAGGGATGCCTTCCGGCCCGTGTGGCTTCAGTCCATCAAATCGAACCGGATTCCACTGGCCGGCAACCTTTACCTTGACGGATTGGCCTCTCAGCCCAAAGATCAAGCTGCGCGGATTTGGCAGGCCGGGGACAGCCACAGGCTCCGGGGATCGAAAAATCTCCACCGGATAAGACCAGCCCTCGCCGAGATAGGCGTAATCGGGCACGAACCGGATTCGTGTTCGCAGGAAGGCCCGTTGCCCCGGCAAGATTTCAGACCGGTTGTATTCAACGGGCGCAGTTTTGAATGGTTCGCCTCTGTGGTCGGTATGCGAGTACCACGGCCCATCGAGCGAGGGCGCGGAGAGATACTCGAAGGTCTCCCCCGGACCGGGTATCCAAGGAAAAGAGAGCCTCACCTTATACCGGTTATCCGGCATATCGGGGGCAGTCATCTTCGTCCATTCCGGGACGCCGACCGAGGGGGCGGGCCTCTCTTGTGTCGAGCCGTTCAGGTAGCGGATCGAGGTGTAAATTTTCTCGAAGCGTTCGACCTCGTTGCCAGTTCTCGGCCAGTTTCCGCAGACGAACACCTCACCATAATCCGGAGCGGTGAATTTGACGCCCTTGCCAATGAGGAAGTAGGTGCGTCTTGGTATTTCCTGGCTCTGTGGTCCGGCGGGCCGCGTGGCCCCCTCGACAGGTTTTTCCGTCTTAACCAGGGGGAGCGGAGTGAACCTGCCGATCACAGCGCACAATGCGGCTGCGGGCAGGGGGGCTTCCGCCTTTATCCGGGCATGCCATTGTTCTCTCCTTCGCTTCAGTTCCACCTCCAGCTTCTGCTGAAGTTCAGCAACATTCTCGGCGCCGCGCTTAATGGCATCCTTCCTGTCTTTCCAGAACGGCTCAGTGAACTCCTTCTCTTTGTCCTGGCTATAACGCTGGAAAGTGGACTCGTCCATCCCCTCGGGGCCATGCTGCTGGAAATAGGTTTTAAAGTCAGAGTACTTGCTGACCCCATAGACGGCTATGGGACATTCGAGCTGGATCTGCTGCCCCTTGCCAACCCGGATGCGCGCATAGTAAGACTCAGCGCTGATGCCCCCATTCGCTCTGGCCACGCGGATTGCGGGGAATGCGACGCTGGTCTCCACCCAGTCCGAGTAAATTTCACCGCTGAGCGTTCGGGCCTGGAATCGAGCCTTATAGTAATAGGTCAGGCCTGGAAGCGTGTCCTCATGAGACTTGACGGAAAATCCCCGGACCGGGTCGCGGGGGTAGCCTCTGTATGAACCAATGGACCGATAAGGTCCTTCTTTCCGTTCTGATCGATAGAGGGCCAGTGTTACGTCCTTGGAACCCTTTAGTTCCCCGTGAAGCTCCGGCTCCTCCCAGGAGAGGACCACGATGCGTGACTCGTTGAACTCTCCGGTCTCCTGCTCCCGCTTTTGAACGGCCAGCCAATCCTCAATTTCTTCCCTGGTACGACCTTTCCTGGCTTCTTCTTCGGCTTTCTTCTGCCCTGCATCCCGCTCTCTCTCGCGTTCGAGTCGCTTCTCCTTCTCCTCAGGTTTTTCGATGGAAATGTAGTAAGCATCTGAAGTCATCACCTCGGCCTTCAGCTTGGGTGGCTCAAGGTCAAGGTGCAGTCTGATGGAGGAGTGCCTGGACGTATCGGGAGCTTTAACCTCGCGGCCGACCTGGTGGGGCGCCTTGGGGAGCGTGGTGTAGTACCACTGGTTCGTGCCCTTCAGGCTCACGGGATAAGAATCACTGAAGGCCCGGTCCTTAGGCCCGTCACGGAGAACAGTCGTCCACGGGCCTTCCGGCCGCTTGGCACGCAGTATGTCCACTACACTGGCCTCGGGGAAATTCGGGGCGGTAACGACGACCGATTCGGGCCGATTGGAAGCCTTGTCCCGTGCTATTTTCAGCTCCGGCCTTTCAGGCACGAATTCCCGCCCGATGACACCGATTTCTCTTTCCCAGGGCTTGCCGACCTGCTTGCCGGTACTATCGAAGACGGTCACCCGCATCTTCAGCACCTCGGCGACCCGGCCAAGTTCTTCCACCATCCGAGTCTCAAAGAACGGCTCCTCCTTTGGCAGGTAGGGTGGAGGGTATTCCTCCGGATTAGCGACGGTGGAAATGATCATTTCGACGACCTCACTGCCAGTAGTGGGGCTTTCCATCCGGGTGACGACTCGGGGATAGACGTGGATGCGTGGCGCCGCCTCCCGGCACTCTTCCCTGCGTGCGTCGATCACGCGGCGAAGGGCTCTCGCCAGCGCGGGGTCGGTATTGCCGCTGCGGCCATCCACGACGGCGAACATCATCTGGTTGGCCTCAAACCCCCGGCGCTCCTCCAGCGCTCGCTCGCATTGGCCACGGATATCCTTCTCCTTCGACTTCTCGCCTTCCCGGAGAATTTTGAAGCTGCGGAGAAAGTCCTGCGCCAGGCGAGCCGCGAGTCTCCCTCGCATCTGCTCGTCGACGCGCGTTGAAAGCTGGACGTTTTCGTCGAAGCCATCAAACGATCCCGTGCCGGTTACCCACTCTTCCACCGTTTGCCGGAACATTTTCGCAAGATGGGGAAACACCTCCCCTTCACGGTAAAGCTCGGCGTCCGGCGCGTTCTTCTTCAGGTAGTCAAGCGCCTGCTTCTCGTAGTGGTAATAGAGGCTTGCCCGCTGGGCTTCGAAGCTCAGGCGATGGTCCGCCCTGGTCTTCGCCACCAACTCGTCCCATTCGGCGGCGCCGCCAAGCAGCCCGCGCCCGGCAAGATAGTCGTAGTCGTCGTTGGTGGTGGTCGGAATGAACTCCAGGTCGAGCGCCTCGTCTTTCGAATATCGAGAGGTCTGCAAGGTCGTAAATTCCTTGCCATCCTTGCCGGTAAATACCTGGGGAATGGCCCGCAAGGCGACCCTGTGAAGCAGGTTGCAGCGCTTCGAGATTCGATCAGCAGAAAAGGTGGGCCGGAAGAAATCAGTCCAGCCCCGTTCTTCCTTGCCGATGAAGCCCTGGTAGATGGAGTCGGCCAGATCGTTCTTGAGCGGCTGGAGGTAGTAGTTGCCGACAATGGCGACAGAAGTGGTGTAGATGGAGACAACAATATATGCCTGCCCGGCGCCGGGGATGAGCATGGCCGACCCTGCCATGATGGCGCCCTGGGGGCGGCCGTGAGCAACAAGCTCGTAAATCGCAGTGCCTTGAGCGACGCCCGGTAGATTCATGACCATTTCACGGGCCAGGGCCCACTGAGCGGCTTCCGATCCACCCTCCTGATAGGCAAGGATTACCTGAAGCGCGGAGTCCGCGTTGCCGGCGCTGACCATGTTCGAGAGCAGCTTCTTTGCCTCCCATTTCTTTCCCTCGAACTCAATTTCAAATGTGGGCATCTTGCTCTCACCCTGGATCGGGATGTACAGCTTGACATCCTTGATGTTGAACCCGGCCGAGCCGAGCATTTCAGTGTACGTTGAGGCGAATCGCTCCACGGAAGCTTGAAGCACCCGTTGGGCAACATAATCCTGGGTGTATTTGCCATCGTTGTATTCTTTGTAGACCTCCTTCATGGATTCGAGGTGGGGCCTGAGCGTTTCTTTCGCGTATTCGTAGAAGGCATTGCTCCGGTAGCGACTGCGGGCCTCACCCAACTGCCCACGCGGGGTGGCCATCAGGCGCGCGAACGCCGCCTCCCTGGCAATCTGCTCCACTTTGCTGATGAGATTTGGGTCACCCGTTCGGTGGATTTCGGCCAGCAGCCGGTCGACCAGGTCGCGGGGTCGGTCTGCGTTGATCTTCGCCTTCGTCTTCGGATCGGCCTCGACTCTCGCCATGGCGTGCTCCAGCGACATGAGGTCGTGGAAGCCGTGGAACATGGACGATTCAACCGCCTGCCTCAGTTTCTCCCGCGTCGCACCCGCTTGGCCCGCTGCGAGCCTGCTGAATTCGGCATCGGAGAGGCGGCCGGTCATCAGCTCAGTTGAAGCCGAGATGGTACGCAGAAGGTTTTCAACCATCAGGGCACGGGCTTCGTGCTCCCATCCACGGATGGCCCATTGCGCTTTGGTCTTTTTCAGCTCATCGAGTGCCTTGGCCTTAGCCTCCGGGTTGAGACCCTCATACATGCGCTTTTCCGCCTCAGTCAACTCCGGGCTGAACTCCTTCCACACTTCCGCCTCGGTGAACTCCGTGCCGTCCGGCTTCAGATAACCCTTGTGTCGGAGGCGCTCCCTGGCCGCCACGGCCAGAACCTTCTTCACTCGCTCGATGCGTGCCTCGTGGCCTTTATCCGTAGTGAGCTGACCCTCCAGAGGCGGGTATACGTCCTTCAGAAATTTGTCCAGCTCTTCCAGTTTCCCCTCGGTGAGAAATTTGCCGTACATCGCCTCATATTCGTAGGTCGAGAGCGTCTTGCCGGATTCCAGCGTTCGGAGGAGGCTGATCCCTTCGGCCACGCTACGGAGCAGATACTTCCGGCGGTTGTGCGCGTGAGCCTCGAACATGATCCAGTTATCCCATGCACCGTCGAAGGCGAACCGCTTAACAAATTCCGGCTTGATCTTGAGCACCTTGTTGCGGGAGTTGGCCAGGCGAGTGGCCTCTGGCCTGGGTGCTTCAGGATCGCCACCCCATCCCACTTCCGTCCAGGGCGAGTGGCGTTTGAACTCCTCTCTGAGCTGTTCAAGGTTCTCCACCGACTTGAACTCCTTTTTCTTGCGATACTCCTCCAGAGTTTCTTTGGTCAACTTCTCCAGATCAGCTTGTGCCCGAGCCAGCTCTTCCGGTGTCTTTGCAGCCTGGAGAATCTTTTCGGCTTCGTTGATTCGGTCCAAGGCTTCCACGCGCTCGGAATGCTCCCGGAGGGATTCATTACCCCGGCCCTCGGCCTGGCTCTTGAGCTGGCCTTCAGAGCGGTAGGCCTCGGGATTCTGGCGCTTGGCGTCCACTACGCGATTAACTTCCGCGTGGAGCTCGGCAAGGTTGTGCTCCGCCCGCCAGTCCGGGAAGAAATCCGCTCCATTCATGCTTTCGATGCCCAGCCGGGCCGGCTTGCACTTGTAAAGAGCCTCGAATGCCACGTCGAATTTCTTGATCACCTCGCCAGTGAGCTGGGATTCGCTGATACCCCGCTCCTTGAGAATCTTGGCTACCAGATCTTTGGGCATCACGAAGACAGTCTGGTCCACGTCGCTGGCGATGCCGCTGGCCTTGTTCCCGGAGTCGAGCATCCCGATGGTCAGCTTTTTATCCGGGTCGATTTTCTCCAGTGCCTGCGCCATGGCCTGGTCAATCATCTGCCGGCGGAGGAGGGACATGTCCTGAACCGCTTTCGAATCAAGGCCGAGTTCTTTGACTTTGGCGAGCTTTTCAATTTCTTCGAATGGGTGCTGCCGAAAGACTTCCGCGATGGTATCGAGGTTTTTGGACCCATCGGCGCTGAATTTCTGCAGTTGCTGGTCGATGAGCGTCTTGGCCGCCTTCAGGCGTTCCGCCGGGACCTCGTGCCTGGGCTCACCCTCACCGCCTCCGCCGCCCAGAAAGGCCGGCTCGCGCAGGTCGACCGCATTCTCCTTGAAGATGTTGAGGAATCGCCAGCCAGTAATCTTGATCCGCGGCTTATCCTGATCTTTCTCTTCCTTGCCGGCTGGCGGTACATTCTCAACCGGCTCGGCTCGGATTGATGAAGTCTGAAGACCAGTCCACAGAAAAGCTGCTACAAGGGTCAGCCGTAACAAGCGGGTGGGAACCAAGAGTGCCATCGGCTTCTTTCTGAAGATAGAGCGGGAACTCTGAACCGACGAACAGGTGTTGCTAGACCGATATGTGGTGGACTGCAAAGCCATCTGAACAAGCCGGCGTCGCAATCCAGCGGCAAGGACTTCAGCGAACTAAGTCGGGGATCAAGATATTTTTGAAAAATAAAAGAATGTCAATTGCCGGACTTCAGTCAAGTTGAGCTTGAATTTAAAATTGGATGCAGCAATTTGCCACCTCCCCGCCGTGGCTGCGGCTAAAACCACCGGCTAATTGCCTATACGCCTCCGGCCTAATCTGAAACAGAATGGGTGCTATGCTCAGGGCTTGCGCCAAGGAAGGCCCAAAGCAATGACGAGTCTCCACACTCCAAAATCAGCCTCCACTCCGGCGCTTACTCGTATATCTCTCTGGCGACCTGTTCGATCAGCTTCATGACCGCCTCACCATCTGCCCAGGACGTGATTTCCACACCGGTGCTCTTGCCCTTGATTCTCGTCGGCGGCGTGATCTTCGGTGCGAGTGTTTTGCCGGGGATGGTATAGAAGAAGTGAGGGTCCTTTCCGCCGAACTTGCCCTTCCAGGAGTTGGCCAGGGCGGAGAGCTCTGCTCCATAATTGGCGCCCTGGTCCTTCTCAAACATCTTTTCGCTGCAAAGGAAAATGATGCCTTTGAAGCTGCCCGGGGTAAAGGAATGGACCATGACGTTGTAGACCTCTGATGCCTTGCTGGTAATCGAGGCGCTCAAGGTTGGATATCCTCCCCATGCGGCGCCGTCTGGAACTCGTTTGGTCGTGATCATCTCCGGGATGTACTCGCTCCAGTAATTTTTCCACGCTGCGATATAGCGCAGTACATTCACATCGTAAAAGGGATTGCCCGGGCGTGCCGCGGCCAGATCCTTGTAGTCATCCATCAGGCTGGGAGCCAGCTTGAGGTCGTCGGCGCTGATCCAACTCTTCATTTCGGTCATGCCGCTTTGCATAAAGACAATGCCCACCGGCTTGCCGCTCTTGCTGCCCATGCGGTGTCCCAGGGCCGCGGCGAAACCCGTGGCGTCCGTCCATTCGGAGGCGAACCTGTTCTTGGGGGTTCTGGATACCGCGACGCTATAGCGGCTTGGTTGCGGGGAGCTGAAACGCTTGGCATTTCGCTTCATCATGCGCACTGGGCTACCGGACTTCTCGGCGATCGGAACCTCGAATTTTCCGGGCGGCGCAGCCACGAACCAGACGTCGCCAAAGACGATGTTCTCGCACACCCGCTCATGGGCCACTTCACCATCGATCAGAAACGTCACCTTCAAGGTCTTGGGCTCAGTGCTGGCCTTCATGGGTGGCAAGGTGACCCGCCACTCCTTGCCTGCCGGGGATCGTGACTGGCTCGGGCCAAGGGTAACGATAGAAGGCCCGGGGTCAGGGCTGACAGGGATCGTCTTTTCAATGCCTGCAAAGCTGAACTTGATGACCGCCACGCCCTTTGCCTCATACCCATAGTCGTGAAGCACTGAACCCCAGATGGTAATTGGTTCTCCGGCTTGAAGGACGGCGTTGTCACGGAACTGCGTGCTGAGAAGCGGCATTTTGGACCACTCAGCCGTCTTGCCCAAGGTACTGGGATCGATCACCTCACCCTCTACTTTCAACTTTTCGTCGGGCCATGTCGTGGAGGTGACGAGTTTGTTCTCGTAATAGATAAAGGGGGTTGTGGGCAGGAGTGCGCGATTGTAAAGATTTGGCTGGAAGCCGATCCCGCCGCTGGCATAGGAAACACCGCGCGGCGACTTCACCCTGGGTGAGGTCAGCACTACTTTGTCGCCTTCAATCTTCATGCTGGCCGGATACCAGATGCGATTTTCGTCGGCCAGGTAAAAGAGCTTCACCTGGTCGTCGCCGTTTTCGATTATCTTCGGATCGGCGAATCCGGTGGCGCCCTCTTCTTTGCCGATGGCGTTGGAGCCAGTCCCGGCAACGACCAGGCCGCCTTCGGCATGTTCAAACTCAATGATCAGCTTGCTCCCCTGCACGGTGTAGGACTTGAACATCGGCCCGTCTGCGACGATATCTCTGCCGTACTGATTCTTCAGGGCATGCAATGCCAGGCGCTGGCCGGGCACGGCCTTGTGCCGGTAATGGATGCCACCAGTGATATCGATCTGGCTGGCCATGTTTGCATGGGGGATGTCGCGGGCGAGCCAGGTGCCAAGTCGCATCTCGGCCGTGCTGTCGATGCTGGGCTGGTTGTTCCACTCGCCCTTTTGCCCGGGGCAATAGAACTGGTGAAAGTAGACCGGCAGCTCCGGCCGGCCCCACACCAGGCGCCAGCCGCGCACCAGGGAGTGCAGGTTGTTGTAATAGGGAAGACCTTCGCCCATGTTAGCGTAGCCCTGGTTCCAGATGGCGCCACGAATGGCGTAAGGCACGACCGGATTGAGTCTGCCATTGAAGAGCCATGAGGCGTCCCGATTACCGCTCATGTTACCCGGTGTTCCGGTGTCGATGGCCAAAGCGGCCGCGTCCCGCTTGACCCGTTCAGCGTTCTCTTTGAGGGTGTCCTCAATGCTCTGATAGAACGTGTTCCAGGCCGCTTTGTGCTCTTGAGTGGTTGGGTCGGTTTCCAGAATTCGCTTGTAGATGGCCCTGGTGTATTCGTCCTTACCGTCTCTGAAACCGACTCGCGGCACCCACGCCTGGATAGCGGTCTGGCTGAACGAGCAGTTGAGGATGCCGATGGGGAGGTTCAGCTCCCCGTAGAGCTTGTGGGCAAAGGCGAAGGCAATCGCGCTGTAATTGCCGTAGTCGCCGTCTTTCCACGAGCCCTCGGCTTTTTCGATCGGATGCAGCATCGCAACGACGCTGGTCACCTCGAACTCGCGAATGGGCGCGATATCTCCTTTTGTTTCGACATTCAGATTGATGCAGTTGCTCTTCCCCACCTTCCACTGCATGTTTGATTGGCCGGAGGCCAGCCAGACTTCGCCAATGAGAATATTGGAAATGGTTAATGGTGGATGGTGGATGCTTGATGAAACCGACATCGTCTGTGGTGTCGCGTTGGCTTCCATCGAATCGAGTTTGAGTATCCACTTGCCGTCCTTGCCGGTAGTGGCGGTCTTTTTCTGGCCGGAGAATTCGACGGTGACTTCCGCGCCTGGTTTTGACCAGCCCCAGACCGGGACGGGCATCTGGCGTTGTAGAACCGCGTTGTCGCTGAACGGCGCACCGAGTTCGATGGCGGGGGCAGGTTGCCCGGCCAGGACGGCGCTGCCGCATGTAACGAGGAGCAAGAAGGTGGTGAGTCTGGTTCTTGGGATGTAATTCATGATCTTCCTTTGCATGCCGGGCGTTGTCTTTGCGCGCTGTGGTCCAGGACATCGAAGAAGACCTGCTGCTCTTCGGGGGTGATGTCGGGCCGAAACAGATCGTACATAAGCCCGATATCGGCGGCGTGTTCCCCGTAACTCAGGCAGAAGGGCAACTCCGCCTCGGGCGGCGTGTTGATGCGGGCCTCACAACTGATGTGGTTCCAGGTCATCAGGTTGTCCAGATGCCGGAGGGCGGCCGTACGGTATTTGGCCTCATGGGTCAGCACCCAGGCGGCGATGAGGCATTGGAGGTGGCTGGCGATGGCCCGCGTCCCCTCCTGGTAATGCCTCGCTTTCCCTTCGGCAATCGGTCTGGCCCACACCAGCCAGTCGGCATCAGCCATTATTCGCTGGGCCTGGCTCTCCATAAAAGGGGTGTGGAGCTTGTCCTTCAGGTTCAGCGCCGTATCCCCACTGACCCACAAACGGGGAGATGGTTTCAGTGTAAGGTTTTTCATCGTGGCTGGTCGTTTTTGCTAGCTTAAGCCATATCGGAAAATCTTCTTCACCTGCCACGCAAGCGAGGTGGCAGGGGTCGCTACACGCGATCTGGGTAATTACAAGGCTGGTGGCAGCCCGTTGCTACGATGCACGTGGAGTCAATCTTCCTCGTTCACTCTTTCACAGGTGTCAGCGTGAAGTCCTTGATGGTCACTCCCTTGAGCCCTTCGTGCTCACGGGAAAACTTCAACACATTCTTTCCCTTGACCAGCGCGACCTCGACAGGCTCCGTCTTCTCCCACATGCCGACGTTGGTGCTGCATTGCCCGATGCAAATCCACATTACGATCCCGCCAATCCACCCGCTCCCCCGGTGAAGAAAAAGAAAGGGAAAAGGAGAAAAAGCAACGAAATCTAAGAGGAAAGCGCCGTGAAGCGAAATCGAATCTTTAGAGAAACTCAATCCGATCCATCATGCCGTCTTCCGACTTTGAGTTTACCAGGCCTGCAAGTCTCCTGATCTGCTCTCCTAAACTTAGTTTCAGGCGATTGCAGACGATGATGCCTGAGTGCTGTTTCCCGGCATCCAGATATGCGGCATGCAGACGGCAGAAATCACTCACGTTGTAGGAGTAGATCGACCTTGTCGAAGTTGTCGCAAAGTCCAGTTGTTCCTCATCCGACGAACTTACCATCCCTGCTTCAAGCGCAGACAAGACATCGACCCCGCGGGCTCTTAGACCATTCAGGAGGGCGTGGCTCATGGCGTCCTCATCAATGTAGAGTTTCAGGGCTCAGCTCCCGTACTTTTGTTTCAGCTCTTCGTACTCGCTCTGCTCCGTTTCCAGCTCCGTATCGATTTCATCTCTGTTGGCATGGTAATAGGCCAGAGCTGCATGCACATGGGCCAAGTCGAGATGTTCATAGGCTGCCGCGATTTCATCAGGTGAATAGCCCCCGCGTTCCATGGAGGCGATCTGGAGAACCGTGATGCGAGTGCCTTCGATGCACAGTTTTCCACCGCAGACACCCGGCCGGCGTTCAAGGAGACTCTCAATGAGAACACTCATGGTCGTGATACCTGTAAGTCTACGTAACTGAACTCAAATCAACCCATCCCCAGTCAGATCGAACTCCCAACATGTTAACAGAAAACCGTCTCCACATCCTCGTCACTGTTTCCCTGTTCTTTCTCAACGGCGGCTTCAAGGGACGCGAGCGGCAGTCGAAAGCATCGGCTTCCGGAGCCGTTTTAACCCCACAACCTTCTTCACCTGCCGCACAAGGCGGCAGGGGTCGATTTAACAGATACAGCAGGCTGGAACCCGCAGATTGGCCGGCACTAACGCCGAAGGCATCCCCTCCTGGGCGCGCCGGCTCCCAGCCGGCACCAACGCTGAAAGCGTTGCAGAAAGAAGCCGGCAGGGGTGCCGGCGCGCCCAGGGGAAGAGGCATGGTTCGGTTACTTCTCTCTCCTCATCGCTTCCTCAAGGCTGATCGTCTTGCGGGGCGTTTCTGACGCCTCGATGGACTTGATGATTTCATCGGCCCGGTTGCCCAGTACCTCTTTAATCCTGGGGATGAGGTACTTTGCCTCGGCGCCAAAGGTCTGGAGGAGTCTGGTGCGGGCACGCGTGCGCGGCCCGCCACGGCCGGTCGGTTCTTTGATGGTGTTGACCGTGTACTCCATGCTCTCCCTGATGCCGTGGCGGTAGAGGATTTCAAGCGCTTCCTGGCGGCCGGCGCCGGTGTAGGAGGTATAGGCGCGATCCTTGTCTTCAATGAGGTAGACCATCTTGTCGATTATACGAAGGAGGTCTTCCCGGGGGAGATTTTTGATCAGGGCCATGCCAGCCCCCCGTCCCGATGCATGCCTGTGATCCAACAGCTTGATCACGCCATGGTAGAACACATCCTTGTCAAGGTCCGTCGCGTAGGGGTCAGGGTCGTAGAGTTTCACCAGGGCAGAACCGAGGGCGATATCCAGTTCGCTATAAGGATCGTAGGGCTTGTCCTTGACAAGCACCCTCAGAAGTTCGGGGGCATACTGCTTCGCCTCTTCCATGTCCCCCAGGGCCTTGACCGCCAGTTGCCGGACCCAGATATCATCCTTTTCATCTTTGGCGATGGCCAGGAACTCATCCGCCGCGCCAGCGATCTTCAGATTCTGAATGGCGTGGATCGCGCCCACACGCTGGTGGGATGTGCCCTTGGCAAGAAGGTCCATCACCTCGGCTGTGACATCGGCATCCTGCCTGGCCAACTGCTGCGCGGCCCGCAACCGTACAGGAGGCATCGGACTCCCCAGCAACCCCAGCAGCGCCTTCTCGCTCGAATCGTTAATCGTCCCCGACTCAATAATCTCCCTGGCCTCCTTTGCCGACACCCAGAGCGATTTGTTCAGGCCTTTGCCGGTGATGGTGATGGCACGGCGGCCGGTGCAGAGGCTGAGAAGGTGGCTGCCGGTGTCGGAAAGCTTCCCGGGTTTGGGTTCGCTTCCCCAGCCCAGTAAGCCGACATGGCGCCCGTCCCAGGTTCGGGTGACGGTGCGCAGCCAGTGGACTTTGCGGTTATAAGCCGCGGCCATCTCTGGGCCGAGGACATTCGCGCCGAGCCCCGACCAGAGGATATTCCACCAGGGCCCGCTATGGCCGGTCAGGATCTCGTCGGTCGCGGCTGCCGACATGGTGGCATAGAAGCGTGCGCCTTCCTCGTTGCCCAAGAGAGCCAAGGCAATGGCGAGTGAGCCGCTGGTGCCGTTGTTGGTGAAAAGGTGCTCAATGGGTGCGTGGTTACCGTAGGGCAGCGCCCCTCGACCGATCCATTTATCGTAATGGGCATGGGTACGCTCGATCGCGGCCCGGACCATCGGCTCCTTCACCCCGCACTTCTCGGCCAGGATCAGGGCGATGAAGATCGCGAGCGTGGGTTGATTCATAACGCCGTAGCCGTAGGCGCGGCCCAGCTCTTTGTGGCACATCTGATGCCCCCAAAGGCCTGCCTGATCCTGACCCGAAGCGAGTCCACGGGCATACTTCGTGATGGCGGGCAGCACAAACTTGTCCCCGGTCAGCAGGTAATACTCCGTCATGAGCAGCGTTTGATAGCCCCACTTCCAGGCGACGTAGCTGCCGGTCGTACCGACCAGCTCACTCAGGTCTTTGGGCGGTTGGGCCCACTCGGCCGCATGAAGAGTATCGTGCACAACCTTGAGGTACTTCTCTTCGCCCGTTGCCAGTAGCCCCAGCAAGCCGGCCTGCAATGTGCCGAAGGTCCGGCTCTTGATCAGGTAGTCAGCGGCCTGGGTGATCAGTGCGTCGGTCTTGGCGCAGTCGACCGGGGCCGTCAGGCTGTAACTGCCCAGCACCTTGAGATTGAGCGTGACGCTCACAGGTGTCAGGGATCGGGTGTCAGGAGACGGGGCTGCCGTCCCCTCTTGGACATTTGCATCCGAGCCAGACTGCTGAGCCGAGGCGCGTCGAACGGTGAGCTTCAGCTCACCGCCGCCCTGTTCGCCCTCGGCTTTGTCGATGGCCTTGGTGAAGAGATTGTAGGCATCCACCGTGATCGGCTGACCGTCGACGGCCAGGATGATGTCGCCTTTCTTCAGTTTGCCGTCCGAAGGCGATCCCTCTTCGACCACGTCAACGACCAGATGGTCGGGATGGCGTTTGGCAAAGAATCCGGTGGGGCCGTAGTGGCAGAGGTTGCCGAGCGCCGGCGGCATCCGCAGGTCGAAGGTGACCGTATTGCCTTTTCCTCCGCGCAGACTTGCGCGCTCCACCGTGACATAGAAATGCCAGTCCCAATCGCGCCCGATGCGATAGAGCCGAACACGAACCAGGTTCGGGATACCTCCCCAGCCGCCCATGCCTTGGTGCTGCATGCCGCGAATCCGATCGCCCTTCCGAATTTTGCCGTCGGCAGGCGACCCCGGAATCACATGGGTCACCAGGATATGGTCCTCCTCGACAGTACCGCAGATCCCGGTTTCCCCCATGCGATACATCTGGCCCGGTGTCGCGGCTCTCGTCTTGGTGAGGTCTTCGAGCTCATGCTCGGACTGCTCCGCTGACGCTGTTTCGGCGAGAGATAGGCAGGCTGCAAAGAAGACAAGTCTCGACAGGTGGGTGGAGAGTTTGTTCATGATGAGATGCTGGCGTCTTCGGCCGCCGAGCAGCGGCCGAAAGTCGTCTCATTCACTCTTTCACCGGTGTCAGCGTGAAGTCCTTGATGGTCACTCCCTTGAGCTCTTCGTGCTCACGGGAAAACTTCAACACATTCTTTCCCTTGACCAGCGCGACCTCGACAGGCTCCGTCTTCTCCCACATGCCGACGGTATGCGGCAGCGCGATGTCGATCGGCTCTTTAGCGACGTTGGCCACTACGAACAGATGCTGCTTCCAGCTTGTCGTGACTACGCGGGCGCTGAGCGCGTATTTTCCGGCTGCCGGCGCGTCGAAGGTGTAGACGAAATCCTGCGGCCCCCCGTTACGGCTGTAGTGCAACTGCTTCCCACCGAGGGTGCTCTCCATGAAGATGATCTTCCCGGTACTCTTCGTCGGGCTGCTGCATGACGCTGCGGGAATCGTGATCGTCCCATCCTTGCCGACCACAATCGCCTTGTCCTCATCGGTCAAAGCTATCTCTTCAATGATGTCCTTCACCTTCGACTCATTGGCCTCGCCGATGTCCTCACCGACGGCGGCCAGCGCGACCGCCTTGGCTTCTTCGATGATGGCGCGCTGCCGATAGAGCGCCAGACCGCTCCAGAAGGCGGGATCGTCGTCGTGGAATCCAAAGGTCCGTTTCTCTCCGACAACGTCGCCCATCCACTGGGCGCGCTTGACCTGCAGATAAGTCTCTCCCGTTGCCCGCGCCTGGGTAATTGCCAAAAAATCGAGATCCTTTTTGCGCCCCTGCACCCAGCCGGCACCCCAGCCGCCACCAAGACAGATCGCCCAGCCTTCCGGCGTCCAGCGGGCCAGAGCGGCATGGCCGGGCTGGGGACGTGCCGTGGTGGGAACTCCGAAGCCGCGGAGGATGAATCGGCCAAAGAAAGCACGCCGGCCGCAGACCCCTCCATTCATGATGATATTCTGAAAGAACTGCAGCTCGGGCTTGTCGTACTTGTTGTCCTGCGACCCGTAACGAACATCGGTCTTGACGGCTTCCACATAGCGCCAGCGTTGGTCTGCAGTGGTGATGTGGTCGGGCCGGTAGTTCCGGAGCATCTCGCGACCCCAGGCAAGAATGTGGTCCGGCTCTTCACCATTGACGACCATCCGATAGTCCCACGCGCTCAGCCCCTTGAAGCCGGGGTCGAGCTCGTTGTTCAGGAAAGCTTTCTCGAAGTGGAGGTACCGCTTCACCGGGTCCACGTTCGCCGGTGCATCGGTCTCGCTCTCGGCGTTTCTCTGCTTGACGGGAACCGCATGTTCCAGACTGATACCCACCGCCAGCCGCTGCAGGAGGCCCTCCCCGGCTTTCGTGCTCGCCTCTTGAATCGCCGTGTAAATCTCCATCGCCCTGCCGTATTTGCACTCCCTGGCGCCGTCCGCCACGACCATCTGCTTCATCAGCTCCGTATCCGCCAGCAGCTTCTCGACCAGCGTTTCCTGGGCCTTGCCCTGCTGGGCGAACTCCGCCAGGCCGCGCGGCGTGGCTTCGAGCAGCACGACGTACTTCGCCAGTTTGGCGTCCAGTTTGTCGCTCGACAGGAAGGACTCGAGATTCAAGTCTTTGATCGCCTTCAGTGTATTGGCCTGCGCCTGGGCAAGCGCTTCTTTGGCTGCGTCAAGCTCCTGAATCAATTTGGGCTCTTCGAGTTTCGCCGTGTCCAACGCTTCCTGACGCTCCTTGAGTGCTTCGATCCCAGCGGCCCGATTCTCCTGCCATTTGACCAGTTCTTTCTGCGCCGCGTTGCGTTCGGCTTCCGTAGTCGCTTTCTTCAGCATCGCCTGCGCCCCTGCGATGCCCCTGTCGGCGCCACCGATCCACTTACCCTCCGCGTGATTCACTAAGGCTTGTGCCGTTGCGGCCTTACCCCGTCGCTGCTGAGCCGCGTTCGCCTCCGCCTCCGCGGCCTTTTCGGCCTCGCGGGCCTTCAGGTAGGCGGATTTCTTCTGCTCGTCCATTGCCGGCACGGCCCTGGTCAGTTCCTCCTGCAGTGCCTTGAGCTGCCCGGAATATCCTGCCTCGAGTTTCCGTCCCGCCTCGGTGAGAGGCGTTTCCGGCACCGCATTCTGTTTGGCTGCCCATACGTCTGGTGGTGCGATCACCGCAACGATCATCGTCACCCAGATAGCTGTCATTGTCTTCGCTCTCATTGCTTCGTGTCCTCCTTTTTTGTCACTTTGAAGTTACCTTCCCCTTCCGACTGCGACAAGCTGGCATGGTAGCAGCTTGTGGTCCGCTCACTCCGTGAGCAGGTCTGAGGACTCACGGAGTGAGTCCATCACTATTGCCAGCTTGCGATAGCACAGAGACTCAAAGTTTAGCCTGCAATGGCCTGACCGCCCACGCACTATAGTGCCCGTTTGCGCCAATTTTGGTGTTCATACGCGACAGAAGATGATCGGCCTTTACGACATGGTGTACGAATACGCCAACTTTTATGCTCAATCACGACACCAGGATATGCCCCTGACCGTGGACACATTGCACGGCCTTCCATTTTCTCTCACAAGTCGAAGGTCGATGCAGTGGGAAGAGCGCGCCAGCCCTCGCAAAGACCTCGGTCCGGGTCACAGTTCCCTGCGCAGACTGGCCCAACCAATGATCGGGAAACTCATTTCTCGGCTCTTTTTTTGATCAGCGCAATCGCTTCCTCTGCGAAGCGTTCGGCGAGTATCTTGAATCCCTCGGGGGTGTAGTGCAGGTCATGCACAATCTTGTCGCCTTGTTTCCGGTCGTTCAGATCGTCCGTGTCCACCCAGGCCCCACGCGGATAAGACTCCGCAAACTCGACCTGCGTTCTGCGAATGAATTTCCTTTCTTCCAGCCTCTTCGTCCGGTCGAGGCCGTTATCGCTGATGCGGCCGATAACCACGTTGATGTTCTTGAAATCCAGATCGTCCTGAAGCTGCCTGATCAACGCTTGCAGGTAGGCACCATAGGAAGGATTTCTCAGGTCAGACTCCCCCTGCATCCAAACGAAGGTTACCGTCTGGATTGTCTGCTCCTTGATGGCTGCCTTTACTTTCCCCATCAGGAGGGCATACAGCTCTCCCCTGACCTTCGGTATCCTGCCAACCGCAGGTGGTGGATGCTCGAGGTTGCTTTTACACCAGCTGCGGATCGACATTCCGCTGGCCGCGTCCTTGACCACGAGTACGCGGCTCTCGCCAAAGGCCCGGGTGACAGCAGGGGTAAAAGAAACGTCTGGATCGAGCCCCGCCATATTCGATTGGCCGGAAAGAATGAACAGGTGCTTCCCGACTGCAGTCTCTTCGGCGACCGATCCTGATGCCAACCCCGCGGCCTCAGAAGAACTATCGAGCTTGTCCATCCGGACCGAGGCGCTATCCCCATACCCATTCGTGCTGAATGGGCTGGCCGGCAGACCATCCTTGTTGTAGAGCAGGCTGCCCACCGGGTGCTGGGTATATCCATAGCGCACGGCAATCGGTTCTTTCACGTCCTTGCAGGAGACAACCAGCTCCGGACCTTCAATCTTTCCATCTGCCCAGTGCCAGGTGCCGTCTTTTCCCTGGATCGACAGCCAGGGCAGCCTGGCATCGGGGGTCGGCCTGGGTGGGAGGAACCCTTCCTTTACCGCCAGCATCAGGCCGTTCTGCGCGTTGTCGAAGGTGATACGGACCGTGCTGCCCTCAATTTTATGGCTCTTGTAGAGCGGCCCGGAGGGGACCAGGCTCTTTAGCCCGTAGTCGTTGTGCAAGGCCAACCGGGCCAGCCTGATACCGGTGTCATATTTGTTGGGAGGATGCTCTCTTAAATCACCGATATCGATAGTCACGGCCATGCCGGTGTTTTTGATGGCGAGGGTCTCGAAGCAGGCCTGGCGAATATCGGCCCGGCCATCCCCGCCGACGGGATTGTCGGTGGGGGAACTGCCGATTCCCGGCAACTGCACGAAGTACACGGAAAACTCCCCGCGGGGGCCGGCCGCCGACTTCGAGTCGGGCTGCTGCCAGGCTGCACGCCAGCCCGTAATCAGTGATTCCAGTTTCGGCTGATACCTGCGGCCGTCGCTGGCATTGCTCTCGCCCTGATACCACACCATGCCACGCAGGCCGAACCCCTCCAGGGGCGCAATCATCTTGCCATAGTGACTGCCGCGTTCAGGCGGCCTCTGGTTGAGCCAAGCCTCAATCTTGGACCCGCCCACAGCCGCATTGATCACCCCGACAGGAACCAGGATGTCGCGCTGCAATCTGCGGGCAAAGAAGAAACAGACCTTCTTGAACCATACCGCTGTTTCCGGGGAACAGACCAACCATTCTCCCTTTGGAGAAATCATTTGGCGCAGGGCCGGATAATAGGCTTTCTCAATCGAGTCCGGGGGAAAGTGTTTGGGGCTGCCCGCCCGGCCCATCTTCCCGGCCATGTTGGACTGTCCAGCACAGAGCCAGACCTCGCCGACAAGCAGGTTGCTGATCTCCCTGACGGCCTTCTCGCCATCTTTCTCGCAGACAATAGTCATCGTTTTCCCGACCGGCACGTCATTGACCGTGGCGAGTTTGACCGCTGTCATCGAATCGAGAACAACCCGCCAGTTGCCGTCTGCGTCGGCCACCGTGGTTTTGGTCTGGGTATCGAAGGTGACCATCACCCTGGCTCCGGGCAGGGATGTTCCCCAGACCGGCAGAGGAATCTCCTGCTGCAGGACCGCATTGTCCCGAAACGGAAGCCCGCACTGAGCAGCCAAGGTCAGTGCCGGCACTTCTTTGTCATCGGCAGGTTTGGACTCTGCCACGCAGATCCGAAGACTGCCGAAAACTGCAAGACCGGCAACCAGGCCGGTTGCAATTGTCGACTTTGCTTTGCTACGCATCCTATGGCATGGGCGTGAGGGTGAATTCTTTGATACTCACACCGCGGTTCGGGGCTTTGCACGTAAGGCTGAGTGTGTTTCTCCCCTCGGATAATTCGATCGTCAGAGGCTTGGTTTCCTCCCACAAGCCCTTGGTATAGGGCAAATCGACATCGACCGGTGTCGTCCTGTTCATCCGCACAAGCCAGCCCTGGTTCATCGCCACGGTGGCGACACGCGCGGTCAGCGCGTATTTGCCCGCTGCGGGGGCCTCGAAACGGTACTTGAGCAGTTCGGGGCGACTGCCGAGCCGGGCGTAATGCACTTGGAAGCCTCCATCCCAAGCCTTCATGAATGTAATCTTATCCGTACTGTTCGCAGGCTTGGAACAGGCCGCAACAGGAATGGTGACGACACCATCTTTACCGACCGCAATCTTCCTGTCCTCTTCCGGAATCTCAATTTCATTCACCGTCTCGTCACCGAGCAGTTCGTCGGACTCGCCGAGCTTCATCCCGCCGGTCAGCTCCAGAGCCTCGACCCTGGCGTCTTCGACAATCGCTTTCTTTTTGTAGAACGCCAGCGCGTTCCACGGGCCGCCGCCTTGGCCATATTGCCGAATGTTCACATCTTCCTCACCGAGCGCATCGCCGACCCATTGCGCCCGCAGCACCTGCATGTAGTCCTCCGGTTGCTCGCGCGCCTGCGAATCCAGCAGGAAGTCGAGCCCGCCCTGCGGCCCACACCAGTTGTGTGACCACCACGCGCCAAAACAGACGGTCCAGCCGTCCGGCGTCCAGTGGCTCATTGCAGCGTGGCCCGTCTGAGTCGCGGCTCTTGACGGGATGCCGAAGGCACGAGTCGCAAAGCGTCCGAAGAAAGCACGCGGCCCGCATTTACCGCCGCCGGCGAGCATCTGCTGAGTTTTTGATCCCATCTCCGGCAGCCATTCAGGGCTCTGATACGGCTGATCGCTCTTTACAATGCGCGCATATCGCCACTTGTAATCAGGATTGGTTATGTGATCCGGGCGGTAAATCCGCATCATCTTCCGCACCCACGCCAGCTCCTCATCACTGTATGGACAGTCCGTGATAAAGCGGCACTCCCAGGTCGTCATGTCTTTGACCGCCTCGTCCAATTCACCGTCCAGGTAAGCCTTTTCATAGTGTAAGTAGCGCGCTACCTGGTCGATGTTTGTCGGTGCTCGGTAAACAATCCCGTACACACCTCCCTTCTCTTTCCCCGGCATCCAGGGCATCTGAATACTGGTTCCCAGTGCCAGACGTTGGAAGATGCCCGGTTTACGGGCACGCTCGCTCTTTTCCAGTATGGCGGTATAGACCTGCATCGCCTCGCCGTACTCACAGCCATTGGCGCCGCCGGCGATGAGCATCTGTTTCATCAAGTCATGATCGGCGAGAAGTTGATCGACCAGCTTTGCCTCGATCTCTCCCTGCTGGGCAAACTCCGCGAGGCCGCGGGGCGTGGCGTTTGCCAGGACCGCGCACTTGACCAGGCTGGCATCCAGCGCGTCGGCGTTCAGAAAGTTGCCGACATCGGCCAGAATCTGTCTGGCGGCGTCCAGCGCTTCTTGAGCGAGTGCGTCCTGTTTGGCTTCCGCCGCTCTCGCGGCTTCGGGGGACAAATCGCTGGCTTGCTTAAAGTTCGAAAACGCACGATGCGCGTCCACGAAAGCTGCTTTCTTCTTCTCGTCGACGCTCGGCAGGGCGGCCGCGATCTCTGCCTTCAGCGAGGCAAGCATTTTGGAGTATTGGGCGAGGAGCTTTTCCCCTTCTGCGGTGAGCGGGATCTCCGATTTTTTTCCGGCCGCCGTAGCGGGGCCTACGCCCACAACAAGCGTCATCAGTAGACACAACATGCTGATCATTGCTTTTCTGTTCATGACCTTCATTTCCTTTCAATAGTATTTAACTCATTTAATCGTGCGTGGAACAATTCGTAAGGGGTCTCAGGATACTCGCCCGGTGGGGTGGCGGCGTATTCCCGGGCAGCTTTGGCTTCCTCTGCCCGGCCGAGCTTATCGAGGATGATCGCTTTGGTGAGCTGCATCTCCACCATGCTTTTACAGGGATGAAGCTTCGCGTGACGGAACCCTTTCTGGTGTGCCTCGATGGCCGTATCGATGTCGGCGAGCGCTGCGTCCCAGTTCTTCAGCCCCATGCGCGAGAGGGCGCGGCCGTGAAACCGGGGGCCGGCCCACTGGTAGCGCTCGTCCTTTTCCGGAAGGAATGGGCCGGAAAAAATACGCGCTGCTTCCTGAAAATCGCCTTGGGCCAGGGCCTTGTATGCGGCTTCAGTGTCACACACCTCGATGTGGACTTTCATGGCGAGAAGGATGGCAAACGGATAGCCGAAATCGCGTTTACAATCGAATCCCGAATTAGACCAGGCGATAGTGCCGTCGCGCCGGACCAGAAAGATGTTGGGTATACGATCCGCAGAAAGGATGCCCAGTTGGCTTACCAGCGGGTTCTTGAGGCCGCCCGGAACCATGGCCGCCTGGCATGGCCACTCGTACTGTTTCATCAGCGCTTTGACCCGGTCCGCATCGTCGCTGAGAAAAGCTGCGATCACTTTGACCTCTTTGTGGATATGAAGATCGGCCCTCTCGAGTGCCCATTGCATCACCCCCGGACGGTTCTTCCCGCTTTTTTCATCCATTGCCCCACCGATCGCTTCAGGGAATCGTGCCTGCGGGTCGGCTGGCGGCTCGACAAACGCGAGCAAGGTCAATTTGCCCTCAGCATCCTTTGGCAAGTTCAACGTACCGCCGTCGAGGGTCTTGAGCTCACTCTCAGGCAGGCGGTATGTCATCGGCTCCAACCCGTGATTGATGAGGTGGGCACGGGGCCATATGGATTCACCATAGCGGGCCCGGATTCGCCGTTCCGGGCGACTGAGTTTGACTCTTAAAAGGTCCAAAGTGTGGAAGCGATCGCGGAGAAACGTAACCACGGGCCACAGCATGGGATTGCCGGTGTCCTTTTCCAGGAGAATCCCGCGGTAGTGATTGTGCAGCTCCAGTGAGTTGGCATCCAGTGCCAGGATGACTGCCGCCGCGAAGGCCGACCCGGGCGCCTCGCTTCCTCCTGTTTCGTTGATCAAGGTGGAAAGCACCGACTTCGCATCTGCATCACCCCTGCGAAGCGCTTCCCTGGCCAGGCAAAAACGCGGCACGACATCGGCTCCCCGGGGCAGTTGCGTTGCCAGCGAAGTCCTGGCCTCCTTGACAGCCTCTTCAAAATATTTTGGTTCGGCGGCCAGGTTCCACATCCCCATCAGGGCGATGATTCTGCGATTGCGAACGAGCCAGAGATTCGAAGCTTTCGGATTCTCCTTGATGGCCTGTCCGCAGAGTTGCGCGGCCATTCCGTAGTTCGCCAGCGCCGCTTTGCGTTCCAATCGGTAACGGAGCGGGCCAGGGGTGAAGCAGTCCTGAATCTTGTGAAGGGTCTCGGCGGGAACTGAATTAGACGTTTTCGGATCTTCAGAACCGGTCACCAGGAAGTCGCCGATGAAGAGCGACTGCAACTGCGCCAGGTAGCGTTCGTCGGAAATTCTGACGTCATCGATCTGGTGCGGATTCAATGATGCGTTGTGGCCGCGCCCGTAGTTGGTGTTCGGGGTCAGGAGGACACGTCCGTATGCGTTGACCAGGATGGCAACCGGGTCTCTCTGTCCATAGGTGCGGTAGGCCTGACTCTTTCTCCCCTCGGGCAGTCGCATGACCGTCCAGTCCAACTTCAGAGCCCGTAGTGTCACCTCTCCTCCGTCAGGCAGTTCGTCCAGGTTGAAGCTGTAGAACTCAAACCGGCCTGGAAACAGCTCCTGATGTTCATTGATCTGCTTCAGGGCCTCCTCGAATCCCTGCCTTTTCTTCGACCAGAACACCATCATGCAGAGGTGTCCCATCCGGTCGACAGGAAAGCTCAGAGTAGTTCCGTCCTTGCGCGTGAAGGTTCCACGGAACAGTGCTTCGATGCGTCCTGCTCCAAGACTTTCCCGGCTGAACTCGATGACACCGTAATGATCCGAAAAGCGTTCTACCATGGTGCTGAGGATCTGTTTCTCCAGGTCGAATGCCTCCAGTTTCGGCGCGATTTTCGAGGCAATCATGAGGCACTTCGCTTCGCCCGGAGTGTCGCGGTAACGCTGGATCAGCTCGGCCAGCACCTGGGCGCGTTCTTTCACGTCTGCGTTCTTGAGTGACAGTTCTTTTTCAGAAAGCAGGAGATCCACCTCCAGGCGAAGCTCGGCGTACGCGTCGGGGGCCTGGGCCAGTTTTCTGCACGTCTCGAAAAGCGCCTCACGATTCACCTCGGTGTTTTCCAGACCCAGCAATCGTTTCTGGGTCTGAAACACGATCTCCAGAACGCTATATCGGTTGGGCGCAGCCGGGGAAGCCTTGAGAAGGGCTTCTCCATCGCGGATCGTGTTCTTGCAGGCCCGGCGCATCCGGGTCGATGACGTGGCTTTGCTGGCTTCGGCCAATTCTCCTTGCAGGGAGGCGATCTCGTTTTCGGGGATTGAGGATGCTATCGGTTCCTGGGCAATGCACTGGTGACAAAATGCCAGCAGGACGGGCAGACAAACGGCCCGGAAACAAAGAGCCTGTAACAAAACCATGAGACGAAACGTCGCTTGACTTGTCCCGAAGGGACAAAGGCGAGTAGCCCCAGGTTTTAACCTGGGGTAAATGGCGCATGAGAGGATTAAGCCCCGAAGGGGCGACGGCGAATTCACAGTTTGGCTTCGATTTTCGATGTACTGGTTGCTTTGAAATTCCAGGTCGAGGTTTCACATGATGCTTGACTCCACGCCTTCGCCCCTCCGGGGCTTGCTATGGTTATTTCATCCTCAACCCCAGGTTGAAACCTGGGGCTATTCGCCTCAATGCCTCCGGCACTCCCGAAGAAGAGGGCATCATGCGTCCAACTCTGGCGAGTTCGGCTCCGGATTCTAATACAGGCTCTCAGTTGTCTTTTCATCGGCGGCATAAATTCCTACTGATGCGGGCTGAGCCTGAAGTTTTCCAGGCCCTCGGTGTAGAGCCCGAAGGGTGACTTGTTGTGAGGGTGGGTCGGGGCGGCTGCTTTCGTTCGTTCTTCTTTGGCCTCCGCGGCCCGGCCGAGTTGATCCAGAATGTTTGCCCTTGCGAGTTGCAGCTTCGCCACGAGGTCGCAGCGGTGCGGCTTGCCCCATCCGAAGACCGTGTGTGCGACAACCGCTGCATCGATGTCCGCCAGGGCGGCTTCCCAGTTTTTCAGGCCTGAGTGTGCCCGGGCCCGCCCGTGGAATCGGAACGTACCCCACCAGTCGTCTCTACTTTTCACGGACGTGATTGCTTCCGAGAACAGGCGTACTGCGGTCTGGAATTCGACTTTATCCAGAGCGCTCTTGGCGGCTTCCATTTGACAAACGTCTATATTGGCATCGATGGCGTTGATGATCCTCGCTGACATGCTGCTGCCCTGAACGGGATAGGTGAGTCCCGAGATCGACCACGAAATACTGCCGTCGCCGCGGAGGAGAAAGACGTTGGGCATACGGTCGGCAGAGAGAATCCCGTAACGGAGCACCAGCGGATTTTTGATGCCGTCCGGAACGATGGCCACCTGACAGGTCCATTTGTTCTCTTTGACCAGGGCCCTGATGCGGTCAGTGTCGTCGGAAAGAAAGGCGGCGATCACTTTGATGCCTTTCGCGACATCACGATCTGCCAGGAAAGTCATCCGCTGCACGATGTAATCTTGTGACTTCGCGCTCTCTTCGTTGGCGGGCAGTTCCATAAAGGCAACGAAGGTCAACTTGCCTGCCGTATCCTGAGGAAGGCTGAGCTTGCCGCCGTCGAGGGTGCGAAACTCCGCCTCCATCACGCGCGTCGTATC
This sequence comes from Planctomycetota bacterium, assembly GCA_027625095.1. Classification (GTDB taxonomy): domain Bacteria; phylum Planctomycetota; class PUPC01; order JACPCR01; family JACPCR01; genus JAQBXN01. The sequence continues at coordinate 10,461 of JAQBXN010000081.1, read as the reverse complement.
TGCAGGTTCATCGAGGGCCGCCACATTGCGTCCAACCGCGTGTCGCTCAGCCCTGATGAATCCGAAACGGCCGTGGGTCGCCCGGAACATGCGGTAGCGGTGGTGCCGATCGCGGAAAAATGTCGTGACGGGCCAGAGCGTGGGGTCGTTGGAGTGGGCGGCCAGGAGTTTCTTGCGGTACATCGCGAACGGATCGCGAGCATTTGCATCCAGCGCAAGGAGGGCGGCGGCAGCCAAGGCGGTTCCGGGGGCGTCCGTTCCTCCCGTGGCCTCGATGAAGCTTGCCAGCACGGATTCCGGTTTGGACTGGCCCCGGCGAAGCGCGTCTTTAGCGAGACATAACTGCGGGACGATCCTGGCTTGCGCGGGTGGGTTGGAGGCGAGTGATGCCTTTGCGATCGCAACCGCGTTTTCGAGGTATTTCGGCTCGGTGGTGAGGTTCCACATTCCCAGAAGCGCGATGATCCGGCGGTTGTGCACGAGCCATAGATCGGGCGCTTTGGGGTGTTGCGCGGCGGCCTCACGGCAGAGCCTTTCCGCCTTCTCGTAGTTGGCCAGCGCCTCTTCCCTCGTCAGTCGATAGCGCATTGGCGGAACCGTGAAGCACGCCTGGATCGCCGCCGCCGGACTCCGTTTCGGAGAACCCACCAGGAAGTCACCGATGAACAGCGACTGCAATTGCGAGAGGTAACGGTCACTGTCGATGCATTGTTCGAGCATCGGCGCCGGGCTGCCCGCCATGTGCTGGCCAGGGCCCGAACTCCCTTGGCTCGGTATCAGAGGGATGGTTCCTTTGTGGATCAGACCCTTGACCAGCAGTGCATGACCCTGGGCATTGACCAGGACGGCGTTCGGATCATCCTGCGCGTAGGCCTGGTAAATCGGGTTCTTTCGTCCGTCGGGCAGATGCAGAGCTGTCCAGTCCAGCCCCAGGTTGCGCAGTGTTTTTTCTCCGGCGTCAGGCAGTTCGTCCAGGTTGAAACTGAAGACTTCAAACTGGCCTGGAAACCGGGTCTGCTGCGCTTTGACTTCAGCGAGGCGGTGTTCGATCTCCGGCGTTTCCTTCGACCAGAAATACACCAGGCTGGTGTGGCCCATCCGGTCCATGGGGAAGGACAAGGTGGCGCCGTCGGCGCGAGTGAACGTCCCGCGAAACAGAACGTCGAGGAGGGTGGCATTGAAATTCTTGCGACGAAATTCGATGACTTCGTAATCTCCCTGAAAGCGCTCGGTCAAGGCCCGGATGATGTTTTCCTCCAGGTCGAACGCCTCCAGTTTCGGTGCAATTTTCGAGGCGATCATGAGGCACTTCGCTTCGCCTGTTGTATCGCGGTAGCGTTTGATCAAATCCGCAAGTGCCCGGGCTCTTTCCTTCACGTCTGCGTTCTTTTGCGACAGGGCTCTTTCCGAGAGAAGCATATCCGCCTCCACCCGAAGCTCGGCATACTCGTCAGTCGCCTGGGCCAGTTTCCTGCAGGTATCGAACAGGGCCTCACGATTCCGCTCGGTGTTCTCCAGACCCAGCAATCTTTTCTGGGTCTGAAACACGATCGCCAGAACACGATATCGGTTGGGCGCATCCGGGGATGCCTCGAGGAGGGCTTCTCCACTGCGGACGACGTTCTTGCAGGCTCGTCGCATCCTGATAGATGAGGTGGCCTCGCTGACCTCGGCCAACTCCTTTTCCAGGGAGGCGATTTTGTTTTCGGGGATGGGTGAGGCGGTAGACGTGGGTTCCTGGGCAAGGCACAGGTGTGCTGATACCAGCAAGACAGCCAGGCAGGTGGTCAAGAAACTGCATGTACTCAGTTGTCGCGTGATCGTTGTCATCGGATCTTCATTCGTTTAGCGATTCGTCTCTTTGTCCCGAAGCGAAGGGACGCAGGCAAATAGCCCCAGGTTTCAACCTGGGGGACAAGATAGAAACAATCCATGAAGCCCTGAAGGGGCGGAGGAAGGCGGGAATCATCCGAGACGCAATGAGAGATCATCGACAAATGTGAGGCGTATCTTCCGTCGCCCCACCGGGGCTTGTGCTTGTACCGCTCATGTTCCCCAGGTTGAAACCTGGGGCTACTCGCCCGTGTCCCTCCGGGACGGAAAATTGTTGGCACATCTCGACTACCGTGATTCATATCTCCTACCTCTGATAAATCGGGATATACCGATGCGGGGTTGCCAGAATAATGATCGCCATGGGAGTCGAATAGGAGCCGCCACCTTGCTTGCCTCCCTTGTCCCAGGCGCCATTTTCGTTCTGTCTGCGAATCAGCGCGTCCCGGATAAGGGGGTACCACTCGGCATAGTAATCATCGCCCGCCTGCACCATCGCCTGTATGGCGTAATAGTGGGCGTAGTAGTAGTAACCATCTCCCTTATCGATAACACCCGGAGACTGTTGCTTCATGTAGCGAAGCGCCGCGGAAACCATTTCCGTGTCCCGTTGCCCCGCAAGCTGCGCGATGTATGTCCCTCCGGAGGTGCAGGCAAAGGAAACCCTCGCTCGTCCATTGGGAGCGTAAGTGAAACCGCCGGTCTCGGCATTTCGCGCGCCTTCAAGATACCTCGCCACTTTCGAAATCGTCTCGTTCGGAACCAGGATTCCCGCCTGGCGGGCCGACGCCAGCGCGTGGAAGACCGTCATGGTACACGAGGTATCTTCGCCGCCGTCCGCCTGCGGCTGGTAGCGCCATCCGCCACCGGGATTCTGCGAACGCAGGATCACCTCTACCGCTTTCTCGAGTGCGTTCTGGATCGCATCGTCATCTTCTGGGTCCCGGGCCATTCCCCACATTTCGGAAAGCGCCAGCGTGGCAAGCCCGTGCTCGTACATCACCGAGCCCAAATACCCATCGGGCCGTTTCTTTGCTTCCTGCAGCAGCCACTTCATACCGAGGTTTAACTGATCCTTGTATGGGCCGAACCCGGGGAAGTGAGCCTTGGACATGAACGCCATCAGGGAAAGCGAGGTGATGGCCACCGCATGCCCCCCCTCTCCATTGCTGTCCCAGGAACCGTCCTTTTCCTGGATCGACAGCAGGTGTTTGAGCCCCTTGTCGATGGCCCGAGAGGCTTCCACGGTTAACTCAGGAGCGCCTTCCTGCTGCGCCATCAGCGGCGCGGTGATAAGAGAGGCGATGGTGAAGCAGATGATTACGGCACGCCGACATCCGGAACTTTGGCCTAACGACATCCCTTTCTTTGTCCCGGAGGGACACAAGCAATTAGCCCCTGGTTTTAACCAGGGGTAAAGATGACAGAACCGATTTGAACCCCGGAGGGGCGACGGCGGCATATCCGTCGCCCCTCCGGGGCTTCGATGAGTTTTTCCATTTCCGTCCCCAGGTTGAAACCTGGGGCTAATTGCCCCCGTCCCTTCGGGACTGTTGAAACTGGCATCACTATTTTGGCCTGACACCTGACACCTTACACCTGAAGTCTTTGGGTAATCAGCGGTGATCATTTAACTAACCTTTCATAGTAATCCTTAAGGATCGCCCGATATTCCAGGGGCAGTTCCCTCGCAAAATTTTCGTTCAGGGCGGCGCGGTGACGGCGTCCCAAGACTTCCCATTCCACGCGCCCGCCCCTCGGCTTGGTTCCGGTGAGGGCGCCGGGCATGAAGAGTTGCAACTCACCTTCCTCGAGCGCCGCATCGTCTGAAGGAGCGCCTTCTTCCGGCGGGGCCGGAGGCGGCACATCCACATACTTCAGCGCATACTCGAGAATGAAGTATCGCAGGACCTCGCCTGCTTCATGTTGGCTGGATATTGCCGCGGCACGGTCGGAGGCTTCAAGCTTAGCGGCGGCATCTGACAGGTGCCGGTGCGCGGCAACCAGGTTCGGGTGCGATTCGGACGCCGGGATGAAAGCCGCACATTGGCTTTCGAGTTTACGCTGCTGCGAGGCGAGGCCGGCAAGTTGCTCTGGCGTGGCGGTTCCGGTCTTCCTTGAGAGGTCCTTCTGGTTCGCCGCCAGGCCCAGCACATCCAGGGTCAGCTTGACCTCTGGCGAGGGAGCCTTGATGGCTCCGAGGCCAGGCGGTGGTGCGATGAGGTAAGCCAGGTTCTTCATCAAGGTTTGCATCTCGGCTGTATCGGCAATGAGCGCTTCCCGGGCCTGGTCTAGCTGGGTCTCAGCCGCGGAATGATCGCCGGCTTTGAGTGCACCCATCGCTTCGGACAACTGGCGCGCGGTCACGGCGAACCGTTGCACTCCGGTCAGCTTCTGCAGTTGGCTGCCGAATTCCTCCGCCTTCGATTTCAGTGCGCCTGCATCCGGTGCCGCCTCTACGTTTTCGCGCAGTTGCCGCATCCCGGTTCGAATCCTGGCGCTTTCAGGCGCGAGTTCATACAAGAACTCGGACACCTCGAGGACATAGCGATATTGCGGGGTGAGATTATCAATTTTCGCCCGGAATTCCTGCAGCGATTCCACGACAAAGGATTGGGCGTCGAGCGCTTCTTCCACGTCACCGGTCTGCAGGCCGGCCGCTGCGGAGTCCATGTCATCCTTGGCAAAGAGCATCACCGTGCCGGACTCGATCTTGTGGGCCAGCGCATCCAGGGAATTCAGCACGGCATCCACCGCGTGGATCAAATTCTTCTGGGGAATGACGAGGCCGGGCAGGTCATCGGGCTTGGCCTTTTTGGTGATCGCAGCCATATCGCGCTGTTCGGCTTCAATCTCTGCCAGGAGCGGGCTCGGGGTCAGGGCGTTCATGGTGTTTTCGAGCGCGCCCGCAAAATCCGCCCGCGTTGCTGTAAGTTCCTCGATCAGGCTGCCGGCCTCTTCCAGTGAATCAAGAGCCTTTTCCTGGAGAGCAATCGCCGGATTGGGATTATTATCCTTGAGCAAAGGGGTGGCATCGTTCATGGCGCGAACCATCCGGCTGAGGCAGCCCAGAAGGGGCAAATCGTCTTCTCTGAGTGTTGCCTGGGACTCGTTCCCATGAACAATATTCATTCGGAACCTCTCAGCGTCATCGGCCAGCGACTGGTTCTGCCTGGCCAGAGAAGCGGCACTTGCATTGTCGTCGGCCGCAATGTCTTCCGTCTTCTCAAGCAGAACGAGCAGGCGCTCTTCAAGCATGACGATTTTCGACGCCTGTTTGCCGGCGTCGGTGACCAGGCCGTTCATACGACCCACCTCCGTCATGGCTTCCATCCGCTTACCGGCGATCTCAGCCAGGGCTTCAAAAGCGTTCTCTGCCTTCCGCTGCTGGCTGGCCGCGGCCTCCCGGTCTCCCGCTTTGATATGGCCCAAGGCTGCCTCCAGGGCGGTCTCGGCGCTGGCCAGCAAGTCTCCGACGGGCGGCGGAGGGGGCGGGACGGCATCGAAGAGCCGAGGCCGAGGCGAAGGCACCGCCGGCATCAGCAGTAGATGGAGCTGCCTGTGAAGCGCGGCCTGTGATTGTGCGATCACGGTTCGGTTCTTGTCGAACTGTTCACGGGTCAGCTTGGAGCTTTCCACACGAAGCTTCTTCTGGCCGGCAACCTGCGCGGTAAAGAGGTCGCGAGCCTTGTACAACGCCTCGTGCTCCGCTCCTAACCGCAGCCGGAACTCCGCGTGAAGCAAGGCTACGATCACCTCGGCCTGGAGACGGGCCGCCTTTTCGGGCTCGGCTTTGGATATCCGGTCAGCGGCTTCGTGCATCCTGGCCACGGCTCCCGAGCTGAGCAGCTTGTTGACCAGGCGAGACAGGTTGAAGGCCACCAGCGCGTCCGTGCTGGTGCTCTCCCTGTTTCGGGGCGTTGCCGCAAGCAGCCGCGCGCACCACCCGGCCAGTCGTGTCTGCGCAGTCGCGAGTTCTTCTTTCCCTCCGGCGGCCGATCCCTGCACGATGGTTTGCAGGCGCAGGGTGGCTTGTGTCTGTGCAGTCGCGTGCAGTTCGCGCGCCATGACGTCCGCGGCCTCCTGGAAACCGAGTTGCAGGACCACAAGGCCGAGCTCGCGCGCCGCGCTGTTGACCATGTGGACCGCAGGCACCGGATTCCGGACGGACTCTGCTCCTCGGGCGACCGCGGCGAGCTCCCTCAGCAGGGAAGCTGCACGGCCCACGTGTTCTTCTGCGATGGTCCTCAAATCTGAGCTCAAATGATCAAGCGCCTTGGTCTCCGCCTCCTCCAGAACGTTGTTTGCCGCCAGCTCTTCTATCAGATGACGGATCCGGTTCTGCACAACGTTCATGCGTTCGCGTATCAGGTCCTGCCGAACCGCCTCCAGTTGGCAGGTCTGGATGAACACGTCATCGGAAGGGTCGAGACGACGGACGAGATCATGCACCCCGCGCTCCTCGCGATAGATGGTCCGAATCTGCGAGAGCAAGCGACGCTTCTGCCTGGCGATCTGCTTCAGGTAGTCCTCCTTCGACAAAAACTGCACGCGTCGCGCATCCGAGCGCGCACGGTGCGGCCCTTTCGGGCCCGGATAGCGGTCGGCCAGCTCAACCGCAAACGAAACGGTGTCGCCCACCGCGAGGTCGGGCAGGGCTTCGCGGTAGTCCCAGTCGATCCGTTGTTCGCTTCCGTCGCTCAGCGCCGGGGCCGGAAGAGGAACTCTCTCCTCCCCGGTTTTGTTTACGCGGTAGGCGATGACAGCCTCACCGAACCCGTGATCGTCCCGGGCGCGGAAGGCCAGGTCGAGTTTGCGTTCCAGGGTCGCGTAGAGATTGCTCTTGGGTGAGGTGAGTTCAACACTGGGCGCCTGGTCCGGCGCCACCTGCAGGTAGTGGCGCGGGCTGCTGAAGGAAAACCCGTGCTCCTTTCCGACCCAGCCGAAACTGTAGGCCCGCGATTCGGCGGCCACCTGCTGCATCGTCACCGAGCGTCCGTCCGGGCTGATCTCCAACGGTAGCGCTGATTCGCCAGCAGGCCGGAATTCCGCTTGGCTGACCGCGCGGTCAAGGGAGAGTTTCCATTTGATGCGAGTGCCTTCCGGCACGGTGAGCGTCAGCGCTTCGACTGTCTCGACGGGACGGCTGGTGTAGGACGGAAACTCGAGACTGACCTCGGCTTGCTCGATACGGGGAGAAGGGATCGCCCGCACGGAGTGCCATGAGCTGCGTGCGTCGCCGGCGGAGATGCGATATTCGAAGCTGCGGAACACCGATTCGATGTTGTATTCACAGACGCCCTCGTCGATGGCGAGCGTATGCTCCCGCGGTTTTCCCTTGCCGGTTCGCAGGGTGAGTTTTGCACCGGCTGGAATAACACCCGAAACCTCGGCGTGGAGGCGGATGCTGGCGCCTTCCTTCACAATCCGGTCGCCATCCCCCAGATCGAGCAGGGTACGCGTGGGATAATTGATTGCCAGCCAGGGGGGGAAGAGCCGGGCCAGGCCTGCGGCAAGAAAGGGGCCGTTGACCACGGCAAAGCCAACGATGATCAAGGCTAGAATGAGTGCTACCGTCACGGGGCGACGGAGCCCGTGGTAAGGAACGATCTCCTCTGGCTTCAGTGGTCCGACGGCTTCTTCGGCTCGGAGGCAGGTCACCTCTCGCAGTGATTCGGATCCTCCCGAGCCCGGCCTGGCGTCCCGGAACTGGACAGCGGTAACCAGCAGGCTCTCGAGGCCACCATGATGTTCTTCAATCTGCAGTGCCGTGTTCGTAGCGTTGAAAGTCCCTGCATGACGCCACCCGCAACTCCATGCTTTGTACACGGAAACGGCCAGCAAGGTGACGAGGATCCCAATGCGGCCTGGAGCGGGCAGGTACGTCATCCAGTCGGCGGCCATGCCGATCAGAAACAACAGGATTCCCCACCGGCAAAAGGCCAGCATGCCCGAGGTAACGTGCAGCGTCTGCCCGCGACGCCAGACGGCTCTCAAGCGCGAATCAAGCTGACTTGGCGGTTGGAGCGGCTCAGTCACGACAGATTGTGCCTCCTTCGTAGATTCCATTTAAAACCCATTAAGACAATTCATTCACTCATATCCGCCATCCAGAAGTAGAAAGTCTATTCCATACCAACCGGAACTGCCCTCGCGAGCCAGTGTCCGCATGCGCCAACTTTGGTGCCTAATCACGACAACAGAGTTGGTTGAGGAATGATTAGCACCTCGACACTATCCAGTTTGCCCACGTCTCCGAGTCTACCAGTATTACTAGCCGTTTGCGCATAGACGTAAACCAGCTTATGGTTTGACTTTCTGATGGAATAACCAGTATGGCTAGCCATAAACATAGCAAGATAAACCAACTTTTGCGGAAGTGGCCGGAGGGTACGGTCGGCGTCTTGGACTGGCTGAAGTCACAAGGTGTGTCGAGAAAACTCGCGGACTGGCATGTGAAATCCGGTTGGCTTGACCGCCTTGGCCCGCGAGCGTTTGTCCGTGGTGGCGACGAGGTGGACTGGACTGGCGGGGTCTATGCACTCCAGAAACAGGTTGGTTTAACCGTGCATGTCGGCGGGCTGGCAGCCCTTGAGTTACAGGGACGCGCTCACTTCGTACCGCTCGGCCGCAAATGTATTCTGTTGGTCAGCGACAGGCAGGAACGACTTCCTAACTGGTTTGTCAATCACGACTGGGGCACAACCGTGCTCCACCGTTGCATGTCTCTTTTCGATTCCCCTTCGGAACAGAGCCTGACCACCAAATCGTTCGGACGGTACGAGGTAGCGCTCAGTTCGCCGGAACGGGCGATCATGGAGGTGATGGAGCAGGCCAACGAAAACTTCGAGATCGAACACGCACTTGAAGTGATGTCGGGATTGACCATGTTGCGTCCTTCCTTCGTCCAACCCCTTCTGGAGGGCTGTAAATCGATCAAGGTCAAACGCCTTTTTCTGTGGAGCGCAGAGTCGGGAGAACACCCGTGGCTTCCCCGGCTAAACTTGTCGAAAATCGATCTTGGAAAGGGCAAACGAAGCATCTACAAGGGCGGGCGACTGGACAAAAAATACGGGATCACCGTTCCCGTGGACGAGGAGCTTCCCAATGTCTGAAACCAAATATGAGCGAATCGATGCGGAGTATGAAGAACAGTTGCGACTGGTTTTGAACTGTCTACCCGCGGTGGCTGGGGCCGACTGTTTTGCGCTCAAGGGCGGCACTGCGATTAACCTGTTCCTGCACGACATGCCGAGGGTGTCCGTCGATATTGACCTGACCTACCTGCCGATAACGCCGCGCGACGAGGCGCTTCGTGACATCGAAAAGTCGCTTAAGAAAATCATGTCCGCCATCCTCGAAACCATCGACGATGTCCGCGTGCACGAAACGAGAATCCAGAATCGTGTAACAAAACTGACGGCGAACACTCCTTCTGCCCGAATCAAGATTGAGCCCAATCTGCTGCTGAGAGGAACCCTTGGCGAGCCAGTCCACCGTGACCTTTGCGCCGCGGCGCAAGACCACTTCGGGCTCTTCTGTTCAGTCCCTGTTGTGTCCGACGCAGATATCTACGGCGGGAAGTTGTGCGCGGCATTGGACAGGCAACATCCAAGGGATTTCTTCGACGTCAAGCTCCTGCTTGACGGGAACGGCATCTCCCCCGAAATACGGCGTGCGTTTGTTGTCTACCTTGCGGGGCACAATCGACCCATGGAGGAGTTGCTCGATCCGAACATCCAGGACATCTCTGCGATACATGAGGCGCAATTCGCCGGGATGACTCGTCTTCCGGTGGCACTCGATGAACTCATCGATATCCAGCGGACGTTGGCGCCGATGCTGCTTGAGGCCCTTGATGCGAACGAGCGGCAGTTTCTACTTTCCATGAAGTCCGGCGATCCAGACTGGAACGTTTTAGGCTTCAAGAATCTGCAAAGCATGCCGGCCCTCCAGTGGAAACTTCTCAACATCCGCAAGATGGAGGTGGGAAAACGACGCGACCAGTTAGCAATGTTGAAGAGCCTGTTAGAGTAGATGCACGTTACTTGCAATTTGGCGCCGAGTTGATTGCACCACATGAGAGTCGGAGAATCGGAGATCGAACGTAGATGTATATCCCACATGTTTTTTGCTGCTTTTTGCGGATACGGACAATCAGAAACTACACGCTCAATTCTGCTGGCAGCAACCGAATCAAAAACCGACGCCGAATGACCGAACGCAGAACTGCGATTCCGGAAATCAAATCGCAATTGGAGCCCCGACGGCGGGCTTTTGCTGTTAGTGGATGCCCCTGAATTGAAGAAGGTCGGGACTGCGGATTTTGCCAGGCCACAGTTCAAACCATGTGAATTCAGAATTGCACATTTGATTTGAAATGGGAGGCGGCTTACTTACGTCACAATGGGAGGATGACACGAGGACATCCGGCGTCTGTTGCCATGAGGGCAGGAAAGGCAACTTACAAGGGCAAGCGGGCACACACGAAATGGCACAGATTCATTATCTCGGATTGGAGGGAGTCGGGGACTGGTTTAGCAGTCTCCGAAGTGCCAAGTTTCAGCTTGGTCCATATCTGCGATATCTCGACACCTCTCGCTCGTCTCTCAGAAACAAGAAGCTCAA
>JAQBXN010000217.1 GCA_027625095.1 Planctomycetota bacterium | reverse complement strand
AGCGCCGGATTCGGTCCAGCCGGCGCCCAGCATCAAAGCGCCGCGGCCGTCGGCGTAGGGGCTTACCCACACGTCGTAGGATTTGACGCCGGGTAATGGCTCGAAGGCTACATGGCAGCGCGTGAAGGCGCTCTTTGGGATAGCGACATTTCCCAAGGCTTGGCTCAGGTAGAGCACTTGCGGCGAGCCTGGCCTATCACTAAAGAATGGATTCGGCCCAAAGAACAACCGCCTGGGCCAACTGGATAGCTTGCTGATAATCTGCCTCTGTCAACGGCTCGTAAAGAGCAGGATATCGAGTCTCGAAAGCATAGCGGCTTAGAATGACCGCGTTCCTGACGGCCTCAGGGACAGTCGCACCTGCTTCCTCGATGGATTTTCCCAACTCTTCGAGATCATGGGTATATCGAAAGCGGACACCTTTGTGCTGTAAAACCGCTTTCATCGCTTTTTCGGCCGCTTGTTATGCCAGAAAGCATTGGTCCTCCCAGAAACTTTCATCCGGTTTAGGCAGCCTTGCAAGAGCAAGACTGCTCTTCGCCCTTTTCAACCAATCCTGCGCACTGCCCGGAGCAAGATTACCCGGTGACATGATAGAGTTCCCTTCCCTCTTCCAGTGCCTCCTTCAGGATCAGATAGGGATTCGCGCTGTGTTCACGAACATCACCTTCCGTTACGACAACGATGTCCTTGGCAAAGCCGAATCCCCACATTCTTCGATAAATCTCCTGGGCCGTTTGCCGCCGATGTGTGCCGTCCGGCATGACTACCAGCGCGTCCAGATCGCTATTTGGTCCCATTTGGCCCTTCGCGGCGGATCCGAAGAGGATGATTCTCAGAGGGTGTGCAATCTCAACGATGCGACGGACCAAATCTTCAAGCATTTCAGGTTTAGGCTGCATAAGGTCACTCCTCTCAGGCATGACTCGGGTATCATAAACCAAAGGCCCGACCAATTCATCGATCCTCGCAGGACATTGAATTCAAGTACATCGATCAACCCTCTCTCAGCACGGCGGGTGGGAGTGGTTGGTTCAGGATCGAGGCGGCTTCAAGGAGGCGTATCTCGTCTGAGGTGAGGCCGTAGAGGTCATAGACAACAGCGTTGAGTTCCATCTCGGCGGCGGCGATCTTCGAGTTAATTTCCCTCACACGCTCCGACCTTTCAGGCAGCCAGGCCTCCCATTCATCCCGCTCCCCCTCCGTTTTCTGCGGGTATTCCGGCGCTTAGGCCTGAAGTACGTTTACCAGGGCCAGGGCTGCAATGAAGATCCAGTCAAAAGTGATACGCATAGGTGGATTTCGTCTCCCTGATTTAAACCGCGACGTCTTTCACGCGGGAGCTCTTTCTTAATTTCTGGCGTGGCCTTGACGCCGTAACCAAAATCGTAGTCACATGCTGCGAGCCACTTACTGATAAACAAACCGGTTCTTGAGGACAAATTTGAACGGGACGGAGGGCTTGGATGCTTTGCCGTCTTTGTCGGTGTAAACGATGAACAGGTAGAACTCCGTTTCGGGATGCAGGCCCTGGATGAGAGCGCCGGATTCGGTCCAGCCGGCGCCCAGCATCAAAGCGCCGCGGCCGTCGGCGTAGGGGCTTACCCAGACGTCGTAGGTCTTGGCGCCGGCCACCGGCTCGAAGTCCACGTGACAACGCGTTCCGTCGTACTGGTAGGCCGGGTCGCGGACTTTTAATGTCCTGGTCGGGGCGCCCACACCCGTCTTCTCCAAGTCAGCGATAGGATTATCCAGTTCCGGAAGGCTTTCCGGCGCCGGCATCCGCAGCTTCGACAAACGAACGGTTTCGCGCTTTCTGTCCGCCGCCTGGGCGTACTCGGCGTAGAGATCGCCCAGCAGCACGTCGTCGGGTCTGGCCGGAACCAGGTCGGCGCCGTAGATCACTTTCGGCCGCCGCTCGATGATGATCTTCACCAGGTTGAGTGGCAGGTCCACCACGCCATCGCCGCCGTAAGATCCCCACCAGGTCGAGCCATATTCACGGTAAGAATCGTAAGGCGCGTTCGAGGGCATCTGGAATCGCAGGTATCGCCAGCCGTCGAAACAGAAGGCGCTCCAGCAGTGGATGTCATCGTTGTTCCACTCCTCTTTGGTACCGACGCTGATCCACTTCTCGCCTCTGGCGTCCTGAAGAAAATAGACCACCCGGCCCCAGTCGCTGGCGGCATGCACCCATAGGCCGAGGTGGCTGGCCTTCCCGGCGATCTTGATCTGACGACTGGGTTCGAGCGTTGTGTAGACCGGCATCACGCCGCGGTCTTTGTCCTGTTTATCGAGATGCACGGCCAGTGCCTTGCCGCCTTGAGCTTTCGGCGCATCGACTTTCCGGGCGCTCATCTTGCCCAGAAAGCGCTCGATTTGGAGGGGCTTGTTTTTGGCATACTCCAGGTCCTCCTTTGCCACCAGCTTCCATGAACTCAGATTGCCCAGCTTGACGCTCTCGTCGCCGAAGGCAGCATCGGAGTGGTCGCTTTCGCCCAGCGTGATCTCCGCGTCGGCGGTCAGACCTTCGAGATACTGCGGCGACTGATCCACCGTGAAAGTCACCATGCCGCCCTCTTCCTTCAGTGCGGTCGGATTGTCATTCTGGTCGTAGATTTCCAGCGTTGTGCCCGGCGGAACTTTGACGCTCACTGGCCGTTTGCCACGAATGGTCCACAGCACGTGGATGAGTTTGCCGGTCTTGTAGTGTTTGAATTGCTGGCAGTAGGTGGAGGTGCTGCCGGTCGGAATGTACCTGGTGAAATTGGCGCGGTTGAGGTGCCGTGTAATGGTAGCGTAGTTGACGTATGCCAGCCCAGGCGTGGCCACGGGCAAGCGATTGTTCAGACCGCCGCCGTAGTGCTGCTCGCCCCAGTAGTTGGCGCAGTTGTAAGCGGGGTTACAGCTTTCAAATCGGGCGACGCCGTAACCCATTTTGTAAGTCGGTGGTGTCGGGGCAGTCCAGATATGGCCGAAAGGGTCGGGCTGAAGGTCAAGGTCAACACCAACCCGCTCCAGGGTCATGGCATAGATTTGAACCGAGCTGGGCAGCCCTGCGCCGTGCCAACTGTATTCAAATGGATCGGGATAGGCGCGATAGAACTGAACTTCTTTCGTGATCTCCAGGCCGATTCGATTGAGATCGGTGAACCACGAGAAGCCATCGGGATCGAGCGGGATGACCACGTGATGGAGTCCGGCCTTCTTTCCGTCTGAGAATCTAATGGACACTGGACTGGCATGTTCCGATCCGCTTCCGGATGCGGGGACATGTCCGGCAAAATTGATCGGATGCCCCGCGTCGGGACGGTAAAACTGCGCGGTCACGGTCGGCACGCTGTCCTTGCGGCCATCAGAAACCGCAATCAGATGCAGCGCCTTGTAGCGTCCCTTCGGGACGTACATCGCGATACGGGCCGGGTCGATCCGGTCCGCCGAAATCCACCGTCCTCCGAAGCCGCCCGAATTAGCGCCGAACAGACCCGGCAGCGCGCCGAAGCGGGTCCAACTCCTGCCCACGTCAATGTGATCTTCTCCCCTGGCGGACGAAGTCGGAAACTGAAACGGCACCCCATCCACCGAAGCGAGTTCATTGTCCGACGACGCACGCGGAAGCGAAGCAGGGTCAATCGACTTTCCTTAAATGGGCGCGGCATTCAGGTGTCCGGAGATGGACAGCGGCTCGAACAGCCCGGGGGCCGGCAGCGGATTGACTCGCACCGAGGTCAACTCGGCCCCGGGATAGGCCAGTATCCTCATGCTCCCCGATGGATTCATATCGGCTTCCAGAGGGAGTTCGCTCATGAATCGGCCATTGAGCCAGATGCGGAATCGTCCCTGCTCCACGGTGCAGCGAATAGTCAGTAGCGTTTCGGTGACCTTTGGCGCGGCGGCGATTTGAGCTTCGATGGACTTGCGCATTTCTTCCGACCAGCCGAGGCTGCGGTCGCTCACGGCATCGAAATACAGTACTCCCGTGACCGGTGGTGGCGGTTTACCGCCTTCCACCGACGCGCCGTAACTGACATAGTTCTGCCCCTTGCTGTTGGTGACGTAATAGGTCAGGGACTGCTGCGTCTTGTCCGCCCGTTCGGCGCGTGCCAATTGGAGATTGACGTTGCTCCAGCCGGCCTGGGTTGGATCGAGCCGGAATGACACCAGGCACTCGCAAGGCGCGGCGACTCTGGCTTTGCTCTCCAGAACGAGCGTCTGTCCCGCGGAACGCCACGAGCGTGTGTCAGCGCCACGAGCTCTGCCAATACGTAACTATGAGTGAATCTGTCAGTAGCCGCGTCATAGCATTCCTGAGCGTCACCGTGCCGTTGGTCATCCTGGTCGAACAGACATAGGAGTCCTGACGTATCGAGAAGCATTCAAGCCTCCGGATCGTGGTTGTTGCCGTACTCCTGCACCAGGTCCGCGTCGATGCCTTCATTGTCGGCAGATCGGGAGTCACCGCTCCGCCAGGCGCCAAAATACTGCCGGAGGAGTTCATCCTTAATTCCCGGCGCCTGAGACGTGGTATCTGGCACCATGACCTTGACGGCCTGGCCATCGCGCAACGAAACCGGCTCGCGGGGACGGAAGACGCCCTTTTCAAAAACGGCTTCGATTATCTTTGCCATACTTCATCACTCCACTATTCGTAAGCGTCAGCCACGATCTACCATAATTCAGCCGATTCTATCCCTGCGTTGAAACTGGTTCAATGACTGGTCTTTTCTCGAAATGCTCGTTAGATACGCCTGCGACGCCGTCCTCAGGTATGGGGCCTGCAATCACTCGATAGTGACGATATCAAGGTTATCGAAGCTGACTTCGAAGGAGATCTGGCCGTTCTCGTATTTGAATTGAAGATCTCCTGATGTCACGGAACGGACTTTCTGCGGCTTTTTCTCGAATGGTAATTCGATGGTGACGGTCGGTTCCTGAACCCAGTGGTCGATCAGGGCAATGGCAGTGCCAGCCTTGGAGTCCGGCCGCGTGGCTTCGACCCCTGGCTTCGAGACTTTGACCGGCCTTACAACTCCAGCATCGAGCGCGGCTTGAATGACCACCGCCCGATCCAGGGCGTCGTAGCGGACCGGATAGGTCAGGTCTGTCCGACGATAAAATCTGCTGTAGGTCAGGCCGGCGGCGTAGGCCAGCAGCGTGCTTTGTCCTTTGCCGAATTTGTTGGTGATCGCGGCTGGCTGGCCGTCGTCGAAGGTGGCGACCACCTCGCCCCCTGCCGGCTCAAATACGGACCGCTGGATCACGCACTCCGTTTCGCCCCCTTCACCCCAGGCGCCCGGCTTCCAGTTCACTTTGTACATTTCGGAGTTTGGAGTGACGCCGTGATGGTAGCCGAAATTGACCAGGAATTTGCGCTCCATGTATTTCTGCCCGAAGCCGTGAGAAGGATCGCGTCGAGCGTCAATGTAAAATCACGAGCGCCGCCCAGCGGCTCGATGATCAGGGTGGCCTCCCCTGCAGGCAGTTTGGCTTCGGCCTTCTCCCAGGCCCATTCTTTACCGGAAAAGACGCCTTCCTGCAGGCCGGCGATATCGAACCAGAGGTGGCGCTCATCCTGAAGCTGTTTCACCATTCCGCTCCGAACCTGGAACGAATAGTAACGGTGTTTGAAGATCGGCTTTCCGTCCTTTTCGATCCTTAGTTCAAAAGGCGCTTTCTTATCGCTCTCCAGGCGGTAGCGCGGCCACACCGCATAGACACCTTCCTTTGGGATGCGAATCCTTTGGGTCAGCAGGCCATGGCTTGTCCAGTTGCAGCACTTTCTGCTGGTATAGGACGGGACCGCGCTGAACTGCCACGCCTTGCCTTCCTCTGCCTTTTCCGAAACGCCCATCATCTCTTCAGCTTCGATGAAGAGACTTTGCGGGAGCTTGTCGAAGTCTTCGGCCGCTCCGGCTTCTTCTTCCAGCAAATCTTCAAAGGCGTCTTCTTCAGCATGAAGGCGCGAACTGGAAGCCAGGAAATGCATCCAGTTGAGCGACAGGAAAAGCAGAATGGTTGTTCGGTACATCAGGGTCTACTCAAGAAAGTTTGCACATTGTGCATGTACTGTCGTCGCTACAAGCTGCCAGATTCGTTCGTAACAAGTCCGTCCAGCGTTAGGTGCACGCTTCAGCGTGTTCTGTCTGGAGCGGAAACACGCTGAAGCGTGCACCACGAACACGTTCTTGCTACGGTTGATTTCCACCTACCGCGTAGGTGTACCCGTCTGTGGAATTCAGGTAGATGACGTGGTCATAATTTTCAGCCCAGTCGGGCGGCAGCGCCTCCGGATTATCCAGGAGCGTCTCAACGGGGACGACTACCGGGTCGCTTGTCAGGGCCGCTTTCAGATTGATCTTCCAAAACAGCTTGCCCCTGGAAATATCAACGCATGCCAGAGACCCATTTGAACATGGTACGTAAAGGGCGCCTTTGTAGAGAGCGAGAGCCCCCTGAGCGGCGCTTCCCAATGGGCACTTCCACCGCTCTTGTCCGGACTCCGCGTCCAGGCAGGTGATCACCCCCATTTCATCCCCGAAGTAAACGTGCTTTTCATCCGCTGCGCTGACACAAAGCGATCGGCCTTTCCCATGAACCAACCATTTCTCTTTTCCATCCTGGATGGACAGACAGACCCGCTTCCCGTCTTCGCTGCTGGCGTAGACCTTCCCGTTTGCTACGAGCGGCTCGGCCCAGATTCGGTCCGACATTCGATACTGCCAAAGAACTTTTCCATCGGACTTTGACAGCGCAGAAATCTGTCC
>JAQBXN010000216.1 GCA_027625095.1 Planctomycetota bacterium | reverse complement strand
TCTTCGATTACTCTGAGTTGGGCCCTCCGTCCACCTTTACGCTCGGCATCACTGCCGGCGCTGCGGCTTCCGGGCCGCGCAAATCGGGGCTCGCCGGCAATTCCTATATGCATATCCGTGCCTTAAACGGCGTTGAACTGCAGATACTCCAGCGGGCCGCTATGGGCACGTCTCTTGACAGCCACGCCATTGGCTCGCCCATGATGCCCATCGAAGATACGAAGACGGTCGTCCTTACCGGCCCGCTCAACGAGAATGGAACGCTTCCCGCGCAGGAGAATTCTCTTGCAGACGAAAACAACCTGACCAAAGAAAACCTCTTCCCTGAACGCGGCTTGCTTGAACTCAGTACGGGTGAAGTCGTCGGATACTCTTCGCGTGGCCACTCAGCATTCGGTGGGGTTCACACTCTTCGTGAGCGCTACGGAACGTCCGCAGCGTTCAATTCAATTGACAACAAGGACTACTTGAAGACACTGCCGCCGATTACGGATCTTGATACCAACCCCACGCCGGACTTCTTTCCCGATAGCATCCCGAGTGCTGTCAACGGCAGCCCTTACATTGCACGCCTCCTGCCGATTAGATACTTCGACGGATTTCCCAGACAGATCGACGACTCAGGCGCGTCAGTCGTTCGCAAGACGGACTACGATGCGCAAGGAGCGGTCTATCTGAAAGCAACCCGCAGCGTTAAAGGCGCCGAGTGGAATAGCATCCAATGGTCTGAACAGTTGCCGACCCCTGCTGATTCCAGCAAGAAGTTCAAGATTCATGTTGTCGTTCGTTTTGGTGGGGATGCCGGCCCCTCGTGGGATGCCGATCCGGATACAACCGATGGCATCTTCCACTTTGACAGCTCAGACACTCCTCCAGATCCCCAAAAACCCAGCGACCCGGGCGATGCAGTCGTTGGATGGTTTCATTTCACCTCTAACGGCAATGCCCCATCTGCAATCAACGACGGAACCAAGAGCGACAAGATAGAATTGCGAATCTTCATCCAGTATCCCGAAGATGCCTACGACCCTTACGATGGCAGTTCCCTGGAGACCAGTCTTGGTGTTTCCGGCAGTCAGAACGATTGGAAGAAAACCCCCTTCCTCGACCGCATAAAGGTCACCTACAAAACCGAGCCGCGAGTCCTCCACACAGAGGATGTGAAATTCTGATGACGATTTTGGGGTAGGTCGGAATCGAACTCCGTCTCCTCGACGGAGTCCAACTCAGGGCTTTACTCAATCTTGTTTTGGTTACGCCGGAGGCGTATGGGCAAGTAGCCGGTGGTTTTAACCACCGGGCTATGCGACAAAATCTGTGTTTAGCCCCGGAGGGGCGCAGGCGACCATCTGCCGTCGCCCCTCCGGGGCTAAATGAAATTCTTTCATTCTGATCCGGTGGTTGAAACCACCGGCTACTTGCCCACGCCCCTCCGGGGCAAGAAATGTGGACAAAGACTGAGTTAGCCCGTCCTACATACTCACAGTGGCCTTTACTACCCCCGCGGCTAACATGCTTCACATGCTTGCAACAAGACGAAATTCAGGGATCAGGGAGAAGGGAGAAGGGAGCGGTGATCCGCCGCGATTCGAGCGCCGGCCACTTCACCACGCCACCATTCCACCATTCCACCACTCCACCACTCCACCACTCCACCACTCCACCACTCCACCACTCCACCACTCCACCACTCCCACACTCCCACACTCCCACACTCCCACACTCCGCTCCACCACGCGCGCCTACACGCTCATCGAGATCCTTGTAGTCGTTGGGATTTTCAGCATTCTCGGTTCAGTGCTTATTTCGCTTCTCTACGGCGCCGTCCGTACCTGGCGGCAAGGTGAGGCGTCGCGGCAGGCCTTCCAGGCAGCATCTGTTGCCATCGAACAACTGAAAGAAGATCTCACCTCCGTTTACACGGTTGAATCAAAAGACAAAACCTACAGCCCTGCAGAGAGAGTGGAAGTGCAGTTCATCTGCAGATACGTCAAGGATGAAGACAGCACGGACGGTTACGTTCAGGAGCTGACCCTGGTGCGTACCATTCCCCAGATCGTTAGAAACATAGTGGCCAGCACGGCGGGTAATCTTGTGGATGACGATAAAGACAAATTAAAACTTGAGACTGCGGTAAACGACGATTTTACCGATGATGAAGATGGCGACCGTTGGATGCTCAGAAATGACGGTATTGACAATGACGGGGACGGTAATGTTGACGAAGATGCCGAGGGAATTCTTGGCATAAATGAGGCGGGAACCGGGGGTGTTGGCGAAGGTACGGATGAGGAGTGGTACAACCTTGTCGACGACGATGGCGATGGAAAAGTGGATGAGGATCTCAGGCCGCTGGGGGATCTGATGATCGTTCGATACGTCGCTCTGAATGGCACGCTCTACCGGGGCGTGCAGGCGCCACTGGCTATGAATAGGGACCCATTAGATCCCAGGCGCGCCACCGAAGAGCCGGATACCCACGAAAGATTTGCCATCACGGCACCTTCAAAAAAGGCGTCGGAATACAATCGAGACGGCTTTCCCATTTCCCCGCTCACCACTGGCGTCCTTTATTTCGGGGTTAGATTCTGGACGCCACACACTACGAACTGGGAAGAAGGTCTCGGGAAAGATGACCCGGACGGGAATGGAGATGTCGGTCCGGAAGAAATATGGGATTCCACACGCGGTCTAAGGTTGGTGGGGACAAGTCCGAACGGGCGCATCATCAGCATCTATAAAAAGGACATTCCAGATAATGACATTGCAGTTGATGTGGCGTTACCTGCGCTGGACGTAAGGCCCTCCACCGCGGAGAAGAGAATAGTTTCTGGTTCGTCCACTCCTCTTGAGTTTTACTACTACAAACCCCCAACCAATGTCGTCGGGGATTACAACTATCGGCCACCAGTTCTCGATGGCGACGGTTATGACACCTATTTCGATCCCTCAGATGACGTGTTCCCGAGACGTGCCCAAGTCACGCTCGTAATCACTAATACTCGCGGACGTCCTAGAGTCGCCGCACTGAAGGAAAAGCTTGAGGCCTCAGATGAAGGCATGATCATAGTCGACAACTCCACCATCTTTCGCTCAGATGATCATAAGTACGTAAAGATCGGTCAGGAATGGATTCGGTACACGCACTTCGGCACCGGAGGCTCCATCTTCATCGCCCCCGGAGGCCGCGGGGCACGAGGCACTGTTCCTGCCGAACATCTCGCAGGAGCGGATGTCGAAACGGGCAGGACGTTTGTGCTTACGATTGATCTGCCGTCATCCCGGGAACTGAAAGAGTAACTCGTATCGCAGCCGTAAGGCCGCAACCAAAGAGAAGAGAAGTGCTTCCAATGAATTCAAGGAAACAACAAATGGGGAAGGAAGAAAAATGCAAATTGGCATTGGCTTAGCGTGATGAGGCTTACCCCTCCAAAATCTTTCAAAGAAAACAAGAACCTCAACTGCAACCATGTAATGCATAATTCCGACCCACACCAATGTCTTCCTGTCCTGGTTTTTCCAGAGATGGTCCTGTCCCTGTACGAGGTCGTTCGAACGTGAGACCTGCTTCCCGCAAAAACTTACTGATTACTCATTACTCATTACGAGCTACTCACCACAAGTTACGAGTTACGAGTTACGCATTACGATCTTTCACGATCCTCGAAATGGTCATCGCCATAGGCATTCTGGCGATTGGCATCGTCTCCGCTTTGAGTCTTTACACCTCTGCGATTCGCCAGTTCAAAGAAGGCGTCGATGCCAGCCAGGTGGCGCTGCTTTCCGAGTTCATCCTCAGCGAGGCCCAGACCTACATCGACGACAATGCAACTGCTGACATAGATCGTATCGATTGGAAAAAGCACAATGATTTCCCCGGCTTCGAATACATGGTGAAATTCACAGCCACCGCCATCTCCGGCGAATTTAAGGTGGAAGCAGTCGTCGGCTGGGGCCGCGAAAAAGCGCCGCCGCATACCGTGACGCGTTTCGAATACGAAGAACGTTTTTATACGGTCCTGTTGAAGTGAGCAATTGCCCCCAGTTCGAATGGACGACTTCAAGACGTGATGGCAGCCATCAACCATCAACTACCAACCAGGAATGCCCAGACTCACCAAACGCAAACTGCTCTCAGATGAGTTCGGAGAGCAGATCATTCATATCGAGGAACTGCCGCAGCGAGAGGCGCAGTACGCGAACTTGAAACGGCGGGTACACCCAGCGGTAAGGCAGGCGCTGCATGCTCAGGGAATCGAGCAACTGTATTCGCATCAGGTGCAGGGCATCAATCACGTCCGTGAGGGGCGCAATCTGGTTGTGGTCACTGGTACGGCATCCGGTAAGACGCTCTGTTTCATGGTGCCGATACTGGATCAGATTGCGGAGGATTCAGACACGCGGGCATTGATGCTGTATCCAACAAAGGCGCTCGCGCAGGATCAGTTGCGCGGCCTGCAGCGGCTGCAGGAAGACAGCGGCCTGCCATTCCTCGCCGGGACGTATGATGGTGACACGCCGACGGATCATCGCAGAGCCCTTCGAGAAAAGGCGAGCTGTATTCTGACCAATCCGGATATGCTGCACCGGGCAGTACTGCCCAATCACGATCGCTGGGCAAACTTTTTCGCGCGGTTGAAATTCGTGGTCATAGATGAAGTCCACATCTACCGCGGCATTTTCGGATCGCATGTCTCCAACGTCATACGAAGACTACACCGTATCTGCCGGCAACACGGCTCGAATCCCGTCTTCGTCTGCTGCTCGGCTACCATCGCAAATCCAAAGGAGCTTGCCGAGCGCGTCACTCATGTCGATTTTGAGCTGGTAAGTGAGGACGGCTCGCCGCAGGGGCCAAAGCGGTTCATCCTGTGGAATCCGCCCTTCATTGATGAAGACAAGACCCAGCGCCGCAGCGCAAATTCTGATGCCACTCGCCTGATGGCCTCTCTGGTCGCTCAGCGCATTCAGACCATCACCTTTTCTCGAACACGTAAGAGTTCGGAATTGATCTTTCGATATGTCCAGGATCGTCTCGAAAAAGAGGCACCCCGGCTCGTGAAGAAGGTTCAGGCTTATCGCGGCGGATACCTGCCGGAAGAGCGACGTGAGATTGAACGGCGCCTGGCCGAGGGTGACCTGCTGGGCGTATCGACCACCAACGCGCTCGAGCTTGGTATCGATATCGGCAGCCTGGACGCGTGCATCATCGTGGGGTATCCGGGCACGGTCGCCAGTACCTGGCAGCAGGCGGGACGCGCCGGGCGAACCCAGGAGGAATCGCTCGTCTTCCTCATTGGCCAGAATAGTCCGGTCGACCAGTACATGATGCATCATCCCGAATACATCTTTGGAAAGCCGCCCGAGCACGCGGTAATCGACCCGGATAATCCACACATATCGCTCGGCCATCTCCGCTGCGCGATGCGAGAGTTGCCGCTCTCCCCGCACGAGCTCGACCTTTTTGGTGTGCACACCGCAGCGATGATCGAGCTGCTCTCCGAGAACGAGCAGGCAAAGATGATCGGTGACAAGTGGCGGCTGGTCGGAGAAGACTATCCCGCCGGCAGCGTTGAGCTCCGCACCGCGACAGATGTCGTTTATACCATTCAGGATTCAAAAGACGGCAACAAAGTCATCGGCACAATCGACGAGCTTTCTGCCTACAGCCAGGTGCACACAAATGCCATTTATCTGCACTCGGGCGAAACCTATTTCGTCGACCGGCTCGATACGGATCGCAAGATCGCCCACGTGACCAAGCAGGATGTGGATTACTTCACCCAGGCGGTAGAGGACGATGAACTGGTCATCGATAGAGAGGATCAGAAAACACTATGGCGCAAAGCAAAAATTCACACGGGTGATGTAAGGGTCATCACCAATTGGCTGATGTTCAAGAAGGTAAAGTTTCAGACCCGCGAGAGCATCGGATTCGAAGGGGTCGATCTCCCCACCTACACCCTGGAAACGACAGCCCTGTGGCTCATCCCGCCGAAGAGTTCCTTCGAAAAGTGCCTGCAGTACCAGAAAGTGCCATCCGAAGGCATGGAAGGCATTGCCAATCTGATCAGGGACGTCATGCCGATGTACGTTCTCTGCGATCCGACGGACATCGGTTCACTCGTCGACTCCACCAACCTGGACATCCCGACCCTGTTCGTCTACGACAAATACGATGGCGGTATCGGTTTCGCGGAGAAAGCATTCACCCTGGTGGAAGAACTCATGCAGGCCATGCTGAAGATCGTCAAGGAATGTGAATGCAAAAGCGGCTGCCCCTCGTGCGTGGGCTCAACCATCACCTCGGGCATCACCACCAAAGGTGAATCTGCGGCCCAGGAACGTTTGCCGGACAAAGAAGCCACACTCATCATCCTGCACGACCTGCTGGAGCTCGATCCGTACATCCCGAAATACGCAGGGCCTATGCCGGAGACCACGTTTAAAGTGCCTGAAGTGCTGCCGCCTCCGGAAATCAAAAGTGAACCGCTGCCACCGGAACTGGAGCGGAAGATTCGGAAGCGAGTTCAAAAATTTCGGAAGAAATCGTAAGGCTGGAGTCACTCTTGCCTACTCACGGGTGGGGCGCCATAAGAGCTGAACGACTTTGCCATATACACCGCCCTCTAGTGTCGCGGCCCAGAAGTTCTTGCCCATTTCTCGGCAGTTTGATTTCCTCGATCTTGCCTGTCCGCGCCTATGTGGTTTCTCCAGTCCCGGAGGGACGTCAGCATGTAGCCTGGGGCGCAAGCCCCAGGAAAAGGAGTGAAACCCATTTCGAGCCCCA
>JAQBXN010000080.1 GCA_027625095.1 Planctomycetota bacterium | reverse complement strand
CGCGAACCCTGGGCTGGAAGAAAGAACACCTTTGGCGTTCAAGAATTGAAAATGTGGGTAAAGAGCAGGGCAACGCCCCGGGGATTGAGGAACCATCACGCACTAGCCCCAAAACAAGCGTACCGTGAGTGGTTGTTCTGTTGATCGACGATGATCTGGCCCGGAAATCTTGACCGGGCCTTACGGAGCTTCATTTATTCCTGCGGATGAATGAATTCCGGCACAACTCTGACTTCGGGGATTCCTGTTTGCCCGAGAATTCAGTTTTTTTGCACTCTTTTTATGCAGTGTACAGACTGTCTCTGTCGAAACCCAACGGTGACTGTCCCTCCCCTAAGTTTGGCAGGGCTTTAGTTGTCTTATGAGATCGAAGGTTTTCATGAAGGTCTCTGTCCAAGCGTTGTATCCGAGGATCCGGTAAATGGTTTTGCGGGCGGTATTCACGATCTGGCAGGGGATGCGGATAATCAGGTTCACGAATTGGCGAAATTCCATTTTCAGGATTTCCTGCTTTCGTGGCTTGTAGCGTACTTGAAGAGCCCACCAGGCTTTTAGGGTCCAGGACAGGGCGGCCATGACCATGTAAGCCCAGTTGGAAATGAGGTCCCCGACGGGCATACGCATGGCATAAAAACCGTTCTTCATTTGCTCAATGAGATTCTCTTGGTTGCAGCGGTCGTTTGCCCGGAAGACGATTTTGTCGGCAGAGCCTTTCCGAATGTTCGTGATGTAGAAGAAATATCTGACTTCATCAAAGAGTGTATCCTCGCCCTGTTCGACGGAGATATTCTTGCGGAGCACGACGACTCGGTAGGCCTGTTTGCACTTCGTCGGCTGGTATTCGAAATCCGCGATGTGTTCGCTCTGGAGCTTTTTGTTCTTAAACATTCTCGCTTTGACAATTTGTTCTTTGACGTTGGCCGGGCGCTGCCTGGGCTCGGTTTTCAGGACTGCCTTGGTTCGGCGTGTAAGGGGTTTCCATTGCTTTTCGTTGAGGTTTTCTGCGATTTGGGTCAGGTTGGGCATGGCGTCCATCCCGAAAACAAATTGGATGCCTTGGCTGTCCCATCGATCCAAGTGGGCGGTCTGTGAAAAGTCGGTATCACCTCGAAGGAGGATGGTTTTGAAACTTTTAGAGACCAAGTCGATGGCTTTGTCCACATAGGGGGCTGCTCCGTCCGCCGAGGTCTTGTTGCCGGAACGGTTGACGAGATACAGGGGCTCCATGGTATTGGCCAGGGAGATGACGAGTGGTGCATATCCCCAGATGCCTTTGTAGGAAATGTCCATCCCTTCTTTGCACTCGCCGGTGGTTTCGGCAAGAGTCCCGTCCATGTCGATGATTGCTTCATTTCGGTCGCCTCGGGAGAGACCGGATTCCCATACTTTCGGCCGGATACTGTTGATGGCCTCCTGGAGGATCATCACTTGGTGCTCGTCTTTGAAGCGGCGTGTGAAATCTCCCGCGGTCGTCGGGTCTGGAGTCCGCTTGGCTCCCAGTGCATTCAGATAGCTTTCGTTGGTCCGGAGGAGTTCCATATCCTCCAGGCATTGGCCGCCCGCAAGGATGTTCAGAGCAATATTCAGCACATGGTCAGATTCATGATATGGAAGATGGACTTTTAACAAGTGCAGCCGCGAGTCAATCGCCTCCACCAGCCCTATATTTCTTGCCAGCAAGGCCAGCGCTCCGATGCCTCCACAGTTGAGGCACTGTATTCGATCAGCCATTTCATATTGCAAATTCGGCAATGCGAACATGGGCGTATCACGAGGAGTGTCCTTCGAATGGTCAAGACGCCGCTCCAATCTTCGCTTCCGATTTCGTATAATCCGCTGGTCATTTGTATTCACTTGAAAAGCCTCCGATCAAAGGTTGAGCACGTTGATCAAAAAACGATCAAAAACGCCGCCAGATTCCACCTGGCGGCGTTTCGGAGGCTTTCAGCTATTTGGGTTCCAAACTCATCGCGCTTGTACAAGGACTAGCCCCAGTACAAGGGCCCTGGTGCTCGATGACGATGAATCCGTGCTGGAGTACACCTCGTTGGCGCTGGAGACCGGCAACTTCGAAGCGGTGTCGTTTTCACATCCACACGACGCGCTGAACGCCATACAGGTCGAAGCATTCGACCTGGCAATTCTGGATATCAACATGCCTGAGATGAACGGCCTCCAGGTGCTGGCCCGGATCCGGGCCGTCCAGCCTAACCTTCCGGTCATCATGATCTCCGGCCGCCACGACGCGGCGACTGCCATCCAGTCTTTCCGCCTGGGTGCGGTCGACTACCTCGAAAAACCGGCATCCGTTCTGCAGATTCGTGATGCCGCACAGAAGGCCTTCGTTAATTCACGAACTGTTGCAACAAATACATCAAGTGAAAAATGATTGAAGCTTCTGAACACCATTCGAAAGACCGACATCTGCTCCTGTTTGTCACGGCAGCGATCATTCTCACAGAGCTCGCCATTGCCTGGTTGACCTGGACGTCATACGGTACGTTCCAGAACGTGAAGTCATACAGGCAGCGAGATATCCGAATCGCTCAATTGCGCGGCACTATCATTCATCTCGATGAAGTGCTCACCATGTCCGCCCGGATGGCCGCGGCCACGGGGGATCTGGTTTGGGAGAAGCGATATCGGGAATTCGAACCGAAGCTTAGAGGGGCAATCGAGGAAACCGTCAAGCTGGCCCCCGGATCCGAAGGTGGAGAGGCAGCAGAGCAGACGAAAGAGGCGAACGTCAAGCTCGTTGAGATGGAAAATCAAGCCTTTCAGCACTTGCGGGAGGGGCGCCAACCAGAAGCACTGGCGCTACTTTTCAGTGACGCTTACAAAGTGCAGAAGAAAGTGTATGAAGCGGGCATGGAAGAGTTCGCTGACCAGCTCATGCAAACCGTTCAGGCCAGCCTGAAAACGGAGCACCGGAAGGCGTTCGCCAGCACCGTAGCGAAGATTGCTCTCTTCTCTCTGCTGCTGATCGTCTGGGCAGTTGTCCTGGTAACGACGCGGAATTGGCAGAAAACCATAGCAACCACCAATCTCCAGTTGGAACGGCAGGCGGAGGACCTGTCACAATTGAATCAAACCCTTGATCGGCGCGTTGCCGAGCGTACTGACGCCGCCGAAGCCGCCAACCGTGCCAAGTCAGAATTCCTGGCGAACATGAGCCACGAAATCCGCACGCCGATGAATGGCATTATCGGAATGACAGAACTCACGCTCGATTCGGACTTGAGCCCCGAACAGCGAGAAAACCTGAAGATCGTGCACTCCTCAGCCAAAACGCTTCTCGACATCATCAACGAAATCCTGGATTTCTCGAAAATCGAGGCTGGCAAGCTGGAATTGCAGCCCGTCGCTTTTGACCTGCGGGACTCTATCGGCCAGACAATGAAAGCCCTCGCCATGCGTGCCCATGAGAAGGGAATTGAACTGCTCTGCGACATTCAGAAGAGTGTGCCCAATTCAGTAATCGGTGATCCGGGCCGGCTCGGACAGGTTCTCATCAACCTGATCGGGAACGCTATTAAATTTACCGAACGGGGAGAAATCCTGCTCACGGTGAAGGCCCTGCCTGCCAACAAGGACAGCATTGGCCTGGACTTTTCAGTTCGAGACACTGGTATCGGCATCCCTGAAGACAAGCAACAGAAGATCTTTGAGGCATTTGCGCAGGCCGATGCTTCAGCCACCAGTGTCTATGGAGGTACAGGACTCGGCCTGGCCATCTCATCCAGGCTGGTATCAATGATGGGCGGCGAGATATCGGTGCAAAGCCAGCCCGGAAAGGGAAGCACCTTCCAGTTCGAAATCTTTCTTCAGGCCGCCGTGAAGAAGCAATCTTCCGGGGTTTCAACCCGCCGCGCCGTTGCCCTGAGTAGATTGAAAATCCTTGTGGTTGATGACAACAAAACGAATCTGCGCATCCTCCACGCCATGCTGAAACAGTGGAGCAGGGCCGTAGAGACTGCCAGTACCGGCAGGGAAGCTCTCGATAAACTGCTTGCGGCATTGCGAGCCGACGATCCTTTTGATGTAGCGCTTCTGGATTTTCAAATGCCAATGATGGATGGCCTCACGGTGGCATTACAATTTCAGTCCGAGTTAGCGAAAGCCGAGACGAAGCTCATTCTGCTGACTTCCACCGACTCTAGAGGGAACACCACCAGATACCAGAGGGCTGGCATCGAAGCATATCTCAACAAGCCTGTCGATCAGTCGGAGCTGCTGCAGGCCATTCTTGAGGTGCTGGGCCGTAAGCCTGGACGGGAACCGCAGCCCAATATCATAACCAGACATACCCTCAGAGAATCCAGTCGGGCGTGTCGCATACTCCTGGCTGAAGACAACCTGGTAAATCAGAAAGTTATCGCTGGAATACTTGAGAAGCGGGGCTACTCCCTCGTTATCGCCGACAACGGAAGGGAGGCGGTGGAAGCCTTCGCCCAGGAGCGGTTCGACCTCGTGCTTATGGACGTTCGCATGCCAGTAATGGACGGTTTCCAGGCCACTGCTGCAATCCGTGTCGCGGAACGAGGGAAAGATGTTCCAATCATTGCTATTACTGCCCATGCAATGGTCGGTGATCGGGAGCTGTGTCTTGCCGCCGGCATGAATGATTACGTCACCAAGCCAATCAATGTCGAAGTGCTGTTGTCCAAGATTCATGCCTTTACCGATGAACCAGAGCCCGACACTATCGAACAGCCTGAACAAAAGAATTCGACCGGGCCGTCTGGTGTATCGGCCATCCTGGAGCGAACTGGAGGAGATAGAGAACTCGCAAGTGAACTCATCCGGTTATTCCTCGATTCGTCAGAGATTCTCATCACCGAGATGGACGAATCCTTTTCCCGCGGCGATGCCGGTGCCCTGCAGGACGCGGCCCACAGCATCAAGAGCAGCGTAGGGAACTTCGGTGCTTCCGGGGCCCAGAAAGCTGCAGGAGAGCTTGAGCTCATGGCAGAGCGGAACGATTTGGATGGCGCCGGCGCGACGTTGGAGACACTGAAACAAGAGATCGCAGGCCTGGTCTGCGAACTAAAACTATTTGCAAACGGAGCCCCTTTATGAAAATCCTCTTCGCTGAAGACGACCCCGTCTCCCATAGACTCATAGAAGCCAGCCTGGCGAGATGGGGACATGAGGTCATTGCGACCCGCAACGGCAAGGAAGCCTGGGAGGCATACCAGAGCCAGGACGAACCCCTCGTAGCCATCCTGGATTGGATGATGCCAGTCATGGACGGCCTCGAAGTCTGCCGCCGCATCCGAGGAATCGAACCGGCGCATCCGGTTTACATCATTTTTCTTACTGGAAAAGATCAGACAGACGACCTTGTCGAGGGCTTCGACGCCGGGGCAAACGATTACCTGAAGAAGCCGTTTAACGAGCAGGAGTTAAGAGCAAGAGTGCAGGTCGGAGTGAAAATGGTGAATCTGCAGAGTCAGCTCGCGGAACGTATCTTACAGTTGGAAGCTTCCCAAACAGAAAACCACATGCTCAAGGGTCTTATACCCATCTGCTCCTACTGCAAAGCTATTCGTGACGACAAAGATTACTGGGAACAGATGGAAACCTTCATCAGCGACCGATCACCCGTTCAATTCAGCCATAGCATCTGCCCGACTTGCTTAGACGCTGTCCTGAAGGAAGAACTGGGGGACAAAAGTTGACATCAGGACATGCCCGGGTGAACCGGGCGATCAGGTGATCGGCTGATGCAAGGAATCCAGCCTCACAACAGAGGTGTCATCAGCCTCCACTGACTTGCTGTGGGGATTAAATCACATCACCGCCCCTGACAGGGGAGTGATTGGCAGAAAGCCAGCCGGTCGAAAAAACATCCAGAAGCGCAAACGCCCGTAAGCGAGACATTTCGAATCACTTACGGGCATCTGAAGATGGTAGCGGGGGGAGGATTTGAACCTCCGACCTTCGGGTTATGAGCCCGACGAGCTACCAGGCTGCTCCACCCCGCGACAAAAGTTATCAATGAGGCGGGAGTATATGGATGAACTCAGAAATATCAATCGCTTCTGGTTGTCCATGGTCTCGGTTCAAGTATCCCCTGCGTAATGCCCTTCCATGGTGCTGGCTTGGTTATAAGATTCCCCAATCGACACTAACGCCGATGGAAAACACTTGTATAAAAGGGGAGGGGGCTCTTTAAGAACCCCCCATGACGCGTTCTCTTTGATCCAATCCCGCCGATGCCAGGTACTTGCGTTGAAGGGAATGATACCCCTAATAGAATCACGTTCCGATTCCTTGAAACCCAAAACATCCTTATGAAATACCTGTTTTTTGCTGCTCTGCTGAGCTTGCCTCAAGTGTATTCAGATTTCGCAGTTGCGGGTCTGAATGAATTATATGAAGTGGCCGCGTCGCTCTATGAGAAAGGTCTCCATGAGCGTTCAGAACTCCTTCTCAGGCGGATCGTTAAGGCTGACCCGGACCATTCGAAAGCGCAGACTCTTCTCCAACTGATGGACCGACGCCGAGTGGCTGAAGATGCCAGAGGTGCGAAGGAGGTGGCAGAGGCCCGCGAGCGAGTAACACAGCTACTTGAGAAGGAGAGTCGCAGGCAGGCCAAAGAGGAGGCACAGGCCAAATGGCTTTTGAAGTCCATTAAGAAAAGTCAGTCCACAAAATCTTCAAAGGAGGAGGGGAGCGGCGAGCCCGTGCAGGTCACAGTTCAAGTGGGAACTCCATTGTTGCAAGAGATGAAATGGGAAAATCAGGCAAGAGAGGCGCAAGCACACCTTTCAGCGGCGAGACCGGAGCAGGCGCTTAGTGTTATCCGCGGGATGGAGGACGGGATTCTGGCGGTGAATGGCGGACAGGAGCTTTTCATGAGGGCAACCGAAGAGGTGCGGCAGAGGGAATATGCACTTGGCTCGCAAATTCAAAGAGTAAAAGAAGCGCCCGGAGATGAGGAGATCCGATTTGAACTCGGATTCATGCTCCTTGAACGGAACAGAATTCCCGAAGCGATTAAGCAATATCAGGAACTTGTTCGGTTGAATCCGACTGCCCAGGCTGCCCAGCTCAATCTCGGCTATGCCTATTCTCGGAACAAACAATTCCCAGAGGCAGAAGCGGCATATCGCAGGGCATTGGAACTGGCGCCGGATTTTTTGGAAGCGCAGAATC
The DNA here is from genome assembly GCA_027625095.1 of Planctomycetota bacterium. Lineage (GTDB taxonomy): Bacteria > Planctomycetota > PUPC01 > JACPCR01 > JACPCR01 > JAQBXN01. The sequence continues at coordinate 31,514 of JAQBXN010000080.1, read as the reverse complement.
AGTTGGCGTACCTGCTGATGAGGCAGGGCCAGAAGATTCCCGAAGCAATGAAACTCGCCGGGAAGGCTGTTTCCGAATCGCCTCACAATTCTGATTACCTGCACACACTTGGCTTCGGATATTACCTGCAGAAAGATTACGCGACTGCCTACAGGTATTTCAGGCAAGCGGCAAAGATGTCGGATTTGGACGAAGTGCATCTGCACAAAGCGTTAACCGAAATCAAGCTTGGCAAGGCCAGCCGTGCGAGGAAACCACTTGGTCGAATTGCTGATAACTTTGGCGAATTTTCCAGCCAGGCCAAGGCAGCTCTTGAAGAGATCAACAAAGAAAAGTAGCCATGCTGGTAGAGCTTCAGATAAAAAGTTATGGCCTCATCGATTCTCTGGACGTTGAATTTCACGAAGGGCTTAATGTCATCAGCGGAGAGACCGGAGTCGGTAAGTCCATGCTGATTTCTGCCATCAAGTTCCTTCAGGGAGCGCGTGCAAACTCGAGCATGGTACGTCAAGGCGCCGACGAGTGTTCGGTGACAGGTGTCTTTATCCTGGACTCCTTGCAGAAGGATCATTTGCGGGAACATCTGGAAGATGGCCTCTTCGAGGGCGATGAGATCATTCTTCGTCGTTCTCTCAAGGGTAACGGTAGAAATCGCTGCACGATTAATGATCAGTTAGTTACTGCTACAAGGCTTGGTGAAATCTCACGATCGTTGGTTGAGTTGCATGGTCAGCACGAGGAGCAGGCCCTGCTTGATCCCGAAACTCAGCTTTTGCTTCTGGATGATTTCGGACGCTGCGTAAAATCCCGGGACTCTTTCCGTGAGAGTTATCAGAAGTGGCTTTCACTGAATTTGCGGCAACAGCAATTGGCGGCGACCACACTTCAAAGGAAACAGCAGATCGAGCTTCTGGAGTTTCAACACCGCGAAATCACGGAAGCCGAAATCCGGCTGGGCGAATTTGACGAACTGCAGCGGCAGCAGGACATGTTTTCCCAGATGCAGGAAATCCTGAAGGTTTCCGGGGAAGCGCAGGACGTATTAGTGGAGGCTGAAGGTTCTGTGATCGAGCGTATTCACGGTCTGAAAATGTCCGCGTCGGGTTTCGAGTCACTGCACCCACTTCTGGCAGAGAGCCTTATCCACCTGGATGAAGCCGCCCAGCACGTGCAGGAGGCTGCCACCAATTTTTCGAAATTCTGTTACGACCAGGAATACGATCCTCACCAGCTTGAAGAAATTCAGGCCAGGCTCGATGAACTCATGCGGCTTCGAATGAAATACGGAAACAGTGAGGCGCAAGTCCTTGAATTTGCAGAAGAGGCGGGCAAAGAATTGGACAAGCTCTCTGCAGAGGAGGGCGAAACCGAGAACATCTTTGAACAACTGAAGGTACAGCGGATAGAGACAGAAAAGCTGGGCGAAATATTGCACAAGCAGCGAGTCAAGGCTGCAAACAGGCTCGGTAAGGAGATTGCCCGCGAGTTGAAGCACTTGGGGATGCCCAACTCGAGCATTGAGATTAAGGTCGGGCGCTGTGCTGGTCTGGAAGAAACCAGTGAAACGGGGCTGGATCGTGTTGCCTTCGGATTTTGTTCAAATCCTGGTGAACAAGTCTATCCGCTGGTAGAAGTAGCTTCTGGTGGTGAAGTATCAAGGGTCTTTCTGGCGATAAAATCCATTCTTGCCGCAGCCGACCGTGTTCCTGTTTTGGTCTTTGATGAGATTGATTCGAACGTAGGTGGCAGGCTTGGCTCTGTCGTTGGGAGCAAGTTGGGAAAACTTTCTGAAAACCATCAGTTGATTTGCGTGACCCACCTTCCCCAGATTGCGTCCTTTGCAAATCATCACATCAAGATTTTCAAACAAGCACAGGGCGGCCGTACATTGATTAAGGCTGTGTTACTGGAAGAATCTGAACGACTGGAAGAGTTGGCCGAAATGATCCGTGGCAGCGGTGTCACGAAGGTGACTATCGAAGAGGCCAGAGAAATGTTGGCCGAAGCGGCGTCAATCCGGCGAACGGGGTAGGGGAGTGATAGCCCTCGTAATCTCCATATTCTCAACTTGGTTGACCGCCGCGCCCGAATTGGCCGATGCAGCAAAAGAGGCATTGCAGAGAAGTCTTCATGGGGAGGTGACCTTTCCGCCACAAGGTGGGGTGCGAATCCATTATTCATTTGAATCCGCAGACCAATTTGATGACTGGACGGAATATCCGGCGGATGCGGGGCGGGGACATTGGATTATCGAAAAAGGCGAGCTGACTGGTATGGGAAGGAGGGGCATTCGTCATAGAATCAAATTTCGTGAACAGGTAAAACTAGTCATCAATTTCCGAGATTCTGTTGCGGGACGGATTCATCTGCTTGATTCCGGAGATGGAAAAGCTGAAGTCCGAACAGACTATCGCGCCCTTAATTTGTCGAATGAAAAACCGGAACTGCTTCCAGACGAATTCATTAAGAGTAATGTTCCACGGATTGAAATTTCTCTCGATGTTAACCAGTTCATCTTGAAGAGAGGCGATGTCATCGAGGAGCGCCCGGCACGTGGGAATGCCGCCGGCTTTACAGGCCTGTGGGCATGGGGAACTGAGGTGAAGATCGAATCTGTTACGCTTTCGGGGCAACCCGATGCTGAGTGGATGAGAACCTACCAACTGCAGGCCGAACTTCTCAAGAGGATTGAGGACTCATCTGCGACAGGTAAGAACGAAGTAGATCTGACACCCAAGACAATGCCAATTGTATGGGAACTCAATGGCCCTGAGCCTCAGAGGGGCAGAGGAGGGGAGTATGTACTCTTCTCCGATGAATTACCCTGTCACGTCACATTCGTTGGTCTGAAATGGAAAAATTACAAACTGGAGGGGTGGTTCATTGCCCCTGAAAACGGCCGGCTGACCGTACGTGGCCGAGCACAACTCAATCGCCTCACTGATGGTGCTTGCGTAGTGAAGCTTTCACCGCTGATGTTGCAGGCGTCCAGTCTTGATTCACCGACAGTAAAGACTGAGGTCGATCTGGAACCGGATCGGCCACATCCATTCAAGGTGACTTGGTTCGCGAACACCGTAACTGTTGAAATTGATGGGACCCAGCGACTTCATTCGCGAATGAGAATGGGAGCTACAGGTGGAATCGCCCTCTTGCTTGAAGGGCAGGGGACGAAGGTAGGTGGTCTGAGTCTAAAGTTGCTCCCCTGCCAATCAATGCACGAATGAACGATTACAGAGGTCTGTGACGACAGTATGCGTACGTCCCCACTCCACTCAAAATTAGAACCGGCGACCAAGAGCCAGCCGCCGGGGAGAGGACTGCACCAAGAGTCAATTTCAACAAGAAAAATAACCCGAAGATCATCAACGGAACGGCTCGCTCAGCGAGCTTCGCCAACCACCATGCCAACTGCGTTTCTTTAATCCGCTCGCTAAACCACAGGATGATTGGAATGGTCAGCAGGATCAGACCGCATGATTCAAGCAGTTCGGTCATGCGTCGATAAAATTCTTTAGTTGCAGAGTCGGCTTCGGGCCAGCCATCTAGCAATTGAGCATGGTGCAGTAGTTCAGCACTCGAGAGCAGTTGAGGAACTAGCCATTGCCGCCGCAGGACATCCTCCGTCAAATTGGTTTTTACCTCGGCAGTTGGCAGCGAGCGGCGCTTCTGTGATTCGGGAGTTGTTTTCCATGCCGTTGCGGTCTCAAGAGCCAGGGTCTGTCCAGCAAACCGTCCTGATTTGGCGTGCAAACTGATACTTCCGCCGGGCCGGGCAAGAACCCAGATGTCTTCAAGACTGGCTGAAACAGGCTTGTATGTCCCAATAATAAAAGTCCTGTAATTCTTATCCTTCACCATAATATTGTGAACAGGTTGGAGATAGTCCTCGCAGTTCACCTGGAGTTCCGAATATCGATAGTAGGGGAGGAGGGCCGGGCCAACTCTTTCCAAGGCGGCCCAGAAAAGTAAGCTTGGAGAAATCGAAATCAGAACAAGACAGAGCCCAGCTCGCTGGGGGGAGACTCCTGAGGACAGCATGGTCGAGTACTCATTTCTGCCCAGGAGATCGAAAAGGGTAAGAACTCCCGCGATTAAAGTGATGGCAGTGCCAAATTCAGTCAGGAATATAGGTATATGAGAGACATAGAAACACATGAGGTCCATCACAGCAAAGCCGACTGTAGCGGTGCGCGCCAACACCCCAGGCAGGCGATTAATGGTATCAATGATCACATACATCCCCAGAATGCTTGCCAGGGCCAGCAGATAAAATATCCAGAATTTCTTGATGATGTACAAATCTAATCTGGCAACCATCTCAAGACCGCACCACCAGGCGAAAAAGCATGAGACCAACGACGGTGAATAAAGCGTTTGGCGCCCACATGACAAGCATCGGCTCAAAGCCTCTTTTCCCAAGAGTCTGCCCTAATAACAGTAGAGGATAATAGAGCCCCAATGACAAGAAAAGGCTCGCCCCAAAGGCAATCACAGCGTTCGCGCGCCTGCACAGCATCCCAAGCGGGGCTCCCAGAATCACGAAAACAAAGCTCACTAAAGACAGAGATATTCTCGTGTGGATCTCTGTGGCAATTCGGTTTGTCTCTTCTTCAGTGCTGGCTGTTCGTTTCATCGCGCTCAGATGATGCAGTTGGTCTCTCAATTGAGTTATCGTCATATCCTTGGGGGGAAGAAAATCCGGCTTGGAGACAGAGCCTGAAATACTTATAGAACCCTCTTCCCAGAACCAGACTCTGGGGGGCAGGGGAATCCCCACCCCAGTGGCAGACAGATCGGAGTCAACAATCGCTGTATGGCCGTCTCTCATCAGTAGATCGATATCCCTATTGCCTTTTGTGCTTATTTGGGCACTTTGGGCTCTCATCACCAGCATTCTTTCCGGATGGCCAGAGATACCCGTAGTGCCAGCCAGGGGCGCCTGAATATCGACGTGATGTAACGTCCGACCCTCAACTTTATCGACATAGATAGTGTAAGGCGGAAGATTTATCACTTTTTCGCCCCTCTGAGTCAGCAACACCATCGCAAGTTCTAATCCCATACTTCGCTGCAGATCTTTCAGACGCATGCGTGATTCAGGAATGAGAGTGGCGTTAGCGTAAACGGAAAAAATAACCAACCCGAAAACAGTTATAATCAGCGTCTTCATCAGCCTCAGAGCATGGATGCCGCCGCTCTGCATGGCAATGAGCTCGCCAGTTTCAGAGAATTTTGAAAATGTTGTGACCGTCGCGGTCAGGACGCTCATGGGAATCGACCATGTGAGTACGTATGGGATATAATGAGCCATGAAAGAGGCTACCTGCAAGATTGAGAAGCCCAATCCGAGTGCCTTTAACAGGTTCATGAGAAACATGAGCGATGTAAAGATCACAAGCGCACTAAGGAGATTCGTTCTGAATTCTTTAAATATGTAAGCTTGAAGAACGCGCATCTTCTATTCTGAATGCTAAATTGACACCAGTTCAGAGTGAACCAGCAAACATGGAATCTCACCAAGTATCTTTGACTACCGGTATAAGTATCGACCTCGATGGAAATCTTGACCAGTTCATCGAGACGATCTATGACGAGATTATCGTAAAAAATACCTTTCAGGCGGATTTCTGTGATGTGGCCAGCGAGATATCGTTCCTTATCTCTCAGATGAGCCCAGATGAAAAGGATCGGTACCTTTTCATCTGCATTGGAGCACTGGTTGACAGGCTTCATACAGATGTGCGGGAAGAGCTAGACAACCGCGGAAATAACGTCCGATAATTTTTCTTATGCTGTTTTTAGCTCAATTGTCCGGAGCCTCATCAGGAAAATCCCCGAAGTCCAGATCGAATCCGTCATCGCCAAGTGGGGTTTTTCCTCGGCCGCGCAACCGCACAATCTCTTTAAATCTGGCTTCCTCAAGCAGGTTCTTGAGATCCGGGTCTTCCTGCATCCAGGTAAAGTCATCAAAGCCGAACTCGACAGCTTTTTCCAACCAGTCAAGCGAAGCTTTCAGTTCCTCTTTTAGTGAATATGTGCAGGCCATATTGTACGCGGCGATTGGATTCTTAGGATCGGTCTTTAATGCCTTAAGATATTGGGCCTCGGCTTTGTCGTACTTCCCATCCGTAAGGTATCGATTGCCGAGCGAAATAAATATGTCGACATAATGCGGCTCAAGCCCGTCGATATCTATTCCTGCCTCGATCAGCGCCGCGATACCCGCTTCTCCCATTTTGTAGAGGGCGGCAATCGCGGTCTGCTTTACCCGAGTGTCAGGATCATGCCGGATAATGGCAATAAGTGTCGGAATGACCTCTTCCTTGCCAATAAAACCAATCGCCACGATGACGCGTTGTCGTTGTTCCCACAGTCTATCTTCGTAGGTGGTCATGAAGTCACCGAGTTCTGCATTCAGTTTGGTCGAAATTTTCCATTTGATGTGAATTCTGATCAGATTGATGAGCTGACGAATCTCGGGGTTTCGGTGGTATTTGAATGCGCTGAGAACTTCGGCGGCGGGATCGCCCATGGAAATCAGTTTTTCCATGGTTGCGTTTCTTACTTCATACTTGGTGTGGCCGAGGCTCGGTATCAGTTCTTCGATTTCTGACCTCAGCTTCGGATCTACCTGGATGACGACTACCTTTTCTGTTTCCTTCCCGGATTCGACAGAAACGGGTTCTTCCGCAGCGAGGCTCAGAACCGCCAGTACGAACAATGGGCTCAGGGCTGATTTGTGGCAAGATCCAACAGTACGCAAGATCAAACTCCCCTACTCTATTTCGGCTAATTTTTTGTAATATGACTTGAGCAATTCTTTATATTTTTCGGGCAGGTTTTCACGCATACCTTCAATCAATTCACGACGAAGCTGAGGCGGCAACGTACCCCATTCTTCCCCTCTGGCCTCGATACCGGATGCGGGAGGAATTTCCGCTTCGCCAGGTTTAGGTTGTTCTGATGGCTTGTCGTTCTGCGATGCCTTCTGTTCCTGCTTCTCCTTCTCAGACTGTTGCTCTTCCTGCTCTTGCTGTTTCTGCTGCTGCTTCTCTTGCTGTTCCTGCTGTTTTTCCTGCTGGCCGTTTGATTTGTTCTTCTGTTGCTGCTCCTGCTTATTCTGATCTTGGTTTTCCTTTTCTTTTTCCTTTTGTTGTTGCTCTGCAGCTTTGATGAGCTTATCCAGGAGTATCATTGCTTCCTCCTGAGCTACGATAGTTCCAGAACTTGTTTGACCACTTGCGAGGCCCTGTTCTGCTTTTTTCATGTATTCACGAACGAGCTTAATTGGATCCGTGGCATCCAATTCAGTTTTATCCTCAGGCTTCACCTCTTTGTGGGCGAACGCAGGCGCAGTCCAAGTTAAGACAATGACAAGTCCTAGTAATTTAATCATTTTTGATTTCCGCTGGATTCGTACTGCTGTTGCATCAGTTTGCCGAGTGTTTCCGTTATCTTTGCCAATTCGCTTTGGCGGTCCGCCATCTCGGTCATTCGCTTTTCCAAGAATGGAGGAAGCGGAGTCCCGGGATTGAGAACTTTTTCTATTTCGATGGTCCGGGTCTCGCGATAGAGTTCAAATTCCATTCGTTTCAACATCTTTAGTTGCAGTAGCGGCGGAATCAGCGGCAAATCTTTGGGAGGCGATTGATCTGCCTGTTCTTGCGGCTGTGATTGTCCTTGTTCTTGCTGCTCTTTCTGCTCCTGCTCATGGACAAGCCCAAGAAGGGCTTGTAATTCCGAATAAACTGAACTCGCCATTCTTTGGGTGACCAACCCAATCTGTCGTTGGCCCAGCCGCGTTCCAAGCAGGCCCATAACTTTGATCACCTCTTTCAAGGACCAGGCAAACAAAGGAACGGTGTCATCCGAGATGTGTAACAGGAGATCCTCTCCCCTTTTGACTTGCTCATCTTGAGCCTCATTCAGTTGGCCAATTCGCATAGTCAGTGCACGGTCCAACTCATCTCTAAGCTTCTTCTGATAGGCCTCAGCGATAACGTCATTAATGTCTTTCTGGAATCGAACAAGTTCCGTCAGGTCCTTGCGGATGCGGTCCAATTTTTTTTGCCGTTCTGTTGCTGAAATTTGACGCAGTACATCCGCAATCTTCTGCATAGATTTTTGCAGTGAATCCATCGCCTTCTTCTGATTCTCGCCAGCCTCAGCCTGCTTGTTCTCTTTCATCGCTTCTTGAGACAGGTTCATGGCCTCTGATGCCTTTTGCATCTGGTTGGCTGCATCCTCAAGATTCTGCTTGGTCTGCAGACGCCGGGATTGCTGACCTTCACTCGTTTTCTGGATTTCGCCTGCCATCTTTGTTGACTGCTCCGCATAATCTTTTTGCTTTTCCTGAAGCTGAGGATTTTGATCGGATGCTGTTTTGTCAGCATCCTTTTCTGCTTCCTCCATGAGCTTTTCCGCATCAACAAGAGCTTGTTCTGCATTCTCCTGTTTCTGGCTGGCTTCTTTCGGCGTGCTCTTTTTCAAGTCTTTCTCTGCTTCAGCCATCTGCTGTGATGCCTCAGCGGTACGCTCTGCGGCCTTTTCTATTGGTGCTGAAAATGTTTGGCCTTTCTTACGTGCATTTTCTGCCATCTGTTGAAGATTCTGACTTTGCTGCTCTGTGTTGTCTTTCGTCTGCGATTGCTCCTCAGCCAGTTTCTGCATGGCATCAGGTTGCTGATCCTGGGGCAGCTTCTGGCCTTCTTTTGTCTTTGTATTCAATTCCTCCTGTTCTTTTTTAAGTTGGTCAAGTTGGCGTCTCGATTTCTTGATTTGCTCTTTCGGTTCCTGAGCTTGCTTCTGCATTTCGCTTAGAAATTGCTGGTTTTCAGATAACTGCATCATTTCTTTGAATTTTGTGGATAAGTCATTCTTAAAGGATTCGAGGCCTTTATCCTCAAGGCTCTTACTTCTTCTCAGGCGTTCCAAGAGACGCTGTAATGTTTTATCGACGTTTTCCTGCGGTTTAAGTGCGGAAAGCAGTTTGTTTTCGGATAGCGCCATTTCTGCGCTGCTCATCTCTGTGCGTATCTGTGACTGTCTTGCTTCTGAAAGTACAGAGAGTAACTGCCCTGAAAGCTCTGGATTGTCCTTCTCGGTGGTGTCTATGAGATTGCCGATACGCTGCTCAAGATCTTTGTAAGTTTCAGCAACCTTAGCCTGGTCGCGAATCAGACTCTCAATCTCAGTCTTTTCTTCTTCATCCAAGCTTTCTTTACTGCGACCCAGTAGTTTCAGCGCGGATTCCTTGGTCTTCTGATTCAGGCGCTGTTGACGATTTGTAAGGTTGCGAGCTCGCTGGATCAGTTTATCCAATTCGCCACCTTCATTTTCAGTGGCCAGCATTTCTTCGAGCTTACGTTCCGTGTCTTTCTGGAGAGTAATTGCTTCGTTTAATTGCTTGATTTCCGGCTTGGCATCCCTGCTGTTTGCTCTGGATTGTTGCAACGCCTCTCCCGCTTTGGGCATCTGGTTGGAGGTGAGCTGTTCCAGACCAAATTTCATCGCTTCTATCTGATCTTCTCTTTCAAAGCCGGTGAGCTTGTTGTTCTTAATATAGCTGAGCATGGACCGTAGATTGTCCTTCAGCGCAGATGCATCTCTGGTGATTTGACGCTGTTCAAGCTCGGCTTTTACATGCTGTTCTTGAGACTTTGTATCCAACTCGCCATTTTGGTTAAGCGTCTCATAAATATCCTCAACTCTGCGGCGGGTGAGTTGCTGTTGTTTGCGCAGATGTTCCAGTTCGCGGCGGGCTGCACTTTCGCGCTGGACCAGAGTTGCTTCGAGTTTCGCGCTGGAAACAATGTGGATGGTGTATTCGCGTGTCTTACCAATGTTGGGGCCCTGAACCTCGTCGTAATCACTTGCTTCAAGATGGAAAGTGGCTTTCCCACCCTCATGCAGTTTCAGAGTTTCAAGCTTCCAAGTGTATTCAGACTGAATCACTTTCTTTTTTTCAATTTGATCAAGGAGAATTGATTCTCCTCCTCGGTCTTCTTCGGCAGTTCCGGCCGCGGCGGGGATCTGCCACTTCAGCGAAACAGACTGAATGCCGAAATCGTCCTTTGCCGAATACTGCAAGGGAAGCTCGCCGTTCGCGGTATATTCCTGTTCTGATTCCAGGTCCTGGAGTTTTATGAGTGGAGGGTTGTCGGGAACTATACTCAGCTTGAATGTGAGTGGATTGGAGTTGGCAATTTCGTCCTGGGTCTGAACTTCAACGCGATAGGACAGAAACTCCGGGCGCAGAGTAACTTCACCTTGCAGGTTCTGTGAATCCGTAATTTCCATCTGAGTTGGGTTTCCATTCTCCACAGCAAGAATTGCCCGGTAGACAGGGATATCCGTATAAGCCTTGATTTTGAGCTTGGTGCCAGCCACTGCATGCACATTCCCCTGCCCTTCCTGCAATACCTCTTTCTTTTGTCCGGTATATTCTGGATATTCGACCTCCACGTTAATTCGCGTCACCCTCGGTCTTTCCAAGACCTCAATGCTGTGCCAGTCTGTAATATCGTCCCCACCTTTCGCTCGAATTTTCATCGGTTCCGACAGACGGGGAAAGAATGCCTTGAATTGATTACCGGAGTTCTTGTTGATACGCCGTATGCCTATTGTTCCTTGCTCATTTTCATATTCGACAATGACTTTTGAAGGCTGGCCCCGGTTAACGGAAATTTCAAAATGGAGATCTTCTCCACGAGCGATTTTTGTCACCTTTTGCAATCCGAGACTGAGTTGAGTACTTCTCGGCCATTGAACAGCGGAATAGGGATTTACCATCCTGGATGCCCAGATCCTGACGAGATGTGGATTTGAGAAAGTTTGGAAGGCACAAACCAACAACAGGAGGCTGCCCAAGGCAAAAAACTCTACCGGTTTCTTGATTGAAATAATTCGAGCAAAGTCGATATGCGAGGCATTTTTGTCTACCTCTTCCAGCACTCGGCGGATGAGTGGCTCGGAGCTGGCAGTGCCTCCGCGTTTGAATTGTACGGCGCTTATCAGGCTTTCCTTCAATTCTGGAAAATGCCTTTCAATCAGCAATGCCAGATTGTCCTGGTTGAGGGGAAGAGCCAGCGGCTGCATCAGATGTCTTACAAACGTAAATCCTATGCAGGCAACACCTACCAATAGCATGAAAAGGCGTGTCGCACCTGTCAGATGAAACAACCAGTCCAACAGGAACGTCATTGCAAAATATGTAAGGGTGATCATCAGCAGTCTGCCGATTCCGGCAACAGCAAGACTAATGCGCAGTCTTGTTCGCAAACTCTGAAGTTTTTCTTCCAGGCGATGAGCCACGGCTTACCTTTGAAAGATGGGCAGGTACTGTTTAGGAATTTGCAACACTATAAGGGCCATTGCGGTCCCGAATGCAGGGCCGATTTCATCCCCGGTCCAACTGCCGTCCGGGCGCTGCCTTCGAACCAGCTCGTCCCGTATCTTGGGATACCAGGTTTGCCAGTATTTTCCTCCGGCCTGAAACATGGCCTGAGCTCCGTAGTAATGCGCATAAAAAAAATAGTTGTGACGTCGAATTCCTTGATTCGCATAATTTAAAAGGTATTCAATTCCGTTTACCAGAAGCTCTGAATGGTAATCGCCAGTCACATAGAGCGCGGTGACAGCGGCGCAGGTCATAGCCAGCGAAAAACCGTGCTGCATCGGCATGTATCGAAATGTCCCGTTCGAATTCGCACACTTGGAGATGTAGTCCACCGCTTGATTGATAGTCTGCTTTGGAACTTTTATTCCAGTGTTTCTTGCGGCTCGAAGCGCTTGCAACTGGCAGACGGTTACCGATAGATCGGAGACTCCAACCCGGTCAGGTGTGTAGCGCCATCCGCCATCTGGCTTCTGGGTGCGGACGATGAGGCCGACTGCATCACGAAGCTTTTCTCCTAATTCAGGGAATTTCGGGCTGACACCATAAGCTTCGGCCAAGCACAAAGTTGCAAACCCGTGGGCGTACATGTTTGCCCCTTCATTCGTTATGAAACCATCGCGGCGGGTTGAATTTATGAGATAGTTGAGGCCAAGTGAGACTTGGCTGGAGTACTTGCCCTCCTCCGGCAGGTCTCCACTCGAGAGAAAAGCCATCACACACAGGCCGGTGATTCCGACGTTCCGGGGGTGCGCTCCCCCACCCCACGAACCGTCGCGGCTCTGATGGGAGGCTAAATAAGCCAGACCACTGGAAATGTTTCCGTCGAGTTGCTTTGAATTCTGGAATACCGCCGAGACCTGTGATTCCTCAGAATAAATCGGATTGGCTATCACAAGTACCGGTAGAAGGATAAAGATCATGTTTCGCCAGATTGCAGGCTTGAAATGTCGAAGGTGGGAATATTGCCCCGAGTGGCATGGGAGGCAATCCATCATCCTAGAATATAAGAACTTACGAAACGGGGGACTATATCATCATCCGCCTTTTGCGCAAAACCCATTCGCAGATAAGCAGGCCGCTGAATAAAAGCAGGAAGAAGGGCGAATCCCACAATTCATCCTCTTCCTCTGTCACGATGTTCTCCTGCAACTGCGAAATTTTGCCCGGTACTTCCCCAATCTGATCCAGGGAAAAATAGTGGCCACCTGAAAGCGTTGCGAGGCGACGAAGCAGGCTTTCGTTTGTTTCAGCCCGATCAAATTCCAGCGAAGGTTTTGTTACCGCAAAGACCCGGGAAACAGCCTCCTCGGCCTCCAGCTCAATGATTGCCATATGCTGGCCTGAATACTGCGGAAGATACGTGCCTTTGTATGTACCCGGCCTGCGTGGGACCGGCTTCAGGCTCAGGGTCTCCTGCCCCTCGTTTACCCGAATCTGAAGGTTGATTTCAGGTTGTTCAAGTGGTCGATACAGTTCATCAAGCAACCTCGCAGATATCAACACCTCATCCCCCAATTGGTATGTATTTTTGTCTGTGACCAAAGTTGCACGTCGATTCTGACCGAGCAATCTTCCGGTGCTGAGGAAACGGATGGATTGACCCCAAAACCTGTAGAAATAGAGGTCGCCAAAAAAATTACGCCAACGCCACGTGGAGGCCGCCGCAAGGAATGCGGAACGCCCCGCTCCGTAAATCTGGACTGCCAGTAGCGGATAGTTGCCAAATTCATTCTTATCGTATGGATGCTCCATCAGCACTTGAGAACCGGACCTGGCCTGTTGGACAGGCAGATACCAGTAGAATCCCGGCATTTCAGACCATCTCTGTGCATTCTTTACAGGATCTGCCTCCAGATTGAGGATGGGATGTCCCAGGCCTTCCGGAGTGAGTCGGGGAGTGAATGCATCGGGGATGGCGGCGCGATTCAGTACTCCCGCATCCGTCGGCACCACCGGCAGTAATTTTGACAACGGACAGTTGGCCAGGGAGTGAAGCCGATTGTAAGGCCCGAGTTGAAAAAAAATACCACCACCCAGGTCTTCCACGAACCCGAGCATTGCTTCAAATTGTTCCTCGCTGAAGCTGGTGAAGTCAACATCAGAAAAGACGATGACATCGTATTCGTAGAGTTCCTGCCTGTTCAGAGGAAATCGTGAAATACGGCGGTTGCCTTCCTGCACAAACTCTGCATCCGCAGTTTGCAGGAGAGTGCTGACCTCAGTGGAGTGATCCCTGATCATCGCATTTTTCAGAAACCGGTAATCCCAGCCAGGATGGCCGGCTACATAAAGCACGCGCACCTTATCATCCACCACGCTCATCAGATGCTTCCGCCCGTTGTTAGTGGTAACCGCCTCACCTTCCTGCTCTTCCAAAAGGATCTCATAGGTGAACCTTCCAACCACCCGCGGTCGGTACCGAATTTTCACATCCTTTGATTCACCGCTCTTCGGCAATGACACTGCCTGCTCTTCAACCACAATGTCGTTTTCCATCAATTTCAAGCCTACATCTGCGGTTTCGTAGCCCTGGTTCCTGATAAGGACCGAGAATACGACCTCGTCGTTGACAAAGCAGGCTTCCCGGGCCAACACCTGCAGGATTTCGAGGTCTTTTCCTGCCTCTGGATTGCCAACGCCGACCGCGATAATCGGAAACGGGGGAACTCGGCGGACAGCATTTTCAACCACTGCGTCCTCTGCCCCAAGGCCGAGGTTGGATTGCCCATCCGTAATCAAGATCAGGCCGGCTATCTGCTGGCCACGGAGGCTGTTTGCCGCATTGGCAATCGCGTCGCCCATGCGTGTGACAGGTCCACGTGGCTCGATTGAGATGAAAGTTTTCTCCTGTGGCCTCTCATTGTTCGGGTCTGGAACCGCTTGTGCCGTGGGCAATTGAATGGGTTTCAAAGTATCCGAGAAACTGAACGCTTTCAGTTCAACATTCAGTCGCAACGAGTCAACCAGGTTGATGCTTTTGTTGTTAAGCGCGGCGTTTACCAGCTCGAGGCGCGTTAACTTTTCGGGGTCAGGATGTTGTGGTGGGCCGTCAGGTTCTTGACACAGGCTGGCGAGTTTTTGTTTCGTGGCCTCCTTGTAATTATCACGAAGTGTCATGCTGACAGAATCATCGATAAGGAGCAGGGCATATCTTTCACGTTCCTCTACCCTCTCCACGACGTGGATCGGCCGAAACAACATGAAAATTATTACGAATGCGGCCAGGCATCTAAAAACCGTCATCACTCGTCGCACTCGCATTGAGGCCTTGGCCTTCTCGGTCCGATAGAGGTGACGGAACAGGAGAATGAGTGACCCCACGACAATAATGGTCATCACCCCGGGCCAGGGGGAGCTGAACCGAAAGACCCCCTCCCCTGCCCTTTCGGAATTAAAACTGAAAAACTTGAGTAAGAATTCGTTCATCACTTACCGAAACGGTGCGCCAAAATCGACTCGATACAAACCAATACCAAAACAGCCCATAAACAATGTTTCCATATCCCTCTGGGGTTACGATTTTCGGCCGTTTCAAGCTTGAGATTTGTTACATCCTTCACGTAATGGAATTCAAAATCGGGCAACGCGGCTTTGATTGAATCCGGCATTACCCGAACCAAATCGCTCTCATCATCCGGCAGATTTACACAGAAATAATCGGAGGCGAGCTCCTCATCGGCTGCCGTGCTGGACACGCGATAAACACCGGATTTTTCAGTCTGCTCGTAGGAAAGTAAGAATCCAGCCCCCGCAGGTGTACCCGAAACCTTGCTTGGAGCCTCTTCCCTGTCAACGGCAAACGAACCATCAAGCCGGGCCACTGTAAATTTCGCAGCGTATTCCTTCGGGTGAAGGATGCGGCGGAACACCTCCCCTACCCCGACATTCGCACGGGGATCAACATTCCTGACCAGATGCAAAATGCTCTCATAAAGGATCGGCAGAAAAACCGGCTTCTTGGGAAGATTCGTCCAGTCTGTGTCGGCTGTAAACGGAAAAAACAGACAAGAACCGAGACCTGAGTGCTTTTCCAGGATTCCTGGTGAACCTGAATTAAGCGGACAGACCACCTTGGATTCCTTATCAGCCGTAACCTTCACATAATCAAAAATAATTGGAGAAGATAACGGGGCAGATCCAAGCCCACGAAACATCCGAAGAATAGGATGATCATACGCCTCGGGTTGCAGGAAAAAGTACTGTTGGCCTTCGCGGTTAGATTTCACGACCTCTTCCAGTTGCCCGGGCAAAATACCGTTGCCATCTTTGAACAGGTGTTCGTTGTAAAACGCTCTATCCATCTGATCGCCCGAAAAAATAATGACTCCGCCACCTGCCCGTACGTAGGAATCAAGTGCAAGGGTTACCTCATCAGTGAGTCGTCCGACATTCGTAAGGACCACTGTATCGGCCTCAAAAAATGAACTCGGATTCAATTGGAACGGGCTGATGATCTGAGGTTGCATCGGCAAGCCGGCGTCCCTGTCCGAGGTTGGCGACAGCGCTGCAGCCAGATAGCGCGTTTCGCCCGGGCGATTGTCCGGGCCGGCCTTGCCATCCACACACAGGATTTTAATGTGCTCTTTGGCCTTGACGGCCACGTTTCGGGAGTCATCCAGGCTCAAACGGTCGCTCGCCAACTGGATACGAATAACATGCGACTGACTGTCTCCGAAAGCATGATCGAATCTTACTTGTGCCTTGCCCCTGATTGGAATTGAAACCGCCTTCGTACCCTGTTTGAGACGGTCTACGTAAAAATCAGCAACAACATTTGCGGGATCGGAGGAGTAGTTCCTCAGCGATGCCTCAAAACTTGTGACCTCCCCAACCAGCACTGTTTCCTGCAAGACTCGAATGCCAGCAACCGAAACATTGTCCGCTCTTGTGCCCCCTGCATCGACGAGAAAGACTGTGGCCTCTTTCCCAAGCTGCCGAAGCAAATGCATCCGTCCGGCATCGCCTGATATTTGCCCCGTGTTCCAGCCGCTGCTCTGTAAATCGGTAAAGAGGTAAACTTCCCTCTTCGCTGTCTTGGACTTGGCGACCACGCCCGCGGCCTCGCACAGAGCGCTGATGACGTCGGTGCTTCGATGGGCAACATTCAGCTTTCCAAGTTCCGCCCTGACGCTGTCGAAATTGTAAGATGGCTCACGGACGATCCATTCCGGTTGATCGGAAAAGGCTAAAAGAGAAATCTTGTCTCCGTCATTGAGGGTATCGATGATCTGTCTCGCCCCTTCCCGCACTTGATCGAATGCCGATTGAGAGCCGAAAAGCTGGGCCATACTGAAAGAGCGGTCTACCAGCAGGATCACGTGCCTTTCAGAGGGCACAAGCGTAAGGGCTGCCAGACGATTGGTTTTGAGAAAAGGCTGGGCGATGGCTAGAGCAACAAGCAGTAATACCAATACCCGAATCAGAAGAATGATGAGGTGCTCAAGCTTGATTCTGCGATTGTTCTTTTTCTGAGAAGCCAGCAGAAACTTGATCGCAGCCCATCGAACGATCTTGAACCGGCGACGATGCAGCAGATGAATAATGATCGGCGCAGACGCGATGGCAGCGCCCCAAAGTAAACCCGGATTCAGAAAGGAAAATGGCACAGGAAATACCGGCAGGCCAGCAAACGGTCTTGAGATTATTTCAAAACCATTATGCGTAACAACATAATGTAATTAACAACACGCTATACCCTCTTGCGCGACAGGCGCGCCGCCAGATAGCTGGAGAGAGCGACATCGAGCGGCATAGATGTGGTGAGAGGCACGTAGTCGATATGGCTCTCGCGGCATCCGCGCCGGACTTTGCTGATGAACCCATTTAACTCTTCAAGGTAGGCGTCCCGGAGAGAACGAGGCTCTGCGAATACGTCTGGATCGCCTTCCATCCCTTCAAATCGTGTCAGTCCGTCGAACGGGAATTCCTTTTCGGCGTCATCGAGTACATGCATCAGGATCACCTCGTGCCGTTTATGCCGCAGATGCTGGAGGCCACGCAGGATTTCCTCGGGCTCTGTAAAGAGGTCGGAGATGACCACCAGCAGCCCCTTCCTTTTCAGCCGTTCCGCAAGCGTATGAAACACTGCTCCAATCTCGGTTCTGCCCGCCGGTTCGCATGTCTCGAGTTCGTGAATAATTCGCTTCAGGTGGCCCGGATGGCTGGCATCCCCGATGAGCTGCCGCACGTCTTCATCAAAAAGCACCAGACCACAGGAATCATGCTGTTGAAGCATCAGGTACGCCAAAGAAGCTGCCACGTAGGAAGCGTATTCCTGCTTACTGATGTTAGAACCGGACGAGTACGACATGGATTCACTAACGTCGACCATCATGTACGCCTTGAGGTTCGTTTCTTCTTCGTATTCCTTGATGTAGAACCGATCCGTCCGTGCCCAGACCTTCCAGTCGATATCGCGAATATCGTCGCCCGGCACATACTTTCTATGTTGGGCAAATTCCACGCTATACCCATGAAAGGGGCTCTCATGAAGCCCGGAGATAAAGCCCTCAACGATCAAGCGAGCCTTGAGCCCGAGTCGAGTGACTTTGCCCAGCACTTTAGGATCGAGGTAATTGGGTTTGGTTTTTGTTTGTGCCATCTGGATTGAACTGCAATGCATCCGGCAGGCTTGAATCGTAACAATCAGGCGTGCCAAAACGAGGTTGGAGAAACGCATTCAGGCGGGTCCCTGGCGCTCGGCAGACCCGGCTGAAATCTTTACTCCGACTCCGGCTCAGAATCACCGCATTACCCCTGAATGGTTGCTTTGTAACAAAGGTTTTTAGTTGCCGGCTTCAGCGGGTTCAATTCCTCCAGAACCCGCTGAAACAGGTCACCACGAACCAGACCTGAACGATACCCCCGCTACCTTTACCTGCAACCATGCCTGCCTGCGCATGAGACAGAATCCTACCGATGGCTGTATGATTCTGGAAGGTTGAATCACTCCCCAATAGACAATTTTCCAGAGAACCAGACCAATGACAGACGAAGACAGATGGTACTTCCTCCACAACGGTTTCTATCGAGTACCCACTCTTCTGCCAGAGGATTTGATCAAACGATTGAATTTGGTGACCGATGAGCATGTCGAGCAAAAGATCGAGCCTATCGTATGGGAGCCATCGGATTTGGGTGAGGGCGTCGTTCGCAGGCTTTCCAAAATTCTTGAGCGAGATCCGGCTTACATGGAAGCAGCAACACACCCCATCATTCTGGACGCGCTTGAAGGAGTGCTCGGCCCTAACATCGAGCTCATCTCAAATAAGCACAACCACATAATGGTCCGGCCAGGGAAATCGGCTGTCGTGCCCTGGCACAGCGGAGAAGAACCGTGGGACGTTCGGCTGATAACAGCACTGATCTACCTTCAGGCATCCACCATGGAGAACGGCTGCATACGAATCGTCCCCGGCAGTCACCAACGCCATTTCCAGCATCCGCGTCAGCCTACGTATAAGAGCTTCCACGATTCACCATTCTTCTTTAGATCCGTGCCAATGCCCATGCCTCGCGGGGGCGTGCTGCTTTTCAATGACTGCTGCTTTCACGGCGCCGACGTCAATCACACTGACCAGTCAAGACGCAGTATGACACTGGCCTATCAATCGCACGACGTCCACGATATCCGGAAGGATGAACCGGAGAAGTTCCTCGTCCGGGGAGAGAGGGCCTATGTAGGGCATCCGTTCAAAAAGGATGGTTGATGGTTGAGGTTGACCACTCGCCTTCGGGAGACGTGGTGGCGAGTCAAGACTGCAACTCAGGGCATCCGGCCAGGCATGGCCTGCCGATCTTCGGGGCCAATGGTGCTTTGGTCGAGACAGATTGAACTCCGCAGAACCTGGCTCTGGCTGATGTAGCGCGTTGCTGAGACTACCGCAGAAATTAAGAGCCCCGTTTTCTCCAACAAGTGGCTCTTGGATGCATGGCGTCCCAAGCGTCCGTGAGCATTTCGCCCGAGATAGAAAGGGAAGCAGCGGTAATTTCTACGTTAGTTACCGAAATACTCATTCCAACTTTCCATTAACACTTATTGATTTTTGAAGAGGTGAATGTGAACCGTATTTCATCCTGCTAGAGGATTTCGTCTTTGAAGTGTTCGAGCACTGACAGAATCGGATTGGGCGCCGCCTGCCCCAGGCCGCAGATGGAGGCATCGATCATTGCGCTGCTGATGTCGTGAATATTGACGGTATCGTCTTCCTGCTTCTTGCCCCGAATTCTGCCGTCCAATATCGTGACCAGCTTCTCGCTTCCGACACGGCAAGGCACGCATTTACCGCAGGATTCGGCCTTGAAAAAGTCCGTCAGATTGTGGGCGAGTTCGAGCATGTCCGTGCCTTCTGCAATGGCAATGAACGCGCCCGTGCCGAGGGCCGATCCCGAATCCGTAAGAGACTTGTAGTCCAGTTTCACCCCGGCCATCGAAGCCGGCAGAAAACGGGTAGATGCCCCGCCGGGCAAGAAAGCCTTCAGGGGTCGATCATCCAGCATGCCCCCACCGAACTTGCGGATGAGCTCTTCGGCCGTGGTACCCAGCGGCACCTCATAGACTCCCGGAGAATTTATGTGGCCGCTGATGGACATGAACTTCAGGCCGCTCGAACCGTTAGTACCACAGCCCTTGAACCACTCCGCACCCTTCTGCAGGATGGAGGGGATGTAAGCGAAAGTTTCGACGTTATTAATGAGTGTCGGCTTGCCATGAAGCCCGTGAGTGCCAGGAAACGGCGGCTTGTTGCGCGGTTCGGCCCGTTTGCCTTCGAGGGCCTCCAGCAAGGCTGTTTCTTCGCCACAGATATAACCGCCAGGGCTTTCGAAGATGTCGAGTTCGAAGGCCGAACTGCTACCCAGAAAATTATCGCCCAGCACACCTTTCTCCTGGGCGTGTGCGAGTGCCCTTTCAACTTTTTCGCGTTCGCGATAATACTCGTGGCGAATGAAGATAGTGCCCTTCGTTGCTCCCACACACCAGGCGGCGATCGCCATGCCTTCAATCATCAAGTGAGGAAAGTGCTGGAGCAGGAATCGATCCTTAAATGTGCCGGGTTCACTTTCATCTGCATTACAGATGACATATTTCTGGTCGCCTTGCGCCTCACGAACTAATCCCCACTTCATGCCGGTCGGAAAACCTGCTCCGCCCATGCCCCGTAGACCGCTTTCTCTGACGCTCGCGATGATTTCTTCAGGGGAGTGGTTTTGGAACAACTCGCGGCCGACCAGTGCCTGACTTTCCTGATATGGATCGATCTTGAACGACCTTCCATCTCCCTTGAGTTCCTGCCGTGGCGTTTCACCCAGCGCTAGAGAGTTGCAAATTCGCTCGACGTCTTCCGGCCCGACACCAGCCACAATGCTGTCATTTACTGAGACAGCGACAGGCTCGTCACAGCGTCCCAGGCATGAGACTTTCTCCACTTGGCAGTCTTTAAATGAGCAAGAGGAATTCAGCAGGGCGGCATGTGTTTCACACGCCCCTTTCAAGTGGCATGAGATATCTCTGCAAACTTTTATCGAAACAGCCGGCGGCGGGGTTTCGTGGAAATGGGGATAGAAGGAGGCCACGCCGTGAAGTTCATAAAGCGGCACCTGAATGCGTTCAGAGAGAGCCTTCAACTCATCCAGCGGGAGATAGCCGTGCTCCTTCTGAATGGCTTTGAGTTCGTTGATGACCATGGACGATGATGTCTGTTAGTGAATTGCGTGGGGATTGTAGGCAGGATGAATGAATGTGGAAAGAGGGGAATGGGAGGATTCTAAGATGGAAGACCGTAGTGTTGGAGCGTTTATGGGTTTGAGCGTCGCATGGGAAGTATCGGCTGTTGAAATTTTTCATAGTCTCCCGACGCCGCCCAATTGGATAGAATCTGTAAATGCGACTGAACACCTTCTCATCATTGATTCTTGCTGGTGCGATCTGTGCAGCCGAAGGCGCTACTCTGGAATGGAAGGCCATGCCGGGTGGAGGCGGAATGCGGACGTTCGGTGGCTGGAACTACATCGTCTGTGAAATGAAGTCTGGTGTTGAGGCGGTTGACGGGGAGCTCGTAGTGGTTTCAGAGGGAAATGTGCATGCGGAGTTTGTGCTTCCTTTCAACATTCCGGCAAAGACGCAGCGGCGATATTTCCATTACTTTCAGACGGACCAGGATTACGTCGAAGCATCGGTTCGTGTAAATGGCAGGCCAGTTGGGGATGCGCAGCCGATCTATCTGGCATCGCTTTACACCTTGCAGGGAATCGTTGAGGTCGGAACGGGCACACGCATAGATATGGCAATTCAAGAGGGCTTTCTCGGCAAGAAGTCTTATGCACGTTCCCAATTTTCTGACCTGCCAGGCGATCCTGTCGGCTACGATAATGCTGAATGGCTGATAGTCAGCGATGTGGATCGCGTAGACGATCTTTCGTTCAGACAAAGCCGGGCCCTGCGAGTCTGGGTCGAAACCGGCGGCAATCTTATGGTCTTCCTCAAGCCTACCGAACGCCCTTCCGGTGTAATTGATGAGATCCTGGCCGAGAGCGGTGTCCAAACCCAGGGGGTGGTCACACTGAAAGAATTCAAGACCATGGAACAGAAGCTCTACTACACGCCGAAGACTGAATTGACGGTGGCAACCCTTCAGGCTCCGGCAGAGTATGTCAGGTGGCGCGAGAGCGGAGCTGTGTTGTCGGCTGTTGTCCCGTTTGGCTGGGGCAGGATTGGAGTCTGTGGTGTGCATCCTGGGCTCGCAAATCTGCCCGTTCAATCGCAGGCCTTCTGGGAGTTCATTGGGGTCGAGCGAAAATCGATTCCCAGTCTCAACAGTGCCCTTGCCGGTGTCAGCAATCTGCCCGAGGAGGCCGGTGAACTGCTCATACCGGGTGAGGCCGCGCTACCCATCAGCATGGGGTTAGTCGTGGTCTATCTGTTCGCCTATCTTCTGGTGCTTGGGCCGGGACAGCGTTGGCTTCTAAAGAGACGGATACCAGTCCTGCTCAACCTGGTCATCTTCTTTCTCACGCTCGCCGTATTTACTATGGCCGCTCAAAAGTTGGCGAGCCATAAGAAAGGAAATGAGCTCTGGGTGAAAGACCTTACCATCATGAACATGGCCCAGGGTGGTGTGATGAGGGCGAAGACCTATTCCAGTTTTTTTGTCCCCTCAAGCGGCCCGATGACCCTGGCCCTCGGCAGTGACGTTTTGGTGTCGCCATTCTTTTCCAACAAGATCAATATTCAGGTGGGCAGAAGCGGCCGACAGTGGGAAACACGGCTGAATGCGAATCGAACCGAGGCGACGATGAACTTTCGCCAGTGGGATACACGCATCTTAACCGCGGCCCATTGGTTTCATCCCCCCCGCCTTGCCGGTGCGCGCCAACTGCCTGAGGGGCTGAACGCGAAGCTTCGTAAAGCTGTGCTGGTGACCCTTCAAGGGATTATTCCGCTCGGCAGTTTCGATCTCGAAGACACTCTGGAGTTAAGCGGCGAGAAGAAAACAATCTCGCCGGTGGAATACGAATCCATATCGCCGTTTAAGAGTCAAGGCATCCAAGAGATTCCGATCGGGGAATTGGAGAATGCCCTGCTGCTCCTTTCGGTCGGGCGGTATAAGGATGTGAAGGAGATGAATGTCATGCCCTGGATTCAAGCCGGAACCAGTGTCTTGGTTGGTATCACGGAATATACCCCGATGAGTCCCAAGCTGAATTTTGAGCTCAAGAATCGTACCAGTCTCTGTGTGGTGAGGAAGGTTTTGCAAAGGTAGCGAGCACCCACCGATGGCGCCGTTCACAGACTCAATTCGTTGAATGTAATACGAGCTTGAGCTGTGTTGTTGGATATAGCGACCACCCCCTACCCCTCAGATCGGGTCCGCAAGAAATTATCTATCGAGGGAACACGATTCACTTTTGGCCCCCACCGCTTTACACCATTAGGTAGCTTCCATAACATGCCCGCAGCTACTCCGTGACACATTGTGAAATAACGGTGGGACATGGACATACAGGATCTCAAGGCGAATATCACAATACGCGGCCCGATTTTCCCCGAGCCAGTTCAGGTGTTGGTCGTCACACCAATTGGCGATTCGGTAAAGGTCATCGGACAGGGGCTCAACACCAATCAGGTACACCAGACGGTGTTGAACGCGTCTCAGGTGGCTCAACTCTCTGCAACACCGGAAGAGCGGCCCTACGATGGTGATGCACAGCGATTCAGACTCGGCATCGAGGCGCTTCGACTCAAACTGGCGTACGAACACGATCCGTATTTCTCGCTGTCGATAGCCAGAGTTGATCCGCTGCCGCATCAGTTGGAGGCCATCTACGATTATTTCTTGAAGCTCCCTCGCATTCGGTTCCTGCTGGCAGATGACCCCGGTGCTGGCAAGACCATCATGGCTGGTCTGCTCCTGAAGGAACTCAAGGTGCGTGGGGTCGTCAAGCGTACACTCATAGTCACACCGGCGAATCTCACCTTCCAGTGGCAACGTGAGATGAAGGACAAGTTTCGGGAAAATTTCGATGTCATTCGTGGCGACGTCCTTCGCAATACCTACGGCAGTAATCCCTGGCAGGAGAGGCATCAGGCGATTACGTCAGTCTCTTGGGTCTCCCGTATCGAAGATGCCAAAGAGAGTCTTCTTCGGAGCCACTGGGACCTCATCATTGTGGATGAGGCGCATAAGATGTCGGCTTACAGCAAGGACAAGAAGACACTCGCCTACCAGCTTGGTGAAAGCCTGTCAGAGATGACAGACCATTTTCTCCTGATGACCGCCACACCCCACAAGGGGGACCCGGAGAACTTCTCTCTCTTCCTTGAGTTGCTCGACAAAGACGTTTACGGTGACGTGAAGAGCCTTGAAGAAGCGATGCGCAAACACAGCGCCCCGTTCTATCTTCGCCGCGTGAAGGAAGCAATGGTCACATTCCCGGACCCGGACACCGGCCAGCACAAGAAGCTCTTCACCCGGAGAATCGTCCAGACTGCTGAATTTGAATTGGACGATGACGAATGGGATTTCTACGACGCTCTAACCAAGTATGTCGAGCGTCAGTCCATCAAAGCAGCCGCGGACGATTCAACTCGCGGGCGAGCGCTTGGCTTCACCATGGCCATGCTCCAGCGACGATTTGCTTCGAGCATGTATGCCGTCCGCCGCAGCCTGGAGCGGATGAAGGACAAACGGCAGAAGATTCTAGATGACCCCGAGACCTATCGGAAAGAACAGATACTCAAGCAGGTGCCTGAAGACTTCGACGACATGACCGATGAAGAGCAGCAGCAGTTGCTTGACCAGTTGGAGAACGTCGTCGCCTCCATCAACCCGGCAGACCTCCGGGAAGAAATCATCGACCTTGGGAAACTCATCAAGCTGGCCGTTTCGCTGGAAGAGCGGGAAGTCGAGACCAAGCTGGTACGACTTCGGGAGGTCATCACTGACCGCGGCGTGTTTGAAGACCCGAATATGAAACTGCTCCTGTTCACAGAGCATAAGGACACCCTCGACTATCTGATCGCGAAGCTTCGCGACTGGGGCCTGAGCGTCACCCAGATTCACGGCGGAATGAAGATCGGAGATCGGGACACTCCTGGCAGTCGTATCTTTGCCTAGCGTGAATTCAAAGAGGCGGCCCAGATACTGGTGGCGACCGAAGCTGCCGGCGAAGGAATCAACCTTCAGTTCTGCTGGTTCATGATTAACTACGACATCCCGTGGAATCCGGTACGCCTGGAGCAGCGGATGGGCCGAATCCATCGCTACGGACAGGATAAAGACTGCCTCATCCTCAACTTCGTATCCACGAAGACAAGAGAGGGGCGTGTCCTTCACAAGCTGTTCGAACGGCTTGAAAAGATAGAAGATGACCTCGACCCGCAGCGCACTGGGAAGGTCTTCAATGTTCTGGGCGATATTTTCCCAGCCAATCAACTGGAACGCATGGTGCGGGAAATGTATGCCCGCAATCAGACGGAAGAGTCCATCAAGAATCGCATCATCGAACAGGTGGATACTGAAAGATTTCGCCGCATCGCCGAATCGACACTTGAAGGACTCGCCAAGCGTGAACTGAATCTCAGTGCACTGGTAGGACGTTCCGCCGAAGCCCGCGAACGCCGGCTCGTCCCGGAGGTCATTGAAGACTTCTTCCTTCAGGCGAGTCCTCTGGCCGGGGTTCACCCGAAAGAGATCAAAGAGGGAGCACACATCTTCAGAGTCGGGCGAGTTGCGAGGACGCTCTGGCCGATTGGTGAACGGCTCGAACCTCAGTTCGGAAAACTTGGCCGGGAATACAAACAGATCGTCTTCGACAAAGAAATTCTCAGTAGAGAGCCGACCAGTGAATGGGTCACCCCCGGCCATCCTTTGTTTGAGGCAGTCCGAGAACAGACAAAGGAAATCGTGGATGACGACCTGAAACGCGGGGCCGTCTTTTATGACCTCCAAAGTTCAAAACCCTATCGGCTGGACGTCTTCAAGGGCACCATCAAGGATGGACTCGGGCGTACCCTCAAGGAGCAGGTTTACACAGTCCAGACCAACGCCGACGGCACCCAGTCTGTCCGGCAGGCGACCATATTTCTCGATCTGAACCCCGCTCCAAAGGGTACTGAATTGCCCCCACTTGGAATCTTGCCCGGTCCTGACGCTGCCGAACGAGTCTTGATTGAAACGTCCCTCAATGATCTCCTGCTTGAAGCATCAGACAATCGACGACGAGAGACAGAAACCATCTCCAACCACATCGAAATCAGCCTCAAGGCGATTATCGACCGCGTCCAACTTCAGTTCGGAGAACTGACAGAGAAGAAAGCGGCGGGGATGGATGAGCAGGGTCTGGCCGGAAGGATGAAAATGTTTGAGGACCGGCTGGATGAGCTCAACGGCCGTCTCGAACATCGCCGCGAGGAACTGGCCCAGGAAAGCCAGTGCACCATCGGTGATATTCGACATGAGGCCAGCGCCTGGGTTCTGCCGCATCCCCAGCGAAACGCTCCAGACATTGCCCCGATGGTCCAGATTCATGAGATCGAGCACATCGCCGTCCAGGAAGCCATCAAGTATGAAAAGGCCCGTGGCTGGAAGGTAGAGAGCGTCGAGGCGGACAATCGTGGCTTCGACTTGATTTCAAGAAAGCCGCACCCTGAAGACCCCAAGACCGCCGTCGATGTTCGATTTATCGAGGTGAAGGGCCGAGCAGGAGTTGGCCCGGTAGCGTTGACCACCAATGAATTCAAGACCGCCACACGATTGAAGAAAGACTACTGGCTATATGTTGTTTACAACTGCGCGTCAGGGGCGGAGATTCACACATTGAACGATCCCTCCAGACTTGGTTGGCAGCCCATTGTGACGGTGGAACATTATCAGGTCGGCGCCCAGGAAATATTGGGGAGTAGCTCAGACAATGCCTGACTCCCAACCATCACTAACCAACGTAGATGAAAATCGTCTGGCGGAGCTCATCTGTCGAGCCCGCGTCAGAGTTGTTTACCTTGCGCCGGGGATTACGGAGAAGGTCGCCTCAGCCATAGCCGAAGTATGGCCCAGACTCGGTACTCAGAAGGTCTCTGTCATTCTCGACGTAGACCCCGAAGTCTGCAGACTTGGATACGGCACCGTCGAAGGACTCAAGGCCGTTCAGAAAGTAGCCATGGGCCTGGAGACCATTGTCTGTCACCAGGAGGGTATTCGGATCGGTCTCCTGATCTCTGACGATACAACCTTGATCTACACCCCTACACCGCTTCTTGTCGAAGCGGGCTCCTCCCAGCCCAGTCGCCCCAATGCCATTGAACTAAGCGCTGTCCCCAAAGAAGTTGCTCGAGCTGTCGGCCTCGACTCAGATGCAGAGCGGACCATCGGGCTTGATCCCGTAAAGCCAGAAAGAGTGGACCAGGTAGCGCAAGACATCGAACAGAACCCTCCAATGAAGTTTGACCTCGCACGCAAGGTCACTGTCTTCAATTCACGATTTCAATTTGTTGAATTCGAGTTGAAAGGAGTTTCCCTTTCCCGGAAGAAAGTCCCAATACCAAGTGAACTGATGGGGCTGGCGCAAGACTCCGATGCCAGGCAGCGACTGCATGCCAACTTCGACTTAGTGGGAAAAACCCAACTTTCGTTCGATGAAAATGGCAAAGTTTATTCAGAGCATGCCCTCAATAAGAAGAAGAAGGACATTGCCAAGAGATTCCTGATTCCACTCAAAGGGTATGGAAACGTCGTTCTCAGAGGCAATCGCCAGGCGTTTGAGGACGCGGTTGAAGACCTGCGCAGTGCGATCAAAGTCTTTCAGGCCAAAGTGAAGACAGGATTGCAAATCCGGATGGATGAAAACCGGAAGGCGCTTGTTGAAGCCCTGATGCCGGGTGTGAAATCAAGTCCTCCCGATCATTACACCAAGATTCATGGACCAAGGCCCAGTGACGATGCATTGAGAACGATGCTGGAGGGAGAAATCAAGACAGCCTTCGGATCGGCGGATCAGGTAGTCAAGGAGATGGAAGTCTCACTGGTTTTCAAAAACGTAGCCTATGAGTCACTCACGGATCCGGATTTCATCCAAATCGCCCAAAAGGCCATGCCCGGCCTGGAAATTCTGCATGACGAATTTGAGGCCGCCAAGCAGTCAGATTGACGGCATACCAGGTGGTGACTGACGAGATTTTCGGGGCGACAACATGAGGGAACAACAATTGGAGTTTAGGTGTCAGCCGAAGTTTACGGAATGGATGAAAGGGCGTTATCCAGATAAGACGGAACGAGACTGTATGTTCTTTGCGCTCACCAAGAGAATCGAGACTGTAGTTGCCGAGCTGGAAATTGAAGAATGCTTTGAGTTCATCGGGCTAGCCAGAGATCTGTTGGGGAGAGACATCAATGCGTTTGGGCCCCCGAACACTCTCTTTGTGTCCAAAGACATGCTCTACAATGATCAATGGATATGGCATGAATTCATGCACGTCCGGGACGAACACACCCTTGCCTTTGGATTCATCAAGTCTGAATTTGATAAGATATTTGAGGACAAGCCTTTTGGAATTGCCTTCAATGAAGTCTGGAATGTGTTCATCGACACCCGTTTAGAAGGTGAGGGCAAGGGACCTGGAAGGCAAGAGAGACGACGTTTGTTCGTGGGCACATTTGAGAATCATCCTGACGTAGATTCCCTCTTCAATGCAATGTGGGAACGGCCCTGCCAGAAGTTCCCCGAGATCAAAGACCAGGCACGGAAACTGAAAAACTGCATACCAGACAAAATTACGATTGCGAGTACGGAATGAATCAATATCCCAAAAGACTGATTGAAGTGGATCTGCCGATTAAGCGGATCTCCGCGCATGCGCGGCGGGAGAAATCGATTCGGCACGGGCACATCTCGACGTTGCATATTTGGTGGGCGAGGCGTCCCTTGGCGGCCTGCCGGGCAGTGATCTGCGCCGCGCTCTGGCCCGACCCGGTCGATGCGCTTTGTCCGGATGCGTTTCGGAAGACGGCAAGAAAGCTGATGCTGAAATGGTCCAAAGATCATTATGGCCTGGCCAGCGAAGAAACCATGCAGCGGTTGATTGGCTACCAGAAGGATCCGGAAAAACTGGACGACAACGTCGAGCTTCGGCGGGCACTGCTGGACTTCATCGCCGATTTCGCCAACTGGGACAACTCGACCGTCAGGGAATACCTCGATACCAGCCGGGCGCTGACGCAGTCCGCGCATGAAGCGCTCGGCGGCGAGCCGGGTACGAGACCTCTGGTCGTGGACCCGTTCGCAGGGGGCGGGGCAATCCCGCTGGAGGCCTTGCGGGTCGGCGCCGACGCCTTTGCCAGCGACCTGAACCCGGTCGCGGTTCTGCTCAACAAAGTCGTGCTGGAATACATTCCCAAGTACGGGCAGCGCCTGGCGGATGAAGTCCGCAAGTGGGGTCAATGGATCAAAGATGAGGCGGAAAAGGAATTGCGGGACTTTTATCCGAAGGATCCGGACGGTGCGACGCCGATCACCTATTTGTGGGCGCGCACCATCCAATGCGAAGGCCCCGGCTGTGGCGCTGAAGTGCCGCTCATGCGGTCATTGTGGCTGGCGAAGAAGCCGGGGCGATCCGTGGCACTGAAGATACTCACCACAGAGAACACAGCGAGCACAGAGAAAAGAATTGAGTTTGGGATTGTGAAACGGGAGGCCAGGGACTGGAAATGGGTAGAGTTGCCTCCTTCTTTATCTTCCCTGCGTTCCTCCGCGGCCGATGCGGCTGGCATCGTAGCGGCGGTCTCCAGGCCGCCGAAAAAGGACTCCGGTCTGGAGACCGGAGCTACGATAGGCGTGAATCCCGACCAGGGCACGGTCAAGCGCGGGTCGGCCACCTGCCCGGTCTGCGGGTTTACCACGCCCGTGGCCTCGGTGCGCAAGCAGTTGAAGCCCAGGCGGGGCGGGGCCGCCGACGCCAGGCTCTTCGCAGTAGTCACCACCCGTCCCGACCAGCAGGGCCGCTTTTATCGCCTGCCCACCGAGCGGGACCTGGAAGCAGCGCGCAAGGCCGCGAAAGAACTGGAGCGCCGGAAACAGGCACATCAAGGCCCCCTGAGCCTCGTGCCGGATGAACCTTTGCCACCCCAGGGACCCTGGGCTTCAGAGTCCAGCTTTACGGCATGAAGGAATGGGGCGACCTGTTCACCCCTCGCCAGGCGCTGGCGCTGACCACCCTCGCCCGTTTGGTGCGCGGGGTTGGCAAAAACTCCTCGAAGCTACAGCAAGATCGATTAGCTGGTGCCGTCCAGTGCATATTGTCTTGTGCCGTTGATAGGTCAGCAGAGCACTCCTCCTCCCTCTGCCGGTGGAATTCCTCTGGCCAGAAGATGCAGGCAACATTTGGCCGACAAGCAATCCCCATGATGTGGGATTTCTGCGAGACAAATCCGTGGGGAGGCTCAGTGGGGTCTTGGGAGAGCTTAATGGAGTGTGTTCTTATTCCTTTTGAGACGACCCTATCACTTCAGACGGTGGGCAATACCGCGCACCAGTCTGCCGTTTCCCATGCACTCCCGAATGAGTCAAGCTGGTGCTTCTTCACTGACCCACCGTATTACGACGCGGTCCCTTACGCCGACTTGTCTGATTTCTTCATCGTCTGGCTCAAGCGGAGCGTCTCAGGGCCGGACGCCGCACCCTTCGCCAACGGGCTCTCACCCAAAGATGACGAGTGCATCGTGGACGAAATCAAAGGCAAGGACAAAGCCTACTTCGAGTCCACCATGGCAAAGGCCATGGCCGAAGGGCGCCGCATCCTGAACTCCGAGGGCATTGGCGTCGTCGTCTTCGCCCACAAGTCTACGGCCGGATGGGAAGCCCAGCTCCAGGCCATGATCGACGCCGGTTGGACCATGACCGGTTCCTGGCCCATCGACACGGAGATGGGTTCACGGCTGCGAGCCATGAATTCCGCCGCCCTCGCCTCCTCGGTCCACCTCGTCTGCCGCCCCCGCCAAGGCAGGCTCGTAGTTCCGCCTTCAGGCGGCTCTTCTCTGACCCGGATTCCGCCTGAAGGCGGGACTACAAGCCTGAGTATAAACATCGGCGACTGGCGCGATGTGCTATCGGAACTTCCCAAGCGCATCCATGACTGGATGCCTCGACTTGCCTCCGAAGGGATCGTTGGCGCTGACGCCATCTTCGCCTGCCTGGGGCCGGCCCTGGAAATCTTCTCCCGATACTCTCGCGTCGAAAAAGCCAGCGGGGAACAGGTCACGCTTCGAGAATACCTGGAACACGTCTGGGCAGCAGTCGCTCGGGAAGCCCTGACCTTGATCTTCGCAGGGGCTGATGCTACCGGTTTCGAGGAAGACGCACGCCTGACGGCCATGTGGCTGTGGACGCTCTTCGGAGGGAAGACGAATGGCACCGCAGAGGACGCAGAGAGCGCAGAGGAAGAGGAGGGAGAAGAAACATCCACTAAGAAAGGCAAGATGGCCGGCGGATACGTGCTGGAGTACGACGCGGCGCGAAAAATTGCCCAAGGCATCGGCGCCCATCTGGAGAGTCTTTCTCGACTCGTCGAGGTCAAAGGCGACAAGGCCCGCCTACTCCCTGTCTCCGAGCGCACACGCACACTCTT
>JAQBXN010000079.1 GCA_027625095.1 Planctomycetota bacterium | reverse complement strand
AAGCCGGATGCGAACGAACCACGATTATCGGGCAAGTGACGGAAAAGGCGGGTGAGCTGATTCTGACTCGAAAACCGTAACTTGAATCGAGTGGCACTAGATGTCGGAAGACTCGCCGCCAAGAAATCGAAACACAAAGACTTACTCGAGAAAGTTTGCCCGTGGTGAGTGTGCTCTTGATTACTCCAACGGATGGCAGACCGATACAACGGACGAAGAACAGGTTCCTGATCCATCCGCCGGAACTCTCCTGTTTTCGTTGCGGACAAAGCCAGCGGCAGGAACAGGCAAGGAGATTTCTCCCTTAATTATTCTGTCTATTTTCTGATTCGGTCACTCAAAGGCTTTTCAGCAACTCTGCAATCTCAGCACGAACGCCGACCAATTCTCCCGGGCTCTTGCTCGTTCCAGTTCCCGCCTTCAGCGAATCCCCTTCAGGGAACTCTGGCACACGAGCCCGAAGCTTCTCCAGATATCCTTTCGCCTGTGCCACCTCCGCGGCCTTCGTGCCCGCTTCCGTATGCCGCCCTAATGCAAGCTTGAGCGTGTACAGATACGCGTAATCAGTGATCCCTTCGGCCGTATTCAGGAACGAACTCTTATAGAGAAATCCGCCCTGATGCTTAGCTACGGGAGCATTGGGAGCCACTGCATCGATACTGGTGAACGGGTTGTACCAGTCGCTGCCCGGATAGCCCTTATCGCCTCCCGGTTCAGGAAATGACCAGTGCCATTCCCATCGGCCGGTAGCGCCCTGCGCCCAGGGATAGAGCCCCCACGCCAGGCGATTCATGCCACTGTTGTAAAACCAGAGAGTCTTACCGTCGGTCTTGGTCTTTTGCAGTAGCTTCTGACTCCGCGGCCAGGCGTGCAGTGAAACGATGTCCGCGTAGTCCACCAGCGAAGAGTAATCCTTCCCGCCTCCCTCATCAGACATCGGGGTAACAAAACGGGTCGTAAAGCCCACCTCCTTCATCCAGGCGCCGTAGGTGTTCGTGTCCTTCAGATTTCTGTTCCAGGGATTGGGAACTTCACGGGGTTCATCCACGCTCTCAACAGCATAAGCCACGCCCAATGAATCGAGGAAAACGCGATATTGCTTCATCGCATCCAGCCACAGGCCCTTGAACTGATCGCTGGTGAATTCGATACCGGGATTCTTATCCACCGGCGAGCCGGAGTGATCCTGTGACGGAAACAGGCGGCGTCCAATCGCCCGCGCAATCCCGAGCTGCGAAGTCATCTGCAGTTGCCCCGGATGCTGCCCGAAGCCCTCCGCCTTGAGCACTGCCGCGCCAGTCCCATCCGTTTTCAGACTGACTTTGCCATTGTTAACGCCGGTAACCACCGCCTGCGACATCAGCGAGGTCGATGTAAACCCGAGTTTTTTCATCCATCGCAACTGACCTCGAATGACATCCCAATACTCCCCTTGCGGAGGCTTGGGCCCGTAACGGCCGCTGTAATACATGCCGAACGAAACCGGCAGATTCTGTTCAAGTTTGAACGGGTAAACTTCGACCTCTACCGGAATCGCCGCCCCACCAGAATTTGCCGTTTTCAGTGTAATCGTTGCCGAGTAATTGCCCGGCTTTGCATCTTCCGGGACGCGCAGCCAGAGCCACAAATCCTGCGTAAGGCCCTTCTCTCCCAAAAAACTCAGGGTCGGTATCAGGCCCATTTCTCCGACATCGCGGCCTGCGTATCGATAGTTCTTAACATGCCCCCGGATGTGCGAAGCAGAGATGGCAAAGTTTCCGGCCTTCAGGTCGGCGAGTTCCAGGCTGCACATTCCCAGGCTGTCGAAAGAAGTAACGGCCAGCCGCATGAAAACGTTTTGCCCGGCAGTTCCGCCCACTTGTATCTTCTTCCGTGCCCGCTCCTGTTCGCTGGGAGCAGTCCAGGGGAGAAGATTCTTTCCATCGTCGGGTACATAGACCACAAACTTCTCCTCTCCCACTGGTTTCGGTCGCTCTCTCTCAGGGGTGTAGATCGTAGATTCGAATGCCTCCATCCTCGTCTTCAGAATCTTCGCCTTCATCGCCTTGAAATCCGCGCTCTGTGACGCCGGCAAGAGGATAAGACTGGACACAAAATAATTGACGGCCTCCAGCGAAATCGTTCCATCCGTCACCTTCACTGCTTCCTCATGCACCGGGAACATCCGGCTCACATAGTCCAGCCAGAGAGCGTCAGGACGTTCGGAATACTGGGTCCACAGAAATCGATAGAGATACTTCTCGCTGTCGTAAGAACGGAACTCCGGTTTGTCCTCGTGAATTACTTTACCGTTCAGCTTCAGTAAAAACGTCGGATCTATGCGCTCTACACCCAGAATGGGCCCGGCGCACAACCACACCAGGTAATCACCATTCGGCACGGTTGCAGCGAACGAAAGCTTCTTATTGTGGTCTGCGTGCACGTAAGTCCCCGACAGCAGATCCGGCCATCCTTTTCCACCTTGTGTAAGTTTCTCCGGCGAGTTCAGCCCGAAACTCGTTCGCTCATTCAATTTCGTGTCAGCGGTCACCGCCTGGAAGCCGGGCACTGCTGCTCCCGCGCTGCCAAAATCGAATGCCGCAGTCGTTGCCTTCGGCAGTTCGACGAGCATCTTCGGTTTAGCCGCGTCCTCTTGCATGAGCCGAAGGTTATCGATCCAGAACATCACAGGCCGATCCTTGAGCGGCGTCGTAAAGATTTTGATCATCGCCAGTTTGTTGAGATCGATCTTGTCTTTCGCCTCGAGCTCATCCCAATCGCGGCCCTCCTTGCCATTGCGTTTGGAGCGATTGATCTGATAGAGCATTGTCTGTCGACCGGGTCTCGTCGGGTTCGTGAATGTGCAGCGTGTGTGGTAATTCCGGCTGTCCTGATCCCACAACTCCAACGAAATCCCGTACGGATGCTCATCTTCGATCATCAGGTCCATCGCAAAATAATCGTAGTCGCCCCAGTTCTTGAGTGCCTCCCCCCGAAGCTCTACCGTGCTCCAGGGCGCCCCTTGCTTTCCGGTCACCCTGGCGCACCATTTACCGTCCGTGATCCCATTATCCTGCACATGTATCACATCAATATTGTCCGCCGACCGCATGAATTCGCGGACCGGCTGCCCGTCCTGCCCATCCTCAAAACTGTAGAGCAGGCGCACCTTGTTCCGCGCCTTTACCGAAGTTGAGCCCGAGGCGTTCAGCGTCCCGGATTTGTAAGGCTCAGCAGCAAGCCGGAGCACATCAGGAGGAAGCGTCTCCTGCATGTTCCACGGGTTATCCTGGGAGAAAACGAAGCTCATACCAAGTGAAAGATTCAACAACAGGAATTTACTCATTCCTCATTACTCATTAAGAAGTCAGCAAAACTCAGACGCTTGAATAAACTCTCAGCCATCAACAATCAACCATCAACCTTCAACCATTTTTCGAATGCCCCAGACAACAGATGTAGTCATCGTCGGCGCCGGCGTGATAGGTTGTGCCACCGCGCTCGAATTGGCTAAAGCCGGCATCCGGAGCACGGTAGTCGATGCCTCAGGGATCGGCACCGAAGCTTCCTGGGCCGCCGCCGGGGTGGCCACTCATGCCAACCCGGGCAGAGGGCCATACTCTCGTTTACGACGGCTCGGTCACAAGTATTTCTGCGAATTCGTCGAAGAACTGCAAAAGGAATCCGCCGTCGATCTTGGCTTCGAACGCACCGGCTCCCTGGAATTATCATTCACGGAGGAGGAAGAATTCGACGCAAGAAAGTGGGACATCGAGTACGTGAAATGCAAACTGCCCCGAGAGCGGCTCACTCGGGATGAAGCCATCGAAGCGTACACCGGCATTTCTCCCGACATCATTGCTGCCCGATACCAGGTGAACGACTGCCAGATCCGAAATCCCAGATTTTCGCCGGCCATCGCCGAGGCAGCCAAGAGTCGCGGAGCAGAGTTTAAACTGCACACCCGGGTTACAGGATTGATTGCCGCGGAAAATAGAATTCTCGGCATCAATACCTCCGATGGAGAAATACACGCCGGCATGACCGTTCTGGCCGCTGGTGTCTGGTCGACCGCGCTAGCCAAGACCATCGGATTAAATTTGCCCCTTTACCCACTCAAAGGTCAGATGGCCATTCTCGAAGGCCCCCCCGGGAAACTGAAACACATCATCAAAGGCGGAGGGATGTATTGTATTCCCCGCCCGGACGGCAAAATCCTGATCGGCGCAACGATGGAGGAGTCCGGGTTTGATAAGCGGGTCACTGCCGAAGGAATCCGCTCGGTTCTGGCCACGGCTTTTAAGCTTGCCCCATGCCTCAAGGAGCTGCCCATCACGCATCGCTGGGCCGGGCTCCGCCCATACACCGCCCGCAAAGGCGGCCCGCTTCTGGGTCCTGTTCCCGGCCTGGGTAACTTCATCATTGCCACCGGACATTACAGAAACGGAATCCTTTTAGGCCCGGTGACAGGACTGATGGTAAAGGAGTTAATACGTGGCGAGAAGACCTCCTTGGATCTGTCCGCATACAGCCCGGATCGATAGTGCATATCAGCGCAGGTGTTCTCACGAATCGGCAGGCCAAAGGCATTGGGGTTTGCCCCTGAAAATTCGTCTGAATCCGCAAGCACACTTCCGACTTGGTCTACCAGTCGTCCACAACTGCTCAAGAAATCACAAACGTGTCAAGTTTTGGAATGGCCGCTTTTCGTACCTCCGGCCTCCAGGCCAGAGAAGTGGCCTGCTTTGGAGTGCTCCGGCTTGCCGGAGCTTTTCTGATTCAGAAGCCTTTGAAATTGGTTTCTCTTCCAGGGTTTGGTTCAAGAGACTGGATGAAGTTTAAGCTTGTTACATGTTGAGACAGCATTCTGCGCCATGGGCAGTGTTTGCAGAAGCAAAGAAACACCTTCAAGCGTGTGCATGAAGGCGTTTGATGAAATATTAAATCTGGCGGGGTGTCCTGTCAGGGCCCTCGGCAGGTAAGAAAGTGGGTTTCACCAGTGCCGCAGGCTGTCCATGGGATCAGTCGCCCTTATTTTCTGCAATGCAGTAGAGGTGTTTTTCCCCGCGCAGGTATAGTTCGCGGCCGGACGCGGCGGGAGAG
This sequence comes from Planctomycetota bacterium, assembly GCA_027625095.1. GTDB lineage: Bacteria > Planctomycetota > PUPC01 > JACPCR01 > JACPCR01 > JAQBXN01. The sequence goes on along the minus strand of JAQBXN010000079.1, from coordinate 33,765 downwards.
GCGCTGAAGCTGTCGTCAAGGCGGTTCAGTGCCAGAACTTCGGGCTCATTCCCGTCGCGGAAGACCAGGGTGGCGCCATACCGATCCGAGACGTACACACGGCCGGCCGCGCCCAATGGCGAGGCGAACACCATGCGGATGCCGTTCAACCGAAACGGGCCTGGCTGGTCTTCGCCCGTCACGGCATTGACACGAGTGAGCAAGCCCTGGAAGTGGTAGTGGAAATAAAGAGCGTCGCCGTAGAGCAGCGGCGAGGGCACGTACGGCGTACCTCTGGCGCGGCTCCAAAGTACCCGCTCGGTCCCCGTGATGTCTCCCTCAGCGCCATCGTAGCGAATGGCCATCATGGCCTGCCGGTCATAACTGCTGCCAGCGTAGACGATGCCACCACTGGCCACCGGTGTGGCGACCACGTTTTCGACCGACATCCCGCCGCATTCCCAGACCACCTTGCCGGTGGCCAGGTCGTAGCCCTTCACGCGTTTCGATCCGCTGATGATGACCTGAGGCTTGCCGTCCTGGTTGACAATGAGGGGCGTGGACCAGGACGACATCTCGTCCCTCTTAACCTTCCAGCGCTCTTTTCCGGTCCGCTTGTCAAAAACTACGATAAACGACTGGCCTTCCTGGTCCCAGTTGACGACCAGAGTCTCGCCGTAAAGAGCGGGTGAGCTTCCTTCGCCATGCCCGTGCGTCGTATGCATCTTGCCGAGGTCGGTCTGCCACTTCAGGTTTCCGTCCATGTCAAGACAGTAGAGGCCCCAGGAGCCGAAGTAGGCAAAGAGATGTTCGCCGTCGGTGACGGGCGAGGCGGAGGCAAGACTGGCGGTAATGTGTCCTCCTTCATGAGGGAGTTCCTCTCGAACGGTCCGCTGCCAGAGAATTTTTCCGTCCAGGCGATTGAAGGCAGTGACGATGAATTTGTGTTTGTGCGTGATGGGCACTTCGTCGTGGCCGCCTGGCGCGCCGCTGGTTTTTGGGGGCAAAGCTTCGCCAAAAGGCGCCGCGCTGGTGAGGAAGATGCGGTCCCCCCAGATAACGGGCGTCGAATGCCCTTTGCCCGGTAGTTCAACCTTCCAGCGGATGTTTTTATCTTCGCTCCACTCGATGGGCGGGTTGGCATGAGGCGCCACGCCCGTGCCCAACGGCCCGCGCCACTGGGGCCAGTTGTGTGCCGCCTTGGTGTCTTCTTCGGCCGTCACCTGGAGAAGGGGTGTATTAACCCAAAGGCAACATGCCGCAAGAATTTGGAACAGGGGCTGAGCTTTCATATTAGATGGCCCTTTCGGCGGTCTGCCTGGGGTAGAAAATTGTTGAAACCAGTTAGACTGCTTTTTAATTCTTCTGCCCTTTAAATTTTCTGCCATCCTGAATAAAAAGCCTCTCCATGGAGAAGTGTGTTCCGGGAATTGTCTCCAGCGGTGCACTCCCGTTACAAAATGCGGGGGGTGTTTTGATCCCGAAGAACAGAGGCCAGCGAATTCGGTCATTATTAAATCTACGACTGAATTCTCGTAGCCGCTGACAAGCAGGAGCAGTTCCATGGTCAGCACGGGTCTGCCAGCCAAAGTCGAGAGCGACAAAGGTGCTTTAACAACCGGGACGGCTGTCCCACATTCGATTGTGGTCTTCAGGCTGCCTTCACCATTGCCTGAACGCCAGCACTGACCTGCGTTCAGAGCACCCGCATCAATTTTTTCAGGATCGGAACTGCTGGTATCACGAGGATCAGATACCCCACCAGCCAGGCCGGAAAGTAGAAGTCGTCGATTCCAGGGACGTATCCAAAGGGGCGGTATGGCAGCAACTTCTGTTGCAGGAAAAAATCCCCGTTCCCCCAGACGCGGAAGGGCTCGGAATAGCTCCCCGGCCCGGCCCTGAACTCGTGTCTGAAAGTCCTATCCCCCAGACGGATGAGGAGTGGAAAACTGCTCGTGCTCGTCGAAGCCTTTACTGCCCAGGTTACTACTCCCGCTGAGATCGAACTTTCGTGGTTCTTCCCGACTTCCTGAATCCACCCTTCCCGACTCTCAAGGCCATCCTGCGGAACCAGGTGCATCAACTTCCCGATTTCAGAAATCGGCAGGGTGAATTCGACCGCAACCCACTCGTTCTTTGCCGGGGCATGATAGCCAAGCCTGGCGTATGCCCAGGACGCAAGGAGAGTGATGGGCAACAAGGAAATCAGCAGGGGTAGCCCTTCCTGCTTCATGGCTCGAATTCCGATGGTGCCCAGAACGGCCTTGAAGCGCGTGACGTCCTGGACATTCTGCGCCCGTCTTGCCTCTTTCAGCCTGGATTTGAGACGCACGCGATCCGACTGGCATCGACGGAGGAATTGCTGGTCCGTGGTCATCTTTCGTATCAGCAGAACCAGCACCGCGGTTCCCAATGCCAGGATGACCAGGGCCGCATCCTTAGGAAGGTAGAGCAGAGGATTCAACAGCGGGTCAGCAATCTTGAGAAACCATTGATTAAACTCCTGCATCAGTTGCCCTCCATCAAATCGACCCAGCCATGTGTCCCATCAATTCGGACGTGCGAACCCGAGACAATCCGCTGTGTCGCGTTTGCGCAGACCACCGCAGGAATGCCGAAGTCGCGGGCAACAATGGCGCCGTGAGAGAGGATTCCTCCCCGTTCAACGATGAGCCCCCGGGCATTGACGAACAGCGGGGTCCAGGCCGGATCCGTTGAAGGGCAGACGAGAATGTAGCCCGTCTTTCGCGCATCAAATTCTCTGGGATCGAACACGATTTCCGCAGTGCCTTCCGCCACGCCGGGGGAAACCGGTGCAGCCTCCAACCGGTTGGTATCCGCAGAACTATGAGCCCTTGAACGGCCCAGGTTCTCCAGGTCAGAAGAGTCGATGACTGCCGCCATATCGAGCCTCTGCAGGGATTGCCAGCGCAGCTTTCGATGCTCCACGGCATCAAGCAGTTCGTCCGGCGTACCTTCGAACTGTTCCAGTTCGTTCAGCTTAAGGAAGAACACATTGCTGCCGATACTCCAGCGTCGAGACAGTTCCTGAATCGTCGTCCGAATCAGTTCGTATCCCATCATCAGGTAGTACTTGCCACTCTCACGATAGGGGAGAAGACGACGAGCCGTTTCGGCGCAATCAACGGCCTCTTCAAGGAAGGAACTTCCTCCCCACCCGGCGAGCTTTTCCGGGAGCCCTTGCAGCGCATGCTCCCGTCTCTCGCTGTTTCTGCGATGGATTTCTGTCGTATCAAAACCATTCCCTCGCATGGAAACGGTCAGGCGCTCCAGGTAATCTGGATCTTCCCGCCATCTCGGTTCCATCAGTTCCATTTCTCCAACACACCGGTGGCCGAACCGTTCCAGGAATTCGTCCATGTTCGCTTCGCCGACAGCGACTCGTGAGAGAAGGGCATCCTGCTCGAGAGTGATATCGTGGTCAGCACAGAGGGTCAGTTCGAAGGCCATCGCCTGGCCTTCGTCATTCACATCCAACTGGCCGAGCCGTTGGGTCAACTGGCCGAGGGCGAGCCCTCCAAAGAATCCCGGTTTCAGCGATTCGGCCGCGAACTCGCCGAGCACCCGCTGTTTCCTCTCCTGAAGTTCAGCAAGAACCTCTTCGGTGGACATAGACTTCAGGTCCTGTCCACGTTTGATTCGAATGTATTCCAGGAAGGGCGGCAGGCACTCCGCCTCGAAGAAATCATGGCACGTCTTGAGACCTCGTCTGGTAGCTCGTGAACACTTCAGGACGGAACGGATGGCTTGTGGAACTTTGAACAGAAAACTTGCATCCACCCGATCCGGATCAAATTTCTGTGGGCCCTGATCAAGCAGCTTGGGGTCGGATCGAATCTGGTCGCGGTCATAGACCATCGGCAGGTCATCCCAGAAGAGTCCGGCCAGCCGGTCCGGGTCCGCATAGATGCGTCCGCCGATCAGCTCGAGAAAGCCATCCGCCATCACTTCTCTGGAAGGAACGTAACCGAGATCACGATACAGCTTCCCAAAACCGCCGGCGCCACTCATGAAGAATTTTATGAAGTCCCAGGTCAACGGAGTTGGGAAGCGAAGCGTCTCACCAATGTTGTGGGCAACCCACACCTTGGGCCGCGCAATCGACAGATTTTTCAAGCGCTGAATTTCTTCTTCACGGCCGATTTCCGAATCTCTGGCAACATCCAGCCCACGTATCGGACGCGCCTGCAGCAAGGACAACTCACTTCCTGTGAAGCCAAACTCGATATCCATCGGCAGTCCGAAATGCTTCTCGACTTTCAGCGAAAGTTCGCATAGCTGTTGGAGTTCTTCCTCACTTAAGCAGAGCTGGTCTGCGTCGAAATGAGCCTCCTCTCTGAGTGCCAGAATGACGTGGGTTTTCCTTCCGGGTGTGGTCTTCACGATCCCCAGGTCTTCTCGCTGAACGACGAATCGATCAGGGTCGGTCCCGCCGGATACGACGGCCTCGCCGAGTCCGTAAGAAGCTTCGATCACCATGCGGTCCGCATTGGGATCGGTCGGGTCTTGAGTGAAGACGATCCCCGATGCCCTTGAAGGAAACATCGCCTGAATCGTTACCGCAGTGCCCTTCAATCCCTGAATGCGGTGCCGTCGCCGATATTGGATCGCGCGGTCACTGTTCCAGGAACGGAACACTGCGTTGATAGAGCATTCGAGGATCTCCCACGGGGACTGAGGGAAGGCAGAACCGGCCTCTTCCTCAAACTGCTGCAATGCGGATTCTACGTGCGAACGATCCAGGTCCTGCGGGAGATCCTCCAGTGCCGAATCGGGCTTTCGAATGTTCATGCCGAATACGATTTGTGCGTAATTTCGAATGAATTGGAGGAAGACCGACCAGTCATTAGTGCCGCCGTTTGATTCCACCCATCGGTGATGCAGCCCGACATTGAGCAGGGTGTCCATCATGCCGGGCATACTGACAGCAGCTCCTGACCGCACGCTGACCAGAAGCGGATCCGAGCCCTGCCCGAATTGGCGTCCGGCCTCAGTTTCAAGCCTGGCGAGGTGCGACTTTACCTGCGCTTCCAGCTCCGGTGGCCAGGACTCTTCGTGCTCTAAAAAAAACTCGCAAGCATCCACTGAAATGACGAATGCCGGAGGAACTGGCAGGCCCGCCTCTCGCAGGTCCTGGAGGCTGGTGGCCTTTCCGCCCAGTAGGTCTCTGGGGGATTTTTCAAGGTCCGCAGGCAGCGGATCACCAACGTAGTGCACCCACGATTTCATGGCAGCCTTCCCGCGCTGACCAGTCCACGACGCTGGCTCGCGAAATAGACATAGCCTGCATCCATGACCAGCGGCGAAGTCAGGGAACCGAACCAACTCGTATCCATCCAGACGGATGTTGTGCCCTCTCCCAATTGATATCGCATCAAAGCATTTTCAGTGGCGTAGAGTATCGAGTTGTTCACCAGCGACGGCGGAAAGAAAGTTCCCACGTTCGGAATGGATGCTTCGCTCTTGCCATCCCGCTCACGCAGTACGGTGAGTGTGCCGGAGGAGCTGATGTAAGCGATTCGCCCTTCGGAGAGCACGAACGCTGATTCCGGCCCGGGAACGTCTGATCGCCAAATCAGTGATCCGTCGACCAACTGGCGTGCTTCCATGGCCCCGGCGGTCGCAACAATAACGACCTTCCCGCTTACCACCGGGCCAGCAGTTGGTGGATGATCAAGTTTGACCTGCCAAAGGGTTGCCCCAGTGTCTTTATCCAGGACGAGGAGTTCGTTCGTGCCTTTTATCGTGATGGACAGAAGCGGCCCCTGTTGATGGGGGACATCATTCAGGACTCCAGGTCTTCGCCGCCAGAGAACCTGATTGTCTCTCGACAGCCGGGTCAACGTTTCCGGCTGATCCTGGATGAGAATACCGTCCTGGTAGAGCACAAATTCGCCACTCGCATCCGTTGAGACTCCATGCCGCCACCGCTCCTTGCCGGAGTTTGCATCAACGCAGCGAAGATTGCGGTTCTGTTGTGTCTGTTTTCCCTCCACGAACAGAACCTCGAGTCCATCGGTCGCGGGAGACTGCCAGACTCCCTGGTCAGCCGAGACGAACCACATTTCTATCGGTGTGTTGCCTTCTCCGTCCAGATGCCTGATGCAGGCCAAACCCTTCCGAGGTCCATCGGCAAAGGGTACAAAACGATGAGGTCCAGAGATCGCGATCGGCGCTCGGATAAGTGTCGATTCAACAGTTTCAGTGGCAATTGTGCCCTGGATTCCGGCCGGATAATTCCAGAGCTTGTTGCCGGAATCCGCCAGCTCCTTTTGCCCCAGGCTTGCCCGGTGATCAGGGCCCGCCAGGTGGCCGTGCCAGATGGGCTTCGTTTCTGAATCGATCGGCCGGCCCAAACTCTGAAGACCGTATTTTTCGCTGCCGATGTAGACGCTTCCTCGGGCGACCACCGGCGAACTGACAAACATGCCCTCGGTGCCCAGTCGATAGGACCAGAGGACATCGAAGGTTTCTATGTTCAGAACGTAAAGCATCCCCTTCTCTGTCATGAAGGCGATTAAACCTTCAGTGCAGGAAGGCGAAGATACGATAGGGGCATGGGCGTCGAAGCTCCGGATGATTCTGCCATCATCTTGAGCCAGGCAATAGAGACGGCCATCCCTCGACCCGCAATAAAGTCTGTCCCCGACGATCGCTACGGCACCGAGCACCGTTCGTTCTGTCCGGGCGCTCCAGATTTTCTCTCCATCACTCAGCTTGAGGCACCAGATTTCACCGGCTGGACGGAGTCGTTTCCGGGCATCAGCGATCTCGGATGGCGTGGCGCCTTCCCGTGTAAGTCGGATAGCTTCCTGGTCGGAAACCTTCTCTGCCGAATTTACTAAATCACCCACGCCCATTCCGAAATAAAGGCGACCCTCGTTAGCACCGTTTCCAGCCAGGAGCGATGGCGGTGTGAACACTGGATATGGGGTCGGACAGCGCCATAGCTCCCGACCGGTTTCCGCATCCACGCAGCAGAGCGCATCTCCACCAATTCCCAACCCGAAGAAAACTCTGCCGTCAAGCACGGCGGGCGAGGTTTCTGAGTCGGGATAGCTTGCCCCTCCCGCATGCCAGAGGACTCTGGCCATACCCTTCTCGTCTGGCTCAAGGTTCAGGCAATAGTAGCCATCGTCTCCCGCCCCGATAACTACCCTGTCACGATATATGGATGGTGAGGACTCGACGTGGCTTTGCGTTTTAAACGTCCAGTGAACTCGCGGCTGGCCCTGGTTTTCGGCGAGTGTTTCGTTGCTGATATCCAGGCAGAATACCCGGCACTCCTCCGTGAAGTGGAGCCCCTCGCCCACCACAAGGCGTCGCCCATCTTCGGAGATGGAGGGGGAGGAGAACGTCGACCGCATCCTGTCCGGGGTCACCGACCAGACCAGTTTTCCCGTGTCGGCATCGAGACAGAGGACGGCGCCCACGTCACCGAACACGCTGTAGTTTGCAGAAGTGATATAGATTCGATTGCCCAGGATTGCAGGTGAACTGTAAAAACCTCCAGCCTCGGGCTTGAAGGTCCAGTTGCTGCCGCCACCTGTGGGAGACTTGCCGTCCCACACCGCGCCGTTGCGGGTGAGGCCCCCGCGAAACATGGACCACTCCTGGGCCGTGCGTTCCTGTTGAGTTACCGGGTGTCTTTCTGAGGTCAGGGTTCCGATGGCCTTGGCCGTGCCCCAGATGCAGGCGGCGATCACGAGGAGCGGAACCTTCAGCCGCCAGAGTAATCGAAGAAACATCTTCATCCCCTGGGGACGAAGCAGAGCCAGCAATGCCGATCCCAGGGCAGCCAGGATTGCCGGGAGAAGGGCCAGCAGGACCTGCAGGGGGCCCATCAACACCGGAATAACGGCTATCGTGACAGAATCAGTCAAAATCATTTCGTGGGCAAAGCGGTAGCTGGTCCTACAACGGCAAAAAGATGCTTCAGCTTGTTCAATTGACTGGTCTTAGGAACCCCACGAGCTTGGGGACAATCGATCAAATGATGCCACCGGCTTGCCCGGTGGAGGCTCACGTTTCGGAGTTGCGGACATCCTGTCAGCTTTCAAAGCGTGAAACTCCACTGGGCAAGCCAGTGGCATCTCCTGCATGCCTCCGAAACTGCGCGAGAAAAAAAACGTGAATCTCCACTGGGCAAGCCAGTGGCATCTTGAGGCAACAAATCTGACTGAACCGATAGTCCATTGCCTCGCAGGCTTTTCCACAGAAATCTATCGCTGCAGGACTGGGAACTTCACGTCCAGGAAATAGCCCTCGGCCTTCGCATCCAAGGAATGCATCTGGACCGTGCCATTTGTCCGCAGCAGAGAGACTTTGTAGCTGCCAGGTTTTACTGCGAAGAATGCCTCTTGGGGTTCCTGCGAACTGAAGTTCTGGACAAGCCCAGCCTGCCGCACGGCCACCAGATTCCCGTCCGCGTCATAGAGTCTGACCAAGGCCCCTGGAGACTCGCTTAATGGAAGCCGAACGCGAACCGGCACTCGTTCGCCCCGCAGAGCTGAATTGACCAGGATTCCGGCGTGAGTGCTCTCTCCTGTTACCAGAAGGTCAAGGTCACCGTCATCGTCCATGTCCGCGAAAGCCAGGCCAGTAGCGTCCCGAGTCCACGAAAACATGTTGAAGCCTGAGCTCTCGGTGGCGTCGACAAATTTACCTGCCCCATCGTTCAGGAACAGTCGTGCCGGGCGATCAGCAAAACCGACCACGAGGTCCAGGTCGCCGTCGTTATCCACGTCCCCCCACGCCGCGCTCTGCCTCTGCCCGGCAAGCGATGCCAGATCCCCGGTGGAGGCAGTCACGTCCGTGAATGAGAAGTCGTTGTTGTTCCTGAACAGTCGAACGCTGTTCATCTGAGGAACCAACAGGTCGAGATCCCCATCGTTGTCGTAGTCGCCGAACGCGACTCCGATCTTGTGCTCGCCCCAGGTATCGAAACTAACCTTGCTCTCCCCTGCAATTTTGAAACCCTCCCCGTCCTGGTTATGCGCCAGCACTCCTTTGCCCAGATTGTAAAGAAAGTCCTGGAAACCGTCTCCGTCAAAGTCTGCAATGGACAGAAAGTCCCCGTTCCCAACGCCCAGCCCGTTCCTACCCAATCCCCAATCTTTGCTCGCATCCAGAAACCGGTTGGGGCCCTCTCCTTTGTTCAAGAAGAGAAAGTTGCCATGCTCCCCATTCGTCAACAGGATGTCAGCACGACCGTTCCCGTCGGCGTCACACCAGCCGACGCCTTCCGTGTTCCGTCCGGCGAATTGCGGGAGCAGGCTGCTGTCGTTCTTAAACTTGCCTTTATCGTTGGTCCACAGGATGGGGGTGCTGAAGAGCAAATCCAGGTCCCCGTCCCCGTCATAGTCGGCCCACGAGGCGCATCGGCTGCCTCCATTCAGGCCTGCCTGGGAAGTCACGTCCTTGAATTCTCCCCCGTCGTTCTGGTAGAGGCGATTCCCCTGGGAAGAGCAGATGAGCGCGTCCAAATCACCATCGCCGTCAAAATCTGCCCATGAAACGCCACGCGCCTCTCCACCGCCGTGAGCAAGAGGAATCGTCCGGGCGAACAGACTCTCTGGCTCTGCCCTGATTCTATCCAGGGCGATTTCCTCCTTGCTTTCGCCGCCCATGATCACGAGGGTCAGCCGACGCAACTGATTCAAGTCGCTGACTTCGGTTTTATGCTCCCAGTTCGTCGCAGCGCTCTTATAGTCCTTCGAGGTCAGGTCAAACTTCAGATCGTATTTCCAGCGGCCCGGAGCTACAGGCTCGGCCATGCTTTCAAAATACTTTTCGCCATCGCCGGTCCAAACGGCCAGCGCGAGACTGAGTGGAATAGCTGAGTTGTGATGGGCTTCGAGGGTGAGGCTCTTCAATTTTGAAACGTCCTCCTTCATCAAGAGAGAGATGGCATTCTTGTCTTTCTTGCCGGTCTGTGGTTTCACATACATGACTTTTCCACGTCCGTTCGGGCTGTCCTCAATCCGAACCTCTGCCGGATTGCCCCATTCCTCGACGTCCCACCCGGATTTAGCCTCCAGCCCATCCACTTCCTCGGGGGACGCGGGCGCCACGGGCGTCGCGGGCGTCGCGGGAACCAGACCGAGAAGCACTTCCTTCGTGAGTGCCGGTGCATTCGGGTTCGGGGCCGGGGCCTGCTTCTTCCCGGCTTGAACATCGCTGACCAGGCTTATCAGGTCCGGTGTGCTACCGACGTAGGTCCTGGGCATAAAGCGCTCAACGTGTGTGAAATTCCACTTTGTCTGTTCTGGAGTAGCGCCTTTTGCGCCGAACAACTGAAACCAGATCCCGTCGACGTGGCCGACACATGCAAGCTCGGCGTTCCAGAAAAGTATGACCGGCAGATCTGGCTTCATGCGCTTCAGCAAGACCTCGGGATAATAAAGTTGCCCCACTCCGATATTCATCCGGATCTGCTCGTATGGGTTCTGACCCTTAATAGGGCGTTTAAAGGTCGCCAGGACGGTCCGGTTTTTGGCATCGACCGAGGTGACCTGCCCCTCCACGATCACCACGGATAGGTCCATGACCTCCTTCAGGGAGAGAAGCTTCATAATGTACGCATGTGAAGGGGGTGCCAAACACAAAAATGCAATGACCAGAAAGGCCAGTGCTCCATGGACTGTCGACTGTTGATGATCAGCTTTCACGTTTGGACTCTCCTTAACTTGCAGACAGCGAAATTCAGTCGCTAAAACACTATTCACTTCGTTTTCCGTCCCTACTGACGGATTTCAAATTCTCCGAGGATTTCCTTCCGATCCGGCTGGCCCTCCTCGACCTTCTCGACGGCTGAGCCGCGGGGGCCCTTTCGTACTTTTGCCTGGAAAGTGGCCATTGCCTCGGCAGGGCCTTCGGCCATCAACTCCACCTGTCCATTCTCCAAGTTCCGAACCCAGCCGCGAATACCGGACCGCTTGGCATTCAACTCGGTATAAGCCCGGAAGCCCACTCCCTGGACGCGACCTTGAATGAACCAATGTATGCGAACGAGGCCCTCGGTGGCAATATCTGCTGAATCTCCGACTCTTGAAAACACCATGACGACCTCCGTCCCTTCCTCGGGCAGCGCTTTCAGGTTCACCTTGTATCGATTGTCGTCCCGGCCGTCCTCCAAAGGGTTCTGAATCAGTACTGTCGCATCGAGATGGTGTAGAGCGATGAGATTCATAACCACGGACGCCTGAAGGATGGTCTTGCCCGTTTCAGGATTCACTGCCATTCGCGATCCAGTGAAAGCCCAGTCCATCGCCGGCATGGCTTTGCCGGTTTTCACATCCAGGACGAAATCTTCGACCGGGACGGACTTCAGCGCGCCGTCCGGCTTCCACTCGATTGTGATTCGGAGTTTGCCCCCCTGTGGCAGTTGATAGGAAGCACCATCTTCCTTTGCCGGTTTACCGGGGTTGAGTCCAATCTGTTTCAGGCCCTGATAGAGCTCCTGCGGGTCGACGGGACAGACGAACAGGGCCTCGTATTGTTTGCCACCTGGGGCGCAGGCGATGTACTCGATGGCTCCCTTCAGTTGTTCATATACGTTTTGTTTCAGCACTTTTGCCGGGATTCTTACCGTTCCCGCCTTCGCATCGATCTCGATGCCTCCCGGTTCAGCCTGGGTCGGGCAAGAGAGGACAATGAGCAGACCAACAGCTACCGCGATCGAGGCAGCGGCATCCCAACCCCTCATGTACTGACCAGCGACGGGCTTTCGCATCGTGACCTCAAAGCATTCGAAAAGTGCCGCCACCACCAAAGTCGGTGAAGCAGCCTTACAATTTACGTGGCACAAATTAAGCCTGCGAAAGCCGGTCTGTTCGGTCATTTACAAACTCTGACTGAATTCTGCCAGTTTCTCACAAACCGTGAAACTGAGATGAGACCATGTTACTGGGCATTAATAAGATGAGGACTCCGCGAGATGTGGAGATCTTGTTTAGCGCGGATGAAGAGGGCCACGGATGAAGAGACCGCAGATGGCCCAATAGCTACGCTTTGGGGGCACCGGGCGGAAAGACGCCCGGGAACTGTTCATCCCGAATCCCTGGGTATCCCGCGGTGTGGTCGAGGTCAAAGGTGAAGTAGCGGGCCAGATCGCCGGGGCCGGCGGTCGTCAGAACACCGGGGTTTGTGCGGAACTCCTCAATCGTAGCCAGGTCTGAACCGTCCGGAGTCAGCATGAAGTGGCCCACGTCCGCATCCATCAGTGCTTTGCTTCCACGCCATTCCACCGCGCTGATCACGTGTCCATAAATGCCCACCGTATGCGCTTTGAGTGGTTGGCCGTTTATTTTCAAATGTGAGGCCAGGCCGGCAAATGCTCTTGAGTGGTACCCGCAGTTTCCGCCGCCCCCGGCGAAGTTGCCGCGCAACACGCTGAGTGGGCCCGCCAGATTCATGAAACGATGGCCTCCGCTCATGTGGCGAGCCACCTGCGGATGATACGCAAAGTAAAAAAGCCCCAGGATCCGATTGAGGTTCGTATCGAACAGACCCCTGATGAATTCTCCAATTTCATCGAGCACGCCCTCCTTCATTAAATTGAACTCGACGGAATCATCCTCGGCACGAATGACGAAATCGCTTGGGGCACCATCCAAGGTGGTCAGGCGTTTCAATTGCGGGAGCCTGGCGCAGATGTAACGGATCTTCCTGTTCAGGAAATCTTCATCTCCCGATTTCGGATCGGGATGGTCCTCGGGAAGCCCCTTGTATGCCTGGTAGATGCTGATTGTCCCGCAGTAGGTAGGACGCCATTCTCCGCGATAGAACTCACGTTCATCTGCGGTCGCAGTTACGAATAGATGCTGGGGAGAGCCGCTGGTCATCTTCTCCGATGGGTCCAGATAAAAGGGGAATTCTACGGTGACGATTCCCGGCTTTGTCTGCACGGTCACGGGAGCGCAGGGCGTCAGGCTTCGTTTCATTCCGCCGCCACAATTGGCCTGAATTGTCACCGGGGTTCGGGTCTCGCCGCGATCCTTCAAAACTGCCTGCGCCGTATTCTCACCCCAGGTCGGCACCTTGAAATCAATCTGTTCCAGGACAGCCGGCGGGTCAGATAGATACAGGTCGGCAAAGCTGAACGGATCTGCCGACAGCCGGTGTCGGGGCGGGGCAAGAAATATCTGTTCGTAATGCGGGGCACGGCCATCCACCCAGAGATTGAAACCAATGACCGGAGGCAAATGCTCAGCCTCGAGCGTTATGCCTGACCACGGAATCCGGAACTTTACCTGGTAAGAAACGGCGCTTTGAGTGAACTCGGCACTCCATTCCGCTCGGATTTCTCCCAGAACGGAATGATTTTCGGTGGAAAGATTTTTGAAAAGGGTCTGGATGCAGCCAGCGGTTTCCCGCCAGGCGCCACGCTCACCGTCCAGCCCAGCCAGCAGGTGATAGAAGTCCTGGTGGTTGTGCGCCGTATCCAGGAGGAGGTGAACGCGTTCGCTCGCCCGGTCCCGATTGTTGAATAGCGTGATATCAATCCCCTCGACCAGAACGTCCACGGAAAGGAAATCCTGATCCCATGTCAGATGGAGGGTTGCGTCGCGCATGCCTTTGCTCCCGCCGAGGCTGGTGAAGCCGGCGCTTTGGATCGCGCCATCAGGCCCGGGGGCAAGGGCACGTATCTGCTGGCAGTAACCTGGATCGAACGGAGAGTCGGGACTCTCTTCGTTGGGGCAGAGCTCGGGGAACACTCCCCTGCTGAGCAGCCGATCGGGGAGATGACGCCGCATTTCTTCAACGTTAAGGCCGGCATAAGCGACCTGATAGCTTCCGGCGCCTTCCTCGAGAATGGTTTTGTCATTCAGGATCTCTTCGACAGTTGCAAGCTCACTGATCGATTTTGGGAAGAAGACGAGCCCGGTGGGATCCAGTAGTGTCTGGCTGTCGGCGTGATCTACGGCCACAGCGCCAATGGGTCCAGGTTCCTGGACGAACGGCCCCAGATTGGTACTGGATTTATAGGAGCGTGTGACCTGTTGAGGCCCGCCGGTGGGTGTCAAGGCCACAATTCGTGTGACGAACGGACGGCCCGTCTGCGGGTTTTCGACGTGCTGCAGGAGTCGCGCCAGCACTGCGGCCCGGGCAACCGCCGGCCCTCCTCCATACCGGAGAATCGAGAGAGGCCCCATCCATTCATGCATCGCGCTGTGATAGGTGTGGTTACCCTCCGGGCTGAAAAACATCGGGCCAAGAATCAGATTGGTCACCGACTTCTGTCCAATCAGGGCCATGGCAGCGACCAGGCGCTCTTCGGCAGAGGAAAAACTCTCAACGATTCCAGCGAGCTTTGACCACGCGTTATTCGCCATCAGATTTGCCGCTACAGAACCGTCTTCGTGCACCAGGCAGAAATCAGATGCCGCACCTGTGTTGGTGTCCGCTCGGTGGAAGCGAGGGAGTTCGGGGAGAATCCGGGCCAGCCATGCGGAGCGAGTTCCGACAACGAGATTCTCACTCTCCTTTACTGCGATGGCGAAAGGTTCATCAATACAGATTCCCAGGTGCCGATCCATTGGCAGGGCGGCGCGGTAGAGTGCTCGACCCTTCCCGTCAGACAATTCCAGGACAAGCCGCATCGGATTGAATACGTCTACATGATTGCTCTCAGCCCGTTCAAGGTGATATTCAAATTCGACGGACTGCTGGCCAGGAACAATGGCAACCGAAGACTGCTTTAGTGTCCCTCTCATTCGTCCCTGAGTTTCGATCCGCAGCCGTGCCGGTTGATTGGTCCATCCAGTTCCAAGAATCAACCTGCCTTGGTTACTGCCGAATACTGGACAGTCGAGCCGCAATTCCTCCGGATGGCCGCTTTCGTCTCCGATGAGTGCCTCGTGATGCTCAAGGATTGGAACTCGTGGCGCGGCCCACGCGAGGATGTCGAGTTTCGGCCAGGAGTGTCGACGGAAGATCCGCTTGTACCCAAACCCGATCATTGGTGGCCTCCCTTCCAGGCCAAGAGTTCGCCAGGGGATAATGAACTCTACGTGCCATCCGCCCGCGTGAAGGCCATGAAGTTTCGACCATTCGCCATCGATAACTTTGGTGCTTGTCCAGGTGTCGGGCACGGCCTCAAGGCTCATTTCACCTGTCGTCTGCAGCAGCTTCAGCGATTCAGTCATGCCCCGGTAGTCCGCCTCGAATCTGCAGCAGACCGTCGGATCGTTATCGGGATAAATGTCGATGACAGCGCGTTCAACTTCGTTGAGAGATGCCGCGGGTGCAGGAGGCGCCAGGGCAGTCGGATCCTCAACCTGACATTCAAAACGGACATGCAGTGCACGCTCAGAGGCGGCGGCCCGGATATCAGTACGGGGCGGAGCTGAAATCCCAGGCAGCAGATCCGGAACTCGATGGGAAGAGTCCCATTCAAAGCCCGGTTCATCTGGTTCTCCAAGCAGGATGCGGCATCTCTGCCTCTTCAACAGGACAGGCATTGTTAAAGATTTACTCGGGAAGGTTGGTGTCAGGTGCTTGGTCTATGGTAGCAGTGAACTGCCCTGGAGGGCGTACGCGATCTGGGTAATGACAAGGTTGGCAGGTCGCAACTGCGTTTGGTCGTAAAGACCATTCACAGGCCCGGTGAAACAGGCTGACGGCGATATTCTGTTCCAAGAAAAAGCGTGACGTATCGAGGAAGGTAAATGCTTGGTTCACGTGAAAGACTCGGGCCTCACTTCAATGTCAGCCGCATTGCCCAGACGCTCTTGGTTTCGTCAGAGTCGTCCGGAATCTGGTGCCATCCCAGACCGACCCGGTCATAGATAAGTAGTAGCGTCTTTTCGTCGAGCGCCATCAGTTCCGTGTAGCACGAGGAGAAACCGGTGACGCTTTTCTCCATTATTTCGCCGACGGGAAGCCAACACCCTCGCGAATTCGGATCGATCTGATCCGCGGCCGGCCGCGCTGCGTTGTGGGCAGCGACGATGTCCACCGCTTGCCAATCCTGACCTCTGCCGTCGGGATTGAACCAGACGAAGACGCCGGAGCGTCCGCCAGATAACGCCACCATGCCGTTGCCGAGTCTCGCGAGGCTGGGCTCTACCGATAACGGAAGGATATTCGTCGGCTTACTCCATGTGCGGCCGTCGTCGTCACTGAAGGCCTGGCCATACCGTACGAATGAGGCCAGTCGAAAGGCACACATAAGGCGGCCGTCTGCCAGGCGGCAAGTGGCCGATTCGCAGGGACCTTCGACCCCCTCGAGTTCGCAATCATGCCCGGCGATAACGGAGCGGATGCGCCACGCGAACCCGTCCGTCGATTCCGCCATAAGCAGCGAGTAGCGCTTGTCGCCAGCAAATGTCCCGTACAGGGTCGTCAGATACTCGCCGTCCCGGCCACGCACTGTCTGGCCATTGAATACGAAACTCGCGGTGCCGACGCCCGCGGACATTATTCCTATCGGCCGCGGCCAATGGGTGACCGTCACCCCGGAAGCACGAAATGAGAGCCCGCCCTCGGTGGAAATGACGTTACATGGAGCTCCCACCAGGTCATCGCCGCGCGATCTCAGGTAGTAAGGGAGGATCAGCGCACTGCCGTCCGACAGAATCAGGTGACTCAGACCGGCATCGCCAATGAGGCGAGGCTCATCCCAGCTCAATCCGCCGTCGCGCGATCTGGAGAGATAATTGAATGAGTCCGTCACATGAATGTCCCCATACGCGGACATCACGGCCCATAGCGTCCCTTCCGGCTGCCTGATGAGCGACGGGAACCAGCAGTACCAGCGGCTCCGTTTCACAAGAACCGGTTCGGACAATTCAACCTTCAATCCTTCCAGTTGTATTAAAGCGTGCGTGTTCCAGGTCATTGGGGGTCTCCTTGATTGATCTCGTTGTTCACAAGCGAATCGAAAGTGGAGCGGGCGCAAGAGTTCGAGGTCAGAGATTTGAGATTTCAAATCCGGGCGATGGATTTTGAATGGCTTTGAGGGGCGACTTCAATCAGCTCCCTTACCTCCGGAGAAAGCCGCTGCTTTATTTCTTCAGGGATGCTGCCAATGTCGCTGTCCTGTGGGTGATATCGCAGACCGAGAATTGCCCGATAACGATCCTTGGGTTTCCAGGCCAGGATTCCATGCACCAGGGATTCGGTCATGACGACCATGTCACCAGCTTTGGGCGTAATGTTGAGGACGCCGTCCGGGGCTTTATCGAGGCCCAGCATCGTCCCGTTGTTAAACAGACTCAGCGGACGTTCGAACTCAGATTTATGCGAACCAGGGACAACCACCAGACCACCATCCCCGGGATAAACATCCGTGAGATAGGGAAAAATGACAAAGTTGCTGGCATAGATTTTCCCCTCGCGTTTTTCAAAAATGTTTCGCTTTGGCCCGTTATCCTCGCGGGCACAGTGCATACGATAAGCCTCAACTTCTGAACCGGCGAAGCTCAACTGAAGAGTACCGCTGACCAGCCGCGGTTTGCCACCGGTGAGTTCCATGATGATTGGCCAGACAGCCGGGTGTATCGCCAAAGCCTCAAGCGAGGGATCGAATGCAAACCCGTGCAGGTAGCGGCGACCATCCACTCCAAATCCTGGTGGCAGATCAACGACAGGGGTGTTGACGTAACGATCTGCCGCATCTTGCGCCGCTTTCAAGTCCGCTCCGCCAAAAACGTTTTCGAGGTGAAGGTAGCCATAAACGTCAAAAAGATAACGCTGCTCGGGGGTCATCATTGGAGTTACCGTTCAGATAGTATGGTCAGGCTCAGAGGAGCAAACGGCTGTATTCTATGACGAGGAGGAGACGGGGCGAATCGGGGTGCTTCACCGTTGTCCGAGTCGTCAGAATAAGCGTTCACCAGGTGGTTCGCTTTTTCGGGTCGGCGCGGTGAACATCGACGGCAGCCTTTGATCCTTATGCGGCCAAAAAGTCCATTCAATGTGCCTGCAGCCTGAGGGGACGTTGCAGGGGCCGGCGACAATCTCAACATCCGG
This sequence comes from Planctomycetota bacterium, assembly GCA_027625095.1. GTDB lineage: Bacteria > Planctomycetota > PUPC01 > JACPCR01 > JACPCR01 > JAQBXN01. The sequence continues at coordinate 15,789 of JAQBXN010000079.1, read as the reverse complement.
AGGAAGAATGCGAATTATTATCTCGGCGGTGTTTCTCAGCTTCTTCCTCGCTGTCTTTACGCCTGTCAGGGCGGAAGTGAAAGTTGCCTCCGTCTTTGGGGACCACATGGTGCTTCAACGGGGACGGGCGGTACCTGTCTGGGGAACGGCGGGGCCAGGTGAAGCGATCTCGGTTACTTTCGGCGGCCAGGAGTTGAAAGCGAAGGCCGGGGGCGATGGCAAGTGGCAAATCAGGCTGGTGGCGATGGAAGCGAACGACCAGCCGCAGGAGATGACGGTCGCGGGCGAAGCCACCAGATTGGTTCTCAAGAATATCCTTGTAGGCGAGGTATGGCTCTGCAGTGGGCAGTCCAACATGGGCTGGGTGGTAGCGAATTCAAACAACGCACAGGAAGAAATCGAGGCAGCGAACTATCCGGAGGTTCGGTCATTCACCGCCCTTATTCCTTCGATCGAAGACGGCTATCCGCTGACACCGCAAAGCGAGTGCAGTGGGGCCTGGCAGGTATGCGACCCGGTAAACGTCAAGCGATGGTCAGCAGTCGGATATTTTTTTGCCCGGGAAATCCACAAGCGCCTGAAAGTTCCGGTTGGCATCCTGGTCGCTTCTTATGGGGCAACTGCAATCGAGGCATGGACCAGCATCGAGGGCCTGAAGGCGGTACCAATCTACCGCGAGCGGGCCGAGATTTACGAGCAGTCAGCAAAGGCGTACCTTGCCGACAGAGACAACTTCGAACAAGCGAAGGCCAGAATCAAGGCGAAGCACCCGGAGCGGTGTGAAGCCTGGTTCAAGAGACTCGACGCCGAAGCTCTCGGCCTTCAGCAGAAATGGATGTCCCCCACACTCGATACCTCGGCGTGGGAAAAAGTCGCACTGCCGGTCTCGGCCGATGACAACCCGATCGGGACGCCCGTAGCTTCCGTCTGGTTTCGCAGAGAGGTTTCAATCCCGGAGGCCTGGGTGGGCAAAGAACTGACGCTGCATATCGGCGTCATTGACGGCGTGGACGAAACGTTTATCAACGGCGTCAAAGTCGGTCGGACCTGGTTCGATACGGATCGCTATTGGGAAGCTTCCCGGGTGTACGCGGTGTCGCCTGAAGCCGCGAAGCCCAGCCGCATCGTCGTGGCCGTTCGTGTCTTGAAGCTTGCCTATCAGATGGCGTTCTTCGGTCCGGCCGCCGAGATGAAGCTGGTGCTGAAAGACGACCCGGACGCGAAACCCGTTTCCCTGACGGGTGACTGGCGCATGAAGAAGGCGCAAGACCTCGAGCCTGGCCTGCAGCCAAGGCTTCCGGACGAGAAGATACCCGGCAGTTATTATGGCCATCCTGCAGTCATGTACAACGGTGTTCTCCATCCCCTCATTCCATACGCCATCCGCGGCGCCATCTGGTACCAGGGCGAGGCAAACGCGCCGTTCCATGCCGATTATCTTCATCTCCTGCCGGGGTTGATCACCTCCTGGCGAAAAGAGTGGGGACAGGACGACTTCCCTTTCGGGATCGTACAGTTGGCCAACTACCAGGGCCAGCAGACGAGGCCGGTGGAACGCTGGGGCTTCCTCAACATCCGCGATTGCCAGAGCGCAGCGTTACGCGTCCCGAACACGTTTCTGGCCACCGCCGTCGACATCGGTAATGGAGGAGACATCCACCCCCGCAACAAGCAGGACCTCGGTCTACGCCTTGCGCTCGGCGCGCTCGCAACAGCTTACGGTCAGAAGGATCTGATCCACACCGGCCCCACCTATCGATCAATGAAAGTCGAAGGCACTTCGATTCGACTGCAATTCGACTCCGCGGCGGGCCTGGTGAGCAAGGGCGAGCCGGTGATTGGATTCGTCATCGCAGGCAAAGACAGAAGATTCTATTTCGCCAATGCCAGGATCGCGGGTGAGTCTGTAGTCGTCTGGTCAGACAAAGTCGCGGCCCCGGTAGCCGTCCGTTACGCCTGGGCAAATAACCCCGTTTGTAATCTCTACAACGGATCTGATCTCCCCGCCCTCCCCTTCCGCACCGACGATTGGGACCCAGCCATGATCGTCATCACCGACGACACGATCGTCTTGCCCACCGGCTGGAAAGTGAAGTGACAGCCAATGCTGATGACAGGGAATCCGGTACTTCTCCCTTTTGACGCAGCTCTTTGGACGATGATTCGTGGCGAGTATTGCTATCTGAGTGCAAGCAAAATGTCTGCGGTTAAGCAAGGAGAACGGCTTGACGCAGTTGTCCGAAAAACTCGTCTTCGGGCATTCCGTCTTCTGCCATGATGTAGGCCGGTGCTTTGGCAAGTCGATAGACCATGCCTGAGCTGACGGGGACGATCATGCCCCCGTCCGCAGATTGGACAAGCTCCTGGGGCGACTCCCGCGGCCCCGTTTTCGGCCAGGGGGTGCGGTCTTCAACGGGCAGTGGCCACAGGCGGCCACATTGCTTGGTCGTAACGGAGACCCGTCCGGGATCGATAGGGACATGAACCCGCATTGCCGGGTCACCGGGCGACTCGCTGGTACGCACAAAGAGCGCGGCGGGTTTGCCCCCGCCGATGATAAATTGAAATAACCTCAGATCTGCGCCGAGTTCGAAGCGTCCGACAAGTTCGGCCTCGAGCAGAAACGAAGCATCGGGCACGCTACGCTGGAAATCGATTTCGATGACATTGGCCAGGCCGAGGAGCCGGCGGATATTGAGGCTGTACTTTGTGACGCAGCCGTCGAAACTTTCGCCCCATGCTTCGGCGATCAACGTACCTGGCTCGAGGGCGAGATTTCGGGACTTCAATTCCCCAACAAGCATCGCGACGCATCCACGGCAGTGGAGCCCGGTCGAAAGCTCCTCCCTGCTCCAACTCTCCTGTTGAGTGAGGAAAGCACCTCGCAGGTCACCAACGACCTCTTCAGTCTCTTGAGCGACTATGTCCCAGAATCCCGGCGTACTGGGATATGGGCAGCGCAGGGGGATGCATCGAGAGCCGATGGCCGCATCGAGGTCTTCGACGAATTTTTCAGTAAGAGGGTGGCCATTAATCCTGCTGGGAATAAGTACCAGAGCTGCGTCATTGCCAAGTTCTCTGGCCTCATTCAGCCAAAATTCGGCACACTTCTGCTCACGCCGGGCAAACTGCCATGCTGGCTCGTCCCGCTTCACGCCGGCGTAACAAAAGGGATGTATCAGGAAAACCAGTCGATTCAGTAGAGACCGTTCACTGGATGTCATAAACCGGATTCCGGGAGGAAATATTGAAGTTCCACGAGGGCTGCCCCCTGTTCGGATGGCTGCTCAATTTAATCAGGCAGAATTTATACTAAGAAAAGATGCGAACTTTTTGCGGCGAGGCCCTTTACTTTCGCTATTATTCCGCAAGTTAGGTTTTTCGAGCAAGCACGGACGGTAGGCAATTGACCTGCATTTATCCCTGCCTGTTGATTTCCCTCAGCTGTTGTTTCTCAGGAAATCACACCATACTGTCTCCGTCATTAATCCCCCAATACAAATTGTTTCAGCACCGGACCCCGAGGTCGGAGGTGCTTTTTTTAGCCCGATATCGACATGGCTCTGGCATCTGTCCTTTCCGGTCGTAAGCGTGGTTTTTTTTTCTCTGTTTTGAGGAGTTGTTCTCTAATGTTCAACATCTATGTCGGAAATCTTTCCTTCGATACTTCCGAGGGTGACCTCCGTGAAGCTTTTGAAGAGCACGGTCAAGTCATCAAATCCAGCATTGTCACCGACCGGGACACAGGACGTTCTCGTGGTTTTGGTTTCGTCGAAATGGAAAGCAACGAAGATGGCAAGAAAGCCATCGCTGCTCTCAACGAAAGCGATCTGGGTGGACGTAAGCTCACCGTCAATGAAGCTAAGCCACGTGAACCACGTAGCGGCGGCGGCGGCGGCGGCGGCGGCGGTCGTCGTGGTGGTGGTGGTGGTGGAGGTGGTTATGGTGGTGGAGGCGGCGGAGGCGGCGGTCGTTGGTAATCGACTAATCGCTTAAACCTTCGCGGCTGTTCAGACCAATCTGGTCTGAACAGCCGTTTTTTTTTGTTCTTAGACTGACCGTATCCCAGCCACAGCCGGAATGTCCTCGGCGGAGGCTTTTACTCTTGATCCTGCCTCGGCCTCCTGCCGCAACCAGGCCGGGAGAACTCCAACGGCTTTATCGTGGAGCCCTCGCTCCCCGAGGGCTCTGCAGACTCCCCACGGAGTGTGAGGACCACGGGGGCTGACCGCGCACTAATTTGGGACAGAATGATAAGTCACCAGACACCTGATCAGAGAATCCTTCGCAATGCGTGCAATTAAAGGTTCTTGCTGGCACCTCACATTATTCTGTCTTTTTCCTACTGCTGAACAGTCACCTTTACATTCAATCACTGATTTCTTCGGATTTCGCTTTTCTTCCGGGTCATGTCTGGTGTGAATCTTCACTTCACTCCGCTGCCTTCACCGGCCACACGGAAAGAGAAGAGAGAGTGGATTCAAAGTAAGAACTCTTTCTCTGAAATCTGTTACTCAGCGGTCAAGGAAATCCATGTTGTTACGCCGTTGGGCCTGTCCGCAGAATGTTCGGAACTGATATAAGTAGAGTAGAAGCAGGCAATTTGTCGCGATGCATCGCACTGTCTGCCCCACTTGGGACGCTCCACCAACCTTCTTCGGTATCAGGCTGGTGGGGGCTTTCGCCCCCACGACACCGCTTTAGTCAGCCATGAATTCCATCCCACAGCTCGCAACTCTCCTGCCCTGCGAATCTCTTCCCGGCCATGCGGTGGCACTGAACGCCGGGAATGGTGAGTTTTTGCCCCGGACTGATGGCAGCCCGATTCTGGTCCGGTGGTCTCCACGGCAGGTGGACCGATCACTGCTCCCTCCCACTTTGCTCTTTATCGACCTGGAGAGCGGGGAAATCAAAAAGCAGATCCTTCCCAACGGTTATTCCGCGCCATGGGGCAAGGTGTGGGGTCCGGACGGCATGTTGTACATGGGCCTTTGGGGGCCGGCGGAAATCATGCGTTACGACCCCGCGAAGGTGGAGTACGAACACCTTGGTGCGATCGAGGAAGGCGAACGATTCATCCCCCGCCTTACCATCGGCACGGATGAAAAGATTTACGCGCAGACCGGGCAGTCGGGGCACGTGTTTTCCTATGACCCCGCCACTGGTGAGATCGCCCACTTCGGCCGGCAGGGACCGCAACGCGACTACCACATCGCCTACACCGGTTCCATCGGCGTAGATGACGAATACATCTACACGACATTCGGAAACGTTCCGATGGAGACTTGGACGGTTGTCACGAACAAGAATACTGGTGAGCAGATCTTACTCGACGCGATCCGGGGAGCGGACATTCATCAAGGGCGGCTCGGAGTCACCGCCTCGTTTGGAGGACAGAATTTCTGGCTCTGGCAGGGACAAGCCATTGTCAGGAAGGACGACGGCGAACCGCCACCGTGGCCGGAACGGGAACTGCCCCTGAGACAGGCGGCACCCGAAATCAAAGGCAAGCCGGAACTTCTGCCCAACTCAACTCTGGTAGATGTGGACGGTTCAACCACGCTGTACTACAGACTTGATGAGGACGACGCCTGGAGAACCATTTCGTATCAGGTCGAAACCGAAACAGTGATCTTGAAACGGGCTGAGACGCTGCCCGACGGTCGAATTATCGCCAGCACCGAAGGCTACGAAGGCTTTTACTCGTTGAACCCAGACTCGGGTGATTTCAAATTTTGCGGCATTGGCAACGGCAGTGTTTCAAGTGTGCACGTCGCTGAAGAAAAGATGTATGTGGCCGCCTATCCCGGCGGAACCGGCCTGAGCGTGTGGGACACTTCCAAACCGTGGAATTTGTCCCGAATGACACCGGAGCTTCCGATTCTGCAAATTACCGATCCGGAAAGCAATCCGCGTAAGTATGGTCGATGGCATCGCGCCGGAAACTTTCAGTTCACCAACGCGCTGATGCAGGGCAAAGATGGTACGCTCTACGCCGCATTGCACGGAGAACGCCACAACGTCGGCGGCATCCTTTGCTGGTGGAACCTGGAGTCCGGCGAACAGGGTCACCTGCGTGAGCCATTCGGTCTCTACGATATTGCATCGGGCACCTCCGCACAGCACGGGTCCAAGTTTGTCTATTCGTCCTTCACAGTAAAAGGTCTCGAAGGCGAGCCCATACCTGAGACCGCCCGGCTGTTTGTCTTCGACACCGAACGCAAAGAGCTCGACTGGTATATCGAGCCGTTTGAAGGCATCGACTGCACCGGACTGGTGGAGGAAACCCAGCCGGGTGAACTGCTGCTGGCAACCGCGCGTGGCGCCGATTGGAACTACAAGACGCATCCTGAATGGCACGTGAGACACCAAGGCAGCATTCTCTACAAGATAGATATGAAGACTCGGAAAGTGACCGACCGTGTGGAACTCCCCGGCCTGCTGGGCGGTCGCCGCGACTACTTCTGGCACATCGATTTTCGCAAAGGCCCGGACGGCATGGTCTACACTTTCTATAATGAGCCCGGTTGTGAGCATTCCAAAGAGGCCCGGGCATGGCTCGAACAAAACCAACACGACCCTGTAGCGAGCTGTCGAGTGGACGCTTATCCCGGCACCCAGTTAGTCCGAATCGATCCATCGACCCTCGAAGTGACCGCTATCGCCGACGTTCATCCGCCGAGTGATATCACCTTTGCAGGTCGCGATATTTACGTAGCCGGCCGGCCGAGTTTCCGGGTCGTGCGCGATGCATTACTGCTCTGAACTGGTGGTCACCATCAGAGGCAGAAGTACTCTACAGCAGCAAAATAGAGTATTAGATTGAGGCCTGCTGTGAATCACGTCTCTCTTCAGTCTCTTTGTCATTAGATCTTTCTGCCTGAATCCCAGCCCGACAATACGAATCCATGAAGCCCAAAATCATCCGTTCTGCCTTCTCATGCATCTTCGCCTTGAGCGTTTCCGCCGAGCAGACTGTTTCCATTAGAAATGACGTCCTGTCTGCCTCTATCACCCAGAGTTCCGGCGGAAGTCTTACATCGCTCAGGCAGGATGGTGGAAAGTCGGATCTCGTCTCTGCTCCTTCGTTCGTCGATACCCTCTGGCTGCCCGGGCAAGAGCAGGCTAGCCTGGCGAAACAGGTCTTCGAGATAAAGGAGAACGATGGCAAGACCGTGACTCTGGCGACCACTCTGTCGGCGGAATCGGGAGAAGGAAAGGCTGCGGCATTCGCCGGTCTGCAAATCACCAAACGCTTCTCGCTCGCTCCGGGGAGTTCCAGACTGGCAATCGAGTATGGGCTCACTAACACCGGAAAGCAGGCGCTTACGGTATGCCTCGGTACGCAGGCGAGCTTGTCTGTTGAACTATCAGGCAGCCTGTCCGTCCCCACCCAATTTGGAGCCATCACATTTCCTGTGCCCAAGGCTGGGGGGCTTCCGTTCGCGCTTGGCGGGGGCCGGCACGCATTCCTTTATGATCTGGCCGAGTGTTGGTTTGGAGTGCTTCCCCAGCGTGGTAATTCAACAGTCATTGGCTTCGATCCCGTTGATGTTTCGTGCCTGAAAATCGAAGCCAGGGGAAGTGAAATCGAAGTTGTGCGAACCGCGGTGACCCTTGAGCCGGGCGCGTCATTCACGACCAGCGCCTGGGTGACGAGCCTGAGCGGACTGAAACGCATCTCCGGCGTTGGAAACGGGCTGATCGCAGAGGTAAACGTCCCGGCAGAATCAGACGGCTCGCTCCCATTGGAACGACTGGAATATCGGGACCGAATGAGCAAGGTAGCGGCGGCCACGTTGAACAAGACGATTGGCGCAGAACTAGGCGGTGCCGACGAGGATAACCCGGACGATGAGATCGACACGCTGGTGGAGGAAGAGAAATCCGGCGGGCCCACTCAATACAAAGGTCCGCCCATCTCTGTTCTGATGAAGCTTGTCCCTGAGACGACTCAGAAAGTTCTTGTTCGGTGGAGCCTGCGGAGCAGTCGCAGCGATGAGTGGAAATCTCTGAAGGAAGACAGACAGGCGCTGACAGCGGGGAAGATTGTCTCCCTGAGCAACACCGTTTCACTGAAGAAGAAGGGAACGTATATCGTTCGCGCCGAAGTCTGGAACGACCCGTTGTCAGGAAACACGCGCGCCGATCTCATCGCTGCGATTGAACACCCGATAGTTGCCGGTGTGCCGAGTGGGTTTTATGTGCGGCCTGCATCTGAAAAAAACGGCGAGTTGTACAGCGCATTCAAGAATCAGCTCTGGGTGCCGTCGACCGAGGTGAAACGATTTCCGCTGCCGTTGGGCAGGCAACTCAGTGCAGGTCCCCTTCGCATGCTTTTCGTCACGCCGCACTGGACCTCTCGAGGTCTTGTGGAGATTCAGCATCGACTGGATGTTGACGTCGACGCCGTCATCGGCGGTGGTTACTACGACATCACTGGCGATGAACGTGCAGGGAGCAGCGAGGTCGAGGCGATGCGGATCTTTCTGAACAAGCCGCACGAAGTCATCGTCTTCGCGGTCAGTGCAGGGGACTACTTCCCCGTCGATGTCATGGACGAAATATTTCGCCAGGTGGAACACGAAGGCATGGGGCTGGTGTTCGTGAACGTCGCCAATCACCTGGGCGAGTTGGATGCCCTTCTTAATGCGTTGAAGAAGACAGGAGGCGGGGAGGAAAACCCAAGCATGTTCCCCGGGGTTAAGACCGGGCGCTTCGGGAAAGGACGAATTGGCCTCAATGCCGAGCCCCTCATGTATGCACGCCCCGTCTGGTATGGTGACAATGAATCCGAGATGCAGCGACTGTTGCACACCATTGTCTGGGCGGCGCGGGGTGAGTCGTCGATACAGGTCAGTCTGAAAGACAAAAAGCAGTCGATTCCGAATCGTGAATTCGCGGCCGGGCCATTGACGTTACAGTTGGAAAACTCAGGCCAGGCGTCGAAAAAGGGCAAAATCCGCCTCGGCTTTCGTCGCAATCTGTTGCGCACCTACCCCTTCTATATGACAGGAAACCAATTCGCCTATCGCCCTCAGGTCGGATGGGAGCAGGCCGCGCCGTCGATGGAGCAGCCGTTCGAAGTGGCCGCCGGCAAGCGGTCGCTGGTTTCTTTCAACCCTCCTCTCCTTCCATCGTGTGCTTACGATCTTGACTTTCAGGTTCTGGATGAGAATGGCGCTGTCTTGCACTGGGAGTCCTTTCCGAAAGTGCTGACGAGTGAATCCGGCGTGACCCAGGCCACGCTGCAAACGGGAACAGACAGCAGGAGCAAATCATTCGATCTGTCCAGCGGTCACAAAGAGGAATGGTTCCGCGCTGACACCGTGGAGACTCTCCACATTTCGTGCGCGGTGAATACAAAGGGCGACGCCGTCCGGGCGCGATTACAGGGTTTTGACCCCTGGGGCCGGATGCCATTCGATCAGGAGGTACCGTTGGCCACCGAAGGGAACAAGACCACGGCAAACTTCACACAGCCGCTGCATTCGTGTGTTCATCTGATCTGCGTACTTCGGTTCAGTCTTTTGGATGCGCAGGGCCTTGAACTGTCCGAGCAACGGTTGCTTTCGTTTGTCTCAACTCCTCCCAAAATTCGGCCGAAGTTTGAGCTGCGAGGCTATGCTGAGGTCAGGGTTGCCAACGACATAACAGATTACGAAACCCGCGTCGGAGGTGAAGCTCCCATGACTCTTGCCTGGCACAACGTACGCAAGGCCGATTACGGCGGGTTCATCCCAATGGCGGACAAGATCCTCGAACCCGGGTACAAGCCACTTGCCCTCCCGGGAACTGGCGACCTTGCTGCCAGTCTTGATCTCGGAGAAAAGAAAGATGACAGCGAAGAGATCGTTGATGAGTTCGAAAAGAAGAAGATCGACCCAAAGGACGGCTGGTTTCGCGTGCCGTGCTACAACAATCCAACGGATCGCAAGAACATCATTGATGGGGTTCGACACAGCTACGAAGTGTTCTCCGCATGCTATCCATACGCAGGATTCGCGATCGACGAATTCGTCTATGCTAAGGAACACGACCCCAAGAATACGGTCTCCTTCTTCAGAAGAGACTTCATCCCTCAACGGGACATGAACATCTGCCGCTGCCAGCACTGCCTCGCCGCTTTCAGCAGCTATGCGCAAACCCTCTTCGCGGGTGACCTCGCAAAGCTGAATGCGGAATGGGGTACGGCATTCAAGGCATGGAAAGAGGTCGACCCGCCCCTCACCGCCATCGACAACGAGACGCCGCCCCCGCCGGAGAAGTGGAGTCACATCCTTGCACATCGGGACTTCATCACCCGGCACGTGAGCGATTTGATGACAGAGGTCGACCAGGCCATAAAGCAGGTGCATCCCGAATGCCTGACCGGGTTCTCCGGGTTGTGGAAAACCGGCATCACCATGGGCGTCGACATCTATCAACTGTCAAAAAAAATGATCTACAACATGCTCTACGACGACATCGACATGTGGACGGATTTTGGTGAGTCGCAGGCGGTGCGGTGGACGGGATACGGTCGCAAGTATCGATTGATGGAGGGGAGCGTCAGCCCCTATCGTGAGATTCTCGCCGGGCAGACAGGAGTCGGGTTTTATGGGAAGTGGATGAACCCGATGCACCGCGGAGATTTCACGTTTCACCCGGAACCGATGCGCTTCTTCAACGAAGTAAGAAACATCAAAGAGAGTGGAATCGACCGCCTCGTAACGGGCCAGAGATATCGAGACAAGGTCGCTCTTTACTACAGCCCGAGGGATATCAATCTGGCACAGTTGGAAGACTGGTTCGAGGATGCACCGAAGTTCGTATCCGGAATGCGAAATTGCGGCCGGAGCTACGTGGAATTCTGCAGCAGCGAATACGGAACATACCGCTCATTGCTCAGCGGACGCCACCTCCAGCCTTTCTGGACTGCCCACGCGCACCTGGAGGAAGGGCATTTCGGCAAACGCTTTGGGACGCCCAAGGTTCTTTTCCTGCCATACGCCCAGACACTCAGCCTGCGGCAAATCGAAACTCTGCGGAAGTATGTGGAGGAAGGCGGAGTGCTGGTCGGCGACGTCAATACCGGACGTCGCAATGAACACGGCCGGCCGTACGAGATCAGTCCATTGGACAAAGTCTTCGGTCTTAAGAGGGTCGGCAAGCCTCAACTGCGTCATCGAACCAGCGGGACAAATGACGAGGGCGCTGTCACATTCGGCAAGGCCTTCGGAGACGAACCATTCTCCATGAAGTTCTCCGCGGTTGGGCCGGGAGACGTGGTTACTGATACGGCAAAAGCTCTTGCCTCTTATGACATTGGCGGCAAAACGCATCCGGCATTTCTCGTGAATGAGTTCGGCAAAGGAAAAACCATCTACCTGAATTTCATCCCGTCCGGATACGTCGCCGTTGAGTTGAGTGGTGAGGGCGAAGAAAGCACGGCGAAAACTCTTGAAGGAAAAGCGGGCCAATACTTCCAACGGTGCTTCGATAGAATCCTTCAAATCGCTGCCATAGAAGAGCCAATGAAATTCGTTGGCCCCGGGCTTGGCAGCGCCCGCTTCGGCGGAGGCGATCTGTCATACATTGGCGTCGTGTCTGGCCGTAACCTGGAAGCGTTACGCATTCCATACCAGATTCAGATACCGGAAAAGAAGCACGTGTACAGTGTTCGGGGCCGGGAGTACCTGGGCTTCCACGACTTGTTCACTTTCAAGCTCGACGAAAAGACTCGCCGCGCCGGGGACATCATCTCGCTGCTCCCTTACAAGGTTGAGGGTCTCAACGTCGAAGCGCCGAACTCTATCCGGCCAGGCGAGAAGCTTTCCTTCGCAGTTCGCGTGTTACCCGAAGCCGCGCAGTCGCAGCGTCATGTCATCGCCGTCCGTGCGGTCGATCCCGAAGGCAATGATCTCCAATGGCATCGGCACAGCATTGAAACTGAGGGCGGAGTCGCCGGCAGCTTTATCGGCCTCCCAGCCAATGCGCCCACAGGTAAATGGACCCTGAGCCTGACGGATGCTGCATCGGGAATCGCTAAGGATGTCCCCTTCGAGGTGAAGAACCAGTAGGCATTCAATTTTGATTTTGTGCGCATCGGGTTGAAAGACCGGGCAAAGATTCTTCGTCGTAATCTTCGTCTGTCTTAAAATCTGCCTGATACGCCGAAGAGAAAAGACCAGGACGAAGAGTTTGGATGCCCAAATGAGAAAGAAGAATTCATGAAAGATATCCTTTGTCCTCTGCTCGGGCTCTGCGTGGTGAGTACCGGCGGCCGTGCGGCAGAAACGCCGAAGATGCCGTCTATCCTGAAGGATGTGAAACGCATCCTCTTCGTCGGTGACAGTTTGACCGACGGCAGCAGCTATCCCGACCATGTGGTCAACACGCTGAACAAGCTCTTCCCCGACGCCGGCTTTCAGACGCACAACGCTGCCGTGGCGGGCGATACCGCGGCAGCGGTTCGCAGGCGTCTTGAGGAAGACGTTATTCAACGCAAGCCGAACCTTATGATTTTATGTATTGGCACTAACGACTGTCACGGCAAACAGCCAGTAAAGGACTATGAATCGGATGTTGAAGCCATTGTCTCTGAGACTGTGAAAACCGGGGCAAAGGTCATGATCGTACTGCCCTCACCCTTCGGCCACGGGAATGCAGCCATGGAGGAACCGTTCCAGGACTACCTGGCGGTATTGCGCAAGATCGCCGGCAAATACGATCTGCCGGTTGCCGATGCGCACGCCGAGTTCATCAAGGGTGAAAAGGCCGGACGTGAAATGCTTGGTACGGATGGCATCCATCATGGCGAACAAGGTTTCGAAGGGATGGCCCGGGCTATCATGGACGCTTTTGGCTTCAAAGATGTGAAGCTTGAATTAACCATTACACCGTGGCCTGGATTACAGACCCAATGGGAAACATCCGCACCGGTGCCATTGGACAATCAATACTCCCCGGGTAATGCCAAGGACTGGCAGCCTTATGATGCCAAAGCGCTGATGGCAAAGCAGCCGTGGTGGAACTCGCCCTTTCCCGCCCGGGGTGGCTGGATGCCCTTCCCTGATCACAACAGTAAACAGGCAGCCTATGGCCGGTCTTATTACGATGCTGAGCAAGCCGGCAACTACGAACTGCAAATTGGCGGCTCGCCCTCTCCGCAGATTGTCTGGCTGAACGGCAAACAAGTCTGGAAATCGAAGCGGCCACACGGCTATCATCCAAATGCAGATCGTATCCAGGTAGAAATGAAGAAAGGCAGAAACGAGATTATCGTCATCAGCAACTTCATGATCTTTGTGGGAATTCACGAACAATAAAGATTTGCAGGTTGCGGCGTACCAGCGAAGCCGCTTTCTCCTGTCCGCCTACCCGTCTTCAGCACTTCGGGATTTGCTGAATTCAGCCACAGTCACCCCACCGCCTTCAAGCAAAAGAAGCCTGTCGGCGAGGCGGCGAGTCTCGACCATGCGATGGGTGACATGAAGAATGGTCACACTGGCCTGCTGTTTTACCGAGTCCAGCAGATGGCAAATTTCCGAGTGCGTTTTGTCGTCCAGAGCGCTCAACGGCTCATCGAGGCACAAGATTGAAGGTCCGCTTGATAACGCTCTTCCCAACGCCACCCGTTGGATTTCCCCTCCACTCAGCCCGTGCGGATATCGTTCGAGCAGTCCGCGGATGCCAAGCATGTCTGAGAGCTCGTTCACTCGCAGCTCGATCTTCTCCTTCGGCCAGTGGCGAATGAGCATCGCCAGACTCAATTGTTCCTTGACGGTCATCGTGGCGAAAAGCGAACCATCTTGAGGCACGTAACCGATACCCCGCTCACCCGGTTTCAGATGAGTGACGATTCGGCCTGAGAGTTCGATGGTTCCCGAGCGGAATGGCCGCAGCCCGCAGATGCACTCCAGGATGGTCGTCTTACCACAGCCAGTCTGCCCCATCAGAACTCCGTGCTCTCCCTCTGGAATTTCAAAGGAAACATCTTTGAGCTCGAACGCCCCTTGAACGATGCACAGGTCTGTAACTTTGATCACCGCAAAGCCTTTCCTTCAATCCGGGAATCCAGGCCGAATGTGCGCACAACGATCAGAACGACGATTGCAATCATGATCATCAAAAGAGAGACGGCCACGGCTGCCTCGATATTGCCGATGCTCATTTCCAGAAAAATTGTCGTTGGCAGCACTTCGGTCTTAAATCGCGTAGCCCCTGAAAAAACCAGGATCGGCCCGAACTCGCCAAGCGATCTCGCCCAGGCAAGGGTCGCCGCAGTAAGGAGACCACGCCGGGCCTGCGGGAAAACAACCATCCAGAACGACTGGCTCTGACTGCATCCTAAAGTGAGTGCCACATGTTCCTGCCGGACCGGAATCTGATCAAAAGTCACCCGCATGGTCCGCACTGCAAACGCGCAGGCGACCATGAACTGCGCCAGGATCACGCTCGGTATATCGTAAGTAATGCTCTTCATGCCCATCTTTCGCGCCAACCCGGTGCCAGCCATAAAATCTTCGAACACTTTTTCGAATGCCTTGCCGGCAGATGTCTGAAACAAAATGAGCAGGCTGAGCCCAATCACCAGAGGCGGCAGCACAATCGGAATATCAATCATCGCATCGACAAAGCTCTTGCCCCGAAACTGGTACCGCGACATCAGGTAACCGATAGGGACTGCTACCCAGAGCGAAAGGATCGTGGTAATCATGCAGGAAATCAGACTGAGCCGAATCGCGTAACGGATTTCCGGTGCATTCAGTGCTGCCAGCAGGTGACCTGGCGTGGTAAAGGTAGAATTCGCCAGAATCATGCACACGATGATCAGGATGTAGCCGCCGCCAAGAAGACCCAGGCAAACGAAGAAAGGGGTATCCGAAGGCGGTCTGTAAGCTTCCGAATCGCTCATGAAAACTAGACTGCAAAATATTCAGAAAGTGGCAACCGGATTGTCAGAAAACGGGAATCAGGATTCAGGGATTGGAACCAGGGCTGGGTTGCCTGGCAGCCTAGGTTTTGAATCGGCCGACCTCATTGGGCTGGTCTGGATCGCGCTGTCTGTCATTTCCATGTCGATTGCCTTTGCCCACGACACCGGGCTCGGTCATTCGCGCCGGACGCTCCTCTGGGAAGCCGGGCCGGACCGCTTTGTTCTGGAATATCGAATCCATTTGCCGGAAGACGAGGTCATCCTCGAGATGGTAAAGATCGATGCCGATGGAAACGGCGAAATCAGCGACCTGGAGAAAGAGTCCTTCTTTAAACAAAAGGGAAAGACGTTGGCGACAATGTTTACAGTGACGGACCTGAAGCCGGTCTCAGCGTTGTTCAGCACCTTCTCCCTCGGTCACTCCTTCACCCAGACCTATCGATTCGAATTCGTCAGTGACAGCCATGTGCTGACTTTTGAAGACGGCAACTTCCGTGACAAACCCGGCTCCGCCAGAGTCCTCAAATCCAAAACGACAAAGGTCACATTCGCCCAACCGGAAGATCTCCTCCACGCGGAAGTCCTCAATCTCAGAATCGAGAGAGTCCCCGCTCAAAACGATGGAAACTGAAATTATCCTTGAAGATCGGTAACTGTTCAGAGGGTAAACCCGATTTCGATTCGCCGGAATTACCCGCTGAATAGGGGTGGGATGACAAACCCGACTCCAGCTCCGAAGGGGCGGCGGCTCCGTCGCCCCTTCGGGGCTTCGATGCTTTTTTCCAATTCTGTCCCCAGGTTGAAACCCTGCCCTTTACCCACATTTCTGATTCTTGAACACCAACGGTGTTCTTGCCTCCAGCCCAGGG
>JAQBXN010000215.1 GCA_027625095.1 Planctomycetota bacterium | reverse complement strand
TAGAGCCCCTTCACTCGCCACTCGATCAAAGTTGGGTGTGTTCAGAAGAGCGTTGGGAGTGTTGTCGCCTTCGATCGTCTGATAAGCGCTGGCATAGCGGCCCCAGTCATCAGCAAATACGAAAAGAATATTCGGTTTGTTGTGCGGCATGGTTTCTGTTGTGAAGTTGTCAAGATTCAGATCTTGTCCTCGCGCTCTTTATAAGGGGTGGTGCACAGTCCTCGCAAGAGGACGGAGGGCGGAAGGCGATGCGCAGAATAAACTTGTCTCACGCGACCAACAATGAATACAAAATCCATGACTGCTCTCCTCCAGCAACAACTTGCCGAACTGCCAGATGCTCCCGGTGTCTACATGATGAAGGACAGCCGCAGCGAGGTGATTTACGTGGGCAAGGCCAAGAGCCTGAAACCGAGGGTGCGCTCCTACTTCCAAGAGAGTAATTCCGACACGCGGGAGTTCATCCGCCATCTTGTGCCGAAGGTCGAACGCATCGATCACGTGGTGACGAGCAATGAGAAGGAGGCGCTCATTCTTGAGAACAACTTGATCAAGCAGTTCAAACCCCGGTTCAACATCTACCTCAAGGATGACAAACAGTATGTGAGCATAAAGATAAATATGTCTCATCCGTTCCCGCGGCCACTGGTGGTGAGGAAGCGGAAGGAGGATCGGCAGGAGAAGGATGTCCTGCTGTTTGGGCCTTACTCATCGGCCTCGAAGGTTCGCTCGACGCTTCGGTATCTCAATCGCATTTTCCCTTTGCGGGAATGTTCGGACTACGTGCTTACCCATCGCTCTCGGCCCTGCCCGCTTTATGAAATGCGAAGGTGCGATGCGCCCTGCGTCGATAAGGTCACCACGGAAAATTACAAGGCGATGGTTGATGAAGTGGTCATGGTGCTTAAGGGCAAGAACGAGGAGCTTGTGGCCCTCTTGACGGAGAAGATGATTGCCGCATCTCAGGCATTGGTTTTCGAGGATGCTGCGCGCTACCGCGATCAGATTCAGTCGATTCAGCACATTGCGGAACGGCAGAGCATCGAATCTTCTGACTTTGTTGACCGGGATGTATTTGCATTCCATGCGCAGGGAGAGTTTATCGAGATTCAGGCGATGTTTATCCGGCGAGGCCGCCTTGAAGATCTGACCAGCTACAGTTTTCGGCCACAGGATCGTTCGCCGGAAGAGGTATTCGGATCCTTTATCAATCTGTTCTATTCCGAAGCCAGGATGATCCCGGCCGAGATCCTTCTGCCTGTTGAAAGTGAGGATGTCGAACCCCTGGCTGAATACCTTTCTGAACAGAAGGGACGCAAAGTGCAGATCCTTGTTCCGCAACGCGGGCACAAGAGGCGACTGGTCGAACTCGCAGATGTAAACGCAGCAAACTCTTTCAAGCTCCGTCACGGTTCGCCCGAGATGAACAGGCAGATTTTGAATTCGCTGCAAATTGATATCGGCCTCGGAGCGATACCCGAACATATCGAATGTTTCGACATCTCGAATATCGGCGGTGAACTTGCCGTCGGCTCCATGGTCACATTCAAGTCGTGCGCACCGGATAAGAAGAATTATCGCCATTACAAGATCAAGACCGTTCACCAGTCCGATGACTTCGCGATGATGTACGAAGTCCTCACCCGGCGATACATCAAAGCGCTTGAAGAGAATGACCTGCCCAACCTCACAATTATTGATGGCGGAAAAGGCCAACTTTCGGTCGCGGTTCGCGTCTTCGAGGAACTTGGCATTACCGGTGTTGACCTGATTGGCCTTGCCAAGAGCCGGCGTCGCCAGCGCGGCGAGAAGACCATTATTACTGACGAGCGCGTATTCAAACCGAACAGACCCGAGCCGATAGTGCTTCCGCGGGACAGCGCGCACCTGCGCTACCTTGCCCGTATCCGTGATGAAGCCCACCGCTTTGCCATCACCTACCATCGTAAACTTCGCGAAGCCGTTTACAAAAAGCGTGGCCTCACGGCCATCCCGGGTGTAGGTGATGTCATTCGAAAACGCTTAATCAAACAGTTCGGGCATGTGGCTTCCGTAAGGCTGGCGAGTGTGGAAGAGTTGGCGGCTGTGCAGGGAGTGTCTCCGGTCCTGGCCGAGAAGATTTTCGAACATTTTCATCCGGATGGATGAGGTGTTGCGTGAGGAGGAGAAGTGTCAATCTGCAACTCAAGCGCGTTCAGAAACAACGCCATGCTTGAGTCGCTCCTCCATGTCTTTCCAATCCTTTGAATCATCATTGTCCCAGCGTTCGAGGCGCACGCCGTGTTCAAAGACACCGGGGAAATTCCCGCGGTGGGATTCTGTCCAATAGCCGTAGTGAGCCATTTCAGGCTGGAACCAGCGTTTGTCACCGTTCGCCCGGACCAGTGCGTAATGGGCCTTCACGTTTGGCTTGTCTGGTGAATCGACCTTGAATTTGTGGATTTCATCAGAAAGCTCGAATCCCAGCCCTGGTTTGTCCGGGACTTTTGCAAAACCGCCGACCATTTCTATCGGTTCGCTGATGAGCTGATGTTGATACATGTTCAGGCAGGTGATCATTGGCCATTGAGCGTGAGTAGCCACACAGCCAAGGTGCAGTCCCCAGGTCGTCGTGATACCTGTCCCGACCAGTTGCAACCACCCCGGCATATTGAACCTCGCCGCGCAAGCAAACTGATGCAATGCACTGTGAGCACCACCACAGATGACAAATCCGTCACAAACTTCTTCGTGAACTGCGGTAGGAAAGGGCGGATTGCCGAAATGCATGGCAATGGCGCATCGCGTCTGTGAGCGAACACGTTTATTACCGGCGACATCTTCCTGGGGAATCGGAGTCTCGAGGAAAGCGACATTCGGACACTTCTCCAATTCCCTGATCACACTCACTGCGTTTGCCGAATTCACAAGGTGTGCATTGAAGTCGAGATCTATCTTGAAATTTTCATTGGAGTTTGCTGCGGTCTGCTTCACCTGTTCATAAACATCGAACCACGGCCGCGGCTTCTGTTTCATCGACGTATACCCGAGTTTGACCGCCTCTCTCGCTTGCGCCGCGTAATCTTCAGGTGGCATATCAATGGCCCACCAGGAAATGGGACAGAAATCACGGTGTTTGGTGCCCATGAGCTGGTAGGCCGGAACGCCCATCGCTTTCCCGGTCACATCGAAAAGCGCCATCTGAACCCCCGCACCCAGCGAATCGTCCCAGAGGAAAGCAGCGGGGCTCTTCCCCTTCAGCTTCGCGGTGACGTCTTCCTGAACACGGCTCCAGGTATATGTGGGCAGAGTCTCGCCGAAACCTTCCATACCGTTGTCGAGTTCGATTCTGCAGATTTGGAAAATGCGCCACGCGTGAATCTGGCGCTCCATGTTGCGCTGAGGGATCTCTTTGAATGGCACGTCCACATAAAAGAATTCGACTTCCTTAATCTTCATATTTACGGTCTCTTATAGGGGGTGATTAATGTCCGGGCGCGGGACGTTATCGGGAATCGAGTGATCCTTCAATTTTATTCTTGGGAGGATCTCACTATTGACAGACGCTCGCCTCTACACCAGTCTCTGGTGATTTCCCCCTGGCTCTTTCTTCGTCGCTTTTCCGGCCTTTTTCCTTGAGAGCTTTGGAATCCGGCCTCTTCCAGGTAAAGAGAGTTAACAAGGTCGAGGTGCCTTTCTTCCCTAAAATAAACTTTGATGTTCACTTTAAGAATGATGAATGACACAACCCGCTACCACCAGGTTCTGGCGAGTCACGGTGCTCGATACCTTGCTTTTGGTGCGCTTCTCTTAGTCGCACGGAATAACCTCGCTTTCAGCGAGGCGGAGAATGAACTCCCGGAAGGCCGTTCAGGAATCGCATCAGAATATCCCGGCGACAAAGGTATAGATCGCGATCCACGCGTTATTTTTGTCGAACGATTCGACCGGCCTTTAAGCGACACCTTCAATCGGTGGGACAGTGTGAGCAACAGAGAAATCCTTTCAATTTCGACAGATGTTCCTCTCGGAAGCGGAGATGAACAATCTTTGTTAATGACGCATACGGGCGGCGAGAATAACGGTGCGCATTTTTACCGCAGGCTGATGCCGGGGCATGACCTGGTGTTTGCCAGGTTTTACGTCAAGTTCGATAAGGACTGTGCCCAGATTCATCACTTCGGAACGCATCTTGGCGGTTTCAATCCGCCGACGCGCTGGCCGCAAGGCGGGGCGGGATTACTGCCGGAGGGCGACAAACGCTTTACCACCGGAGTTGAGCCATACGGCAATGAATGGCACTGGGGGTTTTACACTTACTGGCAGGGAATGAGGCGTCACGGTGACGGTAAGTATTGGGGAACGCCGTTTCATGTGGGGGCGTCTTCCCCTGACGTTGAGAAGGATCGCTGGATCTGCGTCGAGATGATGGTGAAGGCGAATCAACCTGTAACGTCCTCAAATGGCGAACAGGCGTTCTGGATCAACGGCAAGCTCTGGAGGCATGAAGGTCAGGTCATCAGCCACCTTGGCCCGGGGTTCCCAAAGGGAAAATGGACGGGGGGCTGGTGGCGACCCGGAGCGAATGGCAAAAGCACCTTCGAAGGTTTCAACTGGCGAAGCATCGACAGTTTGAAGGTTAATTATCTCTGGACCTACCTCTACATTACCAAGGCGCCTCAGGGGCATGTCAGCAAGGTCTGGTTCGACAACATCGTTGTCTCGAAGGAATACATCGGCCCGATGACTCCTCAGGAGAAATGATCCTCATTCGAAGCGCTTCATGCTGAATTACTGATCCTACAGTGTTGTAATTGCCCGGTGCCTATACGATGTCTGTGGTTGAAGGCCGCTACGAGGGATAAGCGATCTTCACCGTGTCGAACATGACCAGACCTTTGGGCAGGAATTCCATATCCACCTTGTAATCCTTGTTGGCCCACTGGTGATCGATGTCATCGACTTTGCCGATCGGAACGATCTTCAGAGGAAATAGAATGAAGATGATATCCACGTTCACGTCGCTCAATACCTCGCCGATATCGCCGTAGCCGTATTGGTGCACCATATCGTGGCGCGATCCAAGGCAAGTCCACTGGTCAGGGTCGGGATCGAGTTTTACTGTCTGTTCCGACCACTCGGGAGTGATCTCAAAAGGCTGTCCGGTGAGTATGAAATTCGGCGTCGTCTTGGGCGGGCCCTCGACGTGTGACTGCACCAGGAGCAGCAGTTGTGCCCCGCCAAGATCCGGGCTCGGTATCGGTCTGTGGTAGTTGCAGAGCGGGCCGGAAAGATCCATTGAGCCCCGCAGGCGAACCGTGAGTTCTGCATTCGTCAGGTCCCTGCTGTACCCCCCTTCTACGAATCGGTTTCCTGCGCCAGGTCCCAATCTGCTGCCATCGGTAAGCAGATACATAAGCAGGTGAAGATAGCCGGCGCCCGGCGGGGCATGATTGGCGTCGACCGACCATGGACTGACGCAATAGGCCACTCCGTCCCACACGGGTAGGGGGCTTCGCAAGTCAGCGACCCAGCCGCCGGGCCCTTCGTCAAAAGTTTCAATGTATGTTTTGGACATTGGAATTCTCCTGGAGTTGGAATAGGTAACTGGCACTCTTCTTAAAGCGGCCTATCGGTTGCAGCTACCAAAGATCTCCGCACGACGCGGAGAAGTCATAGCCCCAGACTCTACTACCGGCGAACAAGGACTCGTTCGCAATATGGTGACGTGAGCCTTACCGTATATATAGCTCACGCTTACGGGTGGCCGCGATGACCAGGCTAGTCGCCTGCATTCTACCAGCGGATATCCGCCAGTCTTATCAGCAGAAAAGTAAGTTTGCCTTCACTTTGGCAAAAGCTAATGTCTCCCCCCATTCGGGAGAAAACTTGATGGCAGGAACCGATTCTAAATCTGATCACATGGCTGACCCTCGCAGGTGGGCCGAAGACCCAATCGGCTCCCCGGACGAGGCTCTGTCTGACCTTTCGCTCGAAGAGGCCCGCGGCCTCATCTACGAACTGCGGATTCACGAAACCGAACTGATGATGCAGAACGAGCAGCTCCGGCGCTCGCAGGAGAAACTCCAGGACTCGGTCGAACAATACACGGACCTCTATGACTTCGCGCCGGTCGGCTACATCACCCTTGAAGGCCGTGGCATCATAACCGAGGCGAACCTGACCGTGGCGGAGATTCGGAATTCGTTCCGCTGGGTGCTACTACTCCAAAGGCGTCCAATTTCCGCCTGATATCTGCGACACATCAGAATCCAGGCCAGGCCATAAAGGAGGGGGCCCTCAGGCAAGACCTTTATTACCGGTTACGCGGAGTGGAAATTGTCCTGCCGTCTCTGCGAGAACGCAGAGAGGATATTCCGATCCTCATCAATGAATTCATCAAGGAATCCAATCTTCGGATGAAAAAGCAGATTCAGGGCGTTACTAACGAATCCATGAGAGCCCTGATGCTTTACGATTGGCCGGGCAATATCCGACAGTTGAAAAGCGCCATCGAAAACGCAATGGTGTTTAGCGTGGACCGGTATCTGACACTTGAAGACTTCACGCCCGAGCTTCATTCGCACAAATCCCAACCGGTCCCTGACAGGCTGAGTGACGCGCTGAAGGCCTACGAACAGGCACACATATTGAATGTCCTGGAGCGGTCTGGTGGGGACAAAGAGGAGGCCGCCGTACGCCTCGGTATCCATCGAGCGACGCTTTACCGCCGGATCGCCGAGTTTGGGGATGAATTCGAGGAGGCATGAGGTGGCTTCGCAACCAGGCACCAGTCTGGGCATTACCCGAATTTTTCTAGATGTGCTCTGCCTCAAATCCTCCGCCGATTTTGCGGAAACCCCAAAGTTCTTACTCGTAATCCTGCTCGCAATCTTTGATCCTCTCCGAGTTGCAGAGCCGCTGGTAACTTGACAATGTTATCTTTCTTTACCTCGAAGAGGTTCGATTCCAGAGCCCAGGGTCAGTGCCGCGCCGAAGGTGCAAGCGCCACCCTGGGATAGCCGTGAACCCGTG
>JAQBXN010000078.1 GCA_027625095.1 Planctomycetota bacterium | reverse complement strand
GGAGACTTAGTCATTACACTGGATGCAGATCTGTCGTACGATGTGGAGCACATTGGTGACATACTAAAGACATTCCAAGGTAATAGTGAAATCGACACAGTTGTTGTCAGCGCGTACATGAAGGGAGGTCGTGTTGAAAACGTTCCCTGGTTCAGGCTGTTCTTCTCTCGCATGGCAAACTGGTTGCTTGCGCCATCTTTTCAAAATAGACTTTCCACTGTTACATGTCTGGTCAGGGGCTACAAAGGGGATCTCCTTCGAACTCTGGATTTGGTCAGCGAGGGAAAGGAGCTGTACCTAGAAATCCTCTACAGGATGGAAGTTCAAGGAGCTAACATTCTGGAGATACCAGGAAAGCTGAAGTGGCTGGGAGGCCGGCGTAAAACGCCTATTAAAATGTCTGATATTCTGAAGCACCTTAAGGTGCTTCGATTTCGTAGAAAAGGTAGTGGTTCATCGACTGCTTCGAGTGAATTATCATGAGGTCTGACATCACCACACTACAGGGATAGGTCCCCCAAGAGGATCATCGGAGAAAAGGAAGAGGCCTTCAAATAGTCTTCTCAGGATCTGTCGCTTCCCGCGATCCTCCACAATTTTTGACAACGCTTGCCTTGCTGGCAGCATTGACAGACTCAGCCATAAAAACCATATTGCTTACCACATATGATGTAACAAATGGCATTCGGGAGAACCAGGCTTCCGTCAGGCCAAAAACAGAGAATGAAACTACTGTGAGCATCCCTGCCAGTGCGATAAATTGAAGGTCTGTGTCTTCCGTTCCTTTCCAGGTGAGAATGTAATTTCGAAACGGCAACACCAAAAGGACAGAAACCAAAGCGATCGTTCCAACCAATCCGGTTTGTGCCAAGGCTTCAAAATATATGCTATGCGCATGGTCGTAAATACCGATGATCCCACTCTGCTTATTCTCTATCTTTCGGATAAGATCTTTTCTGAAGTCTCCAAGTCCAGAGCCGAGAATAGGTGAATCTGCCCAGATACTCAGTGAGATTCGCCAAAGTCCTGCTCGTTCACTTGAGGAGAGGGCCTGGCCTGGGTTTATTATTGCGAGTGGTAGTGCGCCCATCCTTGATGTTACGCTCTTGGGCAGAAGGAATTGACCCACAATTCCCAATCCTACTAATGCAATAATTGAAACGACTAATTGTTTTGGCCGCAGTCTTTTTACCCAAATAATAACGGCTGTGATGAAGAGAAGCGGAATGAGCAGCCACGCTCCACGAGTTCCAGTTAAAAGGCTGCAATAGACAGCACATGCCATACAAAAACTTCCGATGAACTTCTCCCACCACTGCTTAGCCGAAGTGAACAGCCACGCGACAATTATGGCTGCAAGGTGCATGGATAGTGAGCCTAACATGATGGAATCATATGGCCCCACAGCCCTTACTCGCTTAGGCCCCTTTACTATAAGACCCGTCTCCTTTTTCGTAATTTCTACCCACCGCTGATTTTCATCTCTCAGGGACCATTTTCCAACGCTGGATGAGATATCGACTATATTAGACAGGGGGTACCCATTCCGCCTAAATTCCTCCCGAAGTTGGGGACTAAGTTCTCCCCTTTCCAGACTTTCAGACATCTCTAAGGGTACATTGAAGAGTTCAAACGGTATGATCGCTTCAGAAGCGGCATAGCCAAACCCAGCCACTGCGGCTAACAGCGATCCGGCCAAAAAGGTTCTGCCCGCGTTCTGAATTCGAATCCGAACCAGAAACAATAGGCCTGGTACGAAGAACAGAATTCTCAGATACCTTTCGAATTTTCTGAGACCTCTCGAGATGTCATCTGACCTGAGAGCCGAAATTAAGACTATGCCAAGGAACACACACAGTGAGTATATGAACCGCCTTTCTCGACAGGGCAAGAGCTTCCATCCATCCCACCAGAGAAGAATTCCCACTAAGGCGAACAGAGCAAATATAGTCGATGCCCCGTGTCGGACTCCGATGGCAGCTAAAGGAAACGCAAACAGGAGGCAATTAACTCCACGGACAAGGATGTCTCTTTGTTTCATATAGCTGAGAGGTTCCTGGTGTTGGCAATGGAACCGAGAGCAAACAGTTCCAAGAGTTCCAGTCGTTTGGATGTTGAATGCCGTGTTTAGTTCAGTCAGAAGAATCTGTAGCGGAAGCCAAAGCTGGTCATTCAAACTCTATGCAAGCACTTTTCATTTAGTTTTAGAGCATTCATTTGACCTAACCTCCTGCTCGCTGCTTTGATTGTGTTTCCGTACTAAGCGCAGTGGACGAATCCTGCTCAAACGATTAGTTCAGAACATCGAATTTGCGACTCTCAGGATGTCACTCCAATCAGGGTAATATGCTTCCTCCAGCACAAAGCTCGCAGGGATTGGTGAGTCCGGGAACGTAACAGTTTGAACAGGGGCCTTTAGTTTGCCGAACAATTCCTGCGAGACACGGGCGGCAACATCCGAAGCTACGCCGCAACGAGGCCAAGCGGGATCGGCGATAATTAATCGGCCGGTTTTCTGGGAGGATTCTAAAATTAGATCAAAATCCATAGGTTTGATGGTCCGCGGATCTATTACTTCAGCCTCGACCCCCTTTTCGGCTAGTATGTCTGCCGCTTTCAGCGCTTCCTGGACCATGCACGATATGGCTACAATGGTAAGATCGCTGCCTCCTCTTCGAATGTCGCCCCGACCGAGCGGAACGAGGTAAGGATATTCAGGTGCGTTGCCACTCGACTCATAAAGTGAGCGATCGTCGAAGTAAAGGACCGGGTTATCATCAAATAGTGCACTAAGCAGAAGCCCTTTAGCGTCGAAAGGAGTTGTGGGCATAACGATTTTCAAGCCCGGGATGTGAGCATAAAGGGCATAGGGACTTTGGGAATGCTGAGATCCCTGTTCACCCCGACGGTTGATGATTCCCCTGATGGTAACTGGAACAGAAACTTGCCCACCGAACATGTAAAACCAATAGGCGCAATGATTGATCATTTGGTCCATTGCTAGGTACATAAAATCCATGCGAGGATGAAAAACAAGCGGCCGCATTCCGGCCATGGCGGAGCCAATAGCTGTTCCTGTCATTGCATTTTCGCAGATTGGTACATCGCGGACTCGGTTTTTGCCAAATGCTTGCAGGAGGCCCTCTGTTGAGGTACCGACACACCAAGGATTATCTACACCCTGTCCCAAAATATAGATGAGTTCATCGTGGGCAAGAGCCTGGTGGTGACCCTCGCGAATAGCTTCCACATATCGGATGCTCCTTTCCTCGTCTTTCGGGAGCTCAATTAAGGTAGGCAGTGACGTATTTGAATTGTCTTTATATATGTGGTCCAGATATGTTTTTGGATCTGGTTTAGGGCTTTCTTCTGCGAAAGTGAGTGCTGCTTTCACTTCCTCGTTGACCTCATCAGTCAAAGCGTCGGCTTCGTCACAGCTAAGTGTTCCGTTCTCGATCAGATACTCATTGAACAGGCGGATGGGGCAACGATTTACCCAAGCCTTCACTTCTTCCTCACTGCGCAGGCCCACATCCAGATCGTCACGCGGGCCGACATGCCCCAGCCATCGATAAGTCCGACACTCGATGAACGCCGGCCCCTCACCGGATCGAATCCGAGCCAACTCCGTTTTTGCGGCGTTATAAACTTCTAGTACGTTATTTCCGTCAACCGTCGAAGTTCGGAGACCGTGCGCGGCGGCCAGATCGCCGAGATTGTCTTTCACGCGCCTCTCTTCCAGAGGAAGGTGTGTGGAATACATGTTGTTCTCGCAGATAAACAAGACAGGGAGGTTGTTTATCGCAGCCAAATTTGCGGACTCGTTCCACACTCCTTCCTCGGGAACTGAATCTCCATGAAAGGCAACTGAGACCGAATCAAGATTTCTCAAAGATTTTGAAAGCCCTGCCCCTACTGCAAGTGGAACGGTTCCGCCAACAATAGAGCTGGTTCCCAGGATACCCTTCTCCACGGAAACCAAGTGCATTGAGCCCCCGCGTCCGCTGGAGCATCCAGTCTGCTTACAGAAGATTTCGGCCATGGCGGCACCCATGTCACCGCCTTTAGCCAAATAATGTCCATGTGAGCGGTGGTTGCCAAATATCATGTCCTGATCGTTGAGGTTGGAGCACACGCCCACGGCGACGGCTTCCTGACCGATATAGAGATGGCAGGGGGTTGAGATACGTTTCGTCGGCTCCAGATTCTCCTTGAGCGTCAATTCAAACTCGCGAATACGCATCATTCCACGAAGCATTGCGATAAGAAGATTGGGCGACAGTCCATCGGACTCGAAATTCGGCTCAGTTGCCGGCGGCATCATATTCATGGTTGATCCCATATCGTAAATTCTTCAGTTGTAATGCAAGGATTCGATCTGACGATAGTCATTCCGAGAAAGGGTCCAACCTACAGATCCTAGGTTGTCCTTCAATTGGTTGGGATTCTTTGCACCAAACAGCACGGTAGACACATCTTCCGTTTCCAGTAGCCAACGCAGGGAAACCTGGGCCACAGACACACCGTTTCTGGCAGCCACTTCACGGATGATTTCTACCTTGCGAAGGTTATCCAGAAAGAGAGGCGGTTGAAAATTAGAAGAGCGGCTTCGATGGTCGTTGCCAGGAAACGTAGAGTCCGCGGTGAACTTCCCGGTCAACAACCCATCTGCCAGCGAGCCCCATGTAACAAGACCTGTACCTGCCCGTTGGCAGACCGGTAGGATCCCCAATGCCTTAGTCCTGTCCAGAATACTCATCTGAATTTGAATGGCATCAACATATGTGATTTGAAGAGCTTCCTCGAGTTGATCTTGAGAGAAATTCGAAACGCCAATGTACTGGATTAGGCCGGCATCGCGAAATCCCGCGAGCGCGGTCATTGTTGCGGATATAGGGGTATTTCCATCAGGCCAATGAACGTAATAAAGCGGAATGGACTCCAGCTTCATTCGCCGCAGGCTTCCTTCCAACGCCCGTTTCAAGTGTCCGGGTGAACAGTCCTTCTGCGTCTTGCCAGACTCGTCCCAGGCGAGGCCACCCTTAGACGCAATCACGACGTCGTGGCGATTTTCGCCGAGGGCTTGTGCGAGGAGTGTTTCCGAGTGACCAAGGCCGTAAACATCCGCGGTGTCGAAAAAGTTTATTCCCTCATCAAACGCGAGTTGGATCGTCGAAACTGAATCTTCATCACTCACCTCACCCCAGCCGTGGCCGCCGGTCGCCCAGCACCCCAGCGCAAGACGCGTCACCTCCGGTCCGTGATTGCCGAGGCGCTTCATACCCAGGTGATTCATGACGAGAGAGCCCTTCGGATTACACGAAATAATGTATTCCAGAGAATCACGAAGTCCGATCCAAGGCTCCATTCTTTGACATACTTAATTCGCAGTTGATTCTTGAGAGGCAGAATATACTCACGGAAATAGGCATCGGGATCTTCGTCTCCGACAAGTTCGTCCAGATTCGCAAATTCAATGGAAGAATAGTCGGTAATACCTGGCCGCATCTCAAGAATCAGTTTTTCCTCTCCCTTGAAGGCATTCGCGTACTCCAGCACTTCCGGGCGTGGTCCAACAAGGCTCATCTCCCCAGTCAGCACATTGATAAACTGTGGGAATTCATCGAGTTTCGTTTTTCGCAGAAAACTGCCGATTCCGGTAACGCGCGCGTCATTCGTTCCCGTCGTTGGGCCACCTAATTGCTCTGCATCAGTAACCATAGACCTGAATTTAAGAATCCGGAAAGTTCGTCCCCGGAGACCTGCACGCACTCCCCGATAAAAAATCGGACCGGGTGATCCAACCTTGATGAGAAGCGCTATTAAAAGAAAAAGCGGCGATAGTAGAACTACCGCCAGCACTGCAACGCTCAGATCGATGACGCGTTTTAGGGTGAGAGCCCAGCGCGGATGGCACAGTTTCTCCGCGTGGTCGCGTTCACCCTCCTCTGACATTATCCACCCTTCCGGGGATACGAGTATACAATTACTGCAACCCAAGCCATCCTCCTCAACCCCGGGATAGACAACAGCACTTTGTCGATCAACTCCAGTCCCGCCAGGAGCGGTCGGAAAATGACAGACTTCCGGAACGGAACTGCCGCCAGTACTGCAAGGTGGTAAAACTTGATATTTACATTTTCAAAGTGTGCAAGCCCACTCCAGATCTCCGGAACTCCAAGGATATGCTCTACTTCCCACTCCGTTCGGAGGTGAGGTGTTCTATGGCGATACCAGTGAATAAAAGAGTTGTGTCGCAACGTCTCCGTACACACAAGCTTGCCTTCAGGTTTAAGTATTCTAGCAAGTTCCTTGAAGGCTGCTTCCAGGTCGAGGTGATGCAGCGCGCCATATTCGTGGATGGCATCAAACGTATCGCCTTCAAAGTCTGTATTTTCCGCGTCCATTACGGCGAACTTACAACTCGAACCTACACCCGCATCAACCGCTAATGCGGCAGCGTTGTCTATGGCGACCTGACTGATGTCAATACCGTAAACGTCGGCCGCCCCACGCTTGGCCATCTCGATCCCTATTTCCCCGTTTCCGCAGCAGTAATCCAGAACCACTTTCCCTTCAATCCCCTCATAGAGCACCTCGTCCCTGCGGGCGACACTAGATCGAGTGACGCTATAGAATTTCATATTCGAAAAGTGCTTTCTGTATTCCTCGCTGTCCTCAACGAAACTGCTGTCCGCATCCTGCTCAGATGCATCAGTTTTATACTCGTAACCTCTGACAATAGATCTCCGCCGATCCGAATGTTCGATTTCTTTCTGCTTTCTTTCTTCAAGCTCCATCATCAGTACCTTTCTTTTAGTTATCCAGCGTCAACGTTGTCACTTGTTTTTGGCAGTTTCGGAGAAAAGACAGTCCACATCCAGTGCCAGAGTACAGGAGGTATCCTACAGTTATAGTAGAAGCTGACGTGGACACTCACCCTTGTATAGAGTTCAGGCTTCCTACGTCAGCCGGAGGATTATAACTCCGGGTCAGAGTGTCGCATCTTACGTTTCCTGAACGGGTCGCGTACGCCCCATAAAGCAATCATTGCTTAATTCCTCGTTCTTGATGGTCACCCGTTCTTGCTTGAACCAGCAGGTTTTCCATTCGCTCACCCAATTTGCCCATTCCAAATTCGCTCTCCACATAGGCGCG
The DNA here is from genome assembly GCA_027625095.1 of Planctomycetota bacterium. GTDB lineage: Bacteria > Planctomycetota > PUPC01 > JACPCR01 > JACPCR01 > JAQBXN01. The sequence goes on along the minus strand of JAQBXN010000078.1, from coordinate 32,671 downwards.
ACCGCGCCTACCCATGTCGACTCTTTCCTCTGGAGTCATCTCCGCAAATTTTTTCATCGCCTCGGCCATTGCGTCAGGATCCTCCGGGGCAATAGTAAAGCCGCCACCTGATGCGGCCACTGGGTCATTCGGAGCATTGCCTGAAAAAATGACCGGGCGCCCTGAGGCGAAATAATCGTATAGTTTGTTCAGGTTGAGGCCGAAACGATAGGCGGCAGAATCAGTCACACTGGCGATCAGAATATGTGACTCCATTTGAAGCTGTGGGACTTCCGATTTAGGCACGGAATCGCGAAATTCAATATTCTCCAGTCCATTTGCAGACGCTTCCCGTTCGCACTCTGGGCGCTTGACACCGTTACCAACTATCACAAAACGAAATCTGTCGTCTTTATTATCCTGAAGCACTTTCGCGGCCCGCACGATACTGATTACATCATGTGCTACGCCAAAACCACCGACGTACATTGCAACCAGCGGGAATCTTACGCCTCCGTCATAGTCGGTAAGACCCGAAAACCGTTCAAAATCCACACCATTGGGTATCCACACAATTTTGTCGGGATTGGCGCCGCTTGAGGCGACATGGTCGAAGAGAAGCGGCACAGCCGACGAGATCCGCTGTGACTTCCGATATAGAGACTTTTCCATATATCTAAAAATAAAATAGACCGGGTTTCTCTTGGAAAGCCCACCGTCATCAACTAATGCAGTCGGCCAGACATCTCTAACTTCAAAAACGAAGGCCGCCCCTCTCGATTCCGCAATTCTTGCGGCTGCCCAGCCGGTTCCGAGCGGAACAGACGGTCCAATGACGACATCCGGTACATCCGACAATGTCCTGGCAACGCTAATTGAGCGCCAGGCATTAGAAATCATGTTCAGACCCCGGTGAACTCCATTTCCGGTGTAGTGAATGGTTCGCAGCCAGACGACTCGAATGCCGTCCACCTCTTCGATTCTTGATTTCTCACCGTCATCGAGACGTTCTTCATGAGTCCAATGGCAGTAGCTGTTCGTGAACATCGTCACTTGGTGTCCACGCTTCAGGAGTTCACAGCAAAAATCATAGGTTCTCGAAGACCGCCCCCGTGGTTGGTCATGCGCAGACAAATACCAGACATTCATCCTAGTGTTTTTTCCGTGAGAGCTTAGGGCCGGCCGCCGGCTACTGAACGAAGACTACGTTCGAATTTACCTGAATTGTAAAGCTTAGGAATGCTGTTGATGGTATTTACAGCATTTACAAAATCAACCCCAACAATTTCGAGATACCACTTCAGGTTTTCGTAGCGCGGCACATTCTCGTCCACGATATGTCCCATCGCTTCTTCTCTTGTAAGCAGCCCTTCCCGTATCTGATTACTCCGAAAGGTATCGATCTCCGAAAATCCGGCGACATTGTAATAGACGTAGTTGTAAAAACTTGCCGTGCCATCTCCGATCCGCCACGTCGATTTCGTGTCGATGGCTTTCTCCCATTCGTACTCGCCAAGGATGAGTTTCTCGATTTCCTTTTCGTTCCACTGGTAGTAGTCGAAAATCGAGTAATAGTCCTTCTTCGGGAACATGTATCTGGAGAACATAGAGCCAAGTGTGTCGAGATTCGAGGAATTCAGGTATGAGGGATTTTGCAGGAAGTTCTTCCCCACATACGCGAAAAGCCCGATTTGCCCGGCCAGTGAAAGAGAATAAATGCGCTTTTTATCGAACCGAGGTCCAAGTCCCGCGAAACCAGTTTTAAAGTCCGTATTTTCGAGGGGGTTTATACCCCACAGGTTCAAGCGAATTCCTGTCTGCTTCTTGAGTTGGTTCGTATAATAAAAGAAATATTTGTCGCCTGACATGAACAACGGGATCATCCCGAGGCTGGGCCTCTTCAACCATGCCAGAATGTTCTTTCGTATATTATCCCGCTTTTTCACAATATCGGCAGCCACGATGATATTTTCGACGCCAAGTCTTCCGCAGACTCGAGCAATGTTGCGGCGGGCCAGGTCAGTAACCATGCCCCAGTCGTAGGTAAACGCGATGGGATTCAGCTTCAGCACTTTCTTGACCATATGAAGTGTAAACGTGCTGTCTCTACCGCCACTGTAGGGCACAATACAATCACAACTGCCGTCCGTGCTTCGATAGGGCGCAACTAGTTCGAGGAGGTCGTCCAGCGGTCTTGGCTGGTTTTTCAACCTGTAGTTGTTGCAGTAGTTGCAAGCCCCGTTCGAATCGAAAAATATGAACGGAAAGGTCTCCGGCAAGACGCACTCAGTACACCGCTGAAGCTTCGAGACCTCGTCAACGTTATATTCGAGCAAAGCCTTTTCATGCTTGGCATTCGGATCGGCAACGATAGTCTCAAAGTCGACAAGTAAAGATTTATTGCAGTCCGGCCCGCTGACGGGCTGCATGTTGATGCTGTACCTCTCCGAGACTGCTGATTCAAAATCTTCAATTTGACCATCGTCAAACGTGAAGCGACTGGTTGCCAAATCGCTTAGACGTACCACGTAGCCGGATCTCGCATTCACGTGGACTACCTTGAGACCTGATACGGATGAATACAAATTGTGATTCTGTACCAAAGATTCCAGAATATGTCTTTCAGAGGCAAAAATCAGAATATCTTTACTATCCGTTAGAACATAAAGTGAGCCGTTATTGGTCACCAGGACCAGCTCATCTTTATCGTCAGCGAAGAAACCTGTAGCGACAGTCCCGAATATTTTTGCACAGGTTTTGGAGATCGCCGTGCTCGAAAAGTTTGGGCGGTCATCGAAATGCCTGAACAGTGAGAACATCACTTCGGTATCGATTCCATATTCCCTTGGCCCAATCGGCATCGTTTGCCACAGTTCATTTACATTGACGATGATTCCGTTGTGAACTCCTACAATTCCGTCCTTAACCACAGGCTGGTTGTTTCTATCATCCAACTGGGTGCCGTTCGTCACCAAACGAGAATGCCCCATGGCCGCGAATGCGCTTTGCGTCGAGACACCATTTCCATTGCTCATTTGACCCAACTGGCGTTCCAATTCATTAGTGAATGCCTGATGCTTCATCAATGATGAGATCGGCATAGAAGCCCGGATCACAGTGATTGCCCTGTCTGTTTCACTTCTGAATGCAAAACCTGAGGAGTCCTTGCCCCGGGACTCAGATAGTCGCGCAAGTGTCGTTAGAGACTTCCTTACAAGTGCTGGCGCGATCCGCGCATCCTTACGAACAACTACACCAAATATACCGCACATGATCGCTCTCTCATATAGACGTTCTTACTTGCTTCGGACGCCTCTGAACACGATATCCGTGAACGTCCGAATAAGATTCCGCACATCGGTTCGAATAGGCTGATCCCAATAACTATTGAGGTAGTCCCGTTCAATCCTGATGATGTCATCGAAACTGTCAGTATTGTCATCAAAAATCGGGGGAATCAGGCCAGGCTTGATCTGTAAGTATCGTTCGATGACTTCGTCCGGATATAAAGTCAGGAAGTGACGACTCGTCGCCCTCATCCCCACCAGCTTAACGTCACCGCGCAGCCAATCGAAAATCTGGGGCAACTCGTCAAGCCAGTACCTCCGAATGAACTTGCCGAACGTGGTGAGCCGGAAATCACGGGCGAATTTGCCGGAGGCAGTGAGCCCGTGGTCCTGAAACAGGCGTTTCTGGATAAACTCGCTAAACGAGTACATGGTCCGAATTTTGTGAGCGTAGACGGTTTCCCCGGCCAGACCAACCTTGGCAAGGGGGACCACAAAGTAGTAGGTCGGGCGCCTGCCTTGTACGGGTAAGGCAACTCGCTTTGCGATAACGGTTAACTCGCCATTTTCGTCACACTCTTCTGATTCTGCCACCACATCCATCCCGCAGAAGGCAAGACGCCCCCACGCTTCGGCTTTGGACAAAACCCTGTTCCTCTTCTTCGTGATCGCCAAGCAAAGCCTGTCCATCCATAGCATCTTTGGCGCGAAGTAAATCTTATCCAACCAGGGGATCCGCGGCATCGCCCGGTACCAAGTATAATGGAGCAAGCACACGGGGTAGTACAAGACGCCCGTATAGCGGCGTCTCAAGTCTTTGTAAACGTTCTCCAGGGGCTTGTAACGGATGACGAGATACCCGCCCATCACGAGGTGGCTTGCACAGAACTGCAGGAACATATTAAGCCGCGCGACATCGTTGAGTCGGGTTCGACCGACGATGAGCCGGATCGTCGTAGGGCTTCCCTTTCCATCCGCTTCAGGGATGTCATCCAGGGCCATGACCTCATCGGAACTTACGCGGAGGTCGGAAACGTTTTGCTCAATATAGTCCACGGACGGATCGTCCAATACGGCTCGAACAGGCCCTGCCGCGGAACCGGCATCTGAATTTGGGACGTCCACAGAACCAGACGAGTCGTGACATTGTTCGGGAGGCGAGTCCTCCTCGCGCAACGACCGTATGATTTCTGACAAAGGCCGCCCTCCCGTTTCTCGTCGGCGAGGGAGCGATACAATGAAGTCCGCGAGTATAAAGAACGCGTAGCTGGTCCAAAGGACTTGAAGCGATACGGTGCCGGCGATCAAACACAGCGAGAAAACACCGAGGGCCATCACTACTGCGGCTTTCAAGTGCGAAGCAAGGAGATAGCTGACATACCGTTGCGGGTACTTGTGGACATACTTGTGCGTAAGCAGTACGGCGACAACCCACGCAATCCAGTGGACAGCCCCGACGGCAACGAGACTTCCTCTTCCGTGGATCTCCCACGCCGCCGCCACGGACAGTGCCAGTAAGATGAACCCAATTGCTGCTCGAACTCCAGTATGTCGGATGAAAGGAACGTAACGCGGCTTCTGGGGTGGTTCCTCATTCAACGCATCGACCATCTGCTCTCCTATTGCATTTCTTGGCTTCAAGATGACTCGAGAATCCGTACGTTCCAATTCCACGCCCGCTGCACGGATGGAGCGCTGTCGCGGCAACTTATGAGGTCCTAATGCGCGAAGGCAATCTTCACATCTCTCTTGTGACAGCTTAGAATCGTCCTTTTAAATACTCAACAACCTATCGTAAAACTCCAATAATCGAGTCGCCTCAACATCCCAATTGTAGGAGCGTTCCACGGCTTTGCGACCGCGCTGTCCCATGGCTTCTGCCTCCTCTGGATGTTCGAGAATCCACCGCATGGCCTCAGCGAGCGCGTCTGCATCTAGCGGTGGAACCGTCAGGCCGCACTCCTCACCCTCGATGATGTGCCTCAGAGTTGAGAAGTCCGCTCCGATAACCGGGAGGCCAACCGACATATACTCGAATAGCTTAATCGGCAAAGCATCGACCTTGTTAGGCACCGGGTGGAGCACAACCAATCCCGCTCGGCAACCTCCCAGGAGTTCCGCCACCTGTTGCCTCGTTACTTCACCGTAATAATTCACCGATTTCCATCCAGGGCGTGCCTGCAGAGACTTAGCAAATGAGGTTGGGCTGAACGTTCCAGCCAGATCAAGACGGACGTCAGGAATGTCTTCAAGCAACTCAAGCGCACTGACCATTTCCTCGGTTCCGCGGACCTGGGCAATGACGCCCGCATACGCAAAGGCGTTTGGCCGTTCGGCGTACGGAGTCGGAGATAGCGTGAGCAGTTCGCTTATGATCGGGTAGTTGTGAATGGTAACTGTCTTACTGGGAGGAAAGCGCTCGGCAATCTTCGGCGTTGCCGGGACGATTCCGTTAAAAACCTTTGCTGCGCACCACTCGACGCTGGCAGTAAACCAGGCCAGGGGCCTCCGAACCGCCCGCGGCAAGTAGTGTTTGCTGAGCGTCTGACCCGGGAGATCCTCGTGTACGTCATAGATAACCTTAGTCCCCATTGCCCAGAGAAGCAGACAAACGGGGATCAACTCAGGGTCGTGGAAATGGACGATATCCGGCTTGAGTTTGCGTATCGCACGAAACGCTTTCAAAGATCCCCGAACCATTCGGAGAATACGCCCACCACTGAGGCGCCCTACATCTTGAACAGACAGCTTGCCAATCTCCTCGTTCCCTTTGCCGTCTGCAACCAGGAGAACGACCTCATAGTTCTGTACGGACGCAAGAGTTCGTGCTTCTTTCACAAAGATCCGTGTGTCTGAGCGAGGATGGACGGTGGTCAGGACGAGAACTCGTCTGGTCATCGCTGTGCCCCGAATGAGCCTTTGACATATTCTTTGTAGGTTGGTGTTTCCCGTTCCCGGCTGCGGTCATCGATCTGGTTTCGCGTCACTAAGTGCCGCCGTTGAGACGGATAATCCATGGTGACTGAAGAACTTGACATCATGTATTAGGCAATCACCGTGAGGTTAGAATGAAATGGATCGTGAAAGTTCAGCACTGGTGTGCTTCAGACGGGCTCGGGGTTTTCGGGTGTTCGTCATCAGGATTTCTTGCCGTGCCGTATTGTTGCCGTCTAATGTGAAGGCTGATCAGTGGCCTGCTCGACAACAATGTCATGTACACGCCACGCCTTCTGAGGCCGTTCTTCATGAGAAATCCTACGGCGGCGCCGAGCAGAGCGGCTGGAAGAATCCCATGCGACAAGAGACAGGTGGTGTAGGCGGACGAAAGTAAGGAGAAAGCTGCTGTCATGAGGACAGCGAGGAACGCGGTGAGAATCTGACCGTTTAATCCAGCAAAGGCATACAGCACGAGATCGAGGAGGCAAATGAGAACGGCGGCGACAGCCCAGCCGGTAAACAGGCCAAAAGAAGCCTGCAAGTCGAAGAGGAAGCAAGTGTTCGAACTGGACGAAGGTATGGCACTGGCTCCCGGGGCGTAATCCAGGGCCACGAGATTCGGCAGATTTATGTATTCCTGACCAAAGAGTAAGGCCAGCGGACGTATGTTGGACACACCAAGTTGCCCATGCTCTTGCGCGTAGAGGTTCGTCCACACGCCTGTCTGGAAGGGCGTAACGAAAACGCGTTGAAACGATGCGCCGGTCATGTAGTCGATTACCAGTTCGAGAGACACCTCGGACGTTTCCACTTCCCGAAAGATGGAAAGTACGGTAGCCGTCAGAACTGTACCAATCGCCGCAACGAGCAGAATCAGTCCGCCCTTCAGCACACCGCTCCTTAACAGGCAGACAATGCCGAGCGCGAGTAGAAGCATACCACCCGATAGTTTTGCGCCCGTTAGCATCACGCTGACGATTAGAACGGGCACGGCCCCAATAAGCAGCAGGTTTCGCAAGCGGAACTGCCGATCAATATGCAGACCCGCAATACATATAAGGAGAGGCGCAAGAACACTCATGTGCCACGTGTATCCATACTTCACCGCAAAACCGGACAGGAGTTTCAGACTTTTTTCCCGCGCCATCGTCGCACCTTCGGGATTCACAAAGATCGTCACAAGGCCCGTCGTCATAAAGGGGACGACGCTCAGGTACAGCGCCAGAATGCTGAAGGAGGCCAACGCCACCATAGTGAAGGTAATCCGTTCCGGACGACCTATTCTGTTGGGCCATCGACACGCATTCCGACACTTCCAGTATTCCTGGTGGGCAACAGCGCTAAGACCGGGCGTAAAGACTGTCCACGCGAGGACGGCTAACGGAAAAATCACCGTCAGGAATCGAAACACATCCGCCTGCAAGAAATCTCCGTCGATGTCGGAAGATGTGAACGCTGCTGCAGGGCAGATACAGACAGCCATCAGCAAGCAGAACCAGAAACTTGGACGCAAGATCTGGTGCGGTTGCGCGATTACAGTTCCAACCAGCAGAGCCAAAACTACGAGGTACAGCAACTGCAGCATACGTATTGCCCGTTCGCATCACGGCCCTGAAACAATAAATTCAGGCGTTCGCGTTGTGCTTCAAAATCGGAGTTCAAGTGAGAATTCGAGAGCTTAGCATAGGTAAAACGGCTTACTCCTGCCAACGGAGGCCGGTGAGAACGATTGACTCACCAAGAATTCAGCTTCGAGTCCCGGAAGCTCGATGGCGTTTGAGCGCAAAACTAATGACCACCAGTTGAACGGCGTAGGCCACAGAAAGACTCGCCGAGTATATGACCACCGCCAGAGTGGGAGAGAGGGACGAAACGTAGGCTCCTGCAATCCCTCCCGCAACGAGAACGGCACGAAAGATGTCCCACAGTAGTTGGATGTCCTGTCGCTCGAGAATATTCAACGTCTGAGACAGAGGCGAAATGACAAACTGCAGCAGGAGACTCACGGCGAGTATCTGGACGTAATTGCCGGCTTCTGCCCACTCGCTACCAAATACAAACGGGAAAAGATATGGGCCCAACAGCCCCAGCGCCCCAATTGGGATCAGGCCGATGAACAGAAGACGCCGCGCCGTTGTCCGGAAGAGACTGTGCAGTTCTTCTGGTGACTTGCGCAGCAGATCCGCCCCTTCGCCGACATATACACTGGCGACACTTTGGCCCAGCAGGATCATAGGTCCCTGAAGGGCTCGCTCACCCAACGCAAGCCAACCGGCAACTTCGGGACCGTAAAGTGACGCGAAGAGGATGGCCGGAACTCCACCTGCCCCACGATTGAGCGCTACCGAAAATGTGGAGAAATAGGGGAAACGGCGGTATCGAGACATCACTGCCTTCAGTCTTGAAACTGAAACTCTCAACCGCTGTCTGCGTACCTCGGCGACCAGTCGGGTGGCCAGGGCCCCAATGCCAAAAGCCCGGCCAGTGAGTTCGCCAATCAAAAGCCCGATTACCCCGGTTTTCGCCAGGCCCAGGCCAATCTGTGAAACGACCATACCTCCGCCCTGCCAGATCTTTGTCTGGGCAAGGCAGCCAAATAACTTTGTCCGTATAGCCCATTGGTTCAGGATCTCGTAGGCACTCATGAGGAAGCACGCCGCCGGTACAAACCACAAATAATGCCCAGCGCCTGTCACGCCCAGACGCTCAAACAGACTTGCTCCGCCCACAAGACAGACGACCGCTACAAAGGTGGTGAACGCAGCCAGGATGATGAAACACAGGACCAGCAACGCGAAAGCATCCTCTTCCTCTTCCGGTAGCGGAATCGCGAACTGATAACACAGGCAGGAAACTGACCCAAGGATGGCAACGACCGACACAAACAGGGAGAGTATCCCGAAATCCGAGGGTGAAAACAGCCTGGTGATGAGAGGAGAGGAGGCAATTACGATGATCTGCGCGATCCCAACCCCACCAGCGAGAACCCCGACGCTTCTACTGAAACTATCCGTCGGCAAGCATCGCTTGAGTTTTTTCTTGAAGGACATGTTGTCCCTGAACCTTGGTTTCAGGATTGGTTGAGTCGGCAAACTGTTGCCATCGAAACGGTATGCAAAATTCCTGTTCGTAAAACGTGCCTTGCACAAGCGAATAGAAACTGGCTCTTATTCGATTCCAGGGGGCTCTCACCGAATCAGGGACGCGCATCCTGTATTCTGCGGTCAATGGGCAGTTCGACCCCAACATATAGCCCTTCGGGACAGCTCTCGTGCTGAGCCCCCTGGAATCGAACAAGAGCCTAGAAACTAAGTGGGGAATAGAAGGTGTGCTGCGATTGTACCTGGATGGCGTATACATGAACAACACGTTCACGAGAGCACCTCGACGTCCCGGCAGAAATATCCCAGGGTCCCACACTGTGACGCGATATTCTTGGGGCTCTTGCATATAATGGCTGGCATGTTCAAATCGGCCTCAACTAAACGCGTCTCAAAGAGGCATGGGCAAACCGGAAAGGGCAGGTCGTGAGTGAGTTTATAAGAGGGCAATTTGTTTGTAAGTGGTCCATCACATTTGCCATTTTTGTCTTTCCCATTGTTGCTACCTCGTTGAAGCACGGCGCAACCAGCGTCTATTTCTTCTTGGCGGCCCTGGTAATAACGTTCGGTTGGCCGGCACGCAAAGCTCTACCCAATCGGTTGCGGACGTTCGTTTTTGCACTTTTCGTCTATTTCGCAATTGTGGTCTTGACCCTCGTACGGTCTGATGATTTTCACCATGGATTGAGCAAGCTGGAAAGGTACTTGAGGCTTCCCTTATTCGTTCCGGCGCTACTGCTTTTCCTGCATGTGCGAACAGTGAACATCGGGGCAGTATACCTTTCCGGCTCACTCGTTGGCGCAGTTGTTTCGTTCCTGTACGCGATCAGTCAGACACTTGTGCCTGTCTTCCTCTTTTCGGTGTCCTCAATCCATTCTGATTCATTGGCGATGGGCCAGATGTCAGAGGGACTACGGCAAGAATTCATACAACATGACCATACACTTGCCGAAGACCCGACGGTCTTGGCCACGCCGGACGGTTGGATACTGAGAGATATCAATCACCGGCAAGTTAGAATACGACAAAAAGACGGAGTTCTTGAAATATCCGGGACGAAGTATCTCAGGGCGATGGGCGCGTATCACCCCATCATTCTCGGCGACTTTTGCGTTTACCTGGCTGGAATCATTGCCGCCTGGCTGATCGTCGTAGCACGCCTCTGGTGGCAACACGTCTTTGGAATTGTTTGCGTGGGCTTGTCCTTGTATACCTGCCTTTTATCGGGCACACGGGGCGCCTGGCTGTGCCTGCCCGTCATGGGTCTGTTTGTGCTCCTCCTCTATAGGAAACGCCTGGGCGCGAAAGGCTGGGCCTGCCTCTTACTCGTCCCACTTGTGGCCTCGACACTCAGTCCGGCGCTGCTTCCTCAAGGCATTTTACATCGGCTCTCTGAGTTCCGGGAAGGGCTTTTTTCCCCCTCTCAAGATGCCTCTGCTGACGAGCGATTGGAGATGTGGAAGGCCTCGTTGATAATCGCGTCGGAATCACCTTTGTTCGGCTCGGGATTGGGAGATTTCCGGCTCGACTTGGGACGTCTCATCGAAAAGGGCAAGTGCCAGGCAAGCGTACATGACCACGCCCACAGTATCTACTTCGATGCTCTCGCCCGCACAGGCATTATTGGGACACTGGCCATGCTTGTGGTCGTATTCGCAATGCCGTTCAGGTTGTTTGTGTTCGCTTGGTTCAACGGAGTTGACCCCAATGCTCGCTTCTGTGCTCTTTCAGGACTGCGCACTGTCCTTTCCTTTTCGGTGTTCGGATTGACCGAAGCTTGGTTTTCTCGAATGCCACTCGTCACAGTCTACTTGGTGAGCATAATGGTGTTTCTGGCCGGAACAACGGCCTGTTCGGAGCGAAACCTTATCAGTGTCGTAACCACCCCCAACGATGGTGTTTACGGAGGCGCACCGTCGAATCGGATCGCGGGGGCCGCCTCCGGAATCTCAGTAGAGACACTGGAGAGCCCAGGTAAGGGCATGGGGGAAGAACGCTCGAATCAGCCTGGACCCATGTAGCAGCGAAGAGGATCCACATGCGCTACGGCTATGGCAACACTGGCACCTCGCAACGTCGCTCGCCGCGACACGCAGTTACAGTTTGGGCGTTCAAGATGCTTTTGGTCAGGATTTGGTTTGGTCAAGGGCTTGACCATCCTGCAGTTGCTGCTGAGCCCGAGCCGAAAACTCGACGACAAATGCTGCCAGAAGAGCAACGAGCAATCCGGCCAGGCTGGACATGAGGAGCGTCCGGGACCTCGAAGTCCCCACGGCTTTGATGGATCGCATCGGCTCGGCAAGAATCTGCGTCTCCTTCAGATGCTGAATCTGGCTCTGGATTTCGTCAATCGTCTGTTGGATCCTTCTTTCTTCCAATTCCGCGCGACGCAGCTCACCAAGACTGATGGCATCCGCCCCAGATATAGGCTGTCCTCCAGGACTACTGCGGGATTCCGTTCCTATCTGCCCAAGTGAACGAATCAACTTCGTCGTCATCTCCAGGTCCAACTGGGCATGTTTGAGTTGATGCTCATAAGCGTCACGAACTACATCAGTTAATCTCTTGTGATGCACTACGATAGCATCGTTGACGTCTTGGAGAATCTTAAGTATCAGTTCCTCATGTTCCTCGGTTGCTGTTGATTCGATCAGAATTATGTGACTGTTCTTTGGAAAATGGACCTTTATTTCGAGGGATCGATCCAGATCAGGGTTTTGCTCCATAAAACGGCGAATGACTGTTGGCGAGATGCTCTGGTTGATCGTCGTAATGGCATTGTCGGGAACATCAATAAGAACAATCTGGAGGACGTCGTCCTTCCAGACAACGCGCGAGCCGACTTCCACAGAGGTAAAGTATCGGTATCGATTTCGCGACATCAGAGTCACTATTGTCGATGCGGTAAACCACAGAATCAATATCACTATGAACAAATGCTTACGGCGGAGCAACACCACAAAAAAGTCCGTCAAGCTGACTTCGGTTTCGTAAGGGCCTGGGGGCCAACCGTGCACTTGCTGAACGGGCCTGCTCGCGCCATCAGGTACATCTAAACTCTGATCTTGTATCATCATTCAAGTTTGCTGATCGTAATCCTCACTATGCCCTATCGAGCATCCCCAGAGACAATGAAACACAGCAGGCCGCCTGCAACACACGCGGCCGAGGCAACTTCCTCAAAATATCCGATAAAAGTCCGGCGCTCAGCCGCCTCGCACTCGAAGACCTGCTAGCCTTTCAAGGTAACGATGCCGAGGACAGAAAGCAAGCAAAGTCCCCGAAGAACGACTTCACCAACATCAGTAGCACACCCGGCCTCCCATGGACGCACTCTGGGAATCGAAGGAACACGACTCAACACCCCCAAGTCGAGCCAAACAGCAGCGTCGGCAAAGCCATGACCTACAGGCTCAGCCACTGGAAGAGGCTCACTCTCTCCCTGCGCGGGCCTGTCGCACGGCTCGACAACAACATCTGGAACGTGCCCTCAAGACTTCCATCCACCATCGCGAGCACTCACACTTTTACAAAACCGAGGACAGCGAAAGGGTCGGTAAAATATTCATGTCCCTTTTGCACACCAGCCAACTCTGCGACGCAAATCCCTTCGAGGATCTCACCTCCCTGCAACAGAACGAAGACCTGGCCAGTGCCGCCCCTGAAAACAGGCCGCCCCTGGAACTATCAGCAAGCCCTGGCAGCAACCACCCCCGGTCCCCGAAATAATGCTATCCCAGCTCTCCCGCGGCGTGGCCTTCAGATTCTTGCAGGGTTACCGGCAGTTCACGGTGTTCGGCGGTTACTTTGGGAATAGTTTTATACGCAGGTCCTTGATTTCCAGGATTTGGTCCTTTTGTTTCGGCTGCCATCCAATTCCGAAGAGAATTTGGGTGGCGTTGGGTCGAGCTTCAAGGGAAACGGCGTACTCGCGCCATTCTCTGCTATTAATTGCCACGCTATTGGCTTTCCAGGCGTCAGCCTTATCTTGTATGAATAAACTGGTCTGAGGTGAAAAATAAGGCTCACAAGAATGTCGAAGGGCCGGGAGGCATTCATGATTTCGTCACGAAATGGCATGTCACCCAAGGCGATACGCATCGGTGTGCTGACGTACATGCCTTCGTCTGTAAAATCCACTCCCTTGTTCGCCAAAACACTGGAAAAAGCCAGTAAAAAAAACAACAACGCCACCGCTGCAATTTGGTTTGAGATCCTCTGGCGATACGTCGGGAATGAGAGACGTTTTCCAAAGCCTAGAATTATTCTCTGCATTTTAGACATTTATGGAATCAAGGTTGGCTATTGGTTCTCGGTGCCGTTTATTAGTTTCTTCGAAATTTCTTCGCTCTTGAAAAAGTGCTTATGTCGGAGACATGACTGTAATGCAAACAATAATTGCGTTACGAACTAATTGGGATCTCTTTGAAGCGTGGCAGTCCTTCCATAACATGTGGCTTGGGACCTTAATCATTTTTTGGATCGAGCACCAGCAGTTTCTTAACGACTTCCAGAGGCCCCCCTTTCCGTTCTTGGAAAACTCTGGGGAGCGTGCCCGTTTTCCAGTGTATCCCCGCACGCAGCAGGTTGGTCGGGTTGGGCAAAACGGAAATTGGCTGAAAGAAATGGAAGATGCCATGTTGTCTTGCCGGATTCCCTTATACAAGGACAAAGGTGTCAACCTCTATGGTAGCTACTACACCCGCGAGTAAAAGTTACAGCTTGGAAAGCTCTTCGAAGCTTTCTCCTCTTTGGCTGCTTGTAGCTGACAATTCTGATGCGCTTGCCATTAAGAGCTTGGTAGACGCGGTCTTAGGTCTGGTGGCGGCCATGTCCACATCCAGCATTATATAGGTAGGAATGAGACAGTATAAATCGAGATGTCTGTAGAAATCGAGAATGGCATTTCTTTCCCAGTGATAGCGTCATAAATCTCGTAACGGCCCTGAAACGAAAAGTTGTGCAAAGGTCTTGTTCTCGGTCTTCCACTGAGCACGAAAATTAGCTGAATTGGAGAAGTCGATTGGAGCCATCAAGATTCATGCATCGAAGGACAATTCTGTTGGGATTGGACATTGTTTTCGTCTCGCTCGCGTATGTCGTGGCTTTTGTACTCCGCATGGGCTTCGAGGTGCTGGAGTCACATGGAGATGTGATCTTGCCTACTGCTCCCGTGCTTGGTGTGCTTACGGCAGCTACCTTTCTATGGCTTGGGATTTATCGCTCGTTTACCAGGTTCGCTGGTATAGAAATAGCACTGAAAGTCTTCAAGGGCGTCACGATAGCCAATCTTATCTTCGTCACTTTCCTTGTATTGATAAACCGGTTTGAAGGAATTCCAAGGGGAGTCATTATCATCAACTGGATGGCAAATATTCTTGTAACTGGTGGGGCTCGGTTTGCCTGGAGAGCACTGATTCAGGCTAGAATTGGTGCACAATCAGGTGGCCGGGGCGTGCTGGTTTACGGCTCCGTCGAAGATAGTGAAGGGTTGTTGAGAGAGTTTGACAAGGGAGCGCTCGACGGCCTTCAGCCAGTAGGGCTTGTTGACCCCGATCCTAAACGGCACGGACGACGGATTCACGGTGTGTACATCTATGGAGGTGAAGGCTCAATTGAGGCTGCGGTGAAAGAGCCCAGCATCGAAGATATACATTTCGTGGGAAAGCTGCCGAGCAAAGAAATCGTTGAGAAATTCCTGTTCCTCACAGAAAACAGGCCTATCCGATTCAGGACGATTCCCTTGGCCTCCGATGCAATCAGGAATGGCGAGGTCGCTTGGGGGCAGGCCCGGGATCTGCGAATCGAGGATCTCTTGAGAAGGGAACCCAAGGACCTGGACCTGGAAGGTATCCACCAATTCATTTATGGGCAGGTGGCGCTTGTGACGGGGGCCGGCGGAAGCATAGGATCGGAACTCGTGGCCCAAATCGCCTCGAACCAGCCCAGGATGCTGGTGCTTGTTGAGGCATCCGAAGAAAAGCTTCACCGGATAAATCAGGTGATGCGACGCGAACATCCCAATGTTGAGATTCGAGGCTATCTTGCTGACTCAACTGATGCGGCAGCTATGAGGCAAATCTTCGTACAGCACAAGCCGGATCTCATTTTCCACGCAGCCGCATTCAAGCATGTCGACTTGGTTGAAATGAATCCCTGCCAAGGCATTGTCAACAATATAGAAGGACTTAACGTGCCGGCGAGTCTCGCTGCAGAGCACAGAGCAAAAGCATTTGTATTTGTTTCGACAGACAAGGCTGCCCGGCCTGTAAATTTGATGGGCGCCACCAAGCGGCTGGGTGAGTGCCTGGTAAAAACTCTCGCCGAAAAAAGCGATTGCAAGTTTGTTACAGTTCGGTTTGGCAACGTCCTCGGAAGTTCCGGCTCTGTGGTGCCGGTTTTCCGTGAGCAGATTCTTAACGGTGGTCCAGTTACGGTTACTCATCCTGAGATGACACGTTTTTTCATGCTGCCTTCCGAAGCGGTTCAACTGATCCTGCAGGCGGCGTCGTTGGGTGAAAGTGGAAAAGTTTACGTTCTGGACATGGGTGACCCTGTGTCCATCGAACGGCTGGCCAGAGATATGATTCGGTTGCTTGGACGAATCCCAGATAAAGACATTCCGATCGTATACATAGGGCTCAGGCCAGGAGAAAAACTTCATGAAGAGCTTTATTTTCCAGGCAATAAGAGGGACACGAGATTTTCGGGGACGTGGGAGGACAATTACGTCCCGGAACAAAGCCTACCTCCGACAAGCGAAAATTTGAAAAAATTAGTTTCACTCGCGCGGGCGGGTCGGACTCGCGAGGCAATTCGGTTTCTGAAAGAACTCGTACCGGAGTTTGCACCCATGTATGAGGGTACTCAGAAATTCCTCACTGAATCCGATTCGGACTCATGATGCAATGCACATCTTAACTGTGGTTGGCGCGCGGCCTCAATTCATCAAAGCCGGGCCTCTTTCAAAAAAGTTAGGCGAAAGTGAAACTTTAGTGCACACGGGGCAACATTATGACCAGAATATGTCGGACGTTTTCTTTGAAGAATTAAAGATTCCTCCGCCCAAACATCATCTGGGCATTGGAGGTGGGCTGCACGGAGAACAGACCGGTCGTATGCTCGGAGAACTAGAACGAGTCATGTTGGAAGAGAAACCAGATTGGGTGCTCGTTTATGGCGACACCAATTCAACTCTCGCGGGGGCACTTGCTGCCTCGAAACTGCACATTCCAGTCGCTCACGTAGAAGCCGGGCTGCGTTCTTTTGACAGGCGGATGCCCGAAGAAGTGAATCGTATAGTGGCGGATCATCTGTCTGAGATCCTATTCGCTCCAACTGCTGCTGCGGTGGAGAATCTTCACCGGGAGGGCTTCGATGAGGAAGCAATACATTGCGTCGGCGACGTCATGTACGATGCTGCACTGTACTATGCTGAAACGGCAATACGGGAAAGTCAGATTCTTGAGAAGAATGCCCTCCGGCCTCAGGAGTTCATTCTCTGTACTGTTCATAGGGCAGAGAATACAGACTCAGCAGAATCTCTAACCGTTATTTTTCAATCCTTAGATATCCTGGGGAGAACGCAAGAGATCGTGATTCCACTCCACCCTCGGACCAGGAATGCACTGGTCAGAATATCCCTGCTTGAAAAACTCACCCACCTCAAAATAGTACCTCCCGTAGGTTACCTTGACATGATTCAATTGGAGCAGAATGCCAAGCTGGTCATTACAGACTCTGGAGGCGTGCAGAAGGAAGCGTTTTTTTTCAAAGTGCCGTGTGTCACTCTCAGGGAGACCACAGAGTGGATCGAATTGCTGGAGGGTGGTTGGAATCGATTGGCGCCTCCGCATTCAACTGCCGGTATTCTCCAATCTGTTGAGAGTGCCCTTACTGGGGAGCTGAGCCCTATAGGTTTCCCTTTTGGGGACGGCAACGCGTGCCAACGAATCGCCGATATTCTGCTAAACTGAACCCGGTATTCGTGACACTGGCGGTGGCACTCAAGGCTCAAAATGGATCTCATTCTTCCAGACGCGAAATGTAAGCTGCCAAGTAAAATCAGGCCTGAGTTGGATACCCTGATTCCGGGCAAGGATCATTTCTTAATTGCCCTTTCCGGTGGTGCTGACTCTGTGGCCTTGACCAGGGCTGTCTCCTTAGTTAGCACGAATACAAACTATTCGGTCGTTCATGTTCACCACAGTTTGCGAGGTGAGGAGGCTGATAGCGATCAACAGTTTTGCGTTCAACTGGCAGAGCGGTTTGGTATTGAATGCATTACAAAAAAGATAAATCCAGCAGTTTATGATCGGCCAGGCTCTATAGAAGAGATTGCACGGGAGGAGCGATATCGGCTTTTGGGGCAAGCGGCCGAAGAGACTGGGGCGTCAAAAATTCTTTTGGCACATCATGCCGATGACAACGCTGAAACAATCCTGTATCGCATCATGAAAGGCACAGGGCTCCGCGGCCTGAGAGGGATTCCAATCCGGCGGCAATTAGAGCCAGGGTCCGAAGTTGAAATCATCAGGCCGATGTTGAAGTGCACGCGAGAGGAAATTGTCGCCTGGCTTAGAGAAATCGGTCAGGACTACTGTGAAGACTCCAGTAACCAGGATGAGAAGCATCTCCGCAACTATTTGAGGCGAACTCTTCTTCCCGCCATGGAGGAGGTAAGTCAAGGGGCCAGGGAGAAACTCTTGGTCCTTGCCCGACATGCCGCAGATGCTTTCGATTTAGTTGAGAGACAGGCGATGGGGCAACTTCCGCATTTGGTATTGAAGCCATCGACTTCTGCATGCCTGGAACTGAATGCCGAATTACTCATGACTCTTCATCCGGCTGAACGCGCTGGCATCCTGGATGTCCTTGCACGTGAGCATCTGGACCTCTTTTACGGTCTGCTATCGACCCACCATGACCAGGCATTGCAGATCCTGGCGAAAGGCACGGGCCAGGTCCAACTTCCGGGGCAGGCGGTTTTCGCGATGGAAAGCGGGCGGTTTTGCTTCTATAAATCCTACGGCCCTGCAGAAGGGCTTTCTCCTCTGTCGCTAGAGGTTCCGGGAGAAACGATGCTGCCGGATGGAACGAAAATCATTACGGAAACTGTCTTAGCGCCACCAGGAATAGATGAAATTCGGAAGTTGTCTGCCCGAGTAGCTTATGTGGATATGGACGCTATTCAGCCACCATTGCGAACTCGATCTCGGCAGCCGGGAGATCGTTTTCGCCCTATGGGAATGCAGAGGAGTAGAAAACTGAAAGAAGTCTTCATCAAATGCAAGTTGCCGCGATCGCAAAGAGACAGAATGCCTCTCATCGAAGATAAAGAAAACATCATTTGGATTCCAGGTATCCGCCTGGCAGAGGGCTATCAAATTTTAAGTTCGAGCGCCCGAGTGTTGAGGATCGAGATCAAGCCCGCCGGAGACGCGGTCTGGGCTCAAACGACAACGCGAGGGGGAAGTAAGTGATCCTTGTCACTGGCGCTGCTGGGTTCATCGGCTTCCACATGAGCAAAAGGCTTCTTGATGAAGGCCATCAAGTGCTTGGCATCGACAATCTGAATGAGTATTACGATGCCTCGCTAAAGCGTGACCGGCTTGCAATCCTTGAGGCTCAAGCCGGTTTTGAGTTTCGCGAGATGGACTTTGGCGACAACAAGGCCCTCAGCGATCTTTGCACTGAAGCGTCCTGTCCCAAGATTATCCATCTCGGAGCACAGGCAGGAGTGCGCTACTCTCTCGAATCGCCTCATGTTTATGCCCATAGTAATTTGGTCGGTTTTCTTAATATTCTAGAAGTTGCACGCCATCACAAGGTGGAGCACCTGATCTACGCGTCTTCGAGCTCTGTATACGGAGCAAATATCAAGCAGCCTTTCAGCGAGACGGACCCGGTTGATCACCAGATTTCTCTCTACGCGGCGACGAAACGCTCGAATGAGCTGATGGCGCATGCTTACTCGCATCTCTTCCAGATTCCTACTACCGGCTTGCGCTTCTTTACCGTCTACGGGCCATGGGGGCGGCCGGACATGGCATTCTTTATTTTTGCGAAAGCAATCCTCAGCGGTGTGTCGATCAAGGTTTTCAACAACGGGGATATGAAAAGGGACTTCACCTATGTTGGTGATGTTGTTGAAGGCATTATGCGAGTGCTCGATCTACCGCCGCCGGCTTCTTCGAAGGGCCATTCCTCGCCGTCGGAAAGTCCGGCACGTTTCCAGCTCTTCAATATTGGCAGCCATCATCCGGTCAGCGTAATGGTGATGATTCGCTTGCTTGAAACCGCACTTGGTAAGAAAGCCAAACTGGAATTCCTCCCTATGCAGCCAGGCGATGTTCAGGAAACGTACGCGGACATGTCGCGCTTCAGGGAACTCACTGGTTTCAGCCCGACAACGTCTCTTGAGGAAGGCATCGAGCTTTTCGTAGAGTGGTATGTCGAGTATTACGGGAAGAACTGAGGAGGACTGATGTGTGGTATCAGTGGATTCATCTCACCAGCCGGGCATGAACGAAATCTGAGCAGGATGACTGACCTTGCACGGCGGATGGCTTCCACCATGGTTTCCCGAGGTCCGGATGACAGCGGACAATGGGCAGACCCGGCAGCTGGAATCGCGCTCAGTCATCGGAGGCTTTCTATTATTGATCTGTCTGAGCAGGGCCATCAGCCGATGCAATCGGCGAACGCCAGGTATGTCATCAGTTACAACGGGGAGGTCTATAACTTTAAGGAATTGCGTTCAGATCTGGATGCAGAGTATCCATTCAAAGGCAGCAGCGACACTGAGGTGATGCTGGCTGCGATTCAGAAATGGGGGGTCGAAGAAGCGGCAAAGAGGTTTGTTGGAATGTTTGCATTTGCCCTTTGGGACAGGCAGGAGCAGGCGCTCTACCTTGTACGTGATCGTCTCGGTATAAAACCGCTCTATTACGGCAAACTCGGGAAGGATCTGGTCTTTGGCTCGACATTGAGTCCGTTGAGGGCGCATCCAGGCTGGCGGGGTGAGATTGACCATAATGTGCTCGCATTGTTCCTGCAGCGGAACTACATCCCAGCCCCGTATTCGATTTTTCGAAGCGTATATAAACTCCCTGCCGGCACCATTCTTACTCTACGGCGGGGAGTGCTTGAGTCTGCCGAGATTGACCCAGAGGCATCCAACTTATCCGGGCCGGAAAACACCATTCGACCGACTCGGTTCTGGTCACTCGCAAAAGTACTCGAAGAGGGAGAATCAAATCCGATCGAGTGCAGCGAATCCGAGTCTCTTGAATCTCTCGAAGAGATTCTTACGGAAGCAGTCCGTGTCCGGATGATTTCTGACGTGCCGCTTGGCGCATTTCTTTCAGGTGGCATCGATTCCACTCTGGTGGTAGCGCTGATGAGTAGGCTCTCTTCGAGAGTGAAGACATTCACCATCGGATTCGAAGACGAAACATTCAACGAAGCAGGCTTCGCGAGAGACACAGCGAGCCACTTCGGAACTGAGCACACCGAGCTATACGTAAGCTCGGACGAAGCGATGAAGGTCATTCCTGAATTGCCCGGTACATACGATGAACCATTTGCGGATTCTTCACAGATTCCGACATACCTTGTTTCGCAGCTTGCTCGTCAGCATGTAACTGTTGCACTTTCCGGTGACGGCGGCGACGAACTGTTCGCCGGTTACAACCGTTATACCCTTGGCCAGCGCCTGTGGAGTTTAAGCCGCAAACTTTCGAAACCCGCTCGTTCCGCCCTTGCCTCTATGCTGACAACCATACCTGTGGCCGGCTGGGAGGCCGTATTGAAACCAGTGAAAGGAATGCTCCCCAGTGCTCTCGGATCGCGGCCACTTGGTGAGAGCATTCAGAACTTTGAAAACATTCTCCGTGCCGAAAGCGTGGATAGCTTTTATGAACGCCTGACCTCACATTGGCCGGAGCTTGATTCTCTGGTCCCCGGTTCCACGGCTGTGCGAGGAGTCACCAATGATTTGAGACTGTCTGATCCGGTACGGCGAATGATGGCGCTCGACCTCGGCGAATTTCATCCCGACGACATTCTGGTGAAAGTCGATCGTGCTAGTATGGCGCACAGCCTTGAGGTACGCGTGCCCATTATTGATCACCGTGTGGTTGAATTATCGGCCCGCCTGCCGCTTTCAATGATGATAAAAGCTGGCCAGGGCAAGCGGCCACTTAGGCAACTGCTCTTCAAACACATCCCAGAAGTGACGATGGACCGACCCAAGCGAGGTTTTGCCGTGCCAGTTAACGAATGGATTCGAGGGCCAATGAGAGACTGGGCAGAACAGCTTCTAAGCGAATCGCGCCTTCGCAATGAAGGCTTTCTGAATCCGGATCCTATTCGAGAAAGATGGCAAGAACACCTGACAGGTAAGCGTGACTGGAAGAATTCGCTGTGGGGGGTGCTGATGTTCCAGGCCTGGCTCGAGGCGGGTCAAGCGGGGCCCGTGCCTTGATTCACGCTCTTGCCAGCTACTACCAGGGATAGATCCCAGACCCGGGAATCATCTCGTATCGCTCCGTTCCGGTAGGTTGAGATGAATGCCCACCGGTCTTCTCTGATTGTGTTCGGATGCGAACTGTGAACGGTTCTGTCGCTGAAGAACAGGACATCACCGCGGTTCATAATTGCATCGACCATGGGCAAACCCTCCAGTTCCTTCACATCGCTTCGGTTGCCAAAACTGTCTACGCCTTTGGGCTGCCTGTTGGTGAATTCCAAGAGATGCGAGCCGGGTATCACCCGCAGGCATCCATTTTCTGGCGTGGAATCATCCATGGCTATCCAGACTGAAACCTTCTCCGCCCCACCCCAGTAAAACCAGTCCTGATGCCATGGCGTATCGAATGAAACGTCTTTGTCTTTGAAGACAGCTTTCACACTCAAAAATTCGATGTCCGGCCCAATGATTTTCTGAAGGAGCGGAACGACCTTGTCATCGCTCATCATGCTCTTAAGCTCCCCCGGCAGACCGTCCACGCGCCAGACCCTCACTCCAGACCTATTTCCCTCCTTCTCGCCTCCCAGCAAGTCTCGCACGACCTGTTTAATGCTGGACATGAACTCAGGGGTGTAGAGTCCACGAACGATTAAGTAACCATCGAGGTTGAACGTAGTTTTCATATCTGTCATTGCGGTGATCTCGCTCATGCTGGGTCTCGGTGTAACATTTCTGAAAAATCACGTGCACACGTGGGCTGCATTGAAGGAGGCTTCAGCTCACGTTGTCAGTTGCAATCTCAACCTGGAAAAAGGCGAGAAAGGGTCTCGGGACGCGCTTAATGATCGGGTGCGGCTGGTCCGCGAAACATCAAAGGAAAACCGGCGAAATGACTTTGGGTGTGCCTTGGGACGTGTTGAGGAATTCATCGGGTCCGGCCTTCTCCCGGGCGCGAAAGGCACGGCGCTATCTGCACGTGCCGGCACTGAGCCCTTCTTCCTGCCCCTTCAGTTTGAGGCGCTGCTGCCCAACTCGCTAGCGGTCGATTCTACGCCCAGCACCTACCATCTCGTCGAATTGAAGGACACATATCACCAGTACGTGGTGATGCTGTGCGGCAATTTAAGCCCGTCTACGGCCGACGAATCTGTGGGCAGTATGGGTCAGACTTGTGAAAAGTGGCTGAAGGAATTCCTGGAAGAGTTTCGCCTGAACGACATCACACATCACATTCCTCTGGTCAAGGACGAAGCAGGACCGGCCGTTGCGCACTTGGCTTCAGAGCGAGAGGTCGCCCTCAGAAGGAGCATCAGTGATACCCAGTAGCATCCTCATATGGGCAGGCTTCAACCTGTTTGTCCTGCTCATGCTGGCTATCGACCTCGGCGTTTTTCACCGGCGGGAACACGAGGTATCCGTCCGGGAGGCACTGGCCTGGACTGCGGTCTGGGTGGCGCTGGCCATGACCTTCAACGTCGTGATCTACTTCTGGCGCGGACAGGAGGTAGCGCTCGAATTCCTGACCGGATACGTCATCGAGAAAGCTCTGAGTGTAGACAACATCTTCGTCTTTCTGTTGATTTTCACCTACTTTGGTGTTGCGCCAATCCATCAGCACCGGGTGCTCTTCTGGGGCATCCTCGGCGCGCTGGTGATGCGGGCCATGTTCATTTTCGCGGGGGTTGGCCTGATCCAGAGATTCCACTGGGTCATTTACGTGTTTGGGGCTTTCCTCGTCATCACCGGCATCAAGATGGCCTTCCAGAAGGACACAAAGGTTCATCCGGAGCGGAATCCGGTGGTGAGGTTGTTCAAGCGGTTTTTCCCCGTTACGGACCGCTTCGAAGGGGGCAAATTCTTTGTGACAGAAAATGGGCGCCGCCTGGCAACCCCGCTGTTCATCGTTCTGCTGGTTGTGGAGACGACGGACCTGATCTTTGCCGTGGACTCCATTCCAGCGATTCTCGCCATCACCCTCGATCCATTCATCGTCTACACCTCAAACGTCTTCGCCATCCTCGGTCTGAGAGCACTTTATTTTGCACTGGCAGGGATCATGCAAATCTTTCATTACCTGCACTATGGACTCTCCTTCGTGCTGGTGTTCGTCGGGGTCAAAATGGTGCTGGCCGACTTCTACAAGATTCCCATTGCCGCCGCCCTTGGCGTTGTCGCCGGCGCCATTCTGGCTTCTGTCATCGCCTCTCTCCTGATGCCAAAGCAAGCCAAGGCCGAATCAACTTCAAGTGAGTAAAAGATGCATCGAGCTCGGCCAATCAGTTTTAGTTTCCTGGTCATAAGGAGGAATCTCTTATGCAAATGAGCGTAAAAAATGCGGAAGCAGAAACCTCAATGCCGCCACTCGTGGAAGCATGAATTCTAAACGGAGAAGTACATCAGTATCAGCGCCGAAGAGATGACCGAAACAGCAATCAAGACGACCAAGGCAGCCTTCTGCTTCCCGCTGAATCTCTTTCCTTCCCTGTAATTTCTGAGGTAAGGGCCGAACCATCGATGGTTGATCAGCCAATTATAAAACTTTTCCGAGCTCTTGAAATAACAGGCCGCGGCAAGCAGGAGGAACGGAGTGGTTGGAAGAAGGGGAACAAAAACTCCGATAAATCCGATGCCGACAAAGACGCTGCCGAGAACGATCAACGTCCAGCGATAAATGATGTTCTGGCGGGTAGGTTTGGGGGGGCGAGTGGGCGCTTTCATCGGATATTGAAATCCTTGATCGAAGCAATCCTGCTGGCCAGCAAGCGGGGATGCAAGTGGAGGAGATTTTGAGTTTCTGTACAGCAATCAATTGTTTGGATGGCCGGGCGCAACTGCCAGTCATTTCATACCTCACGCGCCGATTCGGCGTGGAGTTCGTGGACGTCGTTTCCGAGGCAGGTCCCGCAGGGATATTGGCCTGTAACAGTGAATCTCAAGGCTCTCGTTCCATCTTTCGCAGGATTGACATCTCGATAGAGGCGCACCAGTCTCGGGCAATTGCAATCGTTGCACACCACGATTGCGCGGGCAATCCGAAACCCGCAACCGAACAAATCAAAGAACTTCGTAAATGCGTTGAGATTCTGCGAAAGAGCTACTCAAATTTACCGAACATCGCGGTCTGGCTCGACGCAGACCAGAAGGCTGCGGAAATCGGTGAGGAGATTTAGCCTGTTTGATTGGGGGGGACTTCAAATATCGTCCGTAATGGAAAAGAGAACGTGAAGGTGACAGATGATCGAATCTTTGACGATGGACCTTTGTCTCATCCTGATTGCAGCATTCCTGTCTGGTCTGGTGTGCCGCAAGCTCGGCGCATCGCCTGTGGTCGGATATCTGCTCGTTGGTGCTTTCATAGGAAGAAGTGGTTTCGGAGCGGTCAGCGAAAATCGCGGAGAGATAGAAATCCTTGCCCACGGAGGTGTGCTCCTTTTGCTTTTTTCCATAGGACTAGAATTTCCTCTGGATAAAGCGCGAGAGTGGCTCAGCCGCTTTGTTCTTGGCGGAAGCACCCAGATGCTGTTGGTTGTTATACCCCTTGTGGCCGGGCTGATGAGCCTGGGCTTGAACTGGAGGCCGGCAGCGATATTGGGTACGGCGCTGGCGTTCAGTTCGACGGTTCTTGTATTCAGAGCCCTGTCGGAAATTGGACAAGCCACCACTCCCCACGGACGCAGCATCATCGGAATCTTGCTCTTTCAGGATGTAGCGCTTGTCCCCATTCTGCTCCTGGTTCCACAACTCTCTGAAAAGTCGAGGCCCATCGCGGCAATTGAATACGTCCGCCTGGCGGCTGCCTCCGCAGCCTTCATCCTGGGAATTCTGCTGCTCCGAAAACTGATGCTACGGGTCGGCATTGAACTGCTGGTCGCTCTTCGGAGCACCGAGTTGGTTGTACTTTTCATGATGGCGTTTCTATTCAGCATCAGCTTGATTGCACACACTATGGGGCTTACGGCAATCATGGGCGCGTTTGGCGCCGGGCTGGTTCTTAGCGGTAACCGGCTGACGCCGCAGATGGATGCTCTGGTTCTGCCTTTTCGAGAATGTTTCGCTGCTCTGTTTTTTACCAGTTTGGGGATGTTGCTTAACCTGAGATTGTTCTGGAGTGATGCTGTTTTCCTTGTCGCCTGTCTGGCAGACATTCTGGCGTTGAAATGGCTGGCAGGATGGATGGCGCTTGTTGTGACAGGTTCGGAATGGCGTACGGCTTTGGGCATGGGGCTGGGCATTTCCCAAGTCGGTGAATTCTCCTTCATTCTGGCTTTGCAGGGGCTTCAAGAGGGGTTGCTTACGGAGGTGCACTACCAACGGGTTTTGTGCCTCTCTCTTGGCACACTTGTTCTTACTCCACAGCTCCTGAGATATGGCCTGCGACTCATAGAACATCCAGCGCCGACGAAGTATCCGGAGCAACAGGTTCATCTTCCGACAAGCACGGACCTTCTCCGTGCTATTGTGGTCGGTATCGCGCCTGCCGGTCGTCAGATAGCATCCCGGCTCGAACTGGCAGGCTATGAAGTCTGCGTTGTGGACCTCAGCCCGGTGAACGTTTACCCCTTCACGCAGGAGGGATTTCGAGCAGTGACCGGAGACGCTACCGATCCAAGTGTGCTCGATAAAGCAGATATAAAAACGGCCGACCTCGTTGTGGTTTGCGTGCCCAGAGATGAGGACGGCATCCGCATCGTCAGGTCCGCTCGTCTGCTGAATCGCGATTGCCGAATCATGGCACGGTGCCACTATTTGAATAACACCAACACCGTGAAGAAGGCTGGTGCAAATGTCGTCATCAGCGAGGAAGGTGAAGCGTTAAACGCATTACTCAAACTGATGGATGAAGTTCAGTCCTACCACGAGACCAGACAGACATGAATCTGAAATCTTTTAAGAAACTCCTGGCAGCCAACCGCAGCGAGATAGCCATTCGGGTCTTTCGCGCGACTCATGAGCTGGGCATCCGTACCGTCGCCATTTACTCCCACGAAGATCGGTTCGCCCTTCACCGGTTTAAGGCGGATGAGGCATATCCCGTCGGCGAGGGCGGAGGGCCGCTGAAGGCTTACCTGGACATTGAAAGTATCGTTGCGCTGGCCGTGGAAAAGAAAATCGACGCCATCCATCCGGGCTATGGTTTCCTTTCGGAGAATTCGGATTTTGCGCGGGCCTGCGAGAAGGCAGGAATTGTTTTCGTCGGGCCTAGAGCGGAACTGCTCGACCAACTGGGCGACAAGACCGCGGCCAGGGCCATCGCCCAACAGGCGGGCGTGCCCGTACTGCCGGGAAGCCCGAAGCCGGTGCGCACACTGCGGCAGGCTCAACAGATTTGTCGGAACTTCGGCTATCCAGTCATGCTGAAAGCTGCTCATGGCGGCGGCGGACGGGGCATGCGGGTGGTGGGGGCTGAAAAGGACCTGGAAGCTCGGATGATCGAGGCCCGCCGCGAGTCTCTCTCCGCGTTTGGCAGCGATGAAGTCTTTATCGAGAAGCTCATCTTACGCGCCCGCCATATCGAGGTGCAGATTCTCGGAGACCGTCACGGCAACCTCGTCCACCTTTACGAACGTGACTGCTCGATCCAACGCCGGCACCAGAAGGTGGTGGAAATCGCTCCCGCGCTCAATCTCCCGGCAGAGCTTCGCGATTCCATTCTGGAGGCTGCGGTCTCCATTGGTCGCGCCACTAAGTTCGACAACGCCGGCACGGTAGAGTTTCTCGTCGACCAGGACACCGGCGAGTTCTACTTCATCGAAGTCAATCCACGGATTCAGGTCGAGCATACGGTCACCGAAGTGGTCACCGGATGCGACCTGGTGCAAAAGCAGATACTGATTGCGCAGGGCTATCCGCTGCACCATGAGATCATCGGGCTGGAAGACCAGTCGGCAGTGCAAATCCGCGGGCATGCCTTTCAATGCCGCGTGACCACCGAGGACCCGGAAAATGGTTTCGTTCCCGATTACGGCCGGCTTCTGCATTACCGTTCGGCATCTGGGATGGGCATCCGGCTGGACGCGGGCACGGCCTTTACCGGCGCCATAGTCACTCCCTACTACGATTCGCTGCTGGTTAAGGTGACGGCGTGGGGATTGCGCTTCAACGACGCGGTCCAGCGCATGGAGCGCTGCCTCCAGGAGTTTCGCGTCCGCGGAGTCAAGACTAATCTCCCCTTTCTCATCAATCTCATTGGCCACCCGGCCTTCATTGAAGGCCGATGCCACACCCGCTTCATCGACGAAACGCCCGAACTGTTCCAGTTCCCGAAACGCCAGGATCGAGCCACTCGCATGCTGCGCTTTATCGGCGAAGTGGCCGTCAACGGAAATCCGCTGGTCAAAGACCTCCCAGCCAACATCGTTCGCCGTCCTGCGCCCGTGCCGCCTTACGCAGCCTCGGCCGAGCCGCCGCCTGGAATGCGCGACCGCCTGCTCAAACTGGGGCCGGAGAAGTTTGCCCAGTGGATACTGAAACAGCGACCGGTGCTCCTCACCGATACGACCTTTCGAGACGCACACCAGTCCCTCCTGGCCACTCGCATGCGCACTGATGACATGCTGCGAGTCGCACCAGCCTACGCTATTCATCACGCAGACCTGTTCTCCCTCGAGATGTGGGGCGGTGCGACCTTCGACACGTCCATGCGATTCCTCAAGGAATGCCCCTGGGAGCGCCTTCAGCGGTTGCGGACGGCGATTCCCAACATTCCCTTTCAGATGCTGCTTCGGGCGTCCAACGCCGTCGGCTACACCAACTATCCTGACAACGTTGTGCGGGCCTTCGTTAAAGAAGCGGCCGCGTCCGGTATTGATGTGTTCCGCGTCTTCGATTCGCTCAACTCTACACAAAACATGCGGATCGCGATGGATGCCGTGCTCGAGAGCGGTGCAGTCTGCGAGGCCGCTATTTGCTACACCGGCGACATACTCAACCCGGCGCGCACGAAGTACAGCCTGGAATATTACGTGACCCTGGCGAAAGAACTGCAGCGGATGGGCGCACACATCCTCGCCATCAAGGACATGGCCGGGCTCTGCAAGCCCTACGCCGCCCACAAACTCATCCGAGCGCTCAAGCAGGAAACGGGTCTTCCGCTCCATTTCCATACCCACGATACCAGCGGAGGGCAGGTGGCGTCATTGATAAAGGCCGCGGAAGCGGGAGTGGACATCGTCGACGGCGCCATGGCCCCCCTTTCCGGCCTGACCTCGCAGCCCAGCCTCAACACCACCGTAGAGATGCTTCGTTTCAACCGGCGCGAGACCGGCATGGATCCGGCAGCGCTCAACCGCACCGCCGAATACTGGGAGGTGGTGCGACAGTACTACGTCCCGTTCGAGCCGCTTCTGAAATCCGGAACCGCGGAAGTTTACATGCACGAGATGCCGGGCGGGCAGTACACCAACCTGTATCAACAGGCGGCCTCGATGGGGCTCGAATCCCGGTGGCACGAAATCTGTCGCACCTACGCCGCGGTCAACCAGTTGTTCGGCGACATCGTCAAGGTCACCCCTTCGTCAAAAGTCGTAGGCGACCTGGCACTGTTCATGGCCACAAGCGATCTGACGCCGGAAGACATTTTGAAACCCGGCAGGCACATCGCCTTCCCACAATCGGTCATTGACTTTCTCCAGGGCCATCTTGGCCGCCCTCATGCCGGCTTTCCGCCGAGGCTGCGGCGCCGTATTCTGGGCGATTTGAAACCGCTACGGGGCCGGCCGGGAAGCTCGCTGCCACCCGCGGATTTTGACCTGACGCGCAAGAACCTGGAGTCCGCTCTGGCACGCAATGTCACCCACCGCGAAGTCATCTCGTCCCTGCTCTACCCTGATGTCTTCAAAGAGTTCTCTGAACATCGAGCCCAATACGGCGATGTCTCTGTCTTGCCAACCCACATCTTTCTCTACGGCCTGCCGCCGGATACCGAAGTCAACATCGACATCGAGCCGGGCAAGACACTTTTCGTCAAACTGATTGCAGTGACCGACGCGGATAGTGAAGGCGCCTCCACCGTCTTCTTCGAGCTGAACGGCCAGCCGCGGGAGCTGAAAGTCCCCAACCGGAGCGCAGCCGCCAGCATCGAGCCCCGGCGTAGAGCCGAGCCGGGCAACGCGCTCCACATCGGCGCTCCCATGCCCGGCCTGATCGTTTCCGTCTCCGTGGAAAGTGGTACGCAGGCGAAACCGGGCGACAAGCTCCTCACGCTCGCAGCGATGAAAATGGAGAGCACGATCTACGCCGACCGGGAAGGAATTATCGAAGAGGTACTCGTCCAGCCGGGTGACCGCGTTGATGGGAAAGACTTACTGCTTGTTTATGTCAAAGAGAAGATCTGAGTCCCATACTTAAAGAGCTAAACTAAAGCCAATGACAGAATTAATCGTTGCCGTAAGCTTTGCCATGCTCGCCTCTGCGCTGTGCTCACTTTTTGAAGCCGTGCTTTACAGCGTCCCTATGAGCCACATCGAAGGTCTTTCGGAGGATAAGGCGCGTTCCGGGGCAATTCTGCGCGAGCTTCGCCAGAATGTGGAGCGCCCCATTGCTGCGATTCTGTCGCTGAATACGATCGCAAACACTGCAGGAGCAGCCGTAGCGGGGGCCGCTTTCGATGCCCTCTACGGTCATCGCAACCTGGCCTATTTTACCGCGGCCCTTACCTTAGCCATTCTTGTATTCTCGGAAGTCGTTCCCAAGACCGTCGGCGTTATTCACTGCCGTCGTCTTTCGGAAATTATCGCAAGGCCGCTCCGCTTCCTTGTTGTCCTGTTCACGCCCCTGGTCTGGCTCTGCGGTCTTGTCAGCAAGCTGGTTTCCAAGGGCCATAGTTCAGAAGCAGTTTCTGGAAAAGAAGTAATCGCAATGGCTCGAATGGGTCAGAAGAGCGGCCGGATTGATCGGGATCAGGTGAAAGTCATCGAGAACATCCTCAGGCTGGAGCAGAAGGTTGCCCGTGACATCATGACTCCACGCTCGGTCATCGTAGCGCATGGTGTCAACACTTCAGTCGCAGAAGCGAGAGAGGATCCGGGAGTGCTCGAGCACAGTCGAATTCCCGTCTATGATCAGAGCGCCGAAGATATGGTCGGCTACGTTCATCGCAGGGACGTGCTGACCGCAATAGCAGATGATAAGGACGACATGAAACTGGAAGTCATAACCAATCCAGTCCGTTTCGTGCTCGACAATATGCCCATAGATCAGATCCTGAAGCACGCCCTGAAAGAGCGCGAGCACATCTTCATCGTAATCGACGATCATGGCACGGTGGTGGGGCTAATTACCCTTGAGGACATCCTGGAAGAGATCCTCGGCGAAGAAATCATCGACGAATTTGATCGCGTAGTCGATATGCGTGAACTGGCTCGTCGCCGCAAAGAGGAACTCATCAGGGGACAGGAAGGGGAGAGCGCCCCATAAAGCTTATCTACCTGAAAGGAATTATGTAATTGTCCTCGTCTAATCGGGATGCGTTGATGGGAAAGACTTACTGCTGGTTTATGTCAAAGAGAAGAATTGATTCCCCGCACATCGTCTCTATCCTTCCTGATGACCAACAAAAAAAAGCATATAACGGGGACGCATTAATGGACAAGAGCAGAGGCCAGAAAGAGGCCGAGGTTTCCGAAGCCATGGTGAAGTTCGAGAAGGAATTCATGGGGCGCGGGCCCATTGAAACCCGGACATTCATTGTTGATGACCTGGTCGTTGTGCGGCTCCGTGGCGTCCTGACGCCGGCCGAGATGAAGGTTGCCGAATCCGAGGACAAGTCAAGAGGCAGGGACTTGATCAAACAGCTTCGCTCTGAGCTTCTCGAAGGCGCACGGCCGCTCCTGGAGGTCGTTATTCAAGACATTCTTGGCGTTCCCGTCCTGAGTCTTCACACGGACATCAGCACCCGGACCGGTGAACGGATGATTGTCTTTGTGCTGACACAGCAGCCAAGGTTTGAGGTGTGAGCAAGGGCATTAGAAGGATTCGTCCTGTGGGATGAGTCCGAAACTGCCCTTAAGTCCCTGAGCGTGAACACCTTGA
Organism: Planctomycetota bacterium; assembly: GCA_027625095.1. GTDB lineage: Bacteria > Planctomycetota > PUPC01 > JACPCR01 > JACPCR01 > JAQBXN01. Next base: position 865 of record JAQBXN010000078.1, on the reverse strand, counting down.
TTCGGACCTTCTTCACCAACAACGGAGGCCATCATGAACAGTTCGAAGGAGCCCGTGCGGCTCAAGAAGGAGCTTGGCCTGCTTGGCGTCTATGCTGTTGCAACCGGTGCGACCCTGGGTTCCGGCTTTTTCCTGCTGCCAGGTCTTGCGTTCAAAGAAGCCGGGCCTGCCATCGTTCTCAGTTATGTCCTGGCCGCGATTCCGCTCGTCCCGGCGATGTTCAGCATGATCGAGTTGGCCACTGCCATGCCCCGCGCCGGAGGGGCCTATTTTTTCTTGACCGGAGCATGGGGCCCCTTGTTGGTACCATCGGGGGCATCGGAACGTGGCTGGCGCTTACCCTTAAAGTCTCCTTTGCTCTCATAGGATTGGGCGCGTATTTTCACCTCTACTTTCCCCAGTTGCCGATAGCCCCGGCCGCTGCCGTCATGGCCATTCTATTCAGTGGCGCAAATCTGATCGGTACGAAGGAAACTGGCTCGGTTCAAATTTTTCTTGTCGCTGGGTTGTTGGCGATTCTGGCCTGGTTCATTGGGAGTGGAGTCACCCAGGTGGATCCTGCTAATTTCTCCGGATTCGCCGGCGCCGGGTTCGACTCGATTTTCGGGACTGCCGGCCTGGTTTTCATCAGCTATGTTGGTGTAACCCCGCATCGAAATTGAAGACTCGGATCACCCAGGACTTTCTGATGAACCGGTGTATGCCGTTTTTTTTCTTGTTAACCCTGAAGAGGATGCGTCCAAACACCGGTTTTCACAGGGACGAGTTCTATACGCCGAAGGCGTTAAACATCGCAGCCCAGGGTCAGCGAGCGACGAAGTCGTGAGCGCCACCCTGGGATGTATTGTAAGTCACGATTCAACCC